>DATAYG010000158.1:0-56446 GCA_036272695.1 Rhizomicrobium sp. | reverse complement strand
CCTGCTGCGGCGCCGCGCCCGCGGTCGGTCCCTGGGTAGGCATCGGCGGCGGTCCGGGCAGCGGCCGCTGCGGGAGCGGGGCCGGCTGGGGCGGTCCGGGCGCGGCCGAGGCCGCGCGGCCGTTGTCCTGAGAGGGGGGTGCCGCCGCCGGGGCGTCGGTGCGTGCCGACAGCACCACATCGGGATCGGCCAGCAGTTCGTCGAGCGCGTCGCTGCCTGGCTTTTGCTCGCCGTCCCGATATGACGCGACGACGCCGTTCTCATCGAACAGCAGCACACCGGTGCCACTGGGGGCCGCGACCGCGATCGCGCCCCGGCGCCCCGGACGGATGAAGGACCGGACGATCTCACGTGCGGCGCCGGGGGCGCGCCAGTAGGCGGGCAGGACATGGGCGAGCCGGGGCTCGACCCGGATCACCTGGAGCGCGTCCACGTGGACCTCGATCAGCTCGTCCAGCACCTCGACGCCCTTGACCACCGCCTGAGGCGTCTGTGCGATGGCGTCGATGACCCGGCCCTCCACCACCACCACCATGGCGGCCAGCTCGGCCGAACGATGATCGATGACCCCGCTGTCCAACCCGGCGATCAGCGTGGCCAGGCCGCGCGCCCTCGACCGCACCTGCTCCCCTCGGGGCGCGGGAGGCACGGCGGGCAGGCCGCCCCGCGGCTTGATTGCCATCGGCAGTATCGGCGTCTCTCCTCCCATCGAGGTCATCATAGGCTGTTGGTGGCGGCCCGCGCCCTATGATCGAGCCGGGATGGGCCCGTAGCTCAGCTGGTCAGAGCGGGGGACTCATAATCCTCTGGTCGCAGGTTCGAGTCCTGCCGGGCCCACCACCCTTCGCTGCTGCGGAGCAGCGTAGGGATCCGGCGCAAGCTTCGTAATTTGTAGAGATCAGCCCACGGCGCGATCCCTGGAACGCTATTTCAAATAGAGCATGATGATAGTTACTCCTGTCACCTGAACGGAATTTGTACCCATCGTTTTTCCGTTTCCCTGCTTTTTCCCTGCATCAGGGAAAATGATCCCGAACCGTTTCACCTCCGCGCGAAGCCTATTAACGCCGCGGGCAGCCTGGGTTGAAACGCAGAGGCGCAGAGTACGCAGAGGAAAGGTGGCGCGCATTCGCGCGCAGTTTTTCACTCCGCGTCTTTGCGTCTCTGCGGTTTTCTCCTTCTCCACTCTCCGTCGCATCTAGACATCCACAATCCGTCCCCCGATCCGCACCGTGCCGGCATGGGGGTCTCGCGCCGCGGCGGGTGGAATATTCCCTGAGAATGCTGCAGCGGGCGAATTATTCCCTGAGAATGGCGCAGCGGCCGTTTCCGGCACGGCACTCCTGCCTTCCCGTTCCAGCTCCATCCGCACGCGGCGTTCGGTATTGATCCGTTCGGCTTCGAGCGCGCGATGGAAGCGGTCGCCGATTTCCTCCCTCAGCGCCTCGGCGCGCGCCTCTTCCTGTTCGGCTTCCTCGCGCACCTTCGGATCGTCCGTGCGCATGGTCGAATCCCATGCGCCGTCTTCGCTCCAGTCCCATTGCGGCTGGAGCGCCGATTTCGGCTCCAAATTTCCCTGAGAATCGCCATCGGGCGCCACGATGTGCTCCACCACGCCGCGCCGCCGCTCGGCTTCGTCGAGAAAGAAGACCACGAGCTTGACCTGATCGCAGCGCCCGGTGGCGGCGCCCCGCACCAGGCTGTGAACCATCAGGCCCAGCATCGTTCGCGGTCTGGTATTGGCGAATGCGTCCGGCTCGGCCTTCACCGCCGCGTCGATCCCGTCGCAGAAATGATGCCGCAGCGTCTTCCGCCGCCGCCCGATCGGCCCCCGAATGGGCTGGTCCGCCCGAATTTCCCCGTAAGTCTTCGCATGCATGTCGGTCATCGCCGTCTCCTGAGTGTAGCAGGTTACGACTAGACCATATCGGTTGTTCCGTCAACTCGTTCGGTATGTAGGCGCTTTCGCCCCCAGAGAGGGTAAATGGCAGGCACTGTTACCGGTCTACGTGGCAGCGGGGGCCATCGCAGTCAGGAACCGTGCTAGCCCGCGCGACGGACGCCGCCGCTCACAGGGGAAAACGTCATGAACAGGATGGCACTTCGCGGCCGCATCGCTCGTCGCGCTCGCGGCCGGCCCGGCTCTCGCCGGCTGGCCGGTGCCGCTTCTCTCGGTCAAAGGCAAAGCCATGCAGCTGCGAACCCTGGCGACCAGGGATGTCCTCTACATCAGAACCGCAAGGACGAGGGCGTCGCCGTTTTGTCGGCCAATTTCACCTGCGGCTCCTTCTCGCCCACCTGCAATAGCGCGGGGGCCGACGATTTTGTGGTTCCCGGAGGTCAGACCTGGGCGGTGACGGAGGCCGACGCCCCCGGTCAATATTTCAATGGAGACGGATTCGATGTCGCCACCGGAGAAGACGTCTATTTCTACAAGGACTTCGAAGGCAAGCCTGGCCGCCAGAAGGGCGCCTTTACGTATCTGAAGGGCGCGGACACGAACGGCAACTTCGCCATCGTGCTGCCGGCAAGGGGATGAAGCTGGGCGCCGGCCACTACTGGCTCTCCGTCGTCGCCGATGTCGATTACCCCACCGCCGGCGAATGGGCTGGGAACTGACAGGCAAAATTCACGGCGATGCAGCCCTGTGGGAGAATCCGGACAACGGTCTTGGCACCGGATGTTCCAACTGGACTGTTCTCGAAGACTGTGTGGGCTACAGCGGCGATTTCATGTTCGCGCTGCGCGGAGTCGTCAAAGGCGCCGTAACGGCGAAGGAAAAGCATTTCATGACGGGAGCTACAGGAAATCCGGGTAGCAGCTGAATTTCCCGCGGAGCCGGCGGCGAATTGCTCCATGGGCGGCGGACAAATGCGATGCCGGCTTGGCGCGCCGTAATTTGTATCCTGTCGCCGTAACGACAGCGCCGTCTATTCGCCATGTCACCGGATTTCTTTTGAGGCATGCGTCTGCCAAAATAACCGAAACCGTCCGGGGCACTTTCTGAGGTTGTGACGCGTGAGATGTCAAAGCGTCTGAGTCGAGAGCGGTTTGATCTTTTCGCGATTGGCACCCGTTTGTCGCTTACCCGGCTGGTTGCCGAAGAACTTAGCCATTGGTCGGACCTCGACGAAAATGTTATCAGGGTCGTGTTCCGCGATCAGGTCGACAACGACTACGGTTGGGCTTTGATGGTTCGCAATCGCCTCGGTCGTTTCAGAGGCGTACATCTCGACATTATATATATCTTTAATTGCGTCCTCATGGCCAATGATGACTGATGTATAAATAAAATTAATTATTGAGGGTTCCGCGATCTAACTGGCGCGAGGTAGCATCCGTGACTTTCGACTCAGCCGACCTCTGCGAGTTTGAGCGTGACTGTGCTGCCGTGCGCCATCACCTGCGGTAATCTAGTAATCTGGTGCCTGGTCCATCATTCCCCACCTTTGGGGAATACCGTGGCAGGACCTGCGTTCGCTCGCTATGCGTAGAGGAGTACGGTGTTGGGAAGCCCGATTGGGCAAGCGCCCCACTCGAACGCTCGTCCCCACATCGGTTTTCTGACATTCGCACAGGAATATGCTAAGCCGACCATATGAAACCCTGTGCCCATTCCGACCCGCTGCTGACACGGCTGCGACGTTCTCTGGAGGAGCTTTATGGTGAGCGCCTGTCGCGCGTTGTCCTTTTCGGGTCGCGTGCGCGGGGCGATGCGAGCGCCGATTCCGACTACGACGTAGCTGTGTTCCTTCACAGCATGGACGATCGGTGGGCCGAACTGGACAGGCTTGCCCGATTGCGCGTCGACTTGCTCGACGAGACAGGGGCCTTTCTGGACGCGAAGCCCTATCTCTCGACGGCTTACGCAGAGCGGTCGCCGCTGATGCACGAAGTCCGTGCCGATGGCGTCGATCTATGACACCTGAAGCCGAGCGCTTTCTCGCCAAGGCGGACGACCTGCTAGTGCGTGCAGGCACGATGTTGAATGTCGGTCTTTTCGAGGATGCCGGCCGGGAGGCCTATCTCGCCGGGTTCCATGCCGCCCAGGCGCTTCTCTTTGAACGGACCGGGAAATCCGCAAAGACCCACAAGGGCGTTCAGGCTGAGTTTCTACGGCTTACACGAGGTGCCGGTCATCTCGACGACGGTCTGCGAAGTTTTCTCTCCACGGCTTACAATCTGAAATCGATCGCCGACTACGAGACGGGTACTGGTTCGTCGGTCAGCCCGGAACGCGCGTCTGCGGCAGTTGCAGAGGCCGGTCGCTTTGCGGCGAGCATTCGAGCCTTGATTGACGTATCAGATTCGTAAGTAACGGTCTTGTTTCACGCTGGAGAACCACGGCACTTCCCCGCCGGCTGATCGTTACTACCTTACCCGGAAAGCGAAACTTGTTCGGCAAGCGCACGCCCTGTGATCGCGGATTACGAATCCTGTCGCCGATACCCTCCCCGATACCCTCATTAAGCCACCACCGAAATGCCTTAATCGTCGTTCCCTAGGCGATACTGCGTGTAACTTATTTCCCAACCGCCCAGCGTCCCATTCTGCCCTTCGTCATAAAATTGGGTCTGCACCGTGTGTTTGCCCGCCGCGACCACTATGCTTTGTAAAGTCGTGCTTGTGAAATATTGTTGTTGATCATCCTCACACGGCGGTTGGGCAGCTTGCCCGTCAACAAGCGTGCATACCTCGTAGAGTGCTCCAGTAGACCCCGTTATGACAAATTCCGTGCTTATCGTTATCAGGCAACCGCTCGGGTCGTCGCAATTCATGTTGCCCTTTTTGTCAATATTGCTGTATCCGGGTACTAAATTCGCAGACGCCCCGGCGTGCACTAATATATCAACCCGTCCACGCGCATGAACGGACGGCATGGACGCGCCGGGAGATTGCTGTGTTGATTTGCCGACGGCGGCACGCCCAACAGTCTGTGCGGAAGCGGCAAACGGCAATGCCATGATAGCCATCGCCATTAATTTGCAAGTTCTATTCCTGTCCATTGAGATTTCCCCCTTATTGTCTCATGACCCTAGCACGCAAAAAGGGCCTTGGCAAGCGATGCGCCATTACCGTTGTGTGTGTCGGTGCCGCCACCCTTCTCTGTCATCATCCGCTTGATCTTTGGTAATTCTGTGCCAGGAGCAACACTTCCCACTTCGTGTCGTGCAGGATTGGCCGCGTTAGTGCAGTTACGCCACCGCGCTCCTTGAGGCGCTCCCCGATCACGCTTGCAACGGCTTGCGCTTCGAACTGCGTGCCGTATCGGTGTCCTATCCATACGATGTTATCTTCGTCTGGGCCTTTGACGACCATCTTCCCGGCGTTGAGTTTGTCGAACCCGATCGTGATCACGGTCCGCATCTCGATGAACTTGGCGCCGACAGTAAAAACGGTCGCGGCGTAAATCGCCTGGTCTGCGAGAAAGCGGAAATCCATTACCCGGGTCGTGATCATCTCGATAAGCGGACGGTCAGCACCAGCGCTGTATAATTTTTCACGCAAGATGCCGTCCAGGATTGCCAACACGACCGATGCAATCACAGCACCGATCAGGAGTCGAATGCGCAGTTCGCTCCCTTTTCTCTGCGGTTTGGCGATTTCAAACATGCCAGCCCCCTGCCTTCGATTGGTTCAACGATCATAGCTTCGTGTCTGGGCCGTGCAAGAACATCGTTAGATGCCGGGACACGCGCAGGAAAACTATCTGATGCCTCCGGTATTTTTTGGCCGTGAATGATGATGGCGGACACGCCGACATCGGCGGGGCTTTCCTGGCGCGCGCGCCGCGCCACCCGGCTTTGTGAATCGTTGAGCATGGCGATGACGGCATTGGAGTCGAGCAGCTAGCGCATCAGCGGAAAAGCTTTTCGATCTCGGGCCGCTCCTGCGGTGCCGGCTTCTCCTTCACGGCCTCGGCGAAATCGCTGTCTAGCTTTCCGCCTATGCCGTCGAGCCATTCCCAGCTGTCGGCGACAGGCTCCAGAACCAGGCGCCTCCCCGCCGGCTGATCGTCACCTCTTCGCCTGGAAAGCGAAATTCCCTCGAATTCCGCGACATGATACATAACACTAATGGGCGCGTGCGAAACGTTTCGGTAATTTGCATCAAATCGCCAAATTCTTGGAGCGGAAAGAGTGCCGAAGATAATAGAGAAGATAATAGAGTACCAGGACCAATGTTCACCGACTAACCCGTCATTCCGGCCGGCGTTGGAGACGCATGCAGGTGAATGCTGGCGCGGTCACTTGTTCTCCATCAATCCCGGCGATCTTGCCGCCCAGGCTTTGGTGGCCTGGCAGCTTTCCATCGCCCGGGCGTAGGCGGGGCGTGCCGTTATGCGGGCGAGATAGTCCCGCTCGATGGAACCGGGGACGTAGTTGCCGGTTCGCAGGCCGAGCAGGAGGGCGTAGCCGACCGAGATATCGGCGGCGGTGAACCGGTCGCCGGCGAGGAAGGGGCAATCCGCGAGGCGGCGGATGACCAGGCCCAGCCGGCTCTCGAAGGTTTCGAGCGCCCAGCGGGTCACCCGGGCGTTTCGCTCGGCTTCGGGCGCCAGTTCGCGGCCGACAAAGACGGCGTTCATCGGCCCGGCGAGCCCGGCCTCGCCCAGATGGAGAAATTGCAGATACGACGCGAAGGCGGGGTCGTCCGGCGCGACGGCAAACGGAGTCGGGCCGTGGCGGGCGAGCAGATATTCGAGAATCGCGATCGATTCGACCATGATCGTCTCGCCGTCCTGCAGTGCGGGAATGAAGCCTGAGGGGTTGATCGCGAGGAAATCGCGATCATTTTCGACGGCCAGCAGATCGACCGGGCGCAGCCGATACGCCAGCCCCATTTCCTCCAGCAGCCAGACAACACGGAAGCCGCGGCCTTCGCCATAGACGGTGAGCATGGTTCAGCGTTCCCGGATTGGGCCAGATATACCAACTCGCAGAGCTGGGCCGGTCGCGCAATGGACGGTCGGTGGCGGATAATGCGCCCGGTCTTCGGGATCGCGAGGCCGGCTCCGTTCGCGATCGGATGCCAACTCGGCGCCAGGCAGATCACCGACCGTTATTTGATCGCACTCGCCGTGAAACATCGCGGCCGGCTGGTCACCTTCGATCAGGCGATGCGCCCCGGCGCCGTTTGCGGCGCCCCGGGACGCGCACCTCGTGCAGCTGCGCGGTTGACGCGCCCGCGGCACCCTGGCGCGGCTTGTGACCGGCGGCGGATTGCCGGGCCTCCAGTATCCTGCGGCGATATCGTGTGTTATGAGTTCCGGGCATGGGCGCAATTTGCTGGTTCTGGCATTAATCCGCTTTGGTAATCACCTTTCGCCGAGCGGTAATGAGAAGGTGATGTTCAAACTGGTGGTGCGAAACATTTTGTCGTTATCCGTGACCGGCATGTTGTTGTCGGCATTCTTCGGGGGCGCGGCTGACGCGCAAGGCAGCGCGCCGGCCGGCGGCACGCTGGTGGTGCGGATCGAGAAAGTGGCGCCTGAGGGTATCGTGCGCCTGGGTGTTTACACCCAGGCCACCTATCCGGATGACAACGCAGCCCCCGTTGCCAGCGCCGATGTTCCCGCGGTGGGCGGCGAGACGGTAATTACGTTGCAGAATGTCCCGACCGGAACCTACGCCATCGAGGTCTACCAGGATCTCAACAGCAACGGGAAAGTGGACAAGAATTTCCTCGGCATCCCGAAAGAGCCCTACGGCTTTTCGCGCGATGCCCGGCCGTTTCTGTCCAAGCCGGATTTCGCCCGCGTGAAGTTCGAAGTCGGCCCGGGGCAGAATTACCAGTCGGTGCATCTGCAGAACACGGCCGCGCCCGTCGCCTCCAACTAGTACCGGCCTTCCGTCGTGAGTGTTTTGCGCGGTCCCAGGTGCGGCCCTGTCCGAAACCCATTACTCTCATCACCCGAGTACTGATTCGCCTTCAGGGCGGGATAGGGGACGACATGGCAGTGAAACGGAAAACCGCGGCGAAATCCGCGCGCAAGACGAAGAGTTCCGCGAAAGCGGTGCGAAAGACGGCGGGGCGCAAGGCCGCGCGCCCGGCAAAGGCAGCGAAACGCAAGCCCGGCCGCAAGCCGAAGAGCACAATCAGGCAGGCCGAAGCCGCCATCGTGGACATTGCGAAGGGAATTGTGCCGAAAGCCCGCAAGGCGATTCGCAGCGTCACCCGTACCATCGGCGGAAAAAAATAAGCGCAGCCGCTGAGGCTGCGCTTGAAATCGGGGCTCTTCCTGAACTGACAAGAACCGCGGAGCCCAGCTGGGGGGTGTCGAAGGGGCTGGGGCGTACCGGAGCCGGGCATCCGCGTCAGGGAGTGAACGACCGGAAGCCGATCGGGTTGCAAAATTTGTTATGTGGTCCAGGCAACCCGGGCCTCAGCTTTCGGAATGGATGCCGCCCTGCTTCCATCTGCCTGGCGTGAGCAGCTCTCCTCACCCCGAGCGTGTCGAAGGGCGAGCCTGGCCGGGCAGGGTGGAATCGGGCTCGCGTTGTTCCTGGAACCAGGGCCGCGCATCGCCGGTAAACACGAAATAGAACGCAGCCGCCCCCGCAAGGGCGGATACAAGTGCCATACAGGTCAGAGGTAGCTGGTCGCCGGAATAGATGGAAGGGTCGAGAAATTCCAGCGGCAGTGATATAATAAACGACACCAGCAGCACCCAGCGCGCCCAGTTTTTGCGGCGGCGGACGGCGAACCACAGGAACGGCAGCAGCGTCGCGAGCGAGAGCACCGTCCCGCCCACGGCGAGCGCCGTCTGCACGGATTGCGTCACGCCAAGGTCGAGCAGCATCGAACTGGGCGGCGTCAGCGGAATTTCCGCCGCGCCGATCAGGAACGCCGCCCACCACAGCCACAGGAAGCGCCGGACGTTTGTTGGCATATCAAGCTGCATTCCTGGCCGCGCTTTGCGGCCGGTTTCGCGCTGCGATGAAGCGCGCCGATCCCACAATCGTGCACTATCATGCGTCATGCCGGGCGCGCGCACCACGGAAACCTCGGCTGGTCATCTGTCCTTGACACGTGTGATTTCCCCACCGCCCTTGACATTCCATGAGAAACCCGCCACATGCGGGTCACATTCCGGGTCGCGCTAACGCGCCAGACCTTGCGGTCAGGCCAAATCGCCCGGTTCATCAAATTCCGTTTGCTCCAGATGCGTGTGGGTGCCGGTCAACCGCTCCATCGCGCGCGCCGGGCGTCCGCTCCGCGCCGTTCTGTGGCAAAGGATAATTAGTTCTATGAGTGATATTTCGTTCGAGGTGTCTTCACCGGAAGGCGCCGCGCGTCTTTCCATTCCCGCCGCGGGTGTTTCGCCGGGTGATCTGCCGCTGATGCGTCCCAGGCATCCGGTCGCGCAAGATGCCAACGCGGCGTTCGCCGCACTCGGCGTCGCACAGCCCCTGTGCAATGCGCTGAAGGTGCAGGGCTACGACACGCCTACGCCGATTCAGGTCCGTGCGATCCCGCTGCTCCTTCAGGGCCGCGACCTTCTCGGCCTGGCGCAGACCGGCACCGGCAAGACGGCGGCGTTCGCGCTGCCGATCCTGCAGCGTCTCGCCGCCGAGACGATCCCAGGCCACAAGGTCCCGCGCGCGCTGGTCCTCGTGCCCACGCGCGAACTCGCGGTGCAGGTGGGCGAAAGCTTCGCCGCCTATGGCGCGCAACTGCATTTGCGTCACACGGTGATCCTCGGCGGGGTGAACCAAACCTCCCAGGCGCGCGCGCTCGGCAAAGGCGTGGACATCATCGTGGCGACGCCGGGCCGGCTGCTCGATCTCATCCAGCAACGCTGTGTGCGGCTGGAACGCATTTCGCATTTCGTGCTCGACGAAGCCGACCGCATGCTGGACATGGGTTTCATCCGCGACGTGCAGAAGATCGTCGCGCTCCTGCCGCGCGCGCGCCAGTCGCTGCTGTTCTCGGCCACGATGCCGCGCGAGGTGGAGCATCTGGCGGCGGCTCTGTTGCGCGAGCCGGCGCGGGTCGAAATCTGCCCGCCGGCAACGACGGTCGAGCGCGTGGAACAGCGGGTGCATTTCGTGGCTGCGGCGGACAAACGGAATTTCGTCGTCAAGCTGCTCGGAGACCGCGCCATGAGCCGGGTGCTGGTGTTCACACGCACCAAACATCAGGCCGACAAGGTGGCGCGCCATCTCGCCATTGCGGGGGTTGCGTCTGACGCGATCCATGGCAACAAATCGCAGAATGCGCGCCAGCGGGCGCTGGAGAATTTCCGCAACGGCAAAGCCCGTGTGCTCGTCGCCACCGACATCGCGGCGCGCGGCATCGATGTCGACGGCGTGACGCATGTGGTGAATTTCGAGCTGCCGAACGAGCCCGAAAGTTATGTGCACAGGATCGGCCGCACCGCGCGCGCCGGCGCGACGGGCGTCGCCATCTCGCTCTGCGACCCGAACGAGCGCCCCTTGCTGCGCGATATCGAGCGCCTCACGCGGCAGAAAATCGCGGTGACTGGCGAGGCAGCGGGGACTACGCAATCCGCGCGGACAGAGCCGCAACACAGGCCACGAGTCGCCGCACCTGGCGGCGATTCAAGAACCGGGAAACCGCGCCGCCGCAGAAACCGCGGCAAGCGCAACGGCGCTGCCAAGGCTGCGTGAGCGAACCCGAGCCACGAGGAAAATATCTACCGCCAAGAGCACAAAGAACACGAAGCGAAGAGGGGCGCGGGCTGAGGCGGGCAATAGTTCTTTGTGCTCTTGTGCTCTTGGGGTTAAGCAACTCCGCGCCTCTGCGGGCCTGTCCAGTGCGCCAAGCCAGACAGCGATGCCAGGGCGTGGATTCGCCAAATTGCGGCGCTGGGCGTAATCTGTTGCAGTCGCGACGGCGAGGCGCTGTTGCATGAAATCCCCGCGGGCGGATGGACGCATTCCGGTGACGGCGCACAAGCGTCGGCCGATCGCATTGTGGTCCAAGCCGGATTGCGACGACAGCCTGCGCGACACCGGCATCGGCGTGATCGGAAAAATTCCCTGGGGCACGCATATCTGTCTCTTCTGCGAAACGAAGAAGGATTTGCTCGAGGCGGCCTGCGCCTGTTTTGCGCCTGCACGGCACGTGCCGGAACAGTGCATCTGGGTGGTCTCTGATCCCCTGACCGTTGACGAGGCGGTAGAGGCTTTGCGCGCCGCGATTCCGGAATTCGACTCGTGGCGCAGATCTGGGCGATTCAAACTTCTGCCGGCCGCGGAGTGGTATTACGACGGCGGCCGGTTTGATTGGCAGCACATTGTGAAGGCTTGGCACAGGCTCGCGGACGAAGCGGTGAAGGACGGGCTTGCCGGCCTCCGAGCGTTCGGCAACCCGATCTGGCGCCGCGCGCAAATCTGGAGCGACATCGTCGAATATGAGCATGCGCTCGAGGCGACATTGGCCGGCCGCCGGATCATCATGCTGTGCGCCTACATGATCGGGGACAGCCGGCCGGAGGATGTGTTCGACGTCGCCTGCAACCATCAATGCGTGATCGCCCGCCGCTCGGGCCATTGGCAATTCCTCGAAGTGCCGGCTGCGAAAGAGGCACAGCACGAGATCAGGCTGCTGAATGGCGATCTCGCGGTGCTGCCGGAGCCGTTCGCGAATGACGCTTCGCTGACCGATCGCGAGCGCGTCGTTCTGGCGCAGCTTCTGCGCGGCGCATCGAGCAAACAGGCCGCGCGCATTCTCGGCATCAGTCCCCGCACCGTGGATTTCCACCGCGCGAACATGATGCAGAAGCTCGGGGCCCGAAACACCGCGGAACTCATCGGCAAGGTCCTGGCCGCGGCCAAGTCTGACGACCCGGCAAATCGGTTGGACAGCGGGGGTTCGTGAGTTCGAACCGCGATTGAGATTGACCGGCAAGCCGCGGTTCGCCGCACCCGCAATTCTACCAGTAGGCGCAACCTTTACGCCTGACTAAGTCATCTTCGGAAACTCACAGGAAAGACCGCACCGCGCGCAACGATTGCCGCGCCCCGTTATGACGATTCGCGTTCTGGTCATCGATCCGGACAGCCGGATCCTGCATGAAGTCTCGCAGTATCTTGCATTTCACGGCTACAGCGTCGTCACCGCAGCGGCGGGCGACGAAGGGCTGCGGCGCTTTCGCGCGTTCGCGCCCGAGGTCGTCGTCACGGAACTTCTGATGCCGGAGAAGGACGGCATCGAGTGTCTTCTCCAGATAAAGCACGAGGCACCGCGCACCAAAGTGCTCGCCGTGTCGGCCGGCGAAGGACTGCTCGGGAGCGAATTCGTACTAAGTCTGGCGGTCAAGCTCGGAGCCGACGGCGTGTTGAAGAAGCCGTTCACCTGCGAGCAGCTGGCGCACGCCATACAGTCGATCTTCCCCGGCAGCCCCGGACCTCCCCCTCAGAAACTGTAAGGCCGGCATCACGGAAAGAGCGACGCGTCGCGAATTCCCCCGGTCAAGGGTCCGCGTGAGTGACGCAATACGCGGCCGGCCGCCAAACCGGTCGGCAACACTGCGGCGCTGCGGCCATGCCTGGTGAAGTAACAGACCATCGCGGCGGCTAGTGAGACCCGTCGCCCGTATGCGGCTTGTGCGTTTTGTGGTCGGTCTGCTCATGCTGCCGCCGCGCATTTCGCCGCCGCCCGGATGGACGCGTCTGCCGCCGAAAGAGCAATCGGCGCGCGCGGACATCAGGAATTTATGTACCAAAAAAATGACTCTTCTCGCGAAGTCGCGACATTTGAATTAGCAAATGGCAATCATTCCCCGAGGCGGGATGGATATCGACACAGAGCACCCACTTCGGCAGGCCATCAAGTCTGGGCGGCGCCCTCCCGCTGGGCTGACTGGGGCGATTACCCTTGCCCTGGGGCAAGTCCAGAAGGTAATGCGTCCATGGGAAAAAGGTCCCACGGGGATTATTCAAAGTTAATCTTCCATTAAAATTGTGATGGTAGTGAAATAATGTCCAAGTAAGTGATATTCCTTCGGGCTGAACGGGTCGGGGTGAGGTTTTATGTCGGTCCTTGTTACGGGCGGCGCGGGATACATCGGTAGCCATACGGCTCACGCGCTCGCCGATCGCGGCGAAAAGGTCGTGGTTCTCGATAATCTGATATCGGGGGTGCGCGCGTTTGTTCCGGAAACCGCCCATTTTGTCCACGGGTCGGCGCGGGACAAGGCGCTTGTGAGCCGCATCATCGACAAGTTCGGCGTCGAGACGGTCATCCACTTTGCGGGATCCATTGCGGTTCCCGAGTCGATCGAGCGGCCCATCGATTACTACGAAAACAATACGATGGTCTCCTGCGCGCTGGCTGCCGCGTGCATGGAAACCGGTGTCGATCAGTTCATATTTTCCTCGACGGCCGCTGTCTACGGGTCGACCGAGATGGCCCAGGTGAGCGAATCCGCCCCCACGCACCCGGTCAATCCCTATGGCCGCAGCAAATTGATGGTCGAATGGATGCTTGAAGACGCAGCCAAGGCCCATCGGTTTCGTTATGTGGCCCTGCGCTATTTCAATGTGGCCGGCGTCGAACCGGGTGGAGGGGCCGGCCAGCCCGAGCGGCAGATCCCGCATCTCATCAAACGTGTGGCGCAGGTCGCGCTGGGTGGCGCGGCATGTCTCGACGTCTATGGTACGGATTATCCGACCCGCGACGGCACTGCCGTGCGCGACTACATTCACATATTGGATCTTGTCGAGGCGCATCTCTCCGCCGTCGATTACCTGCGCGGCGGTGGCACCGCTGGTGTCTTCAATTGCGGCTACGGGACCGGAGCCAGCGTTCTGGAAGTGGTTGCCGCGTTCGGGCGGCTGCTCGGCCGCGAACTGCCCGTCAGGCCGGCTCCGCGCCGCGATGGCGATCCAGCCTATGTCGTGGCCGATCCGTCGCGCATCAGTGCAGCCATGGGATGGCAACCCAGATTCAACGATCTCAATGCGATCGTGGAATCCGCCCTGAAGTGGGAAGCCCGGGCTGCGGGCGGCCGGCCGGCGCAACGCTCGAAGTAACTGGGGCGGCTGTTTCGCGCGAGTGCGTCGATCCGGCTGGGCAGGGCTTGAAGATACTTTATCATCACCGGATTGGTTCGAGGGATGGCCAGTCCGTTCATCTCGAAGAGCTGATTGTTGCGTTGCGCGAGCTCGGTCACGAGGTTCGCCTTGTTGGCCCGTCGTCATTTGCGCAAGCCACGCTGGGCCACGAGCCCGCATTCATCGACGCGATGAAGAAACGAGTCCCGAAGTTCGTCTATGAATTGCTGGAAATCGGCTACAACGTCCCCGCGTTTTTTCGGCTCATCGCCAAAGGCAGCTCATTCCGGCCTGATTTCGTTTACGAGCGGTACAACCTCTATCTGCTTGCCGGAATCTGGTTCAAGCGCTTCAAGGGCGTGCCGTTGCTGCTGGAGGTCAATGCGCCGCTTGCGCGTGAACGCGCCAGCTTTGGCGGTCTCGGCCTCGTCGCGCTTGCCCGAAGCCTTGAGCGATTTGCGTGGCGAACGGCGGATTATGTTTTGCCCGTGACGGGGGTTCTTGCGGACGAAATCCGGGCGGCAGGAGTCCCCGAAGCTCGTATCGTCGTTATTCCCAATGGAACAGACGTCGAGAAATTCGCGGCCGGCGGCCCGGGATTACTTAAGGGAACTGCGCAGCTCGAAGGTAAGGTCGTTCTCGGGTTCACCGGCTTTGTCAGGGACTGGCATGGTCTGGACCGCGTCTTGATGTTGCTTGCACAGGATCACGTCCCGGATAATCTGCACTTCATGATCGTCGGCGACGGCCCTGTAATTCCCGCGCTGAAATCACTTGCAAAGGATTTAGGAGTGGCCGATCGGGTCACTTTTGCCGGGCTGGTGACCAGGGATCGCATCGCAAGCCATGTTTCCGCGTTCGATATTGCCTTGCTGCCCAAATGTGTCGAGTATTGTTCTCCGCTCAAGCTTTTCGAGTACATGGCTGCCGGCAAAGCAATTGTGGCGCCCGATCAGGCCAATGTCCGCGAGATACTGGAAGATGGCGTTTCCTGCCTGTTGTTTCCACCGGATGATACACGAGCCATGGAAGAAGCAGTCGTGAGACTTGCCGGAGACGGAGCACTTCGCGAGCGCTTGGGCAGCGCGGCGCGCGCAGTGATCGCGGCACGCGGCCTGACTTGGCGAAACAATGCCGTGCGCGTCGGCTCGATTGGCGCCATGGCCGCGCGGCGCGTTCGTTCCGGGGGCTCATAATCAGTCGATGCGGAGCTTCGAGCTTGCCGATCTTGCCCGTACCGCGGAGGCTCTTCCTTTCCTTTCGATTTCACGGCAGCGGAGTTTTTTCGAGCAGCCGGAATGGTTTGGGCTGGTCGAAGATTGCTGGGCCCGGAACGGGTGCGCCGCGACAGTGGCAGCTGCCGACGATGGCCGCGTGGCGATCGTGTGCTGCCGGCGACGCCGCGAACGTACACTTCGAAGCTGCACTAATCTGTACACGACGGAATTCAATCTGCTCGGGGACAGCTCGAATACCGCAGCGGTGCGCGAGCTTGCGCGGCAACTGGCGGCTTCCCCCGAACGGCTGGAATTCATCCAGCTCGAGGGTCTCGATCCGGAAGACGGTTCCTTCGGAGCTCTGCTAACCGGGCTTCGCGGCGCCGGATGGATCGCCAAGCCCTATTTCGGCTGGGTGGTGTGGCGCGAGTCGCTGGCCGGTGTGGAATTTCAGAAATATCTTTCGTCGCGGGACTCACTCCTGCGAAATACCTGGAGAAGAAAGCAGGTCCTGCTTGCGAAGACAGCCAGACCTCGCTGGCAGTTTTATCGGAAGGACGATGAGACCGAGGCTTTCATCGCGCTGTATGACGACGTCCGTCGGCGGAGCTGGAAAAAACCGGAACCACATCCTGATTTCATTCCGGGCCTGATCCGCGCGGCGGCTGCGGCGGGCGCCCTGAGAATGGGGGTCCTGTTCATCGATGATGAACCGGCGGCCGCGCAGTTCTGGATCGTCCGGGGGGGCAAGGCGACGATCTACAAGCTTGTCTATGCCGAGGAGTTCGCGCGTTTCTCGCCCGGCACGCTTCTGACGATGGAGATGATGAGACGCGTTCTGGAACAGGACAGTCCGGCCCAAGTCGATTTCGGCCGCGGTGACGATGCCTATAAGAAACTATGGCTCTCATCGCGAAGCGAACGCTGGGGGATCGAGGCCGCAAATCCGCGGACATTGAACGGACTGCCACGATCCTTCTGGATTCTGGCCGGAGGGGTCCGCAGCGCCGTGAAGAGAAAACTGTCCCGCTCCGAACCGCAATCACGCGTTCAAGGGTAAATGCTCCCTCAGCCCGTCTGCTGAATGCCGGGCCAGCACTTCCCTGAATAGCCGTATCTGTCCGGCAGATGTGTCATCCCAGCTGAATCGCTCTGCAAACGCCCGGGTTGCTTCGCGAGAGGGGAGATCTCCGAACAGCTGTTCGACGGCTTCGGCGACTCCTGTGGCGCTACGCTCGCGCATCAGTATCCCCGCTTGCGGCACAGATACGATTTCGGGGTTGCCCCAGACCGCAGACGCCACAACCGGAGTCCCGCAGGCCATCGCCTCCAGAAGCACATTGGGCCATCCCTCACGGCTCGATGCGAGCACGAGCGCATCCGCGGCGACATAGATCTTGCGGAGTTCCTGATGCGGAACGGCTCCGAGGAACCGCACTCGAGTTTCGATTCCGAGGCTTTGCGCGAGGGCTTTCAGCCGGGCGAGTTCTTGTCCCTCGCCAACGATGAGGAGCGTGCAATCTGCCAGCTGCGGTAGTGCCGAGATGACTAGGTCGTGGCCCTTTCGCTCGATCAGGAGGCCGACCGAAAGCAGCGTACGGCCGGTGAGACCCAGTGCAGCCTGTGCCGCGCTGCGGTCGCCAGGCGTGAACAGCTCGAGGTCGACGCCGTTACGCAGGACTGATATCCTGTCAGCCGCGACGCCGATCGAGATCATCTCGTCCTTGAGCGCCTGGCTGACGGCAATGATTCCTGCGGCTCTGCGTGCCGCATAAGCGATCATGCGTCGCGGGAAGGGATAGCGGGGGATCAGATTTATGTCGGTGCCGCGCGCGGTGATGACCACGGGTTTTTTCAGCGACTGGCCAAGCATGACAGCCGCCACACCGTCCGGATAGAAGTAGTGCGCGTCGATCAAGTCAAATTCCGCCTGCCGTCGCCAAGCGGGCAGAAGCGTTGCCGCAAAAAGCAGGGCGGGTGACACAGACATGCCGAGCTTGGGCAGCGCGGGATAGCGGGGGTGTACAACATCGATCCCGTTGCGGGTTTCCTGTTGCGGCATGCGCGCCAGGAGCGCGTATCGGCCGAACCGGGAAGCCGTTGACGGGAACCAGGGTACCGGCGCCATGACCCGAGCCTCGACCCGACCGGTTGCCAAGAGATGCCGCAAGCGGTTCTCGACAAACACGCCGTGATTGGGCTGGGCGCCCCCCGGATACAGCGTGGTGAACGTAAGAATGCGCAAACGCTCAGTTGCCGAGAGCTGCTGTTCCGGGTCATGGGATAGTGGAATATTCATTCTTTTCAGGTACTTAGCCTTTCTTCCTGGCGCCGGCGTCGTTGCGGCCAAAGCTCGCGCCGAAACCGTGATTACCGAGAATGCTTGTCATCTCTCAATGATTATGAGAGGTATCCCCGTGGGGAAAGAGGGCGCGGACCTTTAGGGGCTCGCCTTGGCTGGTGTGACTGCAGCCACAAAAGAGTCACGGGGCTGTCGCAGCAACAGGAAACAGGCCGTGGTGGCAAGCTTGGCATTGCGCGCTCTAGCGCTGTTTGCCGTGGTGATTTGGGTGGCAGCTTGTTCAAGCGAAGCAACCCTTCCCCCCGCAGCCATCACGACGAGTGCGGCTTCCTACGCCAATGCAAGCGACTACCGGATAGGACCTGGTGACCAATTGAATGTCGTCGTCTGGCACAACACCGATGTCAGCGGGCCGGTGCCCGTAAGGCCCGACGGACGCATATCGATCCCGCTCATCGGCGATGTCGTCGCCGCCGGCAAGACCCCGATGGATCTGGCCGCAGAGATCAAGGAAAAGCTCAAGCCCTATATCAAGGATCCGGTGGTCACCGTAACGCCGACCCAATTCGTAGGTCCGGTCGGCCGGCAGGTACGCGTGATCGGCGAGGCGGTCCAGCCGCGCGCGATCCCTTTCAGCTCGAACATGACATTGCTCGATGTAATGATCGCGGTCGGAGGACTGACTCGGTACGCCGATGGGGACCGGGCAGTAATCGTGAGGGTCGAAAACGGCGTACAGAAGACCTACCATGTGCATCTGGACGAATTGATCCGTGATGGCGACGTCAACCAGAATGTCGCGGTGCGGCCTGGTGATATTCTTATCATTCCGCAACGCTTCTTCTGATCCGTTAGGGATATCGGTCCGCGGGCGTAGGGATAGTCGCTCGGCCGGCAAGAAAGGCATGACGAATGACTGGCGATGTTAACCGATCTGAAAATCTCCGGGCATTGTTTCTGGAACAGGTGGTTACGGTCTGGAAGCGCAAATGGCTCGTTCTGGCCGTAGCGTGGGTCGTCTGCGTTGTGGGCTGGGTTGGGGTCATGCTGGTGCCGCAGCGTTTCGAATCGGATGCGCGCGCATTCGTGGACGTGAATGGACTGTTGACGCCCCTTCTGAAGGGGCTTGTTGTCGAAACAACTCCGGCCGAGAGCGAGGGTTATCTGCGCCAGACGCTCCTCAGCCGGCCGAATCTCGATCAGGTGATCGTGCTAGCAGATCTGGGCGGTGCGAACATGACCAATCTGCAACACGAAGAGCTGGTGAGCCGGCTGGCCAGCGAGATCAAGGTCACGACTGACGGCAACAATCTCGTCTCCATTTCCTACGTAGACCGCAGTCCGCGGGTCGCCAGGAACGTCGTCGATGCATTGCTGACAATTTTCGCCGAGAAAGCGGCAAACAGCAGCCGCGCGGAAATGGACAAGGCGCGCGCGTTTCTGAATGGACAAATTGCGCAATACGAGATTCAGCTCCGTACTGCCGAGCAGCGAAGGGCGGCTTTCCGCAAGAAATATGCGAACTATTTTACGGAGACCGGTGTGGCGCGACCGGAGGTCCTGCAACAGCAGGTTGCCCAGCTTGGACAACAATACGAGGATGCGCTCGCCACACGAAATGCGATTGCGGCACAAATGGCGCAGGTGCCACAATTGCTGAGCATAACCGGACCACCCGCCGTGTCCAACTCCGGACAGATTGTCGTCGCCTCCCCGGAGACCCGCCTTGCACAGTCCAAACGAAACCTGGCGGACCTCGAGCTGAGCTATACCGACAAGCACCCCGACGTCCTTGCCGCGAAGCGATCTGTCGCCGAATTGCAGGCTGACGTCGATGCCGAGAAGAAAACCGGAGGAACGAACGAAGGAAAGACACAGATATCGAATCCGGCCTATGAGCAGTTGCGGCTCAAGCTTGTGGATGCACAGGCTGTCCTGCCGACGTTCAAGAACCGGATGGACAAGGCCGTTGCAGATTACAATCGCGCGAAATCTCTGAGCGGCAACCTGCCCGACATAGAAGCAAAATCGCAGGACATCGATCGCGACTACGACGTCATCAAGGCGAACTACGATGAACTCGTGAAACGGCGGGAATCCGCAAATCTGTCCCAGGCGGCCGACGACCGGGCAGACCGTACGCAGTTCCGAATCGTCGATCCGCCGCAAGTTCCTATTTTCCCCGCCTTTCCCAATCGCGCGCTTCTGTTCAGCCTTGCGACGGTTCTCGGGCTCGCTGCGGGACTGGCCGCTCCGATCGCGATGGGTCAGATTCATCCAACGTTCGGTTCAACGGCGCGGCTGCGAGAGCTCGGGCTTCCGGTCGTCGGCGCCATCACGCTTGTGCGCGGCGTAAAATCGGCTGGTCTATTCGGCAGAGCAGGGGGAGCGCTCTTCGTTTCGGCGATGGCGACGTTGTTGTTCGTCTGTGGCGGTCTGGTTTTTGCAGCAGTAAGTATGCACAATGGGTTGTTTTGATATGGCGAATCACGCTCCCGACCTGGTCCAGCGTGCCGCCGCCAGGCTGCAGCAAAAAGCCTCGACGCGCAGGGAGGAATCGATTCCGGTTTTGCCCACCGGTCCTCTCAATGCGAACCGCACCCCTGATCCGTCGTCGGTGGATTTGGCAGCGACCCGGACGGCAACGAAGTTGGCGCCTGCAGGGTCGGGATCGATAACGCGTCGGCGCAGTGTTGTCGTGAGCCCGACCAGCCTTGCCGCGCACGGCGTTGCACTTCCCACGAGCGGGGTCTCGCGAACAGTCGAAGAATTCCGCGCTCTCAAGCGACACGTGCTGGCGAACGCGCTCCGGGATGACGTCACCCTGGATGCCGAGGCAAGAAGGATTGTTTTGGTGACGAGTGCGCGCGCCGGCGAGGGAAAGACCTTCACCGCCACAAACCTCGCATTCGCGCTCGCCTTCGAAAGGGACACGCGAGTGCTTCTCATGGACGCCGACGCCTACCGCCAATCCGTGATGGAATATCTCGGGATTTCTGCGGACACGGGATGGCTCGACCTCGTTGCGGCGGGATCTGCGGCACCTGGCGAAAGCATTCTCGCGACCAGCGTGCCGGGACTTTCCGTGCTTCCGGCCGGCAACGAGCGCGCGGAAATTCCCGAACTCATTTCGAGCCGGTGGATGAAAAAGCTTCTGGACGATCTGGTGCGCGAGGACCCCGAACGATTCATCATCATCGATGGATTGCCCTGCCTCACCAGCACGGAACCTTCGCTTCTGGCAGCATTGGCGGGCCAGACCCTGTTCGTTGTCGCTGCGCATCAGACAAGCCGGGAGGATATCGAATCCTCCCTCAGGCTTCTCAATGCCAGCCCGAGCGTCAATCTCGTCCTGAACAAGACGGAACCTGTGTTGAGCGAGCAGTTCAAGGGATATGGTTACGCTTACGCACAGCAGCGATAGCGATTCTCATGCGTCGCCAGCCGGAAGGAGAGGGGATAACGAATCGCGCGCGCGTCCCGAGGGGTGGCTGTTTGCGGCCGCTCTGATTTCGGGTTTCGTTCACGACATCGGCCTCGCACGCGGGCAAACGGTCGACTACTTCTCCACGCCCTGGGTCGTTTCGCCTCTTCCACCGGCCACCAACACCACCAGTCCCCAAGCCAACCCATCCGGGAACCGATCGCCGAGAACCAATTCGAACCTCTATTCACACGCTTTGGCTCAGTCCGAGCCCGAGGCTCCGCCTTGGACCGTAACCGGGAATGTCGGGATCGACGAAATCGCGACGGACAATGTTGCAGAAACGGAACATGATCGAATCGCGGATATTGAATCGCTTGCATCCGCAGGAGCAACCGCCACGGCGGATTCGACCCGCCTGAGCGGGATACTCTCGGCCACGGGGGTATATCGCCGCGACATCAAGGATACGGGACTGGATGGATTTTCCGGATATGGCTACGCGAATGGCAGTGCGGCGATAGTTCCCGGATTGTTCAATTTTAGCCTTCATGGCCTGATGGACGATATCTCCAGGGAGGGGGAAGGCCTGCAGAATGTACTGGTACAGACACCCCAGGAGACCCAGACCTATTCTGTCAGCGGATTTCCGTATCTGACGAACCGGATCGGCAACCTCGGCAGCAATGAATTGCGCTACCAGATTGGTCAGGTCTGGTTTGTCAACAACACGGGCGTTATCGGGACACCAGGTTTGAATATCGGTCCGATAACGTCTTCGACGGATCAGAACGTCCGTGAGGACCTCAAGATGGCAGGCACAATGCTTCCGCGACTGACGAGCGACGTCTCATTGAGCGGAATGGAAAACGACAGCGGTGAGCTGGGTTCAGGCGATTATACAAATCTCAACGGCGAACTGATCAACGAGTACGAAGTGACCCGCTACGCTTCGGCAATCGCCGGCGCGGGTTACGAGCGGCTTCACGACAACGACTTTCCCACAATCGATGGCGAATCGCCCGTCTGGGATATCGGCACCCGCCTGCGGCCCGATCCCGACTCCTACGTCCTGCTTACCTATGGCCATCATTATTTGAAGTCCGATTTTGCCGGCGAACTGGAGTGGCAACTCAGTGATTTGACGAACGTTTACGCCGCTTACACCGATTCGATCACCAATTCGCAGCAATCAATCATCGGCAACACCGAGGCCTCCCAGGTAGGGCCGGGCGGCGCAGATTCCGGCGTGTCCTTCAGTCAAAGCACGCTGATTGGAACGCTCGATGACCAGACGCTGAGTGCGGGTGGAGCGGGAACCGGATCTCCGCTCGGCGTTCCGCTGACGGATATCAACAATGCGTTGCCTCTCCAGAATGGCCTCTTTCGCGACAAGTCGTTTCGCGCAACGGCACGAACGCTCCTAGATGGCGATTCACTCTCCCTTACGGCCTACTATCTCCAAAGCACGCAATTGACTGCAGTCGGGTTGTCCAGCAGCGAAGTGGGGCAGGTGGACACCACCGAAGCGGGCACACTGATCTGGAACCGGCCGCTGTCGCCCGATCTGACCGGTCAGCTCTCCGCCGGCTACAGCCATCTGAATCTCGATAATGCCGATCTCTACAACACTTCGGTCGGATTGACGCAGGTTTTGTCGGAATCGCTCTCCATAGTGCTGCGTTACGATCTGATCTATCGCGAAGCGCATCCCAACGCCGGCGGCTATTTGCAGAATGCTGTGACTATCGGCCTCCACAAGACATTCGAGTGAATTATGTACGATAGCTTTTATTCGCTTAGTGGCATGCCCTTCCAGCTCACGCCGGATAGCCGTTTCTACTTTGGCAGCGAGCAACATAGGAAGGCCATGGCTTTTCTGCAGTATGGTCTTTCGCAGGAAGAGGGGTTCGTAGTCGTCACCGGTGAGATCGGGGCCGGCAAGACGACGCTTGTCGAGCAGCTGCTGGCGACGCTTGATCCGGATGAATACGTCGCGGCCCGCGTGGTGACGACCCAACTGAATGGCTACGACATGCTCCGCATGATAGCCGCGGGGTTCAATATCGAGATCGGAGGAATGGACAAGGCGGCGGTAATCGGGCGGCTAAGCGAGCATTTCGTCAAAGCGAAAGACCGGCGGCAACGTCTGCTGGTCATCGTCGACGAGGCACAAAGCCTGACGCTGGAAGCGGTCGAAGAACTGCGGATGCTGTCCAATCTTGCGCCGGGAGCGAAGGCGCCGTTTCAGGGTATTTTCCTCGGCCAACCCGAATTTCGGACGGCTCTTTCAAGCCCGGAACTGCAGCAGCTCCGTCAGCGCGTGATCGCCTCGTGTCACCTTGGCGCCCTTAGTGCGGACGACACGCGCCAATACGTCGAGCACCGGCTCAAGCGCGTCGGATGGATTGAGGATCCGAAAATCTCACACGGCGCGTTTGAGGAGATCTACCGGTATACTGGCGGCATTCCGCGACGCATCAATACGCTCGTCTCGCGTCTCCTCTTGCTCGGATATCTCGAGGAGCGCCACGAGATCGACGTGCCAGCGGTGATCAATGTCGCCCAGGAAATAGCGGACGAGCTCGGGGCCCGGACAACTTTGCAACCCCGGATCCCGGAGGAGATGGATATTCGGTTGAAGTCCGCGCAAACCGACGGCGAATTGTTGTCCAGGCTGGCCACTTTGGAACGCAGATCCGAGAAGCACGGCAGAGCGATAATGCGTGTCCTTGACATCGCTCTCAGGTATCTTCCCACAGGAGATGGAAGATGAGTGTCGCGCAGGTAGCAGAACCTGGAAGGGGCCGTGCGCCGGATTCGGGCGCAGTTCCTATGGAGGCACGGAATATTGAGGGCCCCGGGAAGGTAATCAACGCGTTTTCTGTCGACGTCGAGGATTACTTCCAGGTGGAGGCATTCAGCGCCGTTGTCGACCGTCTGAGCTGGCCTTCCCGACCGTCGCGGGTCGTAGAGAGCACGCAACGCGTATTGTCGCTCCTTGAGGCCGCCGGCGTCCGGGCAACTTTTTTTGTTCTCGGCTGGGTCGCCGAGCGCTTTCCCCGGCTCCTGGGCGACATCCGTTCGGGCGGTCACGAGATCGCAAGCCATGGCTATGCTCATGAACTCGCCCGTGCGCAGACACGAAGCCGGTTCCGTGACGATGTGCGCCGCGCGAAGGATGTGCTCGAAAACTGCGCCGGCGTTCGCGTCCGTGGTTTTCGGGCCCCCACATTTTCGATCGGGCGTGAGAACTGGTGGGCCTATGATGTATTGGCGGAAGAAGGCTATGAATACAGTTCCAGCCTTTACCCTATATCGCACGACCTTTATGGCATGCCCGAAGCCCCTCGGATCCCGTTTCGACCGCTGGTCGGCAGTCCGTTGCTGGAGATCCCGATAGCGACACTGCGGCTGTTGGGGAACAATCTTCCCTCCGGTGGCGGCGGCTACTTCCGTCTGGCACCTTACGCGCTGTCTCGCTGGTGTATCCGTCGGACCAATCGGGCGGAGCACGTTCCTTGTGTCTTCTACTGCCATCCCTGGGAGTTCGATATCTATCAGCCGCGCATCGACGGTATTTCGCTGAAAGCGCGCTTTCGCCATTACCTCAACATTGGCCGAATGGAACACCGCGTCACACGCCTGCTCCGGGACTTCGCCTGGGGACGGATGGATGAAATCTACCTTGGGTGCGCGCAACCGGCGGGCACGAAAAGATTAGTTGAGTGGAAAAGATGATCGTCTCAATGCTCGACCCGGGCGAGGAACCTGCCTGGGACGCGTTTGTAAGGGATTGCCCCGCGGCGACATTTTTTCACCTCTCGGGATGGAGGCGGGTGATCGAGAAGGCGTTCGGCCATCGGACATTCTATCTCGCCGCACGCCAGGCGAAAGAAATACGTGGTGTGCTTCCGCTCACGCAGATCAAGAGTGTGCTTTTCGGGAATTCGCTCATCTCAAACGCCTTTTGCGTCCACGGAGGCATTGCAACGGCGGAAGCGGAAGCAGCCGACCAGCTTTGCTTTGCGGCTCTCGAGATTGCACGCGAGCTTAAAGTTGATGGCGTTGAATTTCGCTCATCGCGCGTCTTGCGGCCGGATTGGGTGAGCAAGGCAGGTCTCTACGTGAACTTTCGCCGCCCGATTGCCGCGGATGTCGATGCGAACCTCAAGGCTATTCCGCGCAAGCAGAGAGCAATGGTGCGGAAGGCCATCGCGAACGGACTTACAGCCGAAATCGATAGCGACGTTGATCGGCTTCATCACATCTATGCGGAGAGCGTTCGCAGGCTCGGCACCCCCGTGTTCCCCAAGCGCTATTTCAAGCTGTTGAAGGACGAGTTTGGCGAGGCATGTGACGTTCTCACGGTACTCAACGGGAAACAGGCCATTGCTTCGGTAATGAATTTTTATTTCCGGGACGAGGTGCTGCCATATTATGGCGGCGGCCTGGCTGAGGCGCGGACGCTTGCCGGCAATGATTTCATGTATTGGGAGGTGATGCGCCGCGCCTGCGAACGCGGATTCAAAACGTTTGATTTCGGACGTAGCAAAATAGGCACGGGCTCGTACGATTTCAAACGAAACTGGGGATTCGAACCTGTCGCTCTTACGTATCAGTATTCTGTCAATAATTCCAAGCACATCCGTGACGTCAATCCTCTTAATCCAAAATACCGAATGGCTGTCAATCTCTGGCGACGGTTGCCGCTTTCGGTTACGAAGCTGGTCGGTCCCGCTATTGTGCGTTCGATTGGCTGAAGCCCGTGCGCGATCTCCTTTTTTTAGCGCACCGAATTCCCTATCCTCCTGACAAGGGCGACAAGATTCGTTCGTGCCACGTCCTGACTTATCTCTCTCGCCGTTTTAGGGTCCACCTAGGTTGTTTTTTTGACGATTCGACAGACGAACGACATGTTGCGTCACTGCGGGAGATTTGTGCAAGTGTTTACTGTATCCCGCTCTCTCGAGCAAAGAAAATACGGCGCGGTCTGGGCGGCTTGATTACCGGCAAGTCGATGTCTGAAACCGTCTACCGTGACCGGCGGATGCAGGCGTGGGTACGGAAGATAATTGGGGCGCACGACATAAGGGATATCTTCGTCTTTTGCTCCCTGATGGCGCCATATGTGGATGTAATCAAGCACGGTCGACGGATCGTAGTCGATGTGGTGGATGTCGATTCGGAAAAATGGGGTGCCTACGCCCATCGGGCCCGGTGGCCACTGAACAAGGTGTATTGTTTTGAACAGCGCCACGTGCGCTCTCTTGAAAGGAGGGCCGCTGCAGGTTGCGACCGTGCGCTATTCGTCTCGAAGGCGGAGGCCGCCACGTTTCTTCAGTTCGCGCCGGAGCTTTCGAACCAAGTGGGAATTCTGGAAAATGGGGTCGATGTCGACCATTTCGATCCGGATCGAAACTATCCCAATCCGTTCGAAGCCGGCAATCCTGCAATCGTGTTCACCGGCGTCATGGATTATTGGCCCAATATCGATGCGGTCGCCTGGTTCGCGAGCGAGGCGTTACCCGCCGTAAGGCGAATACACGAGCGCGCGCAGTTCTGGATCGTAGGCACGAACCCCGCTGCGTCTGTCCGGAAGCTTTCGCGGCAACCCGGCGTTCAGGTGACAGGCGCCGTGAAAGATGTGCGACCTTACCTTGCGAATGCCGCCTGCTGCATCGCGCCGATGCGCATAGCACGGGGAGTTCAGAACAAGGTTCTCGAAGCGATGGCCATGGCGAAACCAGTCGTCCTAACGCCGGCCGCTTTGGAAGGGTTGAGCGCGATTCCAAAACGCGATGTGCTTGTGGCAAGTGACGCGTCCGGCTTTGCCGACTGCGTCATTAAGATTTTGTCCGGGTGTGCGGATCAATTGAGCCGCGCGGCCCGAGCGCGCATTGAGACGGATTACAGCTGGGATAAGAACTTGAAAGTCCTTGATAGCCTGTATCAACGAGGGCCCCTGGACGCTGTTCCGTCAACGTCTGGTCCTGATCGGCAGCCCGCGAGCGTAAACACGCGATGACGATCGTAAGTCCAGGCGCGAGAGCGCTCATGATGAGCAGTCGTGGCGGCAAGCTAGCCGCAACAGGTGGGGCGGGTGTTGTTATTGCTCTCTTGACGTCAGGTGTACTATATCCCAACGAAGCGCTTGGTGCGGTTCGCGTTTGGATCGATTCACCGACGTTCAACCACTGTTTTCTCGTTCTCCCGATCAGCCTTTTCATGATCTGGCAGCGGCGTGACGCGCTAAGCGACGCGAACATCGTGCCCGACTGGCGGGCGGTCATTGCAATTCTCACGCTCTCCGTCTTGTGGTTGGCCGCATCCGTCGTCGGCGTTCTTGAAGCCCGGCAGTTCGTCGTCATGACCATGGTCCAGGCGGCACTGGTTGGAAGTTTCGGCGCAGCGTTTTATCGAAAGCTCGCGGCGCCCTTCCTTTATCTCTATTTTCTCGTTCCGACTGGCGCGTATCTCATCCCTGCCCTGCAGGCGTTCACGGCCGCCTTCGCCGTGGCCGGGCTCCATATTCTCCACATCCCCGTATATTCGAACGGCGCGGTCATAGAGATACCGGCGGGAACGTTTGCCGTCGCGGAAGCTTGCGCAGGCCTGCGTTTCCTCGTCGCTGCCATAGCGTTCGGCGTTTTCTTTGCCGTGATCACCTATCGCAGCTGGCTACGGCGGGCTCTTTTCATCGCGCTGTCGGTTGTCGTGCCGATCATTGCCAATGGCTTCCGTGCGTTGGGTCTGATCGCGGCCGCAGAGTGGATTGGGAGTGCTCAGGCTGCCCTGGCCGATCACATTCTCTACGGCTGGATCTTCTTCTCGGCAGTTCTTGTGCTGCTGATTTGCATTGGACAGCTGTTTTCCGATCGACATGAAAGCTTCCCCACGGTTCCAGCGCGGCCGATACCATTGGCGAAGCCGTTTCTTTGCTCCCGCATATTGTTTTCCGCTGTCCTTTGCTTACTGGCGGCGGCAACGGCACCGTTGGCAGCCTCTTTGTCCGAGGCGCCCCGCCCCTTGAACATGCCCCGACAAGCACCACGTGTTGCGGCTTCCTGGCGGAAGCTCCGATCGGCCAGCGATTGGCAGCCGGTAGTGATGGGGCCGACCGTTCAATTCTCGGAAGCCTTCGCAAAGGGCCCTTACAAAATCGACCGCTTCATTGCGCTTTACGGCTCGCAAGGTCCCCGCAACAATCTTATGCGATCAAACGACCGCGACGCTGACGAACGTATGTGGACCTATGTCGTGGCGAAGGGAGATGCGCTGACAATCAAGGGGCAGTCGATTGGCGTCCGGGTATCGACATGGTCGCAGCCGGGACAGAAGAGAATGGTGTGGTCCTTTTACATCGTAAATGGTCACGCGACTTCGAGCATCTGGTCATCGAAGTGGAGTCAATTGGCCGCATGGTTGACCGGAAGCCAATGCGTTCCAGCCTATGTCGCGCTATCGATGGTGGTCTCTGACGAAGTCTTGGCCAAACAGGCAGTGGAGGGCCTCCTTGATGCGACAGAGCCACTCAATTCGTATCTTTGCCGCCCTCTCAAAGGCCGAGCGCGCCAATAAGGCAGGCCAGCAGCCAATAACACAGACCCGACATTGACAGGACGATTGCAGCACAGGCCCAAACGGGAAACGGACCGTCCGCGAGATGCACGCCTGTCAGGGGCAACGCCTTGTCACGCATCGGCCAACTCTACCATGAGTCCAACAGCCCAAGCATCGCCACGTGGAACTTACCAACAGGTTAAACTTATTACGGGTGGACCCCGTTCCCGATGATGGAACGTCAGCTGGCGTGTATTTTGGGTGCGACAGCAATGGTGCGGGATCGTCACGCGGAAATAATCGCGGGGCGCCAAGTAAAGCAACTATTTGGCCCGAAGCCGGCTCAGAGGCGCACAATTATCTTATGTTAACCATTGCTGGCCGGCATTAATCAAAAACGAATTTTTCACTTACAATTTCCGATAAGTTGTCATAAACTCCAATATATACTTCGAGGGATGAACGAGCGGGTTGGGGCCATGCGCCAGGTGTTGGGCCACTATGTGGCCAAATCTTTCGTATTCTTGCGACTTATTGAAACGTTGTTGCTCGCAATGGGCTGCAGCGTCGTGCTCTTCTACTCTTTTTCCGGCAAGGAACCCACGGCTGCGACCTTGGCGGCCTTTGCTGGAATTCTGTCGCTCGGCATCATCGCGCTCATGCATTTCGGCGGACTCTACAGGCCCGACATCAAGCGCACGCTCTGGCGTAGCATATTGATTACCCTACCCATTTTTGCACTGGCGGTGTGGACGACTGGCGAGCTTGCCCGGCACACATCAGTCCCGATCTACCCATACCGCTGGCAGTGGACGGGAGCACTGACGGGTGGCTGGCTTCTTTCCGCGGTTCTCGTGCGCATGATGTTCCAGCAATTTCATCGGAGCGGGCACCTCACCCGGCGGGTCGTGCTGGTTGGAATGGATGCACACGCGAGGCGGCTCGACGATCTTGCCCGCAGCACGCACGAGCGTTTCCGGATCGTCGGTCAATTTGGAGGAAACAGCACCAACGGCGAAGCGGGCTCACCCACTGCTCTGGCTTCGTTCGCCTCGAGTCTGAGGGCTTCCGAGGTGGTCGTCGCGATTGGCAAAGAGGTGCCGCCTTGGGGCGAGCTCGCACATTGCAGAGTTGCGGGCATTCGGATCACCGACTATCTGGATTTTTTCGAGCGCGAGAGCCGGCGCCTCTGCGTCGACAACCTCAGGGAGGACTGGATCGCGCTGTCACGCGGCTTCGAAGGCAGCAACTCCAGGGAATGGCGAAGACGATCGTTCGATGTGCTGCTTGCGCTGGCCGGATTTGTTGCCACCGCGCCGGTTCTGCTTATCGTGATGCTTGGGATCAAGCTGGAGGACGGCGGGCCGGTCTTCTATGCGCAGGAACGGATTGGATTTGGGGGGAAGCCCTTTGTCCTCTACAAACTTCGAAGCATGCGGGTGGACGCGGAAAGAGACGGCAAGCCATCCTGGGCGGCCGAGCGCGACACGCGCATCACCGGGGTGGGCAGAATCATCCGCAAGCTGCGCATCGATGAGCTGCCGCAATTGTGGAATGTCCTGCGCGGCGATATGAGCTTCATCGGTCCGCGGCCCGAGCGTCCCTATTTTGTCAACCAGTTTTCCCAGGCCATCCCCTTCTATGATTACCGGCACGTGATCAGACCCGGCATTACCGGCTGGGCGCAGGTAAGCTTCCGATATGGCGCTTCGCTTGAGGATACCCGCCAGAAACTTTCCTATGACCTCTATTATATCAAGAATCGTGGTGTCTTCCTTGATTGCCTCATTCTGTTGAAGACGTTCGGTGTGATCCTGCGCGGCGAAGGCGCTCGCTAGCGGCAACAGCAGGCGCTTGCCGGCGTGGGATCGCCCGACTGAATGCAGTACGCTAACCTGGTCATGGTATTCGCAATACCCTACGGGATCGGCGCCGCGGCGTTTCTCGCCGTGATTGCCCTGGTGCTAATCAATGGCCGGCCGCGCGGCATGGGGCTGGGCGTCTTGCTGGCTTGCACCATAACCCTGATTTGGGCGCTGGCCGCAGCGGTCCAGACATGGTGGATGCCGGGTGTGGCGCATGCGCTGGAAAGCCTGCGCAGCGGTGCATGGCTTCTCTTGCTGGCGGTCATTCTGTCCGCGGCCGGGGAGAAAGGCGGCAAAACACGGACAGGCGTGCGTAAGAACGGTCTCCTGCTGCCTGTTATTGCAGGAGTGCTGGGCGTTGCCGGCGTTTTGAACGATTGCCGATTTATGGTTTCGGCAACGCTGCCCACGTCGCTAACCGTGTCGCAGGTGCTCGACCGCGTGCTGGTATCGGTATTTGGAATCCTGCTGGTCGAAAATCTTTATCGTAACGCTTCGCCGGGGCGGCGATGGAACGTTGTTCATTTCTGTATCGCAATCGGTGCGATGTTTGCCTACGACCTCTATGTATTTTGCGAAGCGGTGGTGCTGAAGACGTTGTCCCCCGCGCTGCTCGCCGGACGCGGGCTTGTGCTCGCACTCATCGCTCCGTTGCTCGTGCTGAGCATGGCACGAAACCCGGGCTGGACTATCGACATCCACGTTTCGCGGCGCGTCATTTTCCACGGCGCGACATTCACGGGCGCAGGAATATTTCTTCTGGCGTCGGCTGGTGCCGCGGGGCTGATTGGCCGTTTCCCGGGGCAATGGGCGGCTGTTTCGGAAATTGCTTTCTTCTTCGGCAGCATAATTCTGTTGCTTGTCGTCCTTTCGACCGAGAGCTTTCGCTCGCGTTTGAGGCGCCTGATTGCCGCGAACTTTTTCTCGACCCGTTATGATTATCGGGCGGAATGGCTGCGCACCGTTGCGACGCTGTCCTCCGCCAGCGCGAACGAGCCATTGGCGGTCCGCGCCATCCGTGCCCTGGCAGACGTGGTCGACAGCCCGGGAGGTGCACTTTGGCTGGACAACGGCGCGGGCAAATACGCTGTTGCACAAGTCTTGAGCATGCCGCTCGACATGAAGGGGGTTGAACCGGCGTCGGGCGAATTTGTCGCGGGGTTTCAGGGGGGCGACAATGTGCAAGATCTGTTGGTCTCCACGACGCGCCGTCCTGTGTGGGCAGATCATGTGTGGCTCGCCATACCGCTCATGAAGCTCGACCGATTGATCGGTTTCGTGGTATTGGCGCCACCGCGAGTACAGGCCGCCCTCAATTGGGAGAGCTGCGAGCTGCTGCTTGCAATCGCTCAGCAGGCTGCGAGTTACCTGGAGGAAGAGCGTGCGACGCGCACCCTGCTGGAATCCCAAGCGTTGATCGACTACTCGCGAAAATTTTCATTTGTTATCCATGACATCAAAAATGTCTCGGGTCAGCTCGGTTTGATGATAGCCAATATCCCGAAGTTTGGAGATCGGGCGGAATTCCGCGCCGACATGGCTCGGGGCATGGAGAGCGCCGCGAGGAAGCTTCGCGATCTTGTGGACCGCCTGCGGCCCGAAAGCTCGCAAGCCGAGCCACCACAGCGCGTGAATCCCGCCGACATCGTCGCAGAAGTAGTCCGCCTGCACGATCGCAGGGATTCACCGGTGCGTTCGCTGATCGCGACGGATACAGCGCGGGTTCGCATCGCTCCTTCGGATTTGCATTCCATTCTCTCGCATCTCATCACCAACGCGGCGGAAGCATCTTCCGGCGGCGACGAGGTGGTCGTCGGATTGCGAAGCGAACATGGAAAGGTTGTGATCGAAGTCACCGACAAGGGAAGCGGCATGAGCGCCGACTTCATTCGCAACACGCTTTTTGTTCCGTTGCGTTCCACCAAGGCGCACGGTCACGGCATGGGCGCCTATCAGGCCCGCGATCTGGCGCGCGCGGCGGGTGGCGAAATCGAAGTCGCCAGTGCCGTGGGGCGCGGCACCACGATGCGCATCGTGCTGCCCGAAATCGCCGAAATCGTCACGCCGCTCCCTGAGCGCGTGGCGACATGAGTGGATCCCAGCCCGCGATTCTCGTTGTTGAGGACGAGGAGGGCCTGCGCTCGCAATATCGCTGGCTGCTTGCGGATTACCGCGTACTCGAAGCGGGAGAGCGCAGCACTGCGAAAGAAATCATGCTGCGGGATCGCCCCGGCATCGCCATCGTCGATTTGGGGCTGCCGCCGGATCCCGATGGCGCGAGCGAGGGCCTCGCGGCAGTAAGCGAGCTGCTGGACGCGGCGCCCGAGACCAAGATCATAGTCGTGACCGGCAATGAATCGCGCGAGCATGCAAGCCGCGCAATTGCAGCTGGCGCCTATGATTTTTTTCAGAAGCCAACCGATCCGGAAATCCTGAAGCTGATCGTCGGTCGCGCGGCCCGGCTCCATGAACTCGAACAGGAAAACCGCCGCCTTGCGGCCTCCGTGCCGCAGACGGCGGTGACCGGCATTCTCGGCAACAGCGCGGTGATGCAGAAAGTGCTGCGCGACATCGAGCGACTGGCGCGGAGCGACATCACCATTCTCGTCCTGGGCGAAAGCGGCACGGGCAAGGAGCTGGTGGCGGACGCCATTCACCGGCTGAGCGTGCGCCGGGCGAAACCTTTCGTTGCCATCAACTGCGCCGCAATCCCGGAAGGGCTCCTTGAAGCCGAGTTGTTTGGCCACGAAAAGGGGGCATTTACCGGCGCCATCAGGCAGACGGTCGGCAAGATCGAAGGCGCGAATGGCGGTACCCTGTTTCTCGACGAAATCGGCGATATTCCGCTCGCCACACAGGTGAAGCTGCTGCGCTTCCTGGAGGAGCGGGTGATCGAGCGCGTCGGCGGCCGGCAGACGATCCGCATCGACACGCGCGTCGTGAGCGCCACCAATCAGGATCTCGCGAAACTGATCGCCGAAGGGCGCTTTCGCGAAGACCTTTACTATCGCATCAACGAAGTCACCATCGGTCTGCCGCCCCTGCGCCAGCGTGGCACCGACAGTGTCATGCTCGCCAATTATTTCCTGCGAAAATACGGCAAGGAATTTGGCCGCTCGCTGCGGGGCTTTTCGGGCGAAGCTCTCAATGCAATCCGGCAACATCCCTTTCGAGGCAATGTGCGCGAACTGGAAGGGCGCGTGAAGCGTGCCGCCATCATGGCCGAGAACGCAGTGGTGACCGCTGCGGACCTTGACCTCGCCGACTCACTCCCGGAGCGCGTGCTGAGCTTGCGCGAGGCGCGGCAACGCGCAGAGCGGGAGACGATCGAGCTTGCGCTGGCGGAAGCCGGCGGGAATATTTCGAAAGCCGCTGGCCTGCTGGGTGTGAGCAGACCAACGCTATACGATCTGCTTGAGCAACTGGAGATACCTGCGTCGCGCGCTGCGCGGCAGGCGGAAGCGTCGAAGGAGTAATCCATGGAGAGGACAGGGCTTGTCGGCCTTTTCGGGGCGGCGGCGGTGGCACTCCTTCCGGTTCTGGCGCTGGCGGACGACGCGGGATCATATCTGCAAAGTGCGCACCAGCTGGAAAAGGCTCATGACCTGCGCGGCGCGCAGATACAGCTGCGCAATGCGGCGCAAGCGGCGGCCGGCAATGGCGGCATCCGGCTCGAACTGGCGAAAATCTATCTGGCCCTACACAATCCGAATGCGGCCGAAGCGGAGCTGTTCGCGGCGCATATCCGCGGCGTGAAGGAGGAGGTGACCGCGCCGTTGATGGCGCAGACGATGGTGGAACTGGGTGCTTTCGGCGACCTCCTGAAAAACGTTCCGGCGGGCAACCGGCCGGCGAAGACGGAAAGCATTGTGCGAAGCTATCGCGGCATGGCGGAGATGGGGCTGAACGAGGTCGATCGTGCCCGGACCATGTTCGCCGATGCCGAGCGGCTCGATCCGAAATCGCCGTTGCCGCTCATGGGGGAGATGCGGCTGCTTACGCAGCAGCGCCAGCTCGACGCTGCTGCGCAAAAGGCCGATGAAGTGCTGAAGCTCGATCCCAGGAACAGCGACGCGCTCGACGCGAAGGGCCTCCTTTTCGCGATGCGTGGAAACATCGACGCCGCGATGCAGCAATACGCCGCCGCGCTTGCCACCGATCCCCACAATCTTCGCGCCCTGGTCGACCGCGCCGGCCTGGAAGTCGGGCGCGGAAAGCTTGCTGCGGCGGAGACAGATCTCGCAGCCATCCGCAAGGCGGCGCCCGGAAGTGTGATGGCAATTCATCTCCAGGCCACGATCGATGCGCAACGCGGCAAGTACAGGGACGCCGATGTCCTACTCGAACGGCTGCGCGGTGCGATGAACAGCTTTCCGCCAATCTATCTTCTGGCCGCGGAAGTGAAGTTCCGGCTGAACCAGCTCGATCAGGCCGACGGTTTTGCGCGCAAGTTCATCGCACAGGCGGGAGACGATCCGCGGGCCTGGCAGCTCCTTGGCGCAATCGCTCTGAAGCGCGGCAATCTGGAGGGCGGAATTGCCGCGCTCCAGAAGGCCGTAGAACTCGCGCCCGGTGACGTGAACGGCCTGGCCGCGCTTGGGCAGGCCTATATTGCCCACGGCGATCTCGACAAGGCGAAGGCGGTGTTTGCGGAAGCCGCTGCGAAGGCACCCGGCAACGCACCGCTTGCCACCGAAAGAGCGCTTACCGACTTCGCTAGAGGCGACCGGCAGGCGAGTCTTGGCGCGCTTCGGAACGTCTTCAAAGGCGGCAACGGGAGCCTTATGGCAGGGCCGCCGCTTGTGATCGAAGCGCTCCAACTGGGGCAGATCGACGTTGCCGAGGCGGCGGCGCGACAGCTTGTGGCGCATGATGCAGCCAATCCAACCTATCAGGAACTCCTGGCGGCGGTACGCATCGCACAGCGCGATTACGCCGGGGCGGAGGCGCTGCTTCGCGCGCTTTTGGCGAAACAGCCCAACCTCAGCTCGGCACGGCGCGACTTGGCGCAGGTCTATCTGGCCACCAACCGCGCCGCCCTCGCGAAAAAGCTTTACCAGGACCGGTTGAATGCGAATCCGAAGGAGGTCGACAGCCTGGAGGCCCTTGCCGATATTGCCTTCGGTCAGAAGGACGACAACGGCGCCATCGATCTGCTGAACAGGGCGCAGAGTGCTACACCCACGGACCCCCGCCCTTCGCTGCGCATCCTCGCGATACTGCAAGCGCGAAAAAAATGGCCGGAAGCCATCGGCCGGGCGCACGCGCTGCAGGCAAAATTCGGCAAGGACCCAGGCGTTGAAGACGCGCTGGACCAGCTCTATTTCCAGTCCGGCAATCATGCGGTGGCCCTTGCGGCCTACAAGGCCGGCGCGGCGAAATTTCCAGGCAATGCGACCGTTCTAGCGCACTACGCCGCCATTCTCGCAGCGAACAAGAACTATTCGGCGGCGGCCCCGATCGCCCTGCGTGCAGTTCAGCTGGATCCGCGAAGTGCCGACCTCAAGCGCGGCTATGTAACCCTCACCTATCTGGCAAAAGGGACCGACGCAGCGTTGGCCGCAAGCCGGGCGATGACGAACGACAAGACGGGCACGGCCGCGGCGCTGATGACTGCCGATGTGCTGGCCGGCAACGGCAACGTCCCAGGGGCCATTGCATTGCTGGAGAAGCAACAGAAGCAAAGTCCATCGAGCCCCGTCATGGTCAAGCTCGCAAGCCTCTATCAGCGCGACAATCAGCCCGACCTGGCGCTCCACCTTCTTGGGCCTTGGACGGCCGCACACGCCGACGATGCGGACGCCCGCTTTGCGTTGGCACAGTTGGACAGTGCGATCGGGAAGCTGGATGACGCCCTGGTGCAATATGAATGGCTGGTGACGAAGAACCCGGATAATCCGGTGATCCTCAACAATCTGGCCTGGCTCTACAATTGGAAGCGCGATCCTCGCGCGCGCGCTACCGCGGAAAAAGCGATGAAGCTTGCCCCTTCATCCGGCTCGGTATCGGACACGCTGGGCTGGATACTCGAAGGGCAGGGCGACACGGCGGGTGCCGCGAAATATCTCGCCCAGGCAAGCGCAAGCCAGCCCGCCGACGGCACCATCCAGTATCACTACGCCGTGGTGTTATCGAAAACGGGAAAACGGGCCGAAGCGCGCGCCGTACTTCAAAAGCTGCTGGCCACGAAGGCAGGCGCGGATACGCTTTCCTCGGCCCGCACGTTGCTCGCCTCGCTTGGCACCGGGCCCTGACGCGATCGTGCCCTGTGGCCGCCGATATCCGTTTAGCGCTCGAGCCCATCACCTCGCTCGCGCCCTTGGAAACGCTGTGGCGGAAGCTCGAAGCGGGAAGCGGCGCATCCTTCTTTGTTTCCTGGACCTGGATCGGCACCTGGCTGCGCTGCCTGCCTGAAACGATCCGGCCGCAACTCCTCATCGCGACGCGCAATGGCGACGCGATTGCAGCAGCGGTTCTCGTGGCGCGCCGCGAACGGCGGCGCGGTGTCCTCAATGTGCGCCAGCTGCATTTCAATTCCACCGGCGATCCGCGTCTTGATTGCATTATGATCGAGCACAACGGCTTCGTGGCCCGTGCGGAAGAGAATCAGGATATCTGGGCCGCCTTCCTGCGCTGGTTCGCGAAACATGCGGAAGCGGATGAGTTGGTAGTGCCGGGTATGGTGGAAGGCACGATGGGTGGAATGGGCGGCGACGCGAGCCTGCTGCATAGGAGCGTCCGCATGCCGGGTTTTGCCTGCGATCTTGCACAGGGCGGAAGGGAGGCCCTCCTCGCGCGCCTCAGCGCCAATGCACGCCAGCAATTGCGGCGCAGCCTGCGCGACTGCGAGACTCTGGGTCCATTGCGAATCGAGACGGCGCCGGACACTGCCGCGGCGCTTGCCTGGCTCGCCGAATTGAAGGTGCTGCACATTGCGTCATGGACCCGGCGCGGGCACCCTCATGCGTTTCGCCGTGCTTTCTTCGAGATTTTCCATCGCGCTCTCATTGAAGCCGGTACGACGAATGGTCGCGTAAGGCTGAGGCGGGTCTCAGCGGGCATTTCCGTGCTCGGCTATCTTTATGATTTCCGCGATGGAGAGCGCGTGTATGCGTATCAGAGCGGGTTCGGCGGCCAACATACGCGGCTGCGGCCCGGTTATGTCTGCCATATGCTGGCGATGGAGCAGGATGCGCGGGAAGGCGCGCGGAGCAACGACTTTCTCGGCGGCGATAATCGGCTGAAGCGAAGTCTTGGTAATCACATATATACTCTTGGCCGCCACCGCTTCGGTCACAGAACGGCGGGGCTGCAGCTTGAAGCGGCGGCGATCCACCTAGTCTCGGGATTGCGCATAGGAGGCGGGAGCCCCCATTCGCCGGGGCGCGGGAAGCCAATATGACCTCCGAGCCGCTATTGCTTCATGTCTTCCCCACTTTCCGCGTCGGCGGCTCGCAGGTGCGTTTTGCCGCGATCGCCAACCATTTCGGCAGAAAATACCGCCACGCCGTCCTGGCGCTGAACGGTGCCTATGATTGCCTGGAACGTCTCGACCCTGGCCTCGACGTCCAGCGATGGGATGTGACGGCCCCCAAGCGCAGCACATTGCGAAACCTGCGCGCCTTCCGGCGGATTCTGCGCGCGCGCAAGCCCGACCTGCTGGTCACCTACAATTGGGGCGCCATCGAATGGGCGCTCGCCAACCGCCCGAGGCTCGTCCCGCACATACATATCGAGGACGGCTTCGGCCCGGAGGAAGCCGAGCGGCAACTCCTGCGCCGCGTGCTGACCCGTCGCCTTGCACTGGCCAGGAGCACGGTCGTTCTGCCGTCCCGCACGCTTTATCGCCTCGCCCTTGACTGCTGGCGGCTACCGGCCGCTCGCGTGCGCCACATTCCGAACGGGATCGATCTGGCGCGCTTCTCGGGCAGAATCGCGGCCATTCCATTGCCACCCGGACCGGGCCCCGTGATTGGTACCGTTGCGGTGCTGCGCGCGGAAAAAAACATTGGGCGACTGTTGCGGGCATTCGCGGATGTAAGGGAAAAGGTCGAATGCCGCCTGGTCATTGCCGGTGATGGCCCAGCGCGCGCGCAGCTCGAAGCGCTGGCGCGCCAGCTGCTCCCTGAGGGAAGTTATGTCTTTACCGGACGGATCGACGCAGTTGAGCGCGTTTATGTGGGTCTGGATATTTTCGCGCTCTCTTCCGATACCGAACAGATGCCCACCTCGCTCATGGAAGGCATGGCGGCCGGATTGCCGGCGGTTTCGACCAGTGTTGGCGACGTGCCGGACATGATCGCCCCGGAGAATCGCCCCTTTGTCGTGTCTCGCGACGACGAGTCTTTTGCCGGAGCTCTGTTTCGGCTCGTGACTAATGAGGCGACGCGAAGCTCGGTTGGCTTGGCAAACCGAATTATTGCGCAGGCAAGATTCGACGCAACGACCATGTTTTCGGACTACGACTCTCTGTTCCTGTCGCTGATTGATTTGAATTCTGCCGGCGCGAGAACCGTCCCCGAGCCGCGCGTCCTCAGCGACTTCGGCTCCTGAATAACCAACGGCCCGCGCGACGGCGGGCCGTGGAGAAATTTGCGCGGAAGCAGGGTTTTATGCCGACTTTGCAGCCTTGCGGCGGCGGCGGCTCATTGCGCCGAGAGCGACGAGGCCACTGCCAAGGAGAGACAAGCTCATGGGCTCGGGTATTCCCGATACCAGATCTCCGGCATTGAGAGACCCCGTCTTGCCGGCCTCGTCGTCGCAAGTAGCGCTATTGGTACCACTGCACAGCGTAATTACCTCGGTTATGGAGAAAGGATTCGTCAGGCCAGAAATGAACTTCGACAACTCGGTAAATGAATTGCCATCAGTACCCGACGCGAACTCCCGGAGCATTGTTACAGTGCCGCCGTGATTGCTGGTATCAATGTAGAACGTGCGTGTCTCGTAAACGTCGGTTTGGTTGGTTACGCGGAAATCCATCAGGAAATCTTGGGCCGTGCCGTAGTTCAGGTTCGTCTCTGTCGCGAAAAGCGTTAATGAGCCTGTTCCGTGTGCGTCGAGCGTATCGACGCTCAAAATCTGGCCATCGGGGAGAATGCCGTTTCCATCCAGGCCCATTGACCAGGTCCAACCGCTGGCTACTCCGGCGGCATTAAGGGGGGTGGTATTGCCCGCACTGCAGGCCGCCGCGAGGGCGCAGTTGTCACCCGCGTTCGCGTTCACCGAAATAAACAGATCTGCCCGTGCCGGACCGGCGACCAAGGCCGCGAAGCCCAAAATGCCTGCCAAAGCGGAGGTGCGAATCGCGCTCATAGTCGAAATCCCCATTGTTCGATCCGAACAGCCGGACCTTCGCGGTCAAGAAAGCAATCTCTGTGCCAAGATCTGGAAATTGTTGAAATTCAACAGGTTATTGGAAGCCGTCAGCTCGGCGCCGTGGAATATGTAAAATAGTTCGACATAACTGGCTGGGAAGGTCTGGCACCGCCCGCCCCCCCTCCCGGCTAGGATCCCCTGCCGATTTCCGAACTCAAAGTCTTCAGCCGTTCGTCAGCCGGATCGACTGAGAGATCCGGACTGGCCGGAGCCTCTGTCTCCGCCCTCCTGGGGGACATCAGCGGATCGCCCTCAGCCGCGGCGTCCGACGCGAGCTCCTGCTGCAGCAGGGCAATCTCCTCCCGGATACGTGGCAGCGCGGCCATGCGGTCGGATATTTCGCTGCGGAGATGCTCCAGCGTTTCCCGGCCGGCACATTGGCGTTCACCCGCCTCCCGGGCACAGCCCGCGGCTTCCGGGATACGCAGGGGTTCGAGCGAAGCAGTGTTTTTCCTAAGCTCTTCCAAGAGGATCGCCTGCCGGCCCAGAGCCGCGGTGAGGTGCCGCGCCCGCCGCGAAAGAGTTCGCGTGTACAGCGCCAGCAGAATGGTGCAGGCCAGATTTCCAAAATAAATGGCGATGAGCAGGGCCAGTCCGTTGCTTTCAATCCACGTCCATGTGGCAGAGAGCATCAATTCGGCCTCTCTCATAATCTCTGCAGGCCAAGACATCGCCTCGATGATCCGCGGTTGCCGGAAACAATAACACCCAATCAACTTCACAAATCGGAAATGCAGACCCTCGGACCTACCCTGTCCGATAACTTATGGCCCGTCCTGCATTGAAAACTTATGGCCGGGCACGAATCGCAGGAGCTTGACGGCGCATTTTACCCGAGGTTACCTCATCCGGAGTTGGGGGGTGTCGGCCAAACCAAGCGACGGCCGCCGCGCTTCTTCGAGAAAGACTCGCACACGGTGCACGATCTCGCCTGACAAGATGGCCATCCAGAATAATCGCGTAAAGCTTGAAAGCATCGAGGCGGGACGCGGGATCGCGGCCGTTGCGGTCGTGCTCTATCATGCGGCTCGGCACGTCGGCAAAGCGCTGGGCGCACCGGAACTCGTCACTATATTCCAGTTCGGCCACGCCGGCGTCGACTTTTTTTTCGTCATCAGTGGATTTATTATCCTGTTCGTGCACTATCGCGATGTCGGTCGGCCAGAGCGTTTGGGGCACTATGTGGGGCGGCGGTTGACCCGCGTCATGCCGACCTATTGGGTTGCGCTGACGCTCACAGTTTTGCTTGGCCTCTCAGGCAGTCATGCCTTGCCAGCTTTCGGGCAGGCCATATGGTCGATCCTTCTCTTGCCGTCGCATCACGACCCGATTCTCGGGATCGCTTGGACGCTACGGTATGAGGTCATGTTTTATGCGGTGTTTAGCCTCCTCATCCTAAACCGCAATGCCGGACTGGCCATTCTGGCTGTCTGGTTCTTGACGGTACTGATGGCGGCCGCTCTTGGGTACAAGCAAACCTTCATTCCAGAGTCGCTATATGGGGCGTTCAATCTGGAATTTTTTATGGGAATGGGAGCTGCGTGGTGGCTAAGGAACCGCGTGGTGCGTAAACCCTTGTCGATTATGACTGGCGGTATCGCCTTGCTTGCAATCGCCGCGGCGATCGAGGATGCACACTTGATTGACGGTTACGCTGACGCTGCGCGCATGGCTTACGGAATTCCAGCCACGCTCGTCGTAATCGGGGCTGCGGAAGCAAGCCGCAGCCGTGCCGTTACAATCCCGGTGGTGCTGCGCGCCTGCGGCTCCGCTTCGTACTCGATCTATCTATTCCAATTTGTGTTTATCGGCCTTATGTGGAAGGCGCTGGTCCGCTCGGGGTGGTCTGCATCTGTTCCCGCGATCTGTGTCTTCTTGCTACTGTCATTCGCAGGAGTTTGCGGCGGCATTGCGACATCGCGGGGCGTCGAATATCCTCTCATACGGTTTTCGCGCGGAGAAAGGTTCAAATTCCTTCGGGCGGCGACTCCGCCGTAGGAGTGGGCGCTCCTTTGCCAGTCCATCGAAGCAATTCGAATTCAATGACCGAGGAACAGCAAGCTTCTTCGTCGCTTTGGGCCACCCTGCACAAACGTATTGGTCATCCCCCACTTGGGGTCCGACGTGTAGCTCGTACCAGCTTGCTGGTTGCGGTAAGCCAGGTCGGCAATCGTATCCGCTGAAACCACGGCGCCGGACGCCACCGCATAGTTCAGCATGCCAAGTGCTTCGGAGTTGTAGCTCGAAGGATTGCCCATGGCGCTCATGCTGCCCGTCGGCGGCGGATTTGTGGACACAATGTAGAACTGGTCATTGCCGCTATAGGAATCGGTGGGCGCGAGCGGCTGGCCCCCTTTGCTAGCTGAAAGGCCAAATGCATTGCCATTGAGTTCGACCATATAGTAGGGCTTATATTTCCGAAAGCCGGCCGGGGTAACGAAACTTGTAGCGGGAGTCGTATCGGCGAATATCACGATATCGCCGTCGACGGGCGTGTAATTGCTGAAAGGCGTAAGGATGAATTGGCCACCGGCGGTCCAGGTAAAGTTTGGGCCGCAGAACGCCATATGGGACGGATCGGTGACGAGCGGCGATCCCTGGTTATCAGCGGTTTTTGCTATCACCATATAGGAGCCGACGTGCCATCCGCCGTATTCGGACGAGACATAATCGAAATACTTGACATGAGCGTTTAACACTCTCAGGGCATTCCTATCCTCCGTTGTCTTAACCGCCAACGCAATAGCAGCTCCGAGATAACTCAATTGCCACGGATCGATAAAGTAGTATCCCTGGCCATAGGGGACATCCCAGAGGCCGGCTTTCCTGGCGAATGGCGGCAGTGCCTTCACAATGTCGCAGGCGGCCTCCCACGTGGCAGTGTTCATGTCCCGGAAATACTGTTTGTAAGACACGCAATCCGGATACCTGTCCGGTGCAATGCCTGCCGCCGCGGCCAGGAGCGCGGACGCCCAGGCGTCACCCCGTTCTGAAGATGCGTTGCAGCCGACGGTGATGCCGTAGCGCCACGGGCTGGACGGCACCTGCAGGGTTCTTTGGCCGCCTCCATTATTGCCGGTATTCAACGCATAGGAAGCTTTGTCGATATCGGCAACGCCATAGATGGAGTACCGCTGATACACTGCGTTGTTGGCGTGTTCCAACAGGCTGTCGAGATGCCACGGCTCTCCCGTGAACAGATAAGGATAGTAGTTGAATTGCGGCATATGCGTTGTGTTTTGGGTGGAAAATCCGGCGAGTAGAATCATCGGGTTGGTCGTATCGGTGAAGCCGCTCGTTTTGAGCACACCCGGTGACCACACGAATGCGGGGTCTGGCGCGGGCATTCCACGGTATGCCTTCCCATTGACGCCATTGTTGACGCACGGGAAGCTGAGTGTCGCGAGACTTTCCATACCGACTGAAAACCCATGACCGCCGATCAGACTGACGACGCGAACCACCCGCTCGTCGACCTCCGCCTGCGTCAGAAAGTGACGCGCATACCACGCGGGGAAAATACCCAGATCGTCGCGATCTCCTGTTGTATCGACGTAGCGCGTGACCGGTTCCGAACAGTTCGGCCAGTAGCTGGTTGGCGCGTTGCTCGTCGGCGCAATCGTCAGGTCGTAGGACGGTATCAGGTCGGTCGAGACCCAATAGGGTTGGTCCATCTGAAAGCGCAGAGTCGTGTCGGCGCTGTCGGTCCCGGCGCCCTGGACGAAATCCCACATTCCGCTAGGTCCGGCGGTGAAGAGCGCGCCAAAATAGGCAAGATAGGGATAAGGCGTCGCCATCTGGATTCCGGAACCACCGTCGGTCGCCGATGCCCAGTAACCCGGCGCAAACATGAAGGAACTCGTTGAGAAACTTATCGTAGTCGCGGTCGGATTGACGGTGAAATAGCTGGTATCGGTCGACAACCCGGCGGGCAAAGTGCCGGTCGTGGTCAACCGCGTGCAATAGCCGTAATCGCTGTAATTGTTCGTGCTGTAACCGGAGTCGGCATTGAAGGTTGAGCCGGACGCCCAGCTGAAGTTGTAGGCGCGCTGAGGCCCGAAGTTGTTACCGAAGCAATCGCGGATGAGCGTGCCTTGGTTGTTGAGACAGAGTTGGAAACGCGAAAACGACATCCAGTTCATGGTCGCACTGGTGTCGTAGTAGGGCAGCTTCACCTTTCCGAGTATCCGCAGGCCTTTCAGCGACCCGTCCGGATTGGCGAGCGAGGCAATATAGAAATCGCACACCAGCTGGCCATGATCGGCGCCGTTCTGACGCGCATTTGCCCGCACCTTCCATATAGCGCCGGCCGAGCCGTTTCCGTAGGCGACGATTTTCGTTCGCGACGTGATGGCGTGTCTGAGCGCCATCACCCAGGTGCCTTCCAGATTGTCGAGCCCATCCACTTGAACCTGCGGATCAATTCCTTCGTGGAAATCCACCAGCTTGCGGGGAGATGGAGGCGGCATCTGCCCGCCGGACAGTATGTTGACTGTCAGTGTGCCGTTTCCTTGAACCGATTCGGGAATGCTCAGCATGACGGGTACGAATTTCAGCGATCCGTCGTTCCATGTCGTGCGGAGTCGATCGAGAATTGTGCAGGGTACGCTTGTCCCGTCGGCCAGCTGGAATTGTGGCCAGGTGCCATTGACGATGTCGCCCTTTCTGAATGGGCACCCGATAAGCTGGGTCACCGAACCGGGGCTGGTGGCGCTCGCGCTTGGGTTGACCAGCGTGATGGTAGTGATGACATTGACACCAGGCCGACGGGCAAGAAGCGCTCGAGCCCCCTGCGACCCGCCTGTGATTGCCGCCGCCGCTGCAGACGAGGCCAACAAACTCCGACGACTCACGCGCATCATCGCACCACTTTTTCAAATCGGTGCAATGATGCATCAAAAGAGTGGAAGCGCCGTTCACCGCCACGGTCAGCTTTGGTGTAACATCGAAATGATTTGTTGAGGACTGGTGCGAGATTTGTTTACCAAACTTGGGCGCGGATTCTCGCCGGCGCGTGGCATCTGATCACACATTTAACGGGCGTCGGATGTCGGCCTCCCGTTTTCATCTTTCGTTGAGAATTCTGCCTTCAGGCATCCGATCGCATTGCAGAGCGATCTCACCTCTTTGTCTTCCGACTCTCCGCTTTCGTATAGCGGGTCGGACCAAGAGCCCCGACGTTAAGTGTGGTCACGGCAAAGATTCCGTTAACTGAAAGCCAGTGGGTGCTAACAGACATACCACATCGGGCGAAGTGCATGCGATTCATTCAGCAAACATCTCACCGACGGCAACGCGCCGGCATATGCTGAAAATCCGGCGCTGGCTTTCGGCATCAAGTGCGTGACGCCACCTCTGCTCTGTAATACGGGAGTTCCGCTCGACCCAGTAATACCGGTCCGTATCCGCTGCGGTCGAGCTGCCCAGGACAAACCTTTCGGACTGTGGCTCCCAGTCCAGAGCGCAGAAGCGAAACAGTTCTTCGGCAACCTCTCTGGGCCGCGCGCATAAATCCCTGTAGCGCACAATCGAGCTGCGCGGCGAGGGTGGCAAATCGTTGATCGCCTTCTGATTGAGAATTGCCCAGTGATAGGCACATTGCTCGACCAGGTCGAGTTGCTGGAATGTCTCGTTGGTAACATCCAGCCGCTGGGCCTCGTCCGTGTCGAAAACGTCGGCGTTCAGAATGGGGCGTTCGAACTTTCCGCTGGCTATGCCTTTCAGCATCGAGGCGACCTGCCCGCAGGGATGCCGGACGAGATAGACGATGCGGCTTTCCGGGAGGGCAGCGGCAAAAACCTTCACGCGTCCGCAGGAGCTGACCGACTTCATGACGAATTTGAGGTTTGACGGGTCGCCTCTGTCGGCAAAGTCAGGAACGCGCAGCCGAGAGGTCAGCGACGGGCCAAGCGCGCTCATCGCAAATTTTTCACCATAGATCATCAGGGCACGGATGTATTCGCTTGGCCTGCTGCGAAAACGCTTCGGGAAGAGGGGAAAGGAACCGGCGGATTTCACCGACCTGACATCCAACAGGTGCAAGAGATATTCGCGCGCGTCCGGGACGTGGATCTGCCAGTCCACAGCGGAGACGAGCGCCGGAACGACCTGACTGCGGAGCACTGTGTCGGGTTCATGCCGATAGATGACATCGGGATGGCTGTCGAATATCTTCGCGAGCCACGTCGTACCGGAGCGCGCAGCGCCGAGAACGAGAACCACGTTCTTGCCGGTGGCTCCTGCTATCGGCATCGGGAACGCCCCAACGCGGCTCCTGCGCCCCACCTTGTCACGGGCGAGTCTCACTCGCGGGTGGCCCACTTGCAGACTTCATGGCAAAAAGCCCCTCGGTGCGTGTGCGGCCGTCGTTTACCCAGCACCACCGGATAAGTGCCAGTACTGCAATGATGGAGAGTCCATAATATATTCCGCTCATCCCGTCTTTTCACCCCTTTTGCGTGGTCTGCCTAGGGAGAAGCCGACCTCATTCCTCGCGTCGGCCACGGCACGATGTCCCAGGTGGGGTCGTCCTCATAGTCGGGATGCACCGAACGGGACTGGAAAAGCTTCCATGCGGCATCCGCGCCGTGAGACCCGGAATCGACTGCTGCCGCAAGTGCGGCCTGGAGATAGGCCGAGTATCCGTCCGGCGCCTCCGCGTGCTGAATCATTTCTCCGGCAACGTGCAGCCCAAGTTTTGCGGCCATATCCGGACTCGCACATTCCGAGTGCAGGGCGCCGGGAAACCTGTTCGAGACTGTCTCGCGATAAACTCGGGCCAAATCGTTGTAATCAGGCGCTTCGGCACTGTCCCGCACCAGCAGCGTGTAGGAAGGCGCAAGAACCCAGCAGAAAGCCGGGGCTGTCATCCGCCCCACTGCGAAACCGGCCTTCCAGCGCAGCAAGGGCAGCGCCGCAGCATCGCCGAGAGATTGTACGTAACCTATGCTCCACGTGAAGAAATCGTCCTGCCACGGGGCAAATCCCCGGCCTCCGTCATACGGGGCGTCCGGTTGCGCTACGATATGAAGAGCATTGGCAGCTTGATTATTCACATAACGCGCATCGTACCAAGCAATGTTTGCTTTCAATTGACGCCGCAGAACCGGTTTTAGCGGATCATTGTCGGGAGCTATGTATTCCGCTTGTGCGAGCGTGCGCAGCGACCACGCCTGACCGCGTTCCTGCCCCCAACTGACGAGTCCTGTGGCAAAGCCGTGATACTTGGGCCCGCAGTCCATTGCGTTCCATTCGGCCCAGAACTCCAGTTCTTCCAGGTAGAAGCGATCGCCGGTCACGAGATAAGGTACGAAGTCCAGGGCGGGCTCGTGGGCAGTATCAGGGATCAGCAGGCTTCGGTAACCGCCTGTGTCCGGCACCTCCAGTTGACCGGGCCTGCCGAATAGATCGCCGTCGGTGCTGATATTCGGATCGTCTTCGGGGACTGTCGGACTGCCGGTCTTTTTGTTCCTGTAGTGGGAAGGAAAGCCTGCGCCGAGGTCGGCCTCTTGCAGCGTCATTTGGTAGGCGCGGGGATCCATTGACAGGAGATACATTGCCTGCCATTGCGGCAACGGGGCAATGTCCGGCCGCCCCCCCGTTGTCGGCATGTATTTCATAATGGTTCCGGCGCCCATCGGATCGCGGTCGGACGCCTCAAAGCGCTTATAGGTGTTCGCGAGAGCTTTTTCCGAAACGTGCAGATCGGGATCGTAGTTCGGGATAACACGCGCCTTTTTGAGATAGTCGAGGTTTTGTTTGACATAGACGGAGACGGGCTCGCTCCACCAGAATCCCTTGCGCCACCGCGTCTGGGCGGGCTGAATCATCCCCGTCTTCGTGAATACGATCTTGCCGCCTATGCGGATTTCGGCATCGTAGACTTCGGTACGCGGGTGGGGGACGAACGTCCAGTCGTTTTCGACCGCAATGTCCAGCCGCAGCGGCTGCCCTTTGCCGTAGCATCGTATGCCGAACCTCGCATAGAGATGCGGGTCGGCGACCCCGCGCCCGTCCGTGAATGGTCCGGACACCCACCATTCGGTGACAAGAGGTCCAGAGAGCCAGGTCTCGGGTCTGCCTTGTGCCAGCAGCGCGCGTGCCGTAGCCACAAGGTGATGGCCTCCAAGGTTCAGATCGACAACGGCATCGAAGTCAGAGGGCAAACTGGAGGTGGAGACCGCGACGTCCGTGGCGATGGCTCTCTCCGAGCGGCGCAACGTGACCGGCATCTCCTGGCCAGAGCCGAGGTGGGGGATGAGCAGCGTCACAACTGCGTGCCGCAGCGAACCGTCCGGATGCGTTGCTTTGCGGTCTACCTGAAGTGGAATCACCGTACCGTGCTCGTCAACGGCCTCGATCTTGGTCCCAGGCGGCACGTCGCCGCGCGCGAATGCGGCGCCAAACGTCACAAACAGATGATCTTCGCGCGAGCCGTAATTGGCTACTCTGTACGTAACAATCTCCGCGCCCCGCTCAGTCTCTGCCCTCCCGGCCGTGCTCGAGCCAAGAGCCACCAAGCAAATAATAAACCACCACACAACATGTCCGTGATAGTTGACGACAAAAGGGGCCGCCGCTCGCCTCGCCATCCTTAATATCATCCGCCCTCGCGTTTTTTTGTCCACTGCCGCCGGACGCAGCGACAACAGTTTTTCCAATCACCGTCTCTGATAAATTGCCAAAATGCAGGATTCCGGATAGCCGCGCTTTTCGACAGTCGCACGAACCGTCGAGAAATGAGAATCCGGGGGCATGGATTCCGCCAATCCTTTGCGGCCGTTCAAGGGACCGGGCAACTGTCTCAAATCATTGGGGGGTTGGCAATATATTTTTTGTGAATGAAAAAAGAGGGCTGGGTAATGGGCCCGCTGCTGAAAACGGCACGGAAGAGCGGATTGACCGTCACGAACGCGTCAGCATCGTTTGCGTATATGATATCGGGTGAGGCGACGCTGCAGCGTGATCTGCGAGTCTGGAGCGCTTTGGCGCGACGATCTGCGCCAAGGGGATTGTCAGCGAGACGCAGATTATGAATAAATCATAATAAGCCATGCTGAGTGCCGCTCCACCGACACAAAACACGAACAAGCTCACTTGGATCATTCGAGCCAGCGTAACGGCCCACTCGAACTGAGGTGACCTGGAGCCGGATTTGATTATGGCGGCGCAGTTTGCATATGCACCCCAAATAATCGACAAATAAATCAACAATCCAATGAAACCTTGCTCACCGAGCACCTGGAAGAAAATACTATGCGCGGCGTGTGCCTCCTCATTTGGAAAGTAGTGGTTGTAAACTGTGGGGAGCTGTGTGCTATAGAATCCGCTGCCGAATGGGAAATGATCCACAGCACAGTCAAACGAAACCTGCCAGGCGATTGTTCGAGCATGGAAGGATGGATCGCTTTCAGCGGATTGAATCGTGTCGGCCCTGTGCCAATACGCATCCGGCATGAAACTAACAATGATAATTGTGGCGGAACCAACAAGTGCGAGATAAAGCATTCTGCGGCGCGTACGCCACAGGCCCGCCAATGCAAGGGCACCGAGACCAATTAGACCGCCTCGCGAATAGCTTCCGACTACGGACAGGATCGTCAGGGCCATCGCGGCGCCAATTCCCAGCGAAATCCACCGGTTGGCAGATTGGCGACGGAGATAGTCGGCAAGCGGGATGGTCACTAGAAGTGCCAGCGCCAGCGCATTGTTGTCACCTATCTGGGAGTTCGGTGGGCCAATCACGTGATTTACACCCCCGGTAATCAGCGTAAAGAGGCCCCCCTTGACCCCGTAATAGAAGAGGGACAGGACGCATGCCCATACGACGGCGTGAATTCGTACCGGTGTCGTGGCAAGTACCGCGATCAATAATCCTAGTGCAAAAGTTTTCCAGGTTCGGTCCCAATACGGCCACGACCAGGCGGGATCGACCGCGAAGAATGAATTGAAAGTGATCCAGACGAGGAAAATTGCAATCGCCCAGATCAGAAATTGTTGGGGTGGCAATTTGCGTTCGCGCGAGAGAAGCCACGCTGCTACCGTAACTACGGCTATGACCAAGTTGAGTGGAAGAGACTGCGCAAAGGAATAAACCTCGTCATGTGGATTCGCCAGGGTGAACCATGTCCAGAGAATCAACCCGGCGAATGGATAAGCCAGCGCCGCGGCGAGGCCGGCCGCGATTGCTGCAACCAGAAAATAGTCGCGCATTTCTACCTTACGGGATTCATGCGGCGCGCCCAGTGGGGCTTGCTACGTCGCGCAGGTATAGCTGGGACGCGAGCCGGTCCGGTGCAAATCTTCCGGCGTTGTCTGTCACATTCGCCGGGATCATCGACACCCTTCCAATCAGGTCGCTTTGCAGCCAGCCGCCGGGACATGGATTCAGGACCGGATCGCTCGTGAATATCGCCGCACACGCAAGTTCGCGTGCCGCCCGAAGCACGGTTGCATTGTAGCGGCCATGCGGAAACGAGAGCACCGGCGTCCCCTGCAGCTTCCGCAGCCATTGCATGGCGCGCATCAGATCGCCGGCAGGATCCGTCATGATTGTGAAGGGCAGGTGCGATGCGCCGTGCGATCCAATGCTTACGCCATTTTTCTGCAGCGCCGCCAGTTCAGCCGTGCTCAGCATGTGGCGCTTGTTGCAGCGGCTCCGAAGCACGGTCTCTAGTGGGACCAGGACAGTGCGCCTGCGATCTGGCGCGAGGTCGCCATATCGAATAAGCAGGGCCAGAATGTCCGGACGGTTTACCACGCCTTCGGACTCTACTCCGGCAGGTGTAGCGGCTTCCCACAATTCGCCGAAACTCGCTTGTCCCGTGCGCAGTGCCCACAGCAGCACTTCCTGCCACCAGTATTCCGGTTCGGATACTGCATCTGCCGCGACGAACAGCACCCATGGAATTCCACGCAACGCGGGCATCGCCCATTCAAGATTGTCGCGCCAACCGTCGTCGAAGGTTACCAACACGGGACGCGGCGGCAGCGGTCGTTCACGGTTGAGGGACGAGATTACATCCTTGATACCTATAACGGCATAGTTTTGTTTCAGGAACGTGGCGATTTCGAGCAGCAGTTCCGGCGTGACCGTGTAAAGCGGATCAGCCTCCATACGCTCCCTCTCCTTCCCGGGCAGGACGCGATGAAACATCACGACAGTCAGACATTCGCTGTGGCTGGTGCGATGAAAGAGGTCCATGGCACCCCACCTGTAGGCGAGCGACCTGACGGCGGCGCGGAGACTCATGGTGAAGCCCTAAGACCTAACTGCCGCTTGAGCCACATCGCGGGCGGCGACGCCGAGGCCATGAACAGCGTGCTTTCCAGCGGCCGGTAGCCCAGAAGCATCGAACGGGCGAGGAGGCCAAAGCCATTGCCAAATTCGCCCCGCGTATAGGCGACCCTACCGAAACGGTTAAGCCGCTCTCCCCTGATCCGGCGAATCTCCCGGGGGGTCAGTCGGCCCCGGAGCGTCGCAAGATGGCCCTCTACCATCGGCATTGTGTAGGTGAGCAAGTCAGCTAAAGCCCAGCTTGAGAGGCTGTTCTCCCGCATATAAACCCGCACGAGGTTTTCGTGAACATAGCCGAGCGGGCCTGCGAGCGCGAGGCGAATCCAAAGGTCCTGGTCTTCGCCAATTTTCATTTTTTCGTTGAAGCCACCCGCCGTGAGGACATGCCGTCGCCAGACAAGCACGGTGGGGGTGGCCACGAAGTTGCAGGCGAGGAGCGCCTTCCATGCTTCCTCGCCTGTGACCACTGGCTGGCCACGGTAGGTATCCCCCAGGTCCGTTCCCGCCGCCGAGACCAGACGCGAGGCGCAGGCGACGAAATAGAGTCGGGAATCGGACTCGATCATCGCGACCTGCTTTTCGAGTTTTTCCGGCAGCCATTCGTCGTCAGAATCCAGGAAAGCTGTGAGATCGCCCGAGGCCGCCCGGATTCCGGCGTTGCGTGCGGCGCCTGCGCCGGAGCGACACGGAAGAATGATCGTTCTGACGCTCCTGCTGGCATATTCCGAGACGATTTCCCGCGTCGCGTCCGTGCTGCAGTCGTCCACGACAATGATTTCCAGTGGTGGCCGGCTCTGGCCGATCGCGGATTCGAGCGCGCGTGCAATCGTAGCCTCGGAATTGTAGGCCGGGATGACGACGCTGACCTCGTGGTGCCCGTTCATTTTTTCGTCGCCGCGGGTCGGAATTCTCCGGTACGCAGTGAAACCAGTCCAGTTGTTTGCACAGCCCCACTCCGACCCTCTGCCTTATGGGACAGCCAACCGCAATGTTAATCTTGCGAGGCGAACATTACCACGCCAGCTTACGGGTCCATTAGCGGATATTTGCCGATTTGTGTGCATATTGCCCGGGGCCGGCTACTATTTGGGCGGAACAATGGAACAGGGCCTCCGCGTTCGTGTATCCTGGAGAAGGCTGCGCCGCATGGGTCGAAGACGCCAGCCGTGTGCTGTAGGGGCTTCTCGGGTTTCCCAACATGGTGGAAATCCATCTGCTTTGCATTGAGGGAGCGACATACGATCCGAAACCATAATCCGGCGATGCTGCCCGAACGAAGCCGCGACGTCGTGGTATTTTCCGCCGATGAGGCGCCACGCCTGCTGGTTATCATTGATGCCGAGGAGGAGTTCGACTGGGACAAGCCCTTCTCTGCCGACAATCGCAGTGTGAGGAATATTGCCAGCCAGGCGCAGGCCCATCGCGTTTTCGAAGTTTATGGCCTCATCCCCACCTACGCCGTCGATTACCCCGTCGCGAGCCAGGAGGATGGCTATTTGCCACTGCTCGAATTGCTGCAATCCGGCGCGTGCGAGGTCGGTGCCCAACTGCACCCCTGGGTGACGCCTCCGCACGAAGAGGAGATTACGGAGCATAATTCCTTTGCGAACAACCTGCCCTTCGATCTGCAGCGCCGCAAGCTCGAGATTCTCACGCGCACTGTCGAGAGAAATTTCGGCGTTACTCCGCGCCTCTATCGCGCAGGGCGTTACGGCGCCGGGGAATTCACACCCGCCATGCTTCGCGACTTTGGCTACGAGATCGATTGCAGCGTTCTGCCGGGCTCCTCTTCGGTCGCTCTCGCGCCGAGCTACGAAGGTGCGTCCTCTCATCCCTATTGGTTGGCATCGGGCAGGTCCGTTCTGGAAATTCCCGTCACCATCGGAGAGGTCGGTGCCGCACGGAGGCTGTCCGCACCGCTCTACGCCTGGCTCGCTTCACCCACGGGACGGAGACTGAAATTGCCTGCAGTCGCCGCCCGCCTCGGTATTCTTAACCGCATCCGCCTCACGCCCGAGGGCAGCACTCTCGACGAGTGCAAGCGACTTACACGCGCCATGCTCAACGATGGCCACCGGATTTTTGTGATCAGCTATCATAGTCCATCGCTCATCCCTGGCTACACCCCCTATGTGAAGGATCAGACAGATCTCGCCCGGTTTCTGGCGTGGATGGAAGGATATTTCGATTTTTTCTTCGGCCAGCTCGGCGGAATCCCGTCCACGCCACTTGCAGTCCGTGCTTGGTCGCTGCAAGAAGGCTGCAATCCGGCGAACTCGCCAACGCTTCCTAGGACAGGGTCATAGAGTCGTCACAATGGATGAAAATCCGTTTCCCGTTCCCCGATTCGGAGAGACACCCTGGGAAGGGGCAGTTTGTATTAGAGGGTGGAGTTGAGCCGTGCAGGCCACGTTGCATGACATCGAGGCGCTCTCACTGGGGCAGATCGAAACTTGGAACGGTCTGCTCGCTGGTCTCCCGACGCGGAGTCCTTTCTTAAGCTACGCCTTTTGCCGCGCTGTTCACGAGGCGCGCGGTGGCGTGCGTGTCCTCGCGATACGTGGAACCAATGGCGAGGCGGGCTTTCTTCCCTTTCAAATCAGGCGTGGCCGTTCGCTGTTGCGGCATGGCGAGCAGGTCGGAGGCTCATTGTCCGATCAATTTGGTATCATTGGAAACGTTTCCATGTCGTTCGATTCCCAATCCCTGCTGAATGCGGCAAATCTCTCCTCTCTGCGCTTTGATCGTGCGATACGCGAGCTAATTCCAGATTCGTTTCAGGATGCGGAAAAAGTCGATTGCGTGCTGGTCGAGGTGGAGGATTTCGACCGGTTTGTTGCAACCCTGACTACTAAGCACAAGGACTTCGTCAAGGCGGTCGCCCGATCGGTACGTCAGCTGACCAGAGATTCAGGTCCGCTCTCCTTTGAGCTGCACGCTGCCGATCCTTCGGCTGCATTGGAAACGCTGATGTCGGCAAAGCGCGGCCAATATCGCCGTACCGGTGTGAAGGATGGCCTGTCCGTCTCATGGCGAGCCCGCACTCTCTTCCGTTTGTTGCGCGAGCCGGAAACATCCCTCTGCCGTCCCCTGCTTTCGACCCTTCGTTGTAACGGGAGCTGGATTGCCTCGAACTTCGGCCTACTTTGCGGCGACACCGTGCACATCTGCTATCCGGTGTTCGATCCTCAATACCGGCGATACGGGCCCGGTCACATTCTGTTTTTCCGCATTTTCGAACAGGGAGTCCTGGAGGGGATCAGACGGTTTGACTTCGGCCCGGGCGAAGCCAGCTACAAACTCAAATACGATGGCCGCGTCTATTCCCGATGGAAGGGGAGCCTGCGCCGAAAATCACTGGGAGGATATTCAGAACGCATATTGCAGGCGTGTCAATGGAGACTGGAGAAACTGGCCACCGGATGGCGACAAACCCGCGCGGCGAAAGTAGACGATGCGAATCGAGTTTGATGCGCCCCAGAGACCATGCTCCGGCCAGCGGCAGCCGTCCGGCACCATAGCCAGGGCGTCGATCCGCATATGAGGGGCCAGTGCTGACTAACGATAGTAAGCGCGAGAAGTCGCTCGGCGAACACATCGTGCGTGGCTCGTTCTGGATGATTGCCGCGCGCTGGGCGATCCGCCTGACGGGCGTCGTCAGCACGATTATTCTCGCGCGCCTCTTGAATCCATCGGATTTCGGCGTCGTTGCTATGGCAATGATCGTCGTCGGGATGCTGGAAGTACTCAATCAGACGGGGCAGAAACTTGCCATCATTCGCCATCCCGCTCCCGTGCGCGAGGATTATGACACATGCTGGACAATTTCCATTCTGATCGGTCTTGGAATCGCCCTGGTAATCGTGATTTTGGCGCCTGTCTCCCAATTCTATTTTCACAACCCAACCGTCGTACCAGTGATGCGATTTCTCGCGTTACGGTCGGCCATCGGCGGCTTTGAAAACGTAGGGGCGCTGGATTTTCGTCGAAATTTCGAATTCGACAGGTTGTTTCGTTACAATCTGTATCCGAAACTCATATCTTTTGTTGTCACAATCTCCCTGGCGATTGCATTGCGGAATTACTGGGCGCTTGTCGGCGGCATGATTTCGTTCGCGATAGCGACGATCGTGCTGAGTTATGCAATGCATCCATACCGCCCCCGCCTTTCGTTGGCAAAGATCAGAGAGGTATGGTCGTTCTCGTTCTGGACACTGATCCGGACGATCGGCTGGTATCTGAACTTCCAGGTCGATCTGTTTGCGATCGGCGGTGTCGCGGGGGCAGCCGCAATGGGACGCTATTCGGTTGCGACAGACGTCGCGTCAAGCCCCTCGCGAGAGCTAAACGAGCCGATGGTCGCCGTGCTCTATCCCGTCATGGCAAAAGCGCAGCACGACCTTCCCCGGCTACGCGAGCTCTATCTTCAGGTGTTATACTGGTCCGTGATCATCTGCGCGGCGACAGGTATCGGTGTGGCGCTTATCGCACATGACATGGTCCACGTGTTGCTGGGTCCAAAGTGGACAGGACTCGAACCGCTGGTCGTCTGGCTCGCGTTGTCCGCCGGGTTGTTGGGGCTTGCGAGCGGCGCCTATACGACCTTCGACGCGCTCGGAATTCCGCAGCTTGGAGCCCGCATGCAATGGCTGCGTCTGCTGCTTCTCTGCATCGCGGTCACCCCCGTTGCCGTCATTACGCGCGATCTCCAACTCGTCGCTGCCACCAGGTTTTTTGTCACGCTGATTTTCTTGCCGACGCTGTTCTTCGCCGTGGGCCGCACCATCGATGTTTCGCCGGCAGACTACATACGCGCCTTTTGGCGGCCGTTTACAGCGGCGGTCGTAATGAGTTCCGGTGTATGGGCCATCAATTTCATTGTGCACATTGGAGGCGTCTGGCGCCTTGGCCTGGACGTAACCGCTGGCGCTGGTTTGTTCGTAACGTCATTGCTTCTTTTGTGGACCCTTAGCGGGCAGCCGGAATCGCCGGAAAGGGACATACTCAACGTCGCGCGAGCACAATTGAGAGCCGTCTCCAGACTGGCGCAGGGACTGCGTTACCCGCCAATCAAACTGGCCCGTCCTGGCATAGATCCCGATGGGATCACTTCGTCCGTCGGGTCTTCGGAGGAAAATCGATAAACTTATGCCGGTTCTTGGCGCCAGCCCGAGGCCGCAGAAGCGGCACCACAGCGAACGATCGTGTTTTCCAGAATAGTTTCGCCAACGCGATACCCCAGGGGCCAGAGATTCTCGCGCAACCACTTTTCCTCGGGCATTGTCTCGATTATCAGAAGCGGCCGGTCGCGCCTGATGATATGCATCGCGCCCGACAGCGCGCGTTGTTCGAAACCTTCGATATCCAGCTGCAGAAT
>DATAYG010000157.1:0-60707 GCA_036272695.1 Rhizomicrobium sp. | reverse complement strand
CCAGTGCAATCTCGCGTTTTCGGGCGGCAAACCATTCCACTTCCTGCATTTTGAGGCGATCCCAGGGTGGGTTGCCGATGATTGCATCGAAGCCTCCGTTTGGATCGGTGCTTTCCCAATTCGCCCACACCCCTGGGAAGGCCACTTCCCAATGAAGAAAGCGTTCCTGGGCTGCCAATAGCGTGGCTTCCTCCAGTAGTTGGCCTGCCGTTTGTTTTAGTACTTCACCGCGTTCGTCGGCTTTGCTTCGCGCTTCACCCTTACTGCCGCTTTCAACTTCGATCATGACGCGGCCGGTCAGAAGATCGATGGGATCGCCGAATGCTCCCTGCAACAGATCCTGCTTCGCGCGTTCCCGCTCCCGGCTCGTCGGCAACCAACGGCAGGCATGCCAGAAGTTGAGCAATTGGATGAGCGGGTCTGTCGCCTCAAGCACGCCGTCGAAGGTGTCCGCCGATTTTCTGGCTTCGGCCAAATCCGCATCGGCCAATGTCTCTATGGCGAGCATTCCCTTTGAAGATTGCTTCGCCTGGACCACCCATCCGTGAACGAACATACCGGCGGCGTCCGACAGCTCGCGCTCGGTCTTCAGTACCCATTCGCCAAAAAGGCTATCGCCGCATCTCAGGTGATGATCGAGAAAGGAGAGCGGAGCGCCGACAGTGAAGGTGTGCAGCCACAAAGAGAGCTTCGCGAGCTCCACTGCCATCGGGTTCTTGTCGACGCCGAAGACGACGCGCTTCAGCACCATGCGCCGCACGATCATGCGGTCTTCCAGCTGATCCTGACGTACGCTCCATCCGTTGGCATTCGCTTCGCCAAAGATGCGCTCACGGATCGCGGCGATACGGGCGGCGAGGGGCGATGCGTATTTCCCCCACGACACGTCATTCGGGGCTTCGGCAAGCGCCTCGATGACCGCGTCGGAGAGATAGTCCACAAGCCTGACGAGGAAGTGCCCGCTTCCCATGGCGGGGTCGCAGACTTTCAGTTCCAGGAGTGTGGAGGCGTAATCGTGCACGCGAAGCGATTCCAACCGCTCGCTGACGGGCGTTCGTGCACTTTTGAGCGCGTTCGCCTTGTCCTGGAAGTTCTTGCGCCGTTCGTCGACAAGCGGCCCGACCGTCTGTTCAATGATCAGCGCGACAAGCTCGTCGGGCGTGTAATAGCTACCAGAACCCTTTCGGGCGAAGGGATTGAGCCGGACTTCGATTTCACCGTTCCCTCGGACAGGCTCATATTCGAGCAACCTCTCGTAGATCGAGCCCAACTGCTGAACAGAAAGATCGCGATAGTTTATGAGCTTTTTGTCGCCGGGAGTGCGAGACAGCGTGTCAAGCAGCGGAACCAGCACGGCATCGGAAATTTCGATTTTCTCGAGGAGTGCGTGCTCATTGCGATTGAAGAGGCCGCCATTGTAGGGCGGGAGACCGATTCCATGGTCCCCCTCATCAACAAGATGAAACAGCGTATTAAGATAATGCCAGCGATGTGACGCTTTAGCGCTGAGAGCGCCCTCCCCATCAATCAGCGCGGCAATCTCGCGCCTGACCTTGGAGAGGCTGGAATCTTCGTACCGCTTGTCACGCCTTGGCAGCAAATCGCGGTCTTCCGCATAAAGAATGAACAGCAGCCGGTAAAGAAGCGTCAGCGCCGCTTGTCTTACGTCCTGCAGGCCGGATTCTGGTGCGGCTCCTGCAATGGCCCGAATGAATCCCGGAAACACTTTATTGAAAGTAAGATCGCTAAGGTCCTTGGCGACGGATGCTTCCCATCGCTTACCTTCGGCAAGTGCGAATTCGTGAAAGGTCTGTTCGCGCTCAGGGGTTGCGGCGAACCCTTCGCGACGAAACATGAGGATAAACGCTTTGAGGAAATGCGGCGCTTCCTCTGCGTCAGGCGAGAACAGACCGGGATTATAACCTTCGATACCCAGCAACGCCCCGAGGTCAAATTCGATGAATTGTTCCGATCTGGACTTCGCCCGCTGATAATACAGCCGCCAGTTTCGCCCATTGCTGAGAATACCCCAGGCGATGCGCCCATCGGACATCACGTCTGCGCGGGTAAGGTAACGCAGCATCTGAGTTGAAGGCACGGCGTCGCCCTGGCCGGAGTCGAGGCCGAGCTCCCATTTCTTCGACTCGCACACGACAACGCCTTGACGAAATTTGTCTGCCGGCTTCCTGGCCTTGTCCGCGAGCGCCATGGCGCCGGCATCGGCAATCAGGAGCGCATCCGGTATATCCTCGTGGCCCTTCGGGGCCATCGTGTTCTTCCGCAGTATAAGACCGTCCCAGCCGAGCGCTCCCAAGACCCTGTAGATGACGCGTTCTTCGGTATCGGCCTCGTTGTGGATGGCGCCCACTTCGAAAGGTGCAAAGATTTCCTTCAGCGTTGCGTTGAATGCATTAAATTTGGCCGGATCGAATTCTTGCCAATCGGGCGTCTCGCGGATGCCTTCGCGCAAGAAATCGTCGGTAAAGAGAGTGCCCGCCTGCATGTGCGAATACCAGTCCGGCGCGGAGAATCAATCGCAGAGCGAAGAGAACACGCTTGATCTTTCAGCACAACGCTCCCGTGGACGGAAGCCATCGTCTCGACGAGACCTGACTGAGCCAGAAAGAGTTCGCCCGCGCGAACGGCATGTCATCGAATTGCGCTACGCACGAGATTTGAGGCCGGAGCGGCAATCGAGTCGTAATCGCGACAGATTTTTTTCCTGGGACCGCGGGCGTCCTCGCCCGCGTTTGGCCCCGCGTGATCCGAAGGCTGACTTGTTCCACAAATTCAGTGTCTGGAACAATGTTCACCGTCGCCGACAGAAACCAGTACTTTAGAGTATTGCTACATCTGCTCCGGCAATTTACAGAACGAAGCGTCGCCAGGCTACGTGTAGAACCGTCAAGCGGCCGAACGCCGATCCCGCACGCTGTACCGCGAACTGTCAGGCGGCCGGGGCGGGCTCGGGATGGAGACGTAACCCGAGCGCCCGAATGACTTTCATGACAGTGGCGAATTCCGGGTTTCCGTCGCTGCTCAGAGCCTTGTAGAGCGCCTGCCGGGTCAGGCCGGTCTCCTCGGCGAGTTGTGACATGCCGCGCGCGCGGGCGACCACGCCCAGCGCATCGGCGATCTCGCCGGAATCCCCATCCGCAAAGGCGCCGTCAAGATAGGCGAGGATCGCATCCGGACTGTCCAGATAAGCGGCCGGATCGAACGGCCGGGTCTCGATGGTCATTTCAAACCTCCTTCGCCAGCTTCAGAGCCCGGGCGATATCTTCAGCCTGGGCGCGCTTGTCACCGCCGCAGAGCAGGACGATCAAAAGATTCCCACGCTGCACAAAATAGACCCGGTATCCGGGACCATAATGGATCCGAAGCTCGCTCACGCCCTCGCCAATCGGCTTTACGTCCCCGGGATTTCCAAGCGCCAGGCGGCGCACCCGACGGGCGACCTCTGCCTTCGCCCGGGCATCCCGTAGCCCGGAAAGCCACTCGGAAAAGATCCCTGTCTCGCGGACTTCGATCATCTGTCAACCATAGGTGACAAATGTCCACGCGTCAATTATGGAAGACAGGATGGGTGTTGGACTTCATTGCGGAAATTCAGTTCGGAGTTGCAAGTTGTTCATGCCGCGTCCCACAGCCGTTTCACCTTGATTGCGCGTGCGTGTTTCATGGCCTCGGCGAGATCGTAGTCTATCTGTAGGCCAAGCCAATGGATAGCTGGACCAACATTCACTTGCGTTTAGCTCCGGCCTTCGACCGAACCGTCCCGTTGGCCGGTGAACATTGGTCCACGACCGTATTTCTGCTTCGAATTCGAGACCGAACTGGCGCGCCTCGAAGCAGCCTGATCCCGCCGGCCTTCGGCCGTTGAGCCAAAGTGACCGGTACGACAGCATCAGCCCGACACCAGACCCCAAATTCGCCATCGCTGCGGGCAGGCGCTATGGTTCGGGCGAGGAAGGGCCGATCTGCAATGTCAGGACCACGCCATCATGAGCGACGAGCGGAGCGCTGAGGAAGCCAGTCAGATAGAGGCGCTGGTCGCGACTCCGGATCTGGCGGACGCGCTGGAGAGCGAGCAGTTCCGGCGCTTTCTCGATCAGGTGCCGATTGCAATCATCGTGTCGCAGATGGGGGCGAAGGAACGCATCGTCTATGTCAATCCGGAGTTCGAACGGATCTCTGGGCTGGCCGCGGCGGACCTTGAGGGAAAACCGTGGAGCGTGCTTCAGGCCCCTTGCGCCGATCCGGCTTTAAATCTCGATCTGGGCCGGGCCATCGCCGGGGGCAGCGATTTTCTGGGCACGTTCCTGGTGACCGGCGAGGGCGGGCAGGATGAAAGTGTCGACGCCTATTCCAACGTCATCCAGAATGAGAACGGCGTTCCGGCCTATCGCTTCGCCGCCCTCGTCAAGGTCAGTCTTCACCGGCAGGAGGAGCCGGAAGAACTCCAGAAGCGCATCCGTGAGAAGGACGCGCTGCTTCTGGAGATTCAGCACCGGGTCAAGAACAATTTGCAGATGATTACCGCGCTGATGCGCATGGAAGCGCGCAATGCGGACGGCTTGATTGATACCGCGCCATTCCAGCGACTGGCGGGGCGGATCGAAGCGCTGAAGATTCTCTACTCACTTCTGGACCCGAGCGACGAAGCGGGCGAAGTGGACCTTGGTGTGTACTTGAGCGATGTCGCGGCGGCAGCGTTGCATGCGCATGCCGTCGAGGGCGTGCGGCTCGAACTCAAGGTGGATGCCTATCCGGTGTCGGTCAATGTCGCCATGCCCGCGGGACTTGTGGTCAATGAATTGCTGACCAACGCGCTGAAACATGCCTTTGTCGGCCGCCCCGGCGGCACGATCACGCTGGAAAGCGTGTCGGACGGCAATGGCTGCAGGGTTACAATCGCCGACAATGGCGTGGGCCTGCCCGAAGGGCTCGAATGGCCCAGGCGCGGCAAGCTCAGCGCCCTGATCGTGCAATCACTGCGCGAGAACGCGAAGGCCCAGGTGCAGGTGACATCGGTTGCGGGGCAGGGCATGCGCGTGACGCTGATTTTCACGCGCGCGGCGGCTGCGGCGCAGGCGCCCTGATGCCGGACATCCGCCTTGATGCAGACCTCAGACCTTGGTGACAGGAATAACTGTCCCCCTCCGTCGTCTCGGCAAGCATTCTCCCCGGGACCGCGGGCGTCCTCGCCCGCATCTGGTCAAGCATGGTCTGCCAGTTGATAGTCCTAAAGAAAGGGCGAGCGAGGACGCCCGCGGTCCCAGGAGGGAAACAGGCCCCGTTTCCGCCTGCCGATTATTTCCGGCCGGCCGCAGTTTTCAGGTTGGGCAGGGGCTGATACGATCCAAGCGAACGATTTGGCCGCGAATAAGCCGTGACCCGCAACGAAGCGATCCGCAAACTAAAGGCGTCGGAGCCCGACCTGAAGAGAGCCGGTGTGACGCATGTTTATCTCTTTGGCTCCACAGCGCGCGCCGAAGCGGGCAGGGCATCCGACGTCGATCTTTTTTCGATCATGAATTGGCCGCCATCGGGCTTTATCAGCTCATGGACATCAAAGAGCTTGCCGCTGATATCCTGGGTACAAGGACGGACATGATCCCGCGGCGCGGGCTTCATCCGCTTCTGCGCCAGAAGATCGAAACATCGGCCGTTCAGGTCTTTTGATGCCTGAAAATTCCGCGGAAATTTCCCTGAGGGACATCCTCGGCGCGATCAGTCATATAGAGCAAAAGCTGCAGGCATCTCTTTGAACGATTTTCTGGGGGATAGAGTCGTGCGACGCAGATCATAACGATAGATGATTTAGGGGCGGAGTAGTAATTTAGGCTTAATTGCGAAAGTTTTTTCTGGGACCGCGGGCGTCCGCGCCCGCATTTGGTCACGCATGGCGTGTTTCAGGAAAGGGCGGGCGGGGACGCCCGCGGTCCCAGGAGATACCGATCGCGACACAATCAATGCGTGCAGATCAAAGTTTTCTGGCTGCTTCCAGCACGGCCGCAGCGTGACCGGGAACTTTAACTTTTCGCCACACTTCGCGGATTTTTCCCTTTTCATCCACAAGAAACGTGGCCCGCTCCATTCCCATGTACTTCCGTCCATACATGCTTTTTTCCACCCAGACGCCATAGGCATTCGCGGCTTCGAGTTCGGGATCGGACGCAAGAATGATTTCCAGCTTGTGCTTTTTCCGGAATTTCTTGTGAGACTCCACACCGTCCCTGGAAATTCCTATCACCGGTATGCCGAGCGAATCGAATTCCTCTTTCGCTTCCGAAAAGGAAATTGCCTCTTTGGTACAGCCGGATGTGTCGTCTTTGGGGTAAAAGTACAGGACGAAGGGCTTGCCCCTGAGCCTGGCCGCGGAGATTTCAACGCCGCCATCGGTATTGAGCTTGAACGCCGGCGCCCGGTCGCCGGACAAAAGATCGTTTGCCAAAGGGGTCTCGCGGAGTATACGCCCGCCCTGCTGTTTGCGCCTCGTGGGGCCCAGGCGATAAGCTGAGTTGTGCACTCTTGCAAGCCGGGGCCGCGGGCCGGGCAGGTTCCCGAGCGGGTTAGGATATTGGAATTGAATCTGGGCGCTTTGCGCGCTGGCGGCACATACGTTTCGAGGATTTTACGGCGGGCCCTGTGGGTATGCGTGGCCGTTGCCGCCGCGTCTGCGTTCTTCTGCCTGGGATTGCTGTTTCGCGTTCTCATCGGCCCGGTGTCCCTGGGCCCCTTCAGCGACGACCTCCGCAGCGCGCTGAACCAGGTCCTGCCCGGGCTCGATGTCCGCTTCGACGAAGCCGCGCTCGAATGGAACCGGAGCGAAAGGCGGATCGATCTCGTCATTTTGGGGACGCGCGTATTCGATCGGGGCCAGCACATCATCGCGCAGGCGCCGAAGGCCGAAATCGGTTTGGCGGCCGCCCCGTTTTTGCGCGGCAGGATTGCCATCAAGCGCATTGCGCTCGTTGGCGTTCAGCTCACGCTGGTTCATACCAGAAGTGGTTCCCTGCGCCTCGGACTCCAATCCGGTGCTGGCGAAAATGACGTCCTGCAGCGCATACGCGATGCGATCTCCCACAACAAGGGCCACGGATCTTCGCTGCAGAGTTTCGCGGTGCATGATGCGCGGCTGGCGTTTTACGACGAGGAAACCGGTGCGTTCGTCGTGGCGCCGCGCGCCGATCTCCAGGTTTCCGGACCGCGCGACAATCCCGGCGCGGGCAGCGGGACGAGCGCCAACCTTGCCGCGCAGATCGAAATTGCCGGCAAACCGGCGCGCGTTTTCGCAAATATCCATTTTCCGGATCGCGGCGACCTGTCGAGCGGCGATCTGAGCATCAGCGGTCTCAATCTCCCCGCGCTTGCGCGTGACGGAAAGAAATTCGGTTATCTCGCACCGCTCGAAATGACCGCCGACCTTACGGGGTCGTGGACGCTTGTTCATGGCACCCAGCTGAAGTTCGCCGATATCGGACTGGCGGCGAGCGGATATGTGAAAGGGCTGGGCCGCCCTCTGCACGTCAAATCACTTCGGCTGGCGGGCCGGTACGACGGACAGACGGGCAGGTTTCTTATCGACGATGCGACGCTCGCCGGAGAAGAAGCGCGCGCCCATCTGACCGGCAGTGTCGCGATGAAGATCGACGCGGCGGGAAATATCACCTCCGCGTTCATGCTCGCGATGGACCAGCTCGGGATCGACGTGCCGGGTGCCCTGGAACACCCAATGAGTCTCGGACGTGCAACGCTGGCAGGAACATATGATTCGGCGAGCAGGAGCATCGTTCTCGATCAGGCTGCATTGTCCGGCGGTTCGTTGTCGGCCGCGCTGTCGGGCCGGATCGTTCTTGCCGCGAACCAGTCGCCCGAACTCGATCTGGATGGCCGCATCGATTCGATCACCGTACGCGATCTCTTGGCATACTGGCCGCTCCGCGTCGTGCCGGGCGCGCGCGCCTGGATCGCGACGAACATCACCGCCGGCCATCTCGGACCGGCGGTGATCCACACGCGCATACCTGCAAGTGCATTCGCAGGTTCCACGGTCCCCGATAATGCGGTCCTGGTGACGTTCCCGATACAGGGCGCCACAATCAATTATCTGCATGGGCTGACGGCGCTCACCAATGTGTCGGGGAGCGGATCCCTGACGGGAGATAATTTCAAGGCCGACGTTGCCTCGGCCACGGTCGGTCCGCTGACCCTCACAAAGGGGCGCGTCGCGATTGCCAATCTGCACGTGCCCGGAACACCCGCCATCATCGACGCGCATATATCCGGCGGCCTGCCGCAGCTCTTTTCGCTACTCGACATGAAACCGCTGCAATATCCCAGCCGGTTTCACATCAATACTGTATCGGTGCAGGGCAACGGGTCGTTCGACGCGTCGTTCCACGTTCCGACAATCAGAAGTGTGAGCTTCGATGCGATAAGCCTGTCGGTGAACGGCACCGCGAACAATTTCGCCATTGCGCTGGGACCGCACACCAAAGTCACAAATGGCGCCCTCCATGTCGCAGTCGACAATGCGAGGCTCCACGCCGCAGGCAGACTGGAGCTGGGCGCAACCCCGCTCGATGTCGACTGGCTCGAAACGTTCAAGCCGCTCGGGAATGTCAGCACGACAATCGATATCCGCGGAATGCTCGACGACGCCGCGCGTACCGCATTGAACGTCGCTCCGGAATCTTTTCTCACCGGCCCGGTCGGCGCGCGCGCCCACCTCGTGGGATATCGCGGAAAGTTACAGACAGCCGATGTCGATCTCGATCTGACGCAGGCGGTCCTCTCCGCCGATCTGATTGCCTGGCGCAAACCGGCAGGAACGCCCGCAACCGCGCATATTGCTGCCCAATTGGACACGGATGGATCGTTTCGCACCGCGGCTCTCAATATTCAGGGCCCGGCGGTCACCGCATCGGCGAATGTGGCGTTCGCAGCCGACGGCTCGATCGACAGTGTCTCCGCGCCGTCGGTGCGCGCCGGCGCAGACAATGATTTCGCTCTCACATTCAGAAAACAGGGCGGCGCCGAGATCGCCATTTCCGGCCATTCGTTCGATGCTTCGGGCCTGTTGAAACAAAAGCCCGGCGCCTCGGCGGCAAAGAACGGGGCAGCCCAATCCAGCGAGCCGTTTCATCTCACCGCGAATCTCGACCGGCTTGTGCTTCGCCAGGGTGTAGCGTTTGCGCCGTTTTCCGCCGATGTCACGGGAACAGGACGGCATCCCGTCTCGCTCTCCGCCAGGGCCGGTCTCACAACGACGAGTTCGCTTACGGTCAGGATGGCGCCGGCGGCCGGCCGGCGGCGTCTCACGGCGACTGCCGACGATGCCGGCGCGGTTGTCGGTGCGCTGCTGGATACGACCAGCGTGAAAGGCGGCACGCTCAGCCTCGATGCGACCTTGCCGCCGGTCGGCGCCGAAAATCCGAAAAATCCGGGGACCGCCGAGACCACCGGCGAACTCATTATCCGCAATTGCACCCTCCTCAACCAGCCGTTTTTCACGCGCGTGATTTCTTCCGGTTCGCCGGGCGGGATGGCCGATCTGGTGCGCGGGCAGGGCATCGTGCTGGACACGGTCCACATTCCCTTCCGGATGAGCGGCGATGTGGTGAGCATCCACGACGCGCGGGCGACGGGACCATCGCTCGGGCTGACGGCCGACGGCTATATCGACCGCGCCACCAATCAGGTCGCGCTCTCGGGTGCGGTGGCGCCGATGTACGGCCTGAACGGTCTCCTCGGCGTGATTCCCATTCTCGGGAATGTATTCGTCTCGAAGAAAGGCGAAGGGCTGTTCGGGATCACCTACACGCTGCACGGCGATCTCGATCACCCGCAAGTATCGACCAACCCGCTCTCCGTCCTCGCGCCGGGCATCCTGCGCCGCATCTTCGAAGGCGGCACGCCAGCGGCTCCGGCCGCTCCGGCGCAGCCGAAAGGTCAGTAATTAGTTCTTCGAACTATGCATTGCCATCGCCTCAGCTTTCCCTGCTCCGTGCGAAGCATGGGGGAGGAACGCGCGAATGCAGTAATTACACCGGCTTGATCAGCGCGTGTTTCTTGCGGCCGACGGAGATTTTCAGCACCCCCTCGGGGGTGAGGTCGGCGAGGCCGGCCGTTGCCTTGACGTCGGCGACGCTTTCATCGTTCAGGCGGATGCCGCCGGACTGAATCAGGCGGCGCGCCTCGCCGGAGGAGGACGTCAGACCAGCGAGATGGGCGAGGTTGGCGACCAAAACGCCTTGTTCGAGTTTCGCGCGCGGCAATTCGACGGTGGGCAGGCCCGACGCTATTTCTCCCGATTCGAAAGTGCGCCGCGCCGTCGCCGCGGCTTCCTCCGCAGCCTCGCGGCCATGGCACAGGGCGGTCGCTTCGGTGGCAAGTACTTTCTTGGCGTCGTTCAGTTCGCTGCCCTGGAGTTGTTCGAGCCGTTCGATTTCGGCCGGCGGCAGATCGGTGAACAGCCGCAGAAAGCGGCCGACATCGGCGTCTTCCGTGTTGCGCCAGTATTGCCAGTATTGATAGGGCGAACACATATCGGCGTTGAGCCACACCGCACCTTGCGCGGTCTTGCCCATTTTCGCCCCGCTTGCCGTAGTAATCAGCGACGAGGTCAGGCCGAAGACCTGGACGTTGTCGATCCGCCGCACGAGATCGATGCCGCTGACGATGTTGCCCCATTGATCCGAGCCGCCGCACTGCAAGCGGCAGCCATAGCGGCGATGGAGTTCCAGGAAATCATAGGACTGGAGGATCATGTAGTTGAATTCGAGGAAGGTCAGCGGCTGTTCGCGTTCGAGCCTGAGGCGCACGCTGTCCATGGTGAGCATGCGATTGACGGAGAAATGCCGGCCGACGTCACGCAGGAACGATATGTATTCAAGCCGGTCCAGCCACTCGGCGTTGTCGGCCATGATCGCGCCGGTTTCGCTTCCGTCGAACGACAGGAACCGCATGAACGATCCCAGGATTGATTGTTTGTTGGCTTCGATCTGTTCGCGCGTCAGCAGCTGCCGCGACTCTTCCTTGCCGGAGGGATCGCCGACCTTCGTCGTGCCGCCGCCCATCAGCACGATCGGCTTGTGCCCGGCCTGCTGCAGCCGCCGCAATGTCATGATCTGCACCAGATTGCCGACATGCAGGCTCGACGCCGTGCAATCGAAGCCGATATAGGCGGTGACGCGCTCCTTGCCGAGAAGCGCATCGAGCGCCGCCCGGTCCGTGCAATCATTATAATATCCGCGCTCCACGAAGGTGCGCAGGAACGGCGATTGGAATTGTGCTGCCGCGTCCGACATGTTCACGACACCGCGTCAGCGCCTTTCGCGCGGCGAACTCATCACCTTCGACACATAGGACTCGACCGCCTGCAAGACGTCGGCTTCGTGTTTGTCGAAGAAGTGGTTCGCGCCGTCGATCTTGGAATAGGTAATCTTGATGCCCTTCTGGGCCGAGAGCCGGTCCACGAGTTTCTGCACATCGCCTTCCGGCACGACCTGGTCCTTCGTTCCATGCACGATGAGGCCGGAGGCGGGGCAGGGCGCGAGGAAGGCGAAATCATACATGCTGGCCGGCGGCGCAATCGACACGAAGCCCGTAATCTCCGGTCGCCGCATCAGTAGCTGCATGCCGATCCAGGCGCCGAAAGAAATGCCAGCCACCCAGACAAAGGTCGGGTTGGCATAAAGCGTGTTCATCCAGTCGAGCACGGCGGCCGCGTCGGAGAGTTCGCCGGCACCGTTGTCGAAGGTGCCCTGGCTGCGGCCGACGCCGCGGAAATTGAAGCGAACGGATGTGCAGCCCAGCCGCAGAAACATATGATAGAGGTCGTAGACCAGCGGATTGTTCATCGTGCCGCCGAACTGCGGGTGCGAGTGCAGAACGAGCGCCATGGGCGCTTGCGGCGTCTTCTGGCGCTGGTAGCGGACCTCAATGCGTCCGGCCGGACCGGGGAGAATAATCTCGGGCATCTCAGAATTCCGGGGTTTTGCCTGGCTGCGGCGAGCCAAGGCTTATCTGGTGAGTCAACTTTTTATTCCCCCATTTGTGACGGCCTGTACGACAATGCGGCGTCGGTTCGGCAGAATTGTTGACCACGGTTGTCGGAAAACCTATATGCCTCACGAATAGCCCGTTGCATCCGGCCTTCAGGGGCGGTGGTTCTACACCGAAGCCGCCCCCCAAGAGCAAGGAAATTGCGACAGGGCCGAGGAGTCCGGCCGTGAAATTGAGCACGAAAGGCCGCTACGCGGTAATGGCGATGGCGGATCTGGCGAACCGCCAGGGAGGAACCGAGCCCGTATCGCTTTGCGAGATCGCCGAAAGCCAGGACATCTCGCTGTCCTATCTCGAGCAGCTTTTCGCGAAGCTGAGACGGGGCGGACTGGTCGCGAGTGTGCGCGGACCCGGCGGCGGCTATCGCTTGAGCCGGCCGGCTGCCGAGCTTCGCGTCGGGGATATCATCATGGCGGTGGACGAGCCGATCACCGCGACACGCTGCAAGGCCGGGAGCCCCATAGGTTGCACGGGAACGGCGGCGCGCTGCATCACGCACGATCTCTGGGAGGAACTTGGCCGCCAGATCCACGTCTTTCTTTCCTCGGTGACTCTGGCAGACGTGGTGGAACGGCGGGTGCTCGGTTGCGCGCATCTTCGGGCGCCATCTCGGCCGGAGGCGCGGGTCGCCGCCTGAACGCCAGATGTTTTATCTCGATCACAACGCCACCTCCTGTCTCAGGCCTCAGTCGCGCCTCGCGATGGAAGCCGCACTGGCCGTTGAGGGCAATGCCTCTTCGGTGCACCGGTGGGGCAGAGCGGCGCGTGCCCTTGTGGAAGACGCGCGCGAGGCGGTTGCAACCCTCGTGAGCGCCCGGCCCGAAAACGTCGTCTTCACAAGCAGCGGCACCGAAGCCAATACTCTCGCGCTTTGGGGCGCCGTTCTCGGATGCGCGAAGACTGGCGCTCCTGTCGAGCGGTTGCTCGTCTCGGCAATCGAGCACGACTCAGTCTTGAGCACGGCAAAACACATTGCGGAGCGCATGCCGGATGTTTGCTTCGCGACGCTTCCGGTTTCCAGCGAAGGCACGATGGATGTGGACGCGCTTCGCAGTTTTCTTGCCGGGGGCGGACGGACGCTGGTCGCGGTGATGGCGGCAAACAACGAAACCGGCGTCGTTCAGCCGATTGCGGAGATTGTCGAATGCGTGCACGCCGCAGGCGGGTTGTCTGTTGTGGACGCGGTGCAGTCATGCGGGAAAAACGCGACAGATTTTGTCGGCGCGGATTATCTGACGGTATCGGCACACAAGCTCGGTGGCCCGCAGGGCGTCGGAGCACTCGTCATGCAGGACAACGCGCCGTTTGCGCCGGTCATCCGCGGTGGCGGACAGGAAAGCAATCGCCGCGCGGGCACGGAGAATGTGACGGGCATCGCAGGCTTCGGCGCAGCAGCTAAGTTCTGTGCTGCAGACGATATCGGTCGTCTCTCGGAGCTGCGCGACAGGTTCGAAGCAGGACTGCGGCAGCGTTTTGCCGACGCCGTTATATTCGGCGAGCGCGCGCCGCGTTTGCCGAACACCTCGTGTTTCGCGCTGCCGGGAATTGCGGCAGAAACGGCACTCATCGCGCTCGATCTGGGTGGGGTCATGGTGAGTTCAGGCGCGGCCTGTTCGTCGGGAAAAGTCCGGCCGTCGCATGTGTTGCAGGCGATGGGTGTTCCCACGGAGCTGGCCCGCTCGGCTCTGCGCATCAGCCTGGGCTGGAATTCGCGCGCAGCCGATGTCGAGGCTGCGCTTGCGTCACTTGAGAAGCTGGCCGCGCGCGTCATGCGCCGGGCAGCGTGAAAGAGATCATGGCTGCGATTCAGGAAACGCGCGAACGGGTCGCCACTGTCGGCGAGAAGTACAAATACGGCTTCGTCACCGATATCGAGATGGAACGCGCGCCGCGCGGTCTCAACGAGGATATCGTCCGGCTGATTTCATCCAAGAAGGGCGAGCCGGAATGGATGCTCGAGTGGCGGCTGGCCGCCTATCGGCGCTGGCGCGAGATGAAAGAGCCGGCCTGGGCGCGCGTGCATTATCCGAGGATCGACTACGAACAGGCTTATTACTACGCGGCGCCGAAGATCGCCGAGAAACTGGGGAGCCTCGACGAGGTCGATCCAAAGCTGCTCGAAACTTACGAAAAGCTTGGCATTCCGCTGCACGAGCAGAAGCTGCTCGCGGGCGTGGCGGTCGATGCGGTGTTCGATTCTGTGTCTGTCGCGACGACCTTCAAGGCCAAGCTCGCGGAAGCCGGCGTGATATTCTGCCCGATCTCGGAAGCCATCCGCGACCACGGCGATCTGGTGCGCAAATATCTGGGCTCCGTCGTGCCGGTCACCGACAATTTCTTCGCGACGCTGAATTCGGCGGTGTTTTCCGACGGGTCGTTCGTCTATGTGCCCAAGGGCGTGCACTGTCCGATGGAGCTTTCCACCTATTTCCGTATCAATGCTTCGGAAACCGGCCAGTTCGAGCGCACGCTGATCATCGCCGATGAAGGCGCCTATGTCAGCTATCTTGAAGGCTGCACCGCCCCCAAGCGCGACGAGAATCAGCTGCATGCCGCCGTTGTCGAACTCGTGGCGCTGGACCGCGCCGAGATCAAATATTCGACGGTGCAGAACTGGTATCCGGGCGACGAAGAGGGCCGGGGCGGCATCTACAATTTCGTGACCAAGCGCGGCGATTGCCGCGGGCGCGGCGCCAAGATTTCCTGGACACAAGTCGAGACCGGGTCGGCGATCACCTGGAAATACCCGAGCTGCATCCTGCGCGGCGACGACACGGTCGGTGAATTCTATTCCATCGCCATCGCCAATCATTACCAGCAGGCCGATACCGGCACCAAGATGATCCATCTCGGCCGCAACACCCGCTCGCGGATCATTTCGAAAGGCATCAGCGCCGGCCGGGCGCAGAATACCTATCGCGGGCTCGTCAGCGTGCATCCGCGCGCGGCAAACGCCCGCAATCACACGCAATGCGACTCGCTGCTCATCGGCAAGGAATGCGGCGCTCACACCGTTCCCTATATCGAGAGCCGCAATCCGAGCGCTCGGATCGAGCACGAAGCAACCACTTCGAAGATTGCCGATGATCAGCTGTTCTATTGCCTGTCGCGCGGCATCGGCCAGGAGGAAGCAGTAGCGCTGATCGTCAACGGCTTCTGTCGCGAAGTACTCCAGCAATTACCGATGGAATTTGCGGTCGAGGCTCAGAAGCTGGTTGGCATTTCGCTCGAAGGAAGCGTGGGATGAACTTGCTTGAAATCGAGAACCTTCACGTCTCTGCCCAGGGCAAGGAAATCTTGAAAGGTCTCAGCCTCGTCGTTCGCGAGGGCGAGGTGCACGCGATCATGGGGCCGAATGGCTCAGGGAAGTCGACACTGTCGTACACGCTGGCCGGCCGTGAAGGTTATGAAATCACGGCCGGACACATTATTTATCGCGGCGAGGATCTGACTTTGCTTGCGCCGGAAGAGCGTGCTGCCAAAGGGATGTTTCTCGCGCTGCAGTATCCTGTCGAGATACCGGGCGTTACCACGATGAATTTCCTCAAGGCGGCGCTCAATGCCCAGCGCCGCGCGCGCGGCGAAAAGGAACTCGACGCGATTTCCGTTCTCCGCCTGGTGCGCGAAACGGCTGCGAGTCTGAACATTCCCGAAGACATGCTGCGCCGCGCGCTGAACGTCGGCTTTTCCGGCGGCGAGAAGAAGCGCCTCGAAATCCTGCAGATGGCGCTCTTCAAACCGGTGCTGGCCATTCTCGATGAAACCGATTCCGGCCTCGACATCGACGCGCTTAAGCTTGTCGCCGATGGCGTCAATCGCCTGCGCGCACCGCAGCGTGCCATGCTGGTGATCACGCATTATCAGCGGCTGCTGAACTACATCGTGCCCGATCGCGTGCATGTGATGGCGCAAGGCCGCATCGTTGCGGAAGGCGGGCGCGAACTGGCGCATGAACTCGAGGCGAAGGGGTATGCGGGCTTTGTGAAAGACGCCGCATGAGCGTGGCCGCAGTGAAAAATGCGCTACCGGAAAGCTTCGTGCCGGAACCGGCCGATGTGCTGCCGGCGCAAGGCGCCTGGCTCGAGGAGCGCCGCGCGCGCGCCATGCAGGTGTTTCAGGCCGGTGGCATTCCCCACCGCCGCGTGGAGGAATGGAAATATTCCGACCTTCGCAACGCGCTCGAGGCCGAACGCGGTGGAACCAACGAGGTTGTTGTTCTACCGTCGCGTGACCCGTTTGCCACGATCGCCGGACCGCGGCTTGTTCTTCGCGACGGCAGTTTTGACACGCCTCGGGTGCGCGTGCCGGACAATGTCGAGGTTCGCGATCTGGCGACTCTCGGTGATGACGCGCCGGACTGGATCGGCAGAAGTCTCGGCTGCGTATTGTCGAACGGCATGGGGCAGGCATCGCTCGCCTTCATGCGGGGCGGAGCCGCCGTTCGCATTGGGCGCGGCACCGAAGTAACGATTCATCTCCGCTTTCTTCAGCAGATAGAGATCTCGCATGCGCGTGTTCTGATCGTGGTCGAGGAAGGTGCCTCACTGCTGCTCCTCGAATCTCATGCCCGAATGCGCGGCGTGATGAATCTCGGGCTGGAAATCCTGTTGCAGCCGAACGCGCGAGTGACGCATGTGCGGCTGGCCGATGCCGCGCCGGAGGCTGTCCTCGTAGAGGAGATCGGGGTCACGGCCGCGCGCGATGCGCATTACCGGGCTCATCTTCCGCAGGCCGGTGCAAGGCTTTCGCGCCTGGAGCTGCGCACAAAACTGGAGGGCGCGGGTGCCGAAGCGGCTTTGGACGGCGCGGGCGTGCTCTGCGGCCGTCTGCATGCCGATGTGACGACGCATGTCGAGCATGTTGCAGGCAAGACGGCGAGCAGGCAGCTGTTCAAATATATCGCCGGCGGGCATTCGCGCGCAGTCTATCAGGGCAGGATCAGTGTGCATAAAGGCGCGGACGGATCCGACAGCCGCCAGACGGCGAAGGCCATTCTGACGGGGGAGCGCGCCGAGGCGGACCTGAAGCCGGAACTCGAAATTCTCGCCGACGACGTGAAATGCGCCCATGGCGCCGCGGTCGGTGATCTGGACCGGGATTCGCTGTTCTACCTTCGCGCGCGCGGAATACCGGAGGCCGAGGCTCGCGAGTTGCTCCTCCGCGCTTTCCTCGAAGAGGCTGTCGCCGAGATTACAAACGAAAACATCCGGTCAATAGTCTGGAATTTCGTCGAAAATTACCTTCCCAAGGCGTTGGATGAAGTGACATGAACCTTCAGCTGAACGCAATGCCTGCGCCTGTGTTCGACGTCTCCGCGGTGCGATCGGAGTTCGAAATCCTCTCGCGGCAGGTCTATGGCAAGCCGCTTGTGTACCTTGACAACGCAGCCTCGGCACAGAAACCGCGCGCAGTGCTCTCCGCGATGACCGAATTCGCCGAGAGCGAATACGCCAATGTGCATCGCGGCGTGCATTATCTGTCGGCGAAGGCGACGCAGCGCTATGAAGATGCCCGCGAGACGGTTCGCCGTTTTTTGAACGCCACGCATTCCGACGAGATCGTCTTTACCAAGGGCGGCACGGAAGCGATCAATCTCGTCGCCTGTTCGTATCTCGCGCCGCATGTCCAGCCCGGCGACGAGATCGTGCTCACCACGATGGAGCATCATTCCAACATCGTGCCCTGGCATTTCCTGCGCGAGCGGCAAGGCGCGGTGTTGCGCTGGGTCGATGTCGGCGATGACGGTGCGCTCGATGCCGAAGCTGTTGACAAAGCAATCGGCCCCAGGACGAAACTGGTCGCGGTGGCGCATATGTCCAATGTGCTCGGCACCGTGGCGCCGCTTGCCGAGATCGTTCGCCGCGCGCATGCGAAGGGTGTTCCCGTGCTGGCCGATGGCTGCCAGGCAGCAGTGCATCAGCACGTCGACGTTCGGGCGCTTGATGTCGACTTCTATGCTGTTACCGGCCACAAGCTTTACGGACCGACCGGCATCGGCGCGCTTTATGGCAAGCGCGCGCATCTCAAATCCATGCGTCCGTTCAATGGCGGCGGCGAAATGATTGCCGAGGTCAGCCGCGATAAAATTACTTATGCCGAGCCGCCGGCGCGGTTTGAAGCGGGCACGCCGCCGATCATCGAGGCCGTGGGCCTTGCTTCGGCGCTGGACTGGTTGTCATCCCTCGACCGCGACGCCCTCGCCGATCACGAGCATGCGCTGCTCGAACACGCCACGGCCGAAATCGAAAAGCTGAACTGGGTGCGGATCCTCGGGACTGCGCCGGGGAAGGGCGCCATTCTCTCTTTCGAGACGGCGGGGATGCATGCGCACGATGTCGCCACCATATTGGACAGGGAAGGCATTGCGGTGCGGGCAGGCCATCATTGCGCCCAGCCGCTGATGGAACGTTTTGGCGTCGCTTCGACAACGCGCGCGTCTTTCGCGTTCTACAACACGCATGCCGAAGTCGAGGCGCTGATCGCGGCGCTGCACAAGGCACGCAAGATACTGGGTTGACGAACGATGGATGATTCGCTGCGCGAGCTGTATCAGGAGGTGATCCTCGATCACAGCCGCCACCCGCACCATTTCGGCGCGCTGGCGGACGCAACGCATCGCGGCGAGGGCTATAATCCCCTCTGCGGCGACCGGGTGACGGTCTATCTGCAACTGGACGATGCCGATCGTATCGAAAACATATCGTTCGAGGGCAAGGGATGTGCGATATCCCAGGCTTCCGCATCGCTGATGACCGATCTCGTCAAAGGCCGCACGGTGGCCGAAGCGGAAAAGCTGATGGGCGGTTTTTTGCATCTGGTGAAGGGCGAGGGCACGGACAGCCTGGCGGGCGAAGACCGCGAAAGTCTTGAGGTCATGGCGGGCGTGTCCGCGTTTCCCATGCGGGTGAAATGCGCAACCCTCGCCTGGCATACCATGAAATCGGCGCTGGAGGGCGGTCTGTCCGCGAAGAGCGAATGAACGCCCGGCCACTCAACCTTGAGGTCGAAGCAGCGTCGCTGCCGCCGGAGGAGCTTGAGGCATTCACAGCCAAGCTCGTTGCGGCGCTGAAGAGCGTCTATGATCCGGAAATCCCGGTGGATATTTATGAGCTCGGGCTGATCTACAAAGTCGATGTCGCTGACAACAAGGATGTGGCCGTCGATATGACATTGACCGCGCCGGGCTGCCCGGTGGCGGGCGAAATGCCCGAGATGGTAAAATCGGCGCTGGAAGGCGTCGAAGGGATCGGGGCGGTGACCGTCAGCATGGTCTTCGAGCCGCCCTGGACGCCCGAGAAAATGAGTGAAGAAGCGAAACTCGAACTGAACATGTACTGAGATGACCGTAGCGACACCTGCGCGCGCGCGCCGCGAAAGACCGAAGCCCGTCCGCCTCAGCGAGGCCGCTGCGACGCGCCTGCGCGAGATCATGGAGAACGCGGAGGGCCGTTATGTCGGCGTGCGCGTCGGAGTCACCAATGGCGGCTGCGCCGGCATGAGCTACACGATGGACTATGCCGAAGCGGCGGGCCCGCTCGATGAGGTGGTCGAAGATCGCGGCGTGCGCATCTTTATTGAACCGAAGGCGATCCTGTTCCTCCTCGGCACCGAGATGGATTTCGTCCGCGACAAGCTCGCCGCCCGTTTCGTGTTCAACAACCCGAACCAGACCGCAGCCTGCGGCTGCGGGGAGTCGGTCACGCTGACGCCCGCGAAGGAAGGGAGCCGGGCGTAGCTTTCTCTGTGAGCTGCGACCGGAGCAAATGACTTCCGAGTATCGCCGATTCGTTGCCGAGCTGTTAGCCGGCTTCGGCCCGGTCGAAATACGGCGGGTGTTCAACTTCCAAGGTCTCTACCACGACGGGATATTGTTTGGACTCGTCGCGGATGAGCGCGTGTTTCTGAAAACCGACACAGCAAGCCGGATCGCGTTCGAGCGTGAAGGCTCGTCGCCATTGCACTACCGTGCGCGCGACGGTGCAGATGTCGCGATGTCCTACTATGAACTGCCGGCGCGGCTTTACGACGAACCGGAAGAAGCCGCTGATTGGGCACGGACTGCTTTCGAAGCGGCGCTGAAGTCACCGAACACGGCGCGCAAGGCGCCGCGGGACGTGAAAAGCAAGACGCCGCGCCGCCGAAAGAAGTAATACTCGCCCGCATGTTACTTTCCTCCCCAAATGTGGGGGAGGTGTCCGCGAAGCGGGCGATGGGGGACGTGGAAGGGGACTTACCCCCTCCGGCGCATCGCTGCGCTCGCGCCACCTCCCCCGCAGAGCGGGGGAGGAAAGGATTGCGCGGTGCAGGAAAGATTGCGCGAGCCGCGAACTAATTACCTACCACAGATGCACGCGGTTTTCCGGCGTGAGGTAGTATTTCTGATCCGGTGTTACATTGAAGGTCTTGTACCAGGCGTCCAAGTTGCGGGTGGCGCTGATGGGGCGGAATTCGGCCGGCGCGTGCTCGTTGGAGAGCACCTGTGCGCGCAACGCGCCCTCACGATATTTCGAACGCCAGATCTGACCCATCGAAAGGAAGAATCGCTGGTCGCCGGTGAAGCCGTCGATCACCGGCGGTTCCTTGCCGCCAAGTGAGATGTGGTAGGCCTTATAGGCGATCGTCAATCCGGCCAGATCGGCGATGTTCTCGCCCAGCGTAAACGCGCCGTTCACGTGCAGGCCGGGCAGCGGCTCGTAGCTGTCGACCTGGTCGACCAGCATTTTGGTGCGCACTTCGAAATTCCTGCGGTCTTCCGGTGTCCACCAATCATTGAGCTGGCCGGTGCCGTCATATTTCGAACCCTGATCGTCGAACCCATGGCTGATCTCGTGCCCGATGACGGCGCCGATGCCGCCATAGTTCACTGCGTCATCCGCATTGGGATCGAAAAAGGGCGGCTGCAGGATGGCGGCCGGGAAGAAGATCGCATTGAAGGTCGGCGTATAATAGGCGTTGACGGTCGGCGGCGACATGCCCCATTCGGATCTGTCCACCTGGCCGTCGACGCGCGTCAATTCGCGGTTCCATTCGAACACCGCGCCATTCTCCACGTCTTCGACGAGGGCATCGCGCGAGACCTGATAGGCGGAGTAATCGCGCCACTTCTCCGGATAACCGATATGCGGCGTGAACTGGTGCAGCTTGTCGAGCGCTTTCTGCCGCGTTTCCGGCGTCATCCAGGTCAGCGTGCGCATGTCGGCATCATAGGCCTTGAGCAGATTGCCCACGAGCTGCTCCGCTTTCGCCTTGGCTTCGGGCGGGAAGTATTTCGCGACATAGAGCTTGCCGAGCGCCTCGCCGAGATTATTGTCGACCAGATGCACGCCGCGCGTCGCGCGGTCGAGCTGCTGGGGATTGCCCTGGATTTCCGTGCCGTAGAACGCGAAATTCTCATCGTCGAATTTCTTCGGCAAATAGGGCGCAACCTGGTGAAGGTAATGCACCGTCAAATAATCGCGCCAGACGGCGACAGGCGTTTTCGCGAATATCGCAGCAAGCTTCGGAAAAGCCGATTTCTCCGCCACGATCAGCTGCCGCTCGCCATTGGACGCCTGCAAGGGAATGCCGGCCGCTCCGAGATAGGCTCTCCACGGGAATTGCGGCGCGAGTTGCTCAAGCTGCGACACGGACATCGGATTATAGATCTTGTCCACATCGCGGCGATCCGCATTGGGCCACTGCGCCTGTGCGATCTTTTCTTCGACGGCATAGATCTGCGCCGCACGGCTGTCCGCATCGGGAATACCAGCCATGCCCAGCATGGTCGCAAGATATTTCTTGTAGGCATCCCGGGTCTTCACGATCGCCGGATCGTTGCCCAAATAATAATCACGGTTCGGCATGCCGATGCCCGACTGCGTGAGCGTGATTGCATAAGCGTGGGGGTTTTTCGGATCCACGTCGATGCTCATATCGAAAGGCGCCAGCGTCATCAGCTTCACGGTGCCCATGGCGCGCGCCACGTCTTCGGGAGTTTGCAGGCCGGCAAAAGTTGCCAGATCGGATTGCACCGGTGCGAGGCCGCGCTCCTCGATCTGTTTCTGGTCCATGAACACATCGTAGAAGTCGCGCAGCTTCTTTTCTTCGGTAGTGAGCTGCGCGTAGGGCTGGCGATCGAGATCTTCGAGAATCGCCTTCATGCGCTTTTCGCTTGAAATGCGCAGATCCTGAAACGCGCCGGTCGAAGAGCGGTCGGGAGGAATTTGTGCCGTTTTCAGCCAGCTGCCGTTGACATAATCGAAGAAATTGTCGCCGGGCCGCACGCTCTTATCCATTGCCGACAGGTCGACGCCCCAGGTGCCATACTGCGTATGGCCGGTCGTGTGCTGCGCGGCGATGGCGATCGAGCCGGCGGCGCACAGCGCGACCGTAAACGCGGCAAGGCTTCGTTTCATTTATGAACTCCTGGTAATGTTGTTTGTTCGACACCAGCCCCAAATGAGTTTGGGACACGTTCCAGTATTGATTGCCGGCGGCTGTTTCAAGTCACATGGGCGCGACCTGTTGCGGAGCCGCAGCATTTGTTATCGACGTCCAACCATCCCGATTTATTCCCGCCGTTTTCCCTGCTTCACCGCCGCCCGCTCGCAATTCCCCAACTTTTCCGCGTCTCGGTCGAAAGCCGGCCTTCGTTTTTCGAATCTTCCCTGCTTTCTTCCCTGCAGCAGGGAAAACAATTCCGCATAGGACGCGGGCCTGATTGCGTACGACGCCGTTGCGCGGATCAGGTTCCCGGCGCCATGCAATAGCGAATATACCATTACGGTATATTTGTCAACCGAGAAATTCGAGTGACAATCCGCGGGTGGCGGCGTGGACTTCGCGTCCTCAGGCCGGCGCGACAGCCTTCCTGGTCTTGCGGGCAGGCTTCTCTACGACGGGCGGTAGTTTGACGGGTCGCAGCAGGAAGGCCGGCAGGTGGCTGAGGTCCGGCGTGTCGTGCTCCGGATTCCGCCGGGGCTGGTTGTCGCGCCGCGGCGCGGGCGGATTCTTCGATCCGCCGGCAGGCTGATGTGGCCGCACCGGCTCGTGTTTCGCGGCCGGGGCGGTCTTGGCCCATGCCTGCGGCGGGGGTGCGCCGGGCTTGCGGTCGCGCGTACCTTCCCGATGATCGGAACGGCGATGGCTGCGCGGATGTTTGCTTTCTTCGCGGATTTCCAGGCCTTCCATTTTCCGGTGTGAGATCGGCTGGCCCGTCAGCTTCTCGATCGCGTCCACGAGCTTGGCGTCGCGAGGTGTCGCGAGCATGAAGGCATGGCCCTCGCGGCCGGCGCGGCCGGTGCGTCCGACGCGATGAACATAGTCGTCGGGATGGAACGGCACGTCGAAGTTGAAGATGTGCGAGACCGCGGGAATATCCAGCCCGCGCGCGGCGACATCGCTGGCGACGAGCAGCCGGACCTCGCCGTTGCGGAATGCGTCGAGCGTCTTCGTACGTACGGCCTGGTCCAGATCGCCATGCAGCGGCGCCGCGGAGAAACCATGTTTCTGAAGCGAACGGGCGACCACGTCGACGTCACGCTTGCGATTGCAGAACACGATGGCGTTCTTCACCCCGTTCTCCTGCACCAGCCGGCGCAGCGATTCGCGCTTGGCCCAGTCATTGGCGGGCACTTCCACGATTTCCTGGGTGATCGTCGCGGCTGTCGTGGCCGGACGCGAAACTTCCACCTGCTCGGGATTGTGCAGAAACTGCTCCGTCAGCCGCTTGATCTCGGGCGGCATCGTGGCCGAGTAGAACAGCGTCTGCCGGGTGAAGGGGATGAGCTTGCAGACGCGCTCGACGTCGGGGATGAAACCCATGTCGAGCATCCGGTCGGCTTCGTCCACGACGAGTATTTGCACCTGGCCGAGCATCAGCTTGCCGCGCTCGAAATGATCGAGCAGGCGCCCCGGCGTCGCAATCAGCACGTCCACGCCCCGATCGAGTTTCTTGTCCTGGTCCTCATAGGACACGCCGCCGATGAGCAGCGCCATGGAAAGCTTGTTGTATTTGCCGTACCGCTCGAAGCTCTCGGCCACCTGGGCGGCCAGCTCACGCGTCGGCTCGAGAATCAGCGATCGGGGCATGCGCGCCTTGGCGCGGCCGCGGGACAGCACCTCGATCATCGGCAGCGTGAACGAGGCGGTCTTGCCGGTGCCGGTCTGGGCGATGCCGACCAGGTCGCGGTGCTTGAGCACCAGCGGGATGCCGCGCGCCTGAATGGGGGTCGGGGTGGTGTAGCCGCTCTCAGCCACGGCCTTCAGGATTGAAGGCGAAAGGCCAAGACCATCAAAGTCTTGCGCGAGAGAGTTGGCAGGTGAGGTTAAGTCACTCGGGGAAGCTACTGTTAAGGTGTCTTCCGAGCCGGCTTGCGCGCCGGCAATCGTGTCTGTCGTCATGCGCTCCTAAAGGTGGGGCGCATTCCGCGCCCGCGCCGCATGCCCGGATTGGCTACGGCAGCATTAAGCAGGAGACATAGCAAGAAAATTTCAAGAGTCAAGGCAGGCGTCGCCGAGTACATAGTTCCCGGGACCGCGGCCGTCCCGGCCGCCCATGCGGGCGAGACCCCCGCGGTTCCAGGTCACCGTGCGTCGGAGATCAGATGAAGCGTGCAGTAATTTCAAATCTCGCAATCACGATCGCGCTTCTCATAGTCGCCGCCGGTTTCTGGTTCCTGCAGACCTATGGCCAGGCACGGCCGGACGTTGCTCCGGTCGATGCTTCCCTGCGCCTGTTTTCGGCCGCGCGGGCGGAGCAGGTGCTGGCCCGGATTTTAGGTCCGGAGAAGCCGCATCCCGTCTCCACTGCAGAAAACGTGCGCGTTCGCGCACGCATAGTTCAGGAGCTTCAGCGGCTTGGACTGCATCCTGCTGTGCATGGTTCCTTCGCCTGTCATCCGCCTCGCGTCGAGGGATTTCTCATTTGCGCGACCATCAACGACGTCATCGCAGATGTGAGACCCGGGACAGGCAAGGCGATCATCCTTCTCGCCCATTATGATTCGGTGCCGGCCGGGCCGGGTGCCGCCGACGACGAATCCGGTGTGGCGGCGGTGATCGAGACGGCGCGTGCCTTGATTGCGCGGGGCGGTGCGGGCAAGCACCCGGTGATGGCCGTGCTGACCGATGGCGAGGAAGCGGATCTGCTTGGTGCGGCCGCGTTTCTGCGCGATCCGGCGCTCAAGGCGCGTATCGGCGCGGTGGTCAATGTCGAGGCGCGCGGCAACCGCGGGCCGAGTTTTCTATTTCAAACAAGCCCCGGCGACGGCCCGCTGGTCGACATCTACGCCGACAACGCATCCGACTACGCGACGAGCTCGCTCTATCACGAGATCTATCGTTTCCTGCCCAACGATACCGATCTGACCTTGTTCATCGGCGCCGGATTTCCCTCGTTCAATTTTGCCTATGTCGGCGGTGTCTTCGACTATCACACCGCACTCGATACACGGGCCAATCTCGATCCCGTCTCGCTTCAGCAGCAAGGCGACAGCATGTTGGGTGTGGCGAGCGGGCTCGAACAGGCCGATTTCGGAAAGCTGCGCGGCGAGGATGACATCTACCTCGATATTCTCGGCCGCTGGCTGCCGCGTATGCCGGCGAGCCGGGCCGTGCCGCTGGCAGCCATTACAATTCTCCTGCTGCTGGCATCCGTATTTCTCACGCGGGGCGCGCCGGTTTCCGCGGCGCAATGGCTTCGTGCCTTCGCAGTTACGCCGGTTCTCCTGTTTGTTGCCGTGGGATGCGGGTTCCTGCTGCATGCGATCGCCGTGCTTGTTTCCGGAATGCCCGATCCGTCCTATGCGCATCCGGCGGCCTTACGCATTGGTCTTTCGCTCGAACTCGCGGGATGCGCTCTGCTTGCGTCCCGATTTGCACCCGTCCGCGCCACCGCTGCTGCCGTATGGCTCTGGATTGGCGCATTCGGGGTCGTTGTCGCGATCTTCCTGCCGGGGCTTTCGCCCTATTTCCTCATTCCGGCGCTTGTCGCGGCTTTCTGTTTGCTCGCGGCAACAGCGACGCGGGAATATCCGGAAGGACATTTCGGCATATTTGCAGTGCTGGTTGCGGCGTCGGCCGCGCTCCTCGTATGGAGCAGCATCGGGGCGACGGGTGAGACGATCATGGGGCTCAAGCTCCACCCGATGTTCACCGTGCCGTTTGCTATCGCGCTCTCGACTATCGTTCCATTGCTTGCGCGTTTCGCACTGCCGCGCGGCGTGTGGATTGCAGCAATGGCGGTTTGCTTCGCCGGTGCCGTCTGCGCGGCTTTTGTGCAGGGTCTCGAGCCCCCGTTCAGCACAACCGTCGCACAGCGCCTGAGTATCAGCTACGTCGCAAGCCGCGAGCGGGCATTCTGGACTGTCGACGCGATGGCGCCGGTTCCTGCTGCAATGCGCAATGTCGCCGCGTTTTCACCGCAGGCCCGCCGCGTCCTGCCCGCGTTTCCCCGTGTTTATGCCGCTCCGGCCGGCGATCCGCGATTTCCCGTCCCCGATGCCACGGTGATCGCAAGACCGCCGGCCAAGGGCGTGCGCCGCGTGACGCTTCTGTTTCATGGTTCCGAGGCCGCCGACCAGATGTTTCTGATCGTTCCCAAAGCGGCGGTGCCGAAAGCGTTCGATCTGCATGGCTCACATTACGCAGCACCGGCTGCGTGGTCGGATGAAGATTTCATCCAGTTCGCCTGCATGAGCCGCGACTGCCGCAGCGAGACAGTGACGCTCACACTCGCGACGCGCAAACCGCTGACGCTTGGCCTTTACGAACATCGTTTCGGTCTGCCCGGCTTTGCGCACCGCCTCGTCGCCGCCCGCCCGCCGACGGCGGTTCCGTCACAGAACGGCGACGGCATTACCCTGGTGGGTGAAATACACATACCCGCGACATAGGCTACTCAGGGTCACTTGAGTATGCTGTATTGCTCGACGGATCGCCCCTGCCGTTATGGCGCATCCGTGAAGAACATTGAGCATCCCAAAAGCGTCCGAGGAATTTACCCTCCATAATTTTACCTTGACGGAAAGGACTTTGATCCCTTTCCACATACATGCACCCAGTGGTACATCCCAAAATGCTGCTCAACTTCTTCGAAAGGCGCGCGCGATCACGAAGCCGATAATCAACCCGACAAGCGCTCCGATCAGGGCGATGTGAATCACGAGGCCGATGAGCTTGAGCACGGCAAAGACGATCAGGCCCAATATCAGTGCGAGGATTACTTCCAGCGCGCGCATGAAAATCTCCAGTTTGAGGGCAGGCGAGAGGTCACGCGCAGTATAGGAACCGTGCAGCCTCGCCCGCGACGTTGGAGCCTAGACTAGGCGGTGCTTCGGCCCGGGGCGACCCGCCCTCTCCTGGATTCACAGGGAAATTCGAGCTCCCGCAAGGGAGGCAATCCTTAACTTGACCCATCGGCACTCATCGCGGGGGCTGCACGCCGCCAGGCCCAAGAATCCCTGCGTGCAGCAACCAAGCAGGGATTATCCAGTTGAAGGGCAGGCTTCAATCGAAGTTCCAACTCCAAGGAAGGACGAAATGCCTAAAGATGCACATGACAAGCCGCCAGCGATCACGACGAGGCCGCAAAGGCTCACCGTACGGCAGCGGAATCCCATGGGAAAGGCGACCACGGAAGGCCCACGAGCACTCCACAAAGGCCAGGGAGCACTCGAGCGGCGCTCACAAAGCCTCGGAAGAGGCCCACGCCAGGAGTAGCGAAAAGAACGCCAAGAAATAGCAGACGCTTGCGCCTGGAGCCGTCTGCAACGTGGGCGGGCTCTACCTCGACCGAGCCAATCGCGTCCTCGCGTGCGCCGCAATACAAAGACCGGCACGTTGGCTGCACGGAGTACCGATCACCGGGCGGGAGGCAGTAATCGGGTGGGTTTCGGGAGCCCTTTGAAACCGCGCGCATCTTCGCCCATTTACATCAAATTGGTGAGTTGGCCGCAGGATCGCCCCGGGAGCCAGGAAAGTGGCAGGCCGAAAAAGCGCGTGTAACCACCCCGAAAATCCTGAGGCAAGCGCGCACAGGTTCAGCCGGGATGGAAATGGTGTTTGGAGACAAGATGAGCAACCCAAAGCCGGACGACAATTCACCGGGCTTAAACGACGTCATGATGGAACGACTGCATCACTTTGCAGCTCTCATCGAATCTTCCGAAGACGCGATCATCAGCAAGGATGTCAATGGAATAATCCAAAGCTGGAACAAATCCGCTGAGCGCGTCTTTGGTTTTTTGCCCGAAGAAATAATCGGGAAGCCTGTGCTTACTCTCATACCAAAGGACCGCCACCACGAAGAAGACCAAATCCTCGCAAAGGTCCGGAGAGGCGAACGTGTCGAGCATTTCGAGACTGTTCGTCAAACCAAGGACGGCAGACTTATCGATATTTCGTTGACGGTCTCGCCCATCAAAGATGGTGACGGCAACATTATCGGGGCATCGAAGATTGCCCGCGACATCACGGACAAGAAGAAGGCCGAAGCTCTCCTCGCGGAGCAGTCGGAGCGTCTCGCCGCCCTTAACGAGGATCTCGAACGCAGGGTGGAGGAGCGCACTGCCGACCTGAGGAATATCCAGACTTTTTATACGCATTCGTCCGAATGTCACGCGATTCTCACGCGACGGGCGGATGGGCAGTACCAATATGACGAGATCAATCCGGCAACGCTGAAGCTGTACGGGGCTGAGCGCCAAGCCGTCATTGGGCGCAGCGTCGCCGAAATATTACCGCCGGACAGCGCCGCGGAGCTGTCAGGCTATCTCGACGAATGCTTGCGCCTGGGTGCCCCGTATTCCTATTCCCGCAAGCATGGCAATTCGGTTGTCGACGCGATTGCGACGCCGATACCTGCCGAAACAGGAAAGCCTGCACGCATCGCCGTCACCGCGCGGGACGTAAGCGAGCGTTACAACCTCGAAGAACAGCTCCGCCAGGCGCAAAAGATGGAGGCGGTCGGGCAACTAACGGGCGGCCTCGCGCATGATTTCAACAACATGCTGCAGGGCATAACCGGCGCGCTGGACCGAGCGCAACACCGCATTCAGCAGGGGCGGTTGGCCGACGCCGACCGCTTTATCGGCGCGGCTATCGAGGCGGCAAATCGCGCGGCTTCGGTCACGCATCGACTTTTGGCGTTTTCACGCCGGCAGACTTTGGACCCAAGGCCGACCGACGCCAACAAGCTCATCGCTTCGATGGAAGACCTCATTCGCCGCACAATGGGACCCAATATCAGTATCGAAGTCGTGGGAGCGGTGGGCCTCTGGCCTACCCTGGTGGATGCATCGCAATTGGAGAGCTCTCTCCTGAATCTGGCCATTAATGCACGCGATGCGATGCCGAATGGGGGAACGCTCATAATCGAGACAGCGAACAAGTGGCTCGACGAGCGCGCCGCCAGACAACGCGATGTTCCCCCGGGCCAGTATATCTCGATTTGTGTCTCGGATAGTGGTGTCGGCATGCCACCTGATGTGGTGGCCCGCGCCTTCGACCCGTTTTTCACGACCAAGCCCATTGGCCAGGGTACAGGACTGGGCTTGTCGATGATCTATGGCTTCGTGCGGCAATCCGGCGGCCAAGTTCGCGTCTACACGGAAGTAGATGAAGGCACGACGATGTGCCTCTACCTGCCGAGATATTTCGGCAGCGGGGAACGCAGCGATGCCGAAGTACCCGAACGTCCGGAGGATGGTTTTGGCGAATGCGTCTTGATCGTCGACGACGAGGTCATGGTGCGCCTGCTCGTCAAGGACGTATTGACGGAGCATTCCTACCGGGTGCTTGAGGCGCCGGATGCGGGATCGGCGCTAAAGCTCTTCAATTCGGGGCAGCACATCGATTTGCTCATTACCGACGTGGGTCTGCCCGGAAACATGAATGGCCGCCAGCTTGCCGACGCGGCCCGGACGATGCGCGAAGGATTGAAGGTGCTCTTCATCACCGGTTATGCCGAAAATGCCGCTATCGGAAGCGGTCATCTGGAGCCCGGCATGGAAATTCTTACAAAGCCATTCCCCATGGCGGCTATGGCTTCAAAGGTGCGCCAGATACTCGGATAAACCCGTGCGCGGATGGCACCAGTTCCCCGCCACGGACTATTTTGCGCCAGCACGGGAGCAAACCCGCGTCCCATTAACTTAGGTTATTGCTGGTGGGGATTGCTTTTTGCCATAGAGGCCTTGGATGGGGCTCCCGGACCGGGGGGCTTAAGTGCTTCAGAAAATCGAATATGCCCGGCGGCAAGCCGTGGACGCGTATGCGCGCGCGGCCGAGGCCGCCGACAGCGAGGGACGGGCAGAATGGCTCAAGGCGGCCAGCATGTGGGAACAGCTGATCGGGCAATACGAGCGGCTACTCAAGATTTTGGAAACAGGTCAGCATTAGACGACATTCAGGCTGCGCAGGGTAGGTAGCCTTGCAGACGCCTGACTGGTCTTCCCGCGCCGGGACGACAATGAATGGACGATTCGATCTGATTTCAAAGTGCCTTTGGCTACACATCCACCTCGGCTGCAAATTTCGCGTTTTCCTGGATGAACTGGAAGCGCAGTTCGGGTTTCTTGCCCATCAGGCGTTCGACGAGCGACGAGGTTTCGTCGGCCTCGCCACCGGCGATCTCCACCCGCTCGAGCGTGCGCATCCCCGGCTTCATGGTCGTTTCCTTCAGCTGGTTCGGCATCATTTCGCCCAGACCCTTGAAGCGGGATGTCTCGACCTTGGCATTGGATTTGAACACGGTCTTGAGCAGATGTTCACGATGGGCGTCGTCGCGGGCATAGATCGTCTTGCTGCCCTGGGTGAGGCGATAGAGCGGTGGCATCGCGAGATGCAGATGGCCGTTGTCGATCAGGCCGCGCATCTCGCGATAAAAGAATGTCAGCAGCAGCGAGGCGATGTGTGCGCCGTCGACGTCGGCGTCGGTCATGATGATGACGCGGTCGTAACGCAGATCGTCGTCACGGTAGCGCGCGCCGGTTCCGCAGCCCAGCGCCTGAACGAGATTGGCGAGTTCCTGGTTCTGTTCGAGCTTGCCCGTCGCAGCACTTGCCACGTTGAGGATCTTGCCGCGCAAGGGCAACACGGCCTGGGTTGCCCGGTCGCGCGCCTGCTTCGCCGAGCCGCCGGCCGAATCGCCCTCGACAAGAAATATTTCGGTGCCATTTGCGCTGCCGATGCTGCAGTCGGCGAGCTTGCCGGGCAGCCGAAGTTTCCGGGTGGCGGCTTTTCGCGAAACCTCCTTTTCCTGTTTTCGGCGCAGGCGTTCCTCGGCTTGGTCGACAACGAAGGCGAACAGGCGATCGGCTTCCTGCGGGTTCTCGGCAAGCCAATGATCGAAATGATCGCGCACCACGTTTTCGACGAGGCGTTGCGCATCGGCCGTCGAGAGTTTCTCCTTGGTCTGACCCTGAAATTCCGGTTCGCGAATGAAGATCGACAACACCGCGCACGCGGACGCCATGACATCGTCGGGGGCGATGAGGGCGGTCTTGCGATTGTTGGTGCGTTCGCCATGGGCGCGCAGGGCCCTCGTCAGTCCGCCGCGAAATCCCTGTTCGTGCGTCCCGCCCTGCGGCGTTGGAATCGTGTTGCAGTAGGAATGAAGGAAGGGATCCAGACCGGCGACCCAGGCCGCGGCCCATTCCACAGCGCCTTTGCCATCGCGGTTTTCGGTCCGCCCCGAAAAGTTGCGTGACGTTACCGCTTCATGCCCTTCGATTTCCGAATTGAGAAAATCGAGTATCCCCCCAGGAAATTTGAGCGTGTCCTCGGCAGGAACATCTCCGTCGGCTTTGAGTAATTCCGGAGCGCAACTCCAGCGAATCTCCACGCCGCGATGCAGATAGGCCTTGGAGCGCGCCATGCGGTAAAGCGATTTCGGCGAGAAATGAACGGACTTGCCGAAAATCTGAAAGTCAGGCTTGAAGGAAACCACCGTACCCCTGCGATTGGCCGTGCCCGCATCCCTGAGTTTGCCGGCAGCCTTCCCGCGCTCGAACCGCATTTTCCAGCCATGGCGCTCGCGGTATATTTCGACATCCATCCATTCCGAGAGGGCATTCACCACCGACGCCCCCACGCCATGCAGGCCGCCGGCGGTATCGTAGACCTTGCCGCCGAACTTCCCGCCGGCATGCAGCGTCGTCATGATGACTTCGAGCGCGGACTTGCTTTTGAATTTCGGATGCGGATCGACGGGAATTCCCCGCCCATTGTCGCGCACCGTGAGCACATCGTCCGCTTTCAGCTCGAGCTCGATGCGGTTGGCAAAGCCGGCTACGGCTTCGTCCATCGCGTTGTCGAGGATTTCGGCAGCCAGATGATGGAGCGCGCGCTCATCGGTGCCGCCGACATACATGCCGGGGCGGCGGCGAACCGGCTCGAGGCCTTCCAGGACTTCGATGTCCTTGGCGGTGTAGCCTCTGGATCCTTGGGGAGCGGAGTCGAAGAGATCGTTGTCCGGCATGTGCATCAGCTTGATTCGTCAACCGCAATTAACCACAAAGGACGACTAAACCGCATCCGAAGCACCGACATTCCTTCTAAGCAAATCTTAGGAGTGCGCTTGTAGCATCCGGCCCGGCCGCGGCAGATGCGAGATGTAACGGGGCGCTTTTTTGGGATACGGACAGACTCTTCGCGTCCGCCGGCGGGCGGATGTCAGGGTGCTGAAAGCGCAACTCGACCTCGTCGTCGAGACGGCATCGCAGTCCCGCCTCGCCGCACCCCTTGTGGCGCTCGGCATTGCGATGGTGGCGTCCGACCCGGTTGGAGCTTTTGGCCATCGATCTCTCCAGATAGCGCTGATCTTGCCGGCCGCAATAGCGGTCCTTGGCCTTGTCGCGTCGTATGTCGGCCGGCTCTATCGGCAGGATGTTTCCTTCGGGCTGCAACCGGACCGTGTCGAGGCATGGTTTCCGCGGTTCATGGCTTTGCAGATTGCGACCAGTGCCGCCTGGGGCCTCATTTCCTGGATCCTGTGGGAGCCGGGAAGCACAATGAACCATGCCTTTCTGGCCGGATGTGTCGCCTGTGTCATGGCCGAGCTGGTGATGAGCCGGGCCAGTCATCTCGATTTTCTTGTTGCGGCAATTGTCCCGCTCCTCGTCATCTCCTGCGCGAGATTCGTTATCGACGGCACGCCGCTCGATCTGGTGATCGCGATCGGGTTACCCGCCATGGCCGGCTACTTCTTTTCCGCCGGCCGCCGCCTGACCCACCGCCTCGACGAAGAGTCGCGCCTCCGCTTCGAGGTTGAAGACCTCGCGCGCGAACTGGAACACGCGCGCGACGAAGCCCTGCGAAAGCGATTCGAAGCCGAGACGGCGAATGCCTCGAAAACCTCGTTCCTGGCCAATATGAGCCATGAACTGCGCACGCCGCTCAATGCGATACTCGGCTTTTCGGAAATCATCCAGAAAGAGTGTTTCGGTCCGGTCGGCTCGTCGCGCTATGCCGAATATGCCAGCGATATCCATTCCTCCGGGGCGCATCTGCTCAGTCTCATCAACGATCTCCTCGACGTGGCGAAGATCGAAGCCGGAAGGATGGAGATCGAGCCGCGTGCGCTCGATGCGCGGCGCATCTTCGATTCGGCCCTGAGAATCGCTGGCACGAGGGCGCGGGAGCGGCAACAACAGCTCCTCATCCGGATCGATCCGGATGCACCGGTTCTCTATGCCGACGAACGGGCGCTGAAACAAATCCTTCTCAATCTCGTATCGAACGCGGTCAAGTTCACGCCCGAAGGCGGACGCATTGTTGTCGCCGCATCGCGCTCCCCTCAGGGCGATTTCCAGATCATGGTGGAAGATAACGGCCCCGGCATCGCGCGCGAAAAGCTGGAACGTGTTTTCATGCCGTTCAACCAGGTCAATAATCGTTACGACCGACAGGGCGGCGGCACAGGATTGGGCCTCACGCTGGTGCGCGGCCTCGCCGAACTGCATGGCGGCTTTGCCTTCATTGAAAGCGATGTGGGAAAGGGCTGCCGCGCCTATGTCGTTTTTCCGGCGGTACGCTCCGCCGAGGCGGCCGCGGCCGTCAGCGTTGCGTCCTGAACGTGGGGCTTTCCCCTTCCGGCTGCGGGCAGCAAGGAGGGCGTTTTCTGCTACCAGGCCCCGCGAACCTTGCGCCGAATCCCAATTCGATTAAACTGTCAATCCAGCAAGGCTCGAAACTTCGGACTCACTTCGCGGGGGGGGAATATGAAGATCGCTTCAATTGTTCTGATTCCGGGCGTCTTGGCGTGCGCATCCGTCCAACTCGTTTCAGCGACGGAAACCGCCAAAGTCAAAGACAAGGTCGTCCATTCGTTTGGCAGTGGTACGGATGGCCAACGGCCCCTGGCCGACCTGACGGATGTCAAGGGCACGCTGTACGGCACGACATATGCAGGTGGTGCCTTTAATAGCGGTGCGATCTTTGCGCTTGATCCAAAAACCGGAGCGGAAACGGTAACCTATTCTTTTTGCAGTCAGCAGAATTGCCCAGATGGTCAAGAGCCTGAAGGAGGGCTGATCGATGTGAAGGGCGCGCTGTACGGCACAACGAACGCAGGCGGCACTTCTGGTGACGGAGTTTTGTTTGCGCTCGACCTAAGCACTGGTGCTGAGACTGTGCTCTATTCCTTTTGTGCGCAGCAGAATTGCACCGACGGTGCATCCCCTTACGGGACGCTGACTGACGTGAACGGCATCCTCTACGGCACAACAGCACGTGGTGGGGTCAACGGCTACTATACCGGAGGCACGGTATTTGCGTTTGATCCAAATACTGGCATGGAAAACGTACTTTATTCTTTTTGCAGTCAGCAAAATTGCACCGATGGGCAAGGTCCCAATGCAGGCGTGATCAATGTAAAGGGCACTTTGTACGGTACAACAGGCGGCGGTGGTTCCACGGGTAACGGAACGGTGTATTCGCTTGACCCGAAAAGTGGTGCAGAGAACGTGCTTTATTCCTTTTGCACGCAGCAGAATTGCGCCGACGGGGGATTTCCTTATGCTGCACTGACAAACGTCAAGGGCACATTATTCAGTACAACGGTGTATGGCGGCGCTTATAACGGTGGCACGGTGTTCACGCTTGATCCGAGCACTGGCGCGGAGACCGTAGTCCATTCTTTCGGCAACTACCCGGATGGCAGGTTTCCCTACGCCAACCTGATTGATGTGAAGGGCACGCTATACAGCACAACGCTCGGCGGCGGCGAGAACAGTTGTACACAGTACGGCGGTTGCGGCACGGTGTTTTCAGTGAACCCGAACACTGGTAACGTAAAAGTAGTATACTCTTTTTGTAGCCAGGAAGACTGTGTGGATGGCGAGCAGCCCGTTGCCGAGGTGATCGCCGTGAAGGGTAAGCTGTTCGGCACAACAGACATCGGCGGCGAGTACGGCTACGGAACAGTGTTTTCGCTTAAACGTTGAACGCGGGAACGCATCTCACACGCTGTAATACATCTTGAACTCGACGGGATGCGGCGTGTGCTCGAGGGCGTAGACCTCGCTCATCTTGAGTTCGATGAAGCTGTCGATGAAATCGTCGGAGAAGACGCCGCCCTTCTTGAGGAAGGCGCGGTCGGCATCGAGACAGTCGAGCGCCTGGCGCAGCGAGCCGCATACGGTGGGCACGTCCTTCAACTCTTCCGGCGGGAGCGCGTAGAGATCCTTGTCCATCGGATCGCCGGGATGGATCTTGTTCTCGATTCCGTCGAGACCGGCCATGAGCAGCGCCGCATAGGCGAGATAGGGATTCGATCCGGGATCCGGGAAACGCACCTCGACCCGCTTCGCATTCGGGCTTGTCGCGAACGGTATGCGGCAGGCCGCCGAGCGGTTGCGCGACGAGTAGGCGAGAAGGACCGGCGCCTCGAAACCGGGAATCAATCTCTTGTAGGAATTGGTCAACGAATTGGTGAACGCGTTGACGGCGCGGGCGTGTTTGATGATTCCCCCAATGTAATAGAGGCAGGTGTCGGAGAGGTCGGCATAGCCCGAGCCCGCGAACAGCGGCTTGCCGCCGCGCCAGATCGACTGATGGACATGCATGCCCGAGCCGTTGTCGCCATAGACGGGTTTGGGCATGAAGGTCGCGGACTTGCCGTAGGCCGCCGCCACCTGGTGGATCACATATTTGTAGATCTGCATCGCATCGGCGCAGCGTGTCAGTGTCTTGAACTTGAAGCCCAGCTCGTGCTGCGCGCCGGCAACTTCGTGATGATGCTTCTCCGGTTCGATCCCGAGATCGCCCATCACCGCCAGCATTTCGCTGCGCATGTCCTGTGCCGAATCCACGGGCGGCACGGGAAAATATCCGCCCTTCACCGGCGGACGGTGGCCGAGATTTCCCGACTCATACTCCCTGCCGGTGTTGTAGGAGCCTTCGACTGTATCGAGATAATAGAACGCCTTGTTCATGGTGGCGTCGAAGCGGACGTCGTCAAAGATGAAGAACTCCGCCTCCGGTCCGAAATAGGCCGTATCCCCGATTCCCGAGGACGCCATGTATTTCTCCGCAGCTTTTGCCATCGAGCGCGGACAACGCCCATAGCGCTGGCCGGTCGTCGGCTCCACCACGTCGCAGAACAGGGTGAGCGTCGTCTGCGCAAAGAACGGATCGAGGATCGCTGTACTGCAATCGGGCAGCAGCGTCATGTCGGACTCATTGATCGCCTTCCACCCGGCAATCGACGATCCGTCGAACATCGTGCCTTCCGTCAGGAAATCCTCGTCCACCATGGAAAGGTCGAAAGTAATGTGCTGCCATTTGCCGCGCGGGTCGGTGAAGCGAAGATCGACGAACCTGACTTCCTTTTCCCGGATGAGGTTCAGAACCGTATCTGCATTGGCCATGACCGTTCCTCGATGTTGCTGCGGGCCTTGAGGGCCGGCGGTTGTCTCCTAAATGGCGTCCGTGTCCGTCTCGCCCGTCCGGATGCGAATGGCTTGCTCCACGTCGAATACGAAGATCTTGCCGTCGCCGATCTTGCCCGTTCGTGCCGCCTTCTGAATGGCATCGAGCGCCGCCTCCAGGCGCTGGTCCGGCACAACCACTTCGATTTTCACTTTGGGCAGGAAATCCACGACATATTCTGCGCCGCGATAGAGCTCTGCATGGCCTTTCTGGCGTCCGAACCCGCGCGCTTCGACGACCGTGAGCCCCTGGATGCCGATGTCCTGCAGGGCCTCCTTCACTTCGTCGAGCTTGAAGGGCTTGATGACGGCTTCGATCTTCTTCAACAGCGTTCTCCCGAGCCGATCATTTCGTTTCTCCCGTCAATACTCCAGCCTTCGTCGCGCTGCGCAGAAGTTATCCACACGCCTTTTGCCGCGTTGCAACACGAAGCGCGAGGCGCACGGCTTCGGCCCGGCGATTTTCCTTGGCGCCGCAGCGTCTTCGCGGTTAAGTCGCGCGCCCCGCATTAGCGTTGCAATGACGATGTTCGAGAGCCGTTTCAATCCTGTTTTTGCCGGACTTCCGACGACAATCTTCACCGTGATGTCGGCGCTGGCTGCCGAGCATACCGCAATCAATCTGGGGCAGGGATTTCCTGACGAGGATGGACCGCTGGCGATTCGCGAGAGCGCTGCAACAGCCCTCCGGGAAGGACCTAACCAATACCCGCCAACGCGCGGGTTGCCGGTGCTGCGTTCGGCAATCGCCGCTCATACGAGCCGCTTCTATGGATTCGACTTCGACCCGGACCGCAACGTGCTCGTCACCTCCGGCGGCACGGAGGCCCTGACCGCGAGCATTCTGGCCCTTGCCGCTCCGGGAGAAGAGGTGATGCTGGTCGAGCCTTCGTATGATTCGTACCGTCCCATCGCACTTGCCGCCGGCGCCCGCGTGCGCACCGTGAAGCTCGCACCGCCGCACTGGCGCCTCGAACCTGACGCGCTTGCGGACGCCATGACGGCAGACACGCGCGTGCTCGTTCTCAACTCGCCGCTCAATCCCATCGGCCGTGTCTTCGATCCCGAAGAACTTGCCGGCATCGCGGGGGTGCTTGCAGACTCGAATGCCGTCGCGATCTGCGATGAAGTCTACGAGCATCTCGTTTTCGACGGGCGATCGCATTTTCCGCTCATGAGCTTTCCCGGCATGGCGGAGCGGACGGTACGGGTGGGGTCTGCCGGCAAGATGTTTTCGTTGACCGGCTGGAAGGTGGGGTGGGTAACCGGGCCCGCGGCGCTTATCGACGTGATCGCAAAAGCCCATCAGTTCCTGACTTTCACCACGCCTCCCGCACTTCAGCGCGGCACAGCCTATGCGCTCGCAAACGAAATGGATTTTACCCTCCGTCTGACGGGGGAGCTCCAAAACAACCGCGATCTGCTGGTGGAGAGGCTGACGCGGCTTGGCTTCGGTGTCCTGCCCTGCGAGGGCACGTATTTTCTCACGGCCGATATCCGGGGATTGACCAGCGAACGCGACGATGTGTTCTGCAGGCGGCTTGTGCGCGAAGCCGGCGTCGCCCTGATTCCGCTCAGCGCGTTTTTCGAGAATGGCGAACCGGACCATCTCGTGCGCTTTGCCTTTTGCAAGAAACGTGCGCTGCTTGAGGAGGCGCTGACTCGACTGGAAGGTTATTTCGAAGGCAACAGCAGCTGAGTTTTTCTACAACGTGACTCACGAAATCCTCACCGTCGCCGAGATGTACGCAGCAGACCGGTATGCAGCGGAAAATGATGTTCCTTCGCTCGACCTGATGGAAAATGCCGGGCGTGCCGTCGCGGATGAAATAGTGCGGCGGTGGCCGGCGCGGGCGACGGTCGTGCTTTGCGGGCCGGGAAACAATGGCGGCGACGGTTTTGTTGCCGCACGTCATCTCCATAAGCGCGGCTGGCCTGTTCGCGTCGCGCTGCTCGGTTCGCGCGATCGTCTCAAAGGGGACGCCGCCACCATGGCAGCGCGCTGGACCGGAGAAGTTGGCGACCTGGCGCCCGATTCGCTGCAGGAAGCGGAACTCGTTGTAGACGCGATATTTGGCGCCGGCCTTGCACGTCCGCTCGAAGGCCCAGTTCGATCGACTGTTCTCGCGCTCAACGATTCGGGCATCCCCGTTGTCGCAGTCGACGTCCCGAGCGGGTTGCACGGCGATCTGGCCCGCGCTCCCGAGGGACCCGGCGGTACTACGATCGATGCCGATCTCACGCTCACCTTCTTTCGCAAGAAGCCGGCACATGTCCTTATGCCAGGCCGGATTTTGTGCGGCGAAATCGTCGTTGCCGACATCGGGATTCCCGCGGCCGCGCTGAGGAGCACTCGGACACAGATGTTCGAGAACGGACCCGGTTTATGGGGTTCTCGCTTCCCCTGGCCGCAACCGCTCGGGCACAAATACGCGCGCGGTCACGCTGTCGTCGTCAGCGGCCCGTCGCATGCGACGGGCGCGGCCCGCCTGGCGGCTCGTGCCGCCCTGCGTGTGGGAGCGGGACTTGCAAGCGTCGCCAGCCCGCGCGACGCCGTTGCCGTCAATGCGAGCGCGCTGACCGCGATTATGGTCAAGCCGTTCTCCGGCGCGACGGGCTTGACGGAGTTGCTGTCGGACACGCGATTGAACGCGGTTGTTATCGGGCCCGGTTGCGGGGTGGGACGCTCGACTCAGGAGTTGGTCGGGGCGGTTTTGGCGAGCCGGGCCGCTGCCGTGCTCGATGCCGATGCGCTCACGTCATTTTCCCGCGCGCCGGATGCCCTGTTCCAGCAATTGCGCGAGCCCGCCGTCCTGACGCCACACGCGGGCGAATTCGGACGAATCTATCCAGGCCTGCTTGAACGAACGCCCACGCGCATCGAGGCCGCGCGCGATGCAGCTGCGCTCGCGAAATGCACGGTACTTCTGAAAGGCGCGGATACCGTTATCGCAGGGGCAGACGGACGAGTCGCGGTCAATACCAATGCGCCGCCCGAACTTGCAACTGCAGGCGCGGGGGATGTGCTCTCGGGGCTGATCGGCGGTTTGCTGGCGCAGGGAATGAACTCGTTCGAAGCCGCGTCTGCCGCCGCATGGATTCACGGTGACGCCGCCGGGCGGTTTGGTCCCGGACTGATCGCGGAGGACCTTCCGGAAATGCTTCCGGCCGTTCTTGCCGCGCTCCGGGACGCATTGCATGGATGAGACGACAATCCGCCGGGCTGAAACAAGGGATGTGCCGGCACTTCTCGAAATTTATAATTACTACGTTATCAACACCCATGTCACATTCGACCTGGAGCCGCGCACGCTCGATCAGCGCCTCGCCTGGTTTGCCATCTTCGGGGACGCGGGCCGCTACCAGTGTTTCGTCGCCGAGCGCGGCGGCGACGTGATCGGATGGGCGTCATCTGCGCCGTTCAAGGAGAGGGCAGCCTATCAGACGTCGGTCGAGACCAGCGTTTACCTGGCTCCCGACCAGCTGGGCAGAGGGATTGGGCTGCGCCTCTATGGCGCGCTCTTTGACGCGTTGGCCGGGGTCGACCTGCGCCGTGCCTATGGCGGGATCTCCCAGCCCAATGAAGCTTCGGTGCGGCTGCATGAGCGTGTGGGGTTCCGCTGTGTGGGCGCCTACAGCGAGGTCGGGCGCAAGTTCGGCCGGTTCTGGGACGTCGCAGTCTACGAACGGCCTTGTTCAAAGCCCTAGCAAGCCGGATAGGCCCCTGATATACGACCCGGCTTTGGCGGCGCGTGGCGTGCCGTCGGAGGGCCCCGGGCGCGGGCGTGGTGGAATCGGCAGACACGCGAGATTTAGGTTCTCGTGACGAAAGTCGTGGGGGTTCAAGTCCCTCCGCCCGCACCAGCGTCGGGTACGAGCGCAGGGAAGTTTCAGATGGAAGTCACGCAGACCATTTCCGAAGGCTTGCACCGCGAATTTCGCATCGTCATCGGTGCGGAGGATCTTGACGCGCGTCTCACGGATCGCCTCACCGAGATGAGGTCGAGCATGCATCTCAAAGGTTTCCGGCCTGGCAAGGCGCCGGTCTCCTATCTCAAAAAGACCTTCGGAAAGCGGGTCATGAACGAAATCGTCGAGCAGGCGGTTTCGGAGACGAGCCAAAAGGCGGTTTCCGACCATTCGCTCAGGCCTGCCTTCCCGCCGCAGGTCGATTACGTGTCTCCGGTGGAAGAGGTGGTGGGCGGCAAAACCAATCTCGAATTCACGGTGCGCGTCGATCTGATGCCGGAATTCGAGCTCACGGATATCACCAGCCTCAAGGTCCAGAAGCTGGTCGCCGACGTCACCGATGCCGACATCGATACTGCCCTTCAGGCTCTGGCCGAACAGGCGCGCACCTATTCCGTGCGTCCGGAAGGCGAGCCGGCCCAGGAGAAGGACGCGGTCACGATGGATTTCGTCGGCCGCGTCAATGGCGAGGAATTTGCCGGCGGCAAGGCGGAGGACTTCAATCTCGTTCTCGGCTCGGGTCAGTTGATTGCGGGTTTTGAAGACCAGCTGGTCGGCGCGAAGGCCGGCGAGGAACGGCTGGTGAATGTGACGTTTCCCGCCGACTATCCCGATGCAAATCTGGCGGGCCGGCCCGCCGAATTCACAGTGCAGGTCAAGGAGGTCAAGGCGCCCGACCCGCTTACACTCGATGATGAGCTGGCCCAGAAGATCGGGGTTCCATCGCTCAACGTCCTGCGCGACAGGGTTCGCGACCAGCTGAAGCTCGATTTCTCGCGGGCCAGCCGCATGCATCTCAAGCGTCGCCTTCTCGATGCGCTCGATGCGCAGCACTCTTTTCCGCTGCCGGAAGCGATGGTCGCGCGGGAATTCGACATGATCTGGGAGCAGGTCCAGGCCGAGCTGAAGCGGGAGGGCCGGACCGCTGCGGACGAGGGCAAGACGGAAGAGGAACTGCGCGAGGAGTATCGCAAGATCGCTGAGCGGCGCGTGCGGCTCGGTCTCGTGCTGGCGCGAATTGGCGAGCAGAACGGCATCGTCGTTTCCCCCGACGAACTCCAGCGGGCAATCATGGCACGTGCCCGTCAGTATCAGGGGCAGGAGCAGGAAGCCTTTAATTTCTACAGTTCGAACCCGCAGGCGCAGGCGGAAATCCGCGCCCCGATCTTCGAGGAAAAGGTGGTGGATTTCATCGCCGAGCTTGCCCAGGTCAACGAGCGCAAGGTCGACCGTGAGACTCTGTTCCTCGATCCCGATGAGGCGGATGCAAAACTCAAGGCCGCCGACGACGCTAAAGCGTAAGGTTGGTCCGGCGCCTCGCTTGCCGCTGTTTGTCACGGCCCGATTTTCGGGCCGTGACGATATTTTCTATGCCGGCCGGGTGGAATTCGTTGCGAAGAAATACAATCTGACTGGCTCGGATTTCTAAGGAACAGTCACAATGAAAGACATGCGCGAAGTCTACATGAACACGCTCGTGCCGATGGTGGTCGAACAGACCGCACGCGGCGAGCGCGCTTATGACATCTATTCCCGGCTGCTCAAGGAGCGGATCATCTTCATTACGGGCCCGATCGAGGATTACGGCGCAAGTCTGATCACCGCGCAGCTGCTCTTTCTCGAGGCGGAAAACCCGAAGAAAGAAATTGCGATGTACATCAATTCTCCGGGAGGCGTGGTCACCTCAGGCCTCGCCATTTACGACACGATGCAATACGTGCGTCCGGCCATCCAGACGCTCTGCGTCGGGCAGGCGGCGTCGGCGGCCTCGCTGCTCCTGTGCGCCGGCGAAAAGGGCGGGCGCGCCTGCCTGCCGAATTCCCGCATCCTGGTTCACCAGCCTTCCGCCTCGTTTTACGGTCAGGCAGTCGACATTGTCCGCCACGCCGAGGAGGCGCTCAAGCTCAAGCACCGACTGAACGACATCTACGCGAGGCACACCGGCCAATCCCTGGAAGCAGTTGAAAAAGCGCTCGATCGCGATACCTATATGACGGCAGAAGAGTCGAAATCCTTCGGGCTCGTGGACAAGGTTCTGGCCAGCCGCCCGGAAAGCGGCGAGGCAGGGTGAATCCCCGGGAAATGGAGACCGGCTTCGCAAATGATGGGATTTAAACAATCCTTGATCCTGCCGCGCCTATCGTGGTCGAATGACCATGGCAAGGGGTATGTAAAGACTGGCGCAGTTCATGCATATCGTGACTCCGTAAAGCTTCTTGCAACGGATTCAGTAGCAATGCACTGCTCAAGCAAGAGCGGGCGTATGTCCAGGGAGTGCCGATGAGCAAGTCCGGCGGCGGTGAAACGAAGAATACCCTCTATTGCTCCTTCTGCGGCAAGAGCCAGCATGAGGTGCGCAAGCTCATCGCGGGGCCGACGGTCTTCATCTGCGACGAATGCGTCGAATTGTGCATGGAGATTATCCGGGAGGAGAACAAGACCTCCTTCCTGAAGTCGCGCGACGGCGTTCCTTCGCCGGGCGAGATTTTCAAAGTTCTGGACGATTATGTCGTCGGCCAGCAGCACGCGAAGAAGGTGCTCTCGGTCGCGGTCCATAATCATTACAAACGAATCAACGCGACCGGCAAGAACAGCGACGTCGAGCTCGCGAAATCGAACATTATGCTGATCGGCCCGACCGGCTGCGGCAAGACGCTGCTCGCACAGACGCTCGCGCGCATTCTCGATGTGCCGTTCACCATGGCGGACGCCACCACGCTCACCGAAGCAGGCTATGTCGGCGAAGACGTGGAGAACATCATCCTCAAGCTGCTGCAGAACGCCGACTACAACGTGGAGCGCGCACAGCGCGGCATCGTCTATATCGACGAAGTCGACAAGATCAGCCGCAAATCCGACAATCCTTCCATCACGCGCGACGTGTCGGGCGAGGGCGTGCAGCAGGCGCTGCTCAAGATCATGGAAGGCACCGTCGCAAGCGTTCCTCCCCAGGGCGGACGCAAGCACCCGCAGCAGGAGTTCCTGCAGGTCGACACGACCAATATCCTCTTCATCTGCGGCGGCGCTTTTGCCGGACTCGAGAAAATTATTTCCTCGCGCACCCACGGCACATCGATGGGCTTCGGCGCTGTGGTGAGGGCCGCCGACGAGCGCGGAACGGGTGAAGTTCTGCGCGAAGTCGAACCCGAAGATCTGCTCAAGTTCGGCCTGATTCCGGAATTCATCGGCCGTCTGCCGGTCATCGCCACATTGGGCGATCTGAGCGAAAGCGCGCTGATCGAGATTCTGACCCGCCCGAAGAACGCGCTGGCCAAGCAGTATCAGCGCATGTTCGAGATGGAGGGCGTGAAGCTCAGGTTCCAGGAGGAGGCGCTCCACGCCATCTCCCGGCGGGCGATCCAGCGCCGGACCGGCGCGCGGGGCCTGCGTTCCATCATGGAAGGCATCCTGCTCGAGACGATGTTCGAGCTTCCGACGCTGAATGGGGTGCAGGAAGTGGTGATCACTTCCGATGTCGTCGATGGCCGGTCAAGGCCGCTCTACACCTATTCTGACAAGGGTCAGGCGCGCGAATCGAACGCCTCCTGACCGGGTGCCCAGAGGCCGGACCGACACAATCCCTAGGGGAGGCTGCCGCGTATCTTGAAAGCGGTGGCAGGGAAAACCACCTTGGATTCCACAGGAACCGGCCCTTTTGAGCGGTTCCTTTCATTGGCGGCCGTTCGCCTTCGGGGTACGGTAGCCCTGAACGCCTGACTCGTTCGTTGAGTCCGGTAAGGAGAGATTGATGTCCGAATCCGATGCCGTAATGTCCCAGCCCGAATCCGGCGGCCTCTTGGCGCCGATACTTCCGCTCAGGGACATCGTCGTGTTCCCCCACATGATCGTGCCGCTTTTCGTCGGGCGCGAGAAATCCGTGCGGGCGCTCGAGGAGGTGATGAGCGAGGAAAAGCAGATTCTCCTGCTCACCCAGAAGAATGCGGGCGACGATGATCCGACTTCCGATGCCCTGCACAGCGTGGGAACGATGGCGACCGTGCTGCAGCTGCTCAAGCTGCCCGATCAGACGGTGCGCGTCCTCGTCGAAGGAAAATCGCGCGCCCGTGTCGTTGCGTTCTCGCCGCGTACGGATTTCTTCCAGGCGACGATCGAAAGCCTGACCGATCATGGCGGAGATACCAAAGAAACCGAAGCGCTCGTGCGCACGGTCAAGACCAACTTCGAAAATTATATCAAGCTCAACAAGAAGATTCCCGCCGAGACGCTGGCATCGCTCGCGCAGATCGATGATCCGGCAAAGCTGAGCGACATGGTCGCGCAGCATCTGTCGGTCAAGATCGTGGAGCGTCAGCAGCTGCTCGAGACCCTCAACATGGTCGAGCGGCTCGAGCGCGTGCTCGCGCTTATCGAAGGCGAAATCGGAGTGTTGCAGGTCGAGCGCAAGATCCGCACCCGCGTCAAACGCCAGATGGAGAAGACGCAGCGCGAGTATTACCTCAACGAACAGCTCAAGGCGATCCAGAAGGAACTTGGCGAGGGCGAGGAAGGCCGTGACGAGCTGAACGAGCTCGAAGAGCGCATTCGCAAGACCAAGCTTTCCAAGGAGGCACGGGAAAAGGCGCAGGCGGAAGTCAAAAAGCTGCGTCAGATGAGCCCGATGTCGGCTGAGGCGACCGTCGTGCGCAACTATCTCGATTGGCTGCTGTCGCTGCCCTGGGGCAAGAAGTCCAAGATCAAGAAGGACATCAAGCTCGCCGAGACCGTCCTGCATGAGGACCATTATGGCCTGGAGAAGGTCAAGGAACGCATTCTCGAATATCTGGCCGTCCAGCAGCGTTCGGGAAAGATGAAGGGACCGATTCTGTGTCTCGTGGGGCCGCCGGGCGTCGGCAAAACTTCGCTCGGCAAGTCGATCGCAAAGGCTACGGGCCGCGAATTCGTGCGCATGAGCCTGGGTGGCGTGCGCGACGAAGCGGAGATTCGCGGTCATCGGCGCACCTATATCGGCTCCATGCCGGGCAAGATCATTCAGTCGATGAAGAAGGCGAAGAGCGCCAATCCGCTCTTCCTGCTCGATGAAATCGACAAGCTCGGCGCGGACTGGCGCGGCGATCCGTCATCGGCGCTGCTGGAAGTGCTCGATCCGGAGCAGAACCATACCTTCAACGATCACTACCTGGAGGTCGATTTCGATCTGTCGGACGTAATGTTCATCACCACGGCCAACACACTGCGCATGCCGCAGCCTCTGATGGACCGCATGGAGATCATCCGTATCCCCGGCTACACGGAAGATGAGAAGGTGGAGATCGCGAGGCGCCATCTCATTCCAAAGGAGGTCAAGGCGCACGGCCTCAAGGATGGCGAGTGGTCAATCGACGATGCGGCCCTCAGGGATCTCATCCGCTATCACACGCGTGAAGCCGGAGTCCGCAATCTCGAACGCGAGATCGCCAATCTGACTCGCAAGGCCGTGAAGGAGATTGTTTCCGGCAATGCCAAGACGATCGAAGTCACGGCGGAAAATCTCGGGACCTTTGCGGGCGTGCGGAAGTTCCGCTACGGCGAGATGGAAGGCGAAGACCAGCTCGGCGTTGTCACGGGCCTTGCCTGGACGGAAGTCGGCGGCGACACGCTGCAGATCGAATCGGTCGTGCTGCCCGGCAAGGGCCGCATGCAGACGACCGGCAAGCTCGGCGATGTGATGAAGGAATCGATCGACGCGGCGCGCTCCTATGTGCGCTCCAAGGCGACGAGTTTCGGCATCAAGCCTCCGATGTTCGAACAGAAGGATATCCACGTACACGTGCCCGAGGGTGCAACGCCGAAGGACGGGCCTTCCGCGGGCGTAGCGATGGCCGTGTCAATCATCTCGGTGCTCACGGGCATTCCGGTGCGCCGCGACGTGGCCATGACCGGTGAAATCACGCTGCGCGGACGGGTCCTGCCCATCGGCGGCCTCAAGGAAAAGCTCCTGGCCGCGCTCCGCTCGGGCCTCGCAACGGTCATCATTCCGGCCGAGAATGAAAAGGACCTCGCCGAGATCCCGGATAACGTGAAATCGGGTCTGAAGATCGTGCCGGTGGCGAATGTCGAGGAAGTCCTCAAGATCGCGCTGGTGCGTTCCCCCGAACCCATCCTCTGGGAAGAGCCGGAGCTTGTCACTCCGGCGCCCCGCCTGGCAGATGCCGACACCGACGCGGTCGTTACCCACTGACCGGGAATCGTTGCGTGCAGTTCCGACCCCGCGGCCAGCCGGCCGCGGGGTTGCTTTTCCTCAGGAAATCCCAAATCGAGGCTGCTTTGGGCTTGGCGTTTCGCGGTTGCCGGTTCTAGAATCCCGGTTTCGAGCGGAATCGGAGGAGCGGCCTTGAACAAGAATGATCTTATCCAGCAGCTTTCAGATCGGACCGGTCTCGATCGCACCGTGGCGACAAAGGCCATCGACGGCGTCTTCGATCTCATCACCGAGGCGCTCAAGTCAGGAAGCGAAGTGCGGCTTACCGGCTTTGGCGTTTTCGAGGTGTCCCACCGCGCAGGCGGGAAAGGTCGCAACCCGCAGACGGGCGCCGAGATCGAGATCAAGCCTTCGAAGCAACCGCGTTTCCGCGCCGGAAAACAACTCAAAGACGCTCTGAACTAAGCTGCACGCCGGACTCGCGGCGGCCGGAAACTGCTATAAGCACCCGGGTACGGGCGGTTAGCTCAGCTGGAAGAGCACTTCGTTTACACCGAAGGGGTCGGCGGTTCGAACCCGTCACCGCCCACCAGCCATCGCTCGCGAAGCGGCGAAGGTGCCACGCCGGAGCAGGCGAAGGCGGGCGAACTGTTCGGAGTGTCGTTGATGAGGCGCGCTGCGGTTAATCTGATATTCGTGCCGCTCGCCTTTCTCGCCGCCGCTTGCATCGGCCCTCGCCATCATCCTGCCTCCGTGCAGGAATGGCATCCGCCGTCTGCGATGCTCGAAAAATACGCCGACAAGAATGGCGTGGTCACACGTGCCGCGATGGAAGCAGGCCTCAGGGCGGATTTCGCTGCCGTCGACAGGAATCACAGCGGCTGCCTTGATGAGAACGAGGTGCGTACAATCAATGAGGCCCGCTGGAAGGAGGATCAATCGACCGCCTCGCCATTGATCGACTTCCGTCACAAAGGCTGCATCGATTTTAGCGAATACGCAGCCACTCCACGCTCACTTTTTGATCAACTCGACACGAATGGCGACGGTAAACTGACGCCGAAGGAACTTCACTCCGGTGGGCGCGCGGCCCAGTAGCAGGCAGGCCGGCCCTTGTCGAAATTTTGACCCGACTGCCCGGAATGCGGCGTCCTTGACACGCCCTTGCCAGCGGCCCTACATCGCCGCTTCCTTCAAGGTTCCGCGAAGGACGCCCGCGGGGGCGTAGCTCAGTTGGTTAGAGCGTCGGCCTGTCACGCCGAAGGTCGCGGGTTCGAGCCCCGTCGCTCCCGCCATGTCCGATGCGGCCACCCAAAAAAACCTTCGTGAGCGCGGCAATTCCTCCGTGACGCATGCATTGCACAAGCGTTGCACAAGGTGTTCGCGGGGCCTATACCGCAACGCAAATGACAGCTCGCCGGAGAAGACGGTATGCCGGACCTTCTGATGGAATACCTGCCGATTCTGTTGTTCATCGCCGTAGCGGCGGTCATCGGAATTGCGCTGCTTGCCATCCCGTTCCTCTTCGCTCCTTCTGCGCCGGATCCTGAAAAGCTGTCCGCCTATGAGTGTGGGTTCAACGCGTTCGGCGATGCCCGCATGAAGTTCGACGTGCGATTCTATCTGGTTTCGATCCTCTTCATCATTTTCGACCTCGAAGTGGCCTTTCTATTTCCCTGGGCGATCACGCTGCGCGCGACCGGCGCTTTCGCCTTCTGGTCGATGATGGTGTTTCTGGGCGTGCTGACAGTGGGCTTCATTTACGAATGGAAGAAGGGCGCGCTCGAATGGGAGTAGACATGCCGGCTCCCGCAGTTGGCGAAGCGCAGGACCCGTTCTTCACGTCCATGCGGACGGAAATCGACAACAAGGGATTCCTGCTGGCGAGCGCGGATGCGCTGATCACCTGGGCGCGCACCGGCTCGCTCATGTGGATGACATTCGGTCTCGCCTGCTGCGCGGTCGAGATGATGCAGGCCAGCATGCCGCGTTACGACGTCGAGCGATTCGGCTTCGCCCCGCGCGCAAGCCCGCGCCAGTCCGACGTCATGATCGTGGCAGGCACGCTCTGCAACAAGATGGCGCCGGCGCTCCGCAAGGTTTACGACCAGATGCCGGAGCCGCGCTACGTCATCTCGATGGGCTCCTGCGCCAATGGCGGGGGCTATTATCACTATTCCTATTCCGTCGTGCGCGGCTGTGACCGTATCGTTCCCGTAGACATCTATGTTCCGGGCTGTCCGCCCACCGCAGAGGCTCTCGTTTACGGCATCATGCTTCTGCAGCGAAAAATCCGCCGCACCGGCACGATAGAACGCTGAGCGGGCGATGGAAGATCTCGAGCAACTCGGCCGGATTATTGCGGCGGCGCTGCCGGGCGCGGTGCGCGGGCAGACGATGTCGTTCGGGGAACTGACGCTCGACATCGAACGCGACGAAATCCTCCGTGTGCTGACCTATCTGCGCGACGATGGGGATTGCAGGTTCACGATGCTGATCGATGTCGCGGGCGTGGACTGGCCGCAGCGCGAGCGCCGCTTCGATGTCGTCTATCACCTGCTCTCGCTGTTGAAGAACCGGCGCATCCGCCTGAAGCTCGAGACGGACGAGAACACGCCGGTGCCCTCCTGCGTCGGTATCCATCCGGGCGCGAACTGGTTCGAACGCGAGACGTTCGACATGTTCGGCATTACCTTTGCTGATCATCCCGATCTTCGCCGGCTGCTGACCGATTACGGCTTCTCCGGCTATCCGTTCCGCAAGGACTTTCCGCTCACCGGCTATGTCGAGCTGCGCTATGACGAAGAACAGAAGCGCGTCGTCTATCAGCCGGTCGATCTGGTGCAGGAATTCCGAGACTTCGATTTCATGAGTCCCTGGGAGGGCGCGCGTTACGTGCTTCCCGGCGATGAGAAAGCTTCGAAGGGAGGCGGCTGATGCCGGACGCACTCGACGATCGCCGGATGATCCTCAACTGGGGACCGCAGCACCCGGCGGCACACGGCGTGCTGCGCCTCGTCATGGAGCTCGACGGCGAAGTCATAGAGCGCATCGATCCCCACATTGGGCTCCTGCATCGCGGCACCGAGAAGCTGATCGAGCACAAGACCTACCTTCAGGCGCTGCCCTATTTCGACCGGCTCGATTACGTCGCGCCGATGAATCAGGAGCACGCATTCTCGCTTGCGATCGAGCGGCTTATGGGCATCGAGGTGCCGAAACGCGGACAATATATTCGCGTCCTTTATTGCGAGATCGGCCGCCTGCTGAACCACCTTCTGCAGATCACAACCCATGCACTGGACGTTGGCGCGCTGACACCTCCACTCTGGGGCTTCGAAGAGCGCGAGAAGCTCATGATTTTCTATGAGCGGGCCTCGGGCGCGCGGCTGCATTCGAACTATTTCCGCACCGGCGGCGTGCACCAGGATCTTCCCGCCGGTCTTACCGACGACATCTTCGAATTTTGCGAGAGCTTCCCAAAGGTCGTGGACGATCTCGACGAACTGCTGACCGAGAACCGCATCTTCAAGCAGCGCAATGTCGATATCGGTGCCTTCACGCGCGAGGACGCGGAGGCGAGAGGGTTCTCGGGCGTCATGCTGCGCTCCACGGGGCTTGCCTGGGACCTGCGGCGCGCCCAACCCTATGAATGCTACTCCGAGCTCGACTTCAAGATTCCGGTCGGGACGCGGGGTGACTGCTATGACCGTTACCTGATCCGCATGGAGGAGATGCGTCAGTCCACCTGGATCATGAAGCAGTGTATCGAGAAGATGCCCACAGGTCCGGTGTCGTCAGAGGACAAGAAGGTGGTGCCGCCGAAGCGCGGCGAGATGAAGCGCTCGATGGAGGCGCTCATCCATCACTTCAAGTTATTCACCGAAGGCTATCACGTGCCGGCCGGCGAGGTTTACGCGGCGGTCGAGGCGCCCAAGGGAGAATTCGGCGTGTATCTGATCGCCGACGGGACCAACAAACCCTATCGCTGCAAGATCCGCGCGCCTAGCTATCCCCATCTGCAGGCGATGGATTTTCTCTGCAAAGGCCACATGCTGGCCGACGTGCCGTCCGTTCTCGGCTCGGTCGACGTGGTGTTCGGGGAGATTGACCGATGACTGTTGGGTCGTGCGAAAAACACGGTCCTCAATCGTCTTGGACAGGGGTGTGCCTTGCCATCGGCGATAACTTGATGGAATCGAAGTCAGTTGGTTTTATTTGGGGAATCGACGGCAACTTCTATTGGGCGATTTGCAGCGAATGCGAGCAGGAGCGTCTGCGCGGCAACACGCGTGCGCATGACTTGGTCCCGCTCTGCCCTTCGTGCTTTGAAGAAGCCTGGAGGCTGAACGGCGAACCGGAGCAGTTTCCATGAGCTTCAGACGCCTTGCAGACCAGCAACCCTCGGGGTTCGCCTTCACCCCCGAGAACAAGGCCTGGGCGGAAAAGGAAATTTCGAAATATCCGCCGGGCCGGCAGGCTTCGGCGGTGATCGCGCTTCTCTGGCGGGGACAGGAACAGGAAGGCTGGGTGACGAAGCCGATGATCGAGGAGATCGCGCGCTTCCTCGGCATGGCCTATATCCGCGTCCTCGAAGTCGCGACCTTTTACACGATGTTCAACCTCGCTCCGGTCGGGCGCCATCTCGTCCAGGTATGCACGACGACGCCCTGCTGGCTCGCGGGTTCGGACGATGTCGTCGCGGCCTGTAGGAAACACATTGCGGCGAAACCGGCGACGATCTCGCCCGACGGCGTGTTCAGCTGGATGGAAGTTGAATGCCTTGGCGCCTGCGTCAACGCGCCCATGATGCAGATTGGAAAGGACTATTACGAAGACCTGGACGGGCCGAAGACGGAAGCGATCCTGGCCGCATTCCGCCGCGGCGAGCAGCCGAAACCGGGGCCGCAAAATGGACGCTGTTCTTCCGAACCGGCCGGCGGCCCGACGACGCTGACCGATCACTCGATTTACGAAACTACCCCCCGCCATGGCGGTGCGGCGCAGACGGACGAGGAGGCCAAGATGCCTGGCGCAAGCGCGAGTCACCGCGAAGCGCCAGTACAAAAGCCGCCGGGAGCAGCCACATGACCGGACATCGCGGACGCTTCCATGCTGGCTGACCGGGACCGCATTTTCACCAATCTCTACGGCTTCGAGGATTGGACGCTCGAAGGCGCGAAATCGCGCGGCGCATGGGATGGCACGAAGGCGATCCTGGAGCGCGGTCAGGACGCAATCATCAAATCAATGAAGGATTCGGGCCTGCGCGGCCGTGGCGGCGCGGGTTTTTCGACCGGTTTGAAATGGTCGTTCATGCCCAAGGAGGTGAAGGACCGGCCGCATTATCTGGTCATCAACGCGGACGAGTCGGAGCCCGGCACCTGCAAGGACCGCGACATCATGCGGAATGATCCGCATCTGCTCGTCGAGGGCTGCCTGATCGCCAGCTTCGCGATGCGCGCCCATGTTTGTTACATCTATGTGCGCGGCGAATTCATCCGCGAGCGCGAGCGGCTGCAGGCCGCCGTCGATCAGGCCTATGAAGCAAACCTGATCGGCAAGAACAACGTTCATGGCTGGGACTTCGACTGTTACGTCCATCACGGCGCGGGCGCCTATATCTGCGGGGAGGAAACGGCGCTGCTCGAAAGCCTCGAAGGCAAGAAAGGCCAGCCGCGCCTGAAACCGCCATTCCCGGCCAATGTCGGCGTCTATGGCTGCCCGACCACCGTCAACAATGTTGAGACCATCGCCGTCGTCCCGACCATTCTGCGCCGCGGCGCGGATTGGTTTGCTGGCATCGGCCGGCCGAACAACACCGGTACGAAAGTGTTCTGCATCTCCGGCCATGTGAACCAGCCCTGCAATGTGGAAGAGGCGATGAGCGTTCCATTGCGCGAGCTGATCGAGCGCCATGCCGGCGGCGTGCGCGGCGGATGGGATAATCTGATGGCGGTAATCCCCGGCGGCTCGTCCATGCCGGTGCTGTCGAAGGAAATCGCCGATACGATCCTGATGGATTTCGACTCGCTCGTGGCCGTGAAATCAGGCCTTGGCACAGCCGCGGTCACGGTGATGGACAAATCGACCGACATCATCAAGGCGTTCGCGCGGCTCGCCTATTTCTACAAGCACGAAAGCTGCGGCCAGTGCACGCCCTGCCGCGAAGGTTGCGGCTGGATGTGGCGCGTGCTCACGCGCATGCAGCGGGGTGACGCCGAGATCGCCGAGATCGATCTGCTGCAGGAAGTCACCAAACAGATCGAGGGCCATACGATCTGCGCCTTCGGCGAAGGCGCATCCTGGCCGGTGCAGGGTTTGCTGCGCCATTTCCGCCCCGAGATCGAGCGCCGCATCGTCGCGCGCGAGAACCTCCTCACGGCCGAGGCAGCGGAGTAGGGCATGACGGGCACGTACAACCTCATTACCACCCCCTCGCTGTCATGGCCCGCGAATGCGGGCCACCCAGTTGACGTAGGCGCCATCTTTGCCGGACTGTTTCTTTCTAGCTTTCAGGCATCCCGCGAATTTCACCTGGGTGGCCCGCATCTGCGGGCCGCGACAAGTGGGGGTGCGTGATGGCCACCAGAAAGCTCATCATCGACGGCAAGGAGATCGAGGCGGAAGAGGGCATCACGCTTCTCCAGGCCTGCGAGCAGGCGGGCGCCGAAATTCCGCGTTTTTGTTATCACGAACGCCTCTCCATCGCCGGCAATTGCCGGATGTGTCTTGTGGAATGGGTGGGTGCGCCCAAGCCGCAGGCAAGCTGCGCGCTCCAGGTGCGGGATATTTTTCCCAACAAGGACGGCACACCCGCGAAGATCAATACGAAATCCCAGGTCGCGAAGCGTGCCCGCGAAGGGGTGATGGAATTCCTGCTCATCAACCACCCGCTGGACTGCCCCATCTGCGATCAGGGCGGGGAATGCGATCTGCAGGACCAGGCGATGGGCTACGGCCGCGCGGCGTATCATCGTTTCAATGAGAACAAGCGGGCCGTCGAAGACAAATATATGGGCCCGCTGATCAAGACGATCATGACGCGGTGCATCCAGTGCACGCGCTGCGTCCGCTTTGCCACCGAAGTCGCCGGCGTGCCCGATCTGGGCGCGACGGGGCGGGGCGAAGACATGGAGATAACAACCTATCTCGAAAAAGCCTTCACGTCGGAGCTCTCCGGGAATGCCGTCGATATTTGTCCGGTCGGCGCGCTGACGTCGAAGCCCTATGCCTTCAATGCGCGGCCGTGGGAATTGCGCAAGACCGAATCCGTCGATGTCATGGATGCGCAGGGTGCGAATATCCGGGTCGATACGCGCGGGCGCGAAGTGTTGCGGGTGCTTCCGCGTCTCAACGAGGGTATCAACGAGGAGTGGATTTCCGACAAGACGCGGCATGCCTGCGACGGGCTGAAGCGCCAGCGGCTCGATCGGCCGCTTGTGCGCAAGGGCGGCAGGCTCGTCGAAGCGACATGGGCGGAAGCCTTTGCTGCCATTGCCGCGCAGTTAAGTAACACCCGGCCCGAACGAATGGCGGCGGTGGTGGGCGATCTCGCAGCCGCCGAAGAGATAAAGGCGCTGAAGGATCTGATGATTTCGCTCGGCGTCATTAATCTCGATTGCCGGCAGGACGGGGCAAAGCTGCAAGGCAGTCCGCGACAGTCTTATCTGTTCAATACCACGATAGCCGCCGTCGAACATGCCGACGCACTTCTCCTGATCGGCACCAATCCGCGCTGGGAAGCGCCGGTGCTCAATGCGCGGCTGCGCAAAACCTGGCTCTACGGAAATTTGCGGACGGCAAATATCGGACAACCCTATGATCTGACATATCCGGTTGAACAATTGGGTACGGGCGCTTCGATTCTCGCGTCTTTGGCGGACGGCAGCCATGCCTTCGCGGAGGTGCTGAAGAAAGCGCAGCACCCGATGCTTATCCTCGGTACGGGTGCGCTCGCGCGCTCCGATGGCGCGGCAATCCTGAGACTCGCTGCGCGCATTGCGGGAGCAACGGGCATGATTGGACCCGCCATGTCGGCGACGGAAGGCGGATGGAACGGTTTCAACGTGCTGCACACAGCGGCGTCACGCGTGGCCGGGCTTGATCTTGGTTTTCTCCCGCGCGAAAGCGGCCGCGATACGGCCGCGATTTTCGACGGCGCAGCGACGGGAGCAATCGATTTCGTTTATCTGCTCGGCGCGGATGAGTTGCCGATGGACGGTTTCGGCAATGCCTTCGTCGTTTATCAGGGCACGCATGGCGATGCGGGCGCGCAACGCGCCGATGTGGTGCTGCCTGGCGCTGCCTACACCGAGAAGGACGGGACCTACGTCAATTTCGAAGGCCGCGTGCAGCGCGGGGAACGGGCGACTTTTCCTCCGGGCGAGGCCAAGGAGGACTGGGCGATTCTGCGCGCTTTGTCGGATGTCCTGGGCAGGCGCCTTCCATATGACGACCGCGATGCGCTACGCGCCGCCATCCTCGCGGAGGCTCCCCACTTCGCGGAATCCGGCGCGCTGCCTGCGCCGCCGGCCGCCGACGCCGCCATTTGGGATTCCATCGGCGAGGCGGGTCCGGTCGATCCCGAGCGTCTGCTCGCTTCGCCTGTTTCCGATTTCTATCTCACCAATCCGATTGCGCGAGCGAGCCCGACCATGGCGGAGTGCAGCCGGATTTTGGTACGCCCGGCGCAACGGATGGCGGCGGAATAGTCATGATATTCGTGCACGCCTTGCAGCAATTGGGTTTGCCCTATGGCTGGGCATGGACGATCAGCCAGATCCTGAGCATCGTCATCTTCGCCGTCTGCCTGCTCATCATGCTCGCCTATATACTTCTCGCCGATCGCAAGATCTGGGCAGCTGTGCAGATGCGCAAAGGCCCGAACGTGGTCGGCGCTTTCGGTCTGCTTCAGTCTTTCGCGGACTTCTTCAAATTCGCGTTCAAGGAAGCCATCATTCCGGCCGGTGCGAACAAGGTCATCTTTCTGCTCGCGCCGCTCGTCACACTGGTACTCGCTTTCGCATCCTGGGCCGTGATTCCGGTCGCCAGCGGCTGGGTGGTCGCCAACATCAATGTCGGCATACTCTACATTCTCGCGATCTCCTCGCTCGGTGTGTACGGTGTCATCATGGGCGGCTGGGCATCGAACTCGAAATATCCGTTTCTGGGCGGGTTGCGCTCGGCGGCGCAGATGGTGTCGTACGAGGTCTCGATCGGCTTCGTGATCATTACGGTGCTGCTCTTTGCAGGATCGCTGAACCTCTCCCGGATCGTGGAAGCACAGGCGCATGGCTGGTTCGCCTTCACGATCCTGTTCCCGATGTTCGTGGTGTTCTTCGTTTCGGCGCTGGCCGAGACGAACCGGCCACCCTTCGATCTGATGGAAGCGGAATCGGAGCTCGTTGCCGGCTTCATGGTGGAATATTCCGCCACGCCGTATCTCCTGTTCATGATCGGGGAATATCTCAACGCCGTGTTGATGTGCGCGCTGCTGACGATCCTGTTCTTCGGCGGCTGGCTGCCGCCGCTGCACGTATGGCCGCTGACCGCCGTGCCGGGCGTGATATGGTTCCTGCTCAAGGTCTGGTTCTTCTTCTTCCTGTTCGCGATCGTGAAAGCCATCGTCCCGCGTTACCGCTATGACCAGTTGATGCGGCTGGGCTGGAAGGTCTTCCTGCCGACTGCGCTCGTCTGGGTGGCGCTCACGGCGGGATGGGTTCTTGTGTTCCGCCAGCACCCGATGTGAGGTCTCATGGTTTCGCTGGACCGCGCTGCGCGCCGGATTTTCTTGTGGGAACTTGTCAAGGCTTTCGGCCTTGCCATGCGCTATTTCTTCAAGCCCAAGGCGACGCTGAACTATCCCTTCGAGAAAGGGCCGCTGAGCCCGCGCTTCCGCGGCGAACATGCGCTGCGGCGTTATCCGAACGGCGAGGAGCGCTGCATCGCCTGCAAATTGTGCGAGGCAGTGTGTCCGGCGCTCGCCATCACCATCGAGGCCGAGCCGCGCGACGATGGCAGCCGGCGCACCACGCGCTATGACATCGACATGGTCAAATGCATCTATTGCGGGCTCTGCCAGGAGGCCTGCCCGGTCGATGCCATCGTGGAGGGCCCGAATTTCGAGTTCGCCACCGAGACGCGTGAAGAACTCTATTACGACAAGGACCGCCTGCTCGCGAACGGGGACCGCTGGGAACGCGAGATCGCGCGCAATCTGGAACTGGATGCGCCCTACCGTTAGGGACGCACATGCTGAGGGGTTGAACATCGGGCAATGTTGACGACGATCGCCTTCTATCTGTTCTCGGCGGTCCTGATCGGGGCTGCGCTGATGGTGATCGCCTCGCGCAATCCCGTTCACTCGGTGCTGTTTCTCATTCTGGCTTTCTTTAACGCCGCGGCCCTGTTCATCCTGCTTGGCGCCGAGTTTCTCGCGCTCATACTCCTTATCGTCTATGTGGGCGCCGTCGCAGTGCTGTTCCTGTTTGTGGTGATGATGCTCGACATCGATTTCGTGGAAATGAAGCATGGCGCGCTGCAATATCTGCCGCTCGGCCTGCTGGTCGGCGTCATACTTGCGGCGGAACTCGTGTTCGCGGGAATTTCGGCGCTGGTGCCGGCATCGGGCGAGCGCCTGCCCCACGCGACGCCGGCGGGTATGACGAACACGGAGGCGTTCGGCCACGTGCTCTATACGGACTACATCTACTATTTCGAGACCGCGGGATTGATCCTGCTGGTGGCGATGATCGGGGCGATCGTTCTCACGCTGCGTCACAAGCCGGGCGTGCGGCGCCAGAGGGCCGGCGAACAGACCGCGCGCGAACCCGCGCTCGCCATCCGCCTCGTCGACGTGCAGCCGGGGCAGGGGGGATGAACATGGGCATCGGCCTTGCGAATTACCTCACCGTCGCGGCGATTGTCTTCACCATCGGCGTGCTCGGCATCTTCCTCAATCGCCGGAACGTCATCATCATCCTGATGTCCATCGAGTTGATCCTGCTCTCGGTGAACATCAATTTCGTCGCCTTCTCGGCCTATCTCGGCAATCTGACCGGGCAGGTCTTCGCCCTGTTCGTGCTGACTGTTGCGGCGGCCGAAGCGGCAATCGGGCTCGCCATCCTGGTCGTGTACTTCCGCAACCGCGGGAACATCGCGGTCGAGGACGTCAATCTGATGAAGGGCTGAGGGCGTGTACGCGGCGATTGTCTTTCTTCCGCTCCTGGGCTCGGCGATTGCCGGCCTCTTCGGCCGCGCCATCGGCGCGCGCAATTCGGAGCTCGTCACCACCGTCTTTCTGTTCGCTTCTGCCGCGTTGTCCTGTTGGGCGTTCTACGATGTGATCTTTCTCGGCCATGCGGGGCTTATCCCGATTGCCGACTGGATCCGGTCCGGCAGCTTTCAGGCCGGCTGGGCGATCCGGGTGGATGCGCTCACCGCCGTGATGCTGGTGGTGGTGACGGGCGTCTCCGCGCTCGTGCATCTCTATTCCGTCGGCTACATGAGCGACGATCCGCACCGGCCGCGGTTCTTCGCCTATCTCTCCTTCTTCACCTTCTCCATGCTCGCGCTGGTGACGGCCAACAATTTCCTCCAGCTGTTCTTCGGCTGGGAAGGCGTGGGGTTATCGTCCTATCTGCTGATCGGCTTCTGGTATACGCGGCCGACTGCAAATGCCGCCGCGATCAAGGCCTTCGTCGTCAACCGGGTGGGCGATTTTGGTTTTGCAATCGGCATCTTCGCCATCTGGAGCGTCTTCCATACGCTCGATTACTCCGCCGTCTTTGCCGCCGCGCCGGCCCTGGCGGGCAAGACCTTCCTGTTCGCGGGCCATCAGCTCGACATCCTGACGACGATTTGCTTCCTGCTGTTTATCGGCGCGATGGGCAAATCGGCCCAGATCGGTCTGCATGTGTGGTTGCCCGATGCGATGGAAGGCCCGACGCCCGTCTCCGCCTTGATCCACGCCGCGACGATGGTGACGGCCGGCGTGTTTCTCGTCTGCCGCTGCTCGCCGCTTTTCGAGCATGCGCCGACCGCACTCGCCTTCGTGGCCTTCATCGGCGCCACGACGGCGTTCTTCGCGGCTACGGTCGGATTGTTCCAGAACGACATCAAGCGCGTGATCGCCTATTCGACCTGTTCGCAGCTCGGCTACATGTTCGCCGCGGCCGGGGTATCGGCTTACGGCGCCGCGATGTTCCACCTGTTCACACATGCCTTCTTCAAGGCGCTTCTGTTCCTCGGCGCGGGCTCCGTGATCACGGCCATGCATCACGAGCAGGATATGCGGAAGATGGGCGGGCTGGCTCAGATGATACCATTCACCTGGGCGATGATGCTGATCGGCAATCTGGCGCTCACCGGCGTCGGCATTCCCTTCCTCGGCATCGGTACCTCCGGATTTTATTCGAAGGACGCAATCATCAACGCGGCCTGGCTCTCCGGGACGCCGATAGGCATGTATGCGTTCGTGCTCACATTGTTTTCCGCGCTGCTGACTTCGTTCTATTCCTGGCGCCAGTTCCTGATGACATTCCATGGATCCTATCGCGGCGCGAAAGAGGAGAAATTCGCGCATGCCGACGCCGGCGCGCACGCCCATGACGAACCCATGGCCGGCGAGGAACACGGGCAAGGCCATGCGCTGCGGTTGTCGGAAGTGCACGAGTCGCCTTATTCCATGCTCATTCCGCTGTTCGTGCTGGCAATCGGCGCGCTGATCGCGGGCGGGATATTCGCCCATTGGTTCATCGGCGGCGATGCAACGGGCTTCTGGCACGGCACCGTCGCAGCCGTGACCGGTACCCACGCCGCTTCGGAAGTGCCGGCCTGGGTGGAAGGCGCGCCCCTCGTGCTCACCATCATCGGTTTTGCGATTGCCTATTACTACTATGTGATGCATCCCGACCTGCCGCCTAGAATGGCGGCACGCGGCGGCCTGCTCTACACCTTCTTCTACAACAAATGGTATTTCGACGAGCTGTATGAGATGATCTTCGTCCGTCCCGCGTTCTGGATCGGCCGCCTGTTCTGGCGCGGCGGGGACGGTGCGATCATCGACGGCATCGGCCCGGACGGCGTCGCCGCGCGGGTGATCGACGCCACCCGCGAGGCCGTGCGCCTGCAATCGGGCTATGTCTATCACTATGCTTTTGCGATGCTGATCGGTGTCGTCGTGCTGGCGACCTGGTTCATGGTCACGATGGGTGTGCGATGAGCCACGTGCCCCTTCTCAGCATCGTGAATTTCCTGCCGCTGCTCGGCGCACTGTTCATTCTCTTCGCACGCGGCAACCGTGAATCGCTTGCCCAGACGGCGCGTGTTTTGGCGCTCGCCACGACGATCGCGAACCTCATTGTCGCACTCATCATCTGGACGCGCTTCGACGGCACGACAGCCGCTTTCCAGTTCGTCGAGGAGGCGGCCTGGCTAGGCAATGGGATCACTTACCGGGTGGGCGTGGATGGAATTTCCATGCTGTTCGTGGTCCTGACGGCGGGCCTGATGCCGTTCTGCATTCTGGCAAGCTGGAAATCGGTCAGGGAGCGCGTGCCCGAATACATGATCGCCTTCCTGCTGCTCGAAACCATGATGATCGGGGTCTTCACCTC
>DATAYG010000156.1:0-39749 GCA_036272695.1 Rhizomicrobium sp. | reverse complement strand
GTGTCTCATGGTCGTCCCTCGATGATGCTTGGAGCTGGCAACCCCAGACTCCGTTGTTGATGACACCATCATTCTGAGGGACGACTGCCTTTCCAGGCCTATCCAAGACTTGCCCCGTTACCCCATCTGCACCAGGGAATATCAGCCCTTGGCGTCTCGCCTCTCCGCCTTCACTTCGTCCCATCCGTTTTTATCTCTTCCCTGCGTTTTACCCTGCACCAGGGAAGACTCTCCATCTCGGATTTGCACTGGCACCCGGGTGGCTGCGCGCCCATCCCACCCTTGCTTCCATATCGGGGAGCCCGGTCATTCCGCGCGCAATTTCCAGCTCTCCCGCTTACTACCTTATTGGTCGCATGTCAACCAAATTGGATGTCGCACTTCCCGCGGCTTGCTCCGCGTGGCGTCCTTCAGCTCGCCCCCCCGCAGGAACAATGAGGAGCCGTTGCCTAGCTCATCGGGCCTCTGTCCAATTTTGTCCCTCTTTATGAGATAATAGCGGGACAAAACACCAATATCGGCCGGAATAGGAGCAGCCATTGGTAGACAATTCCACTGAGGGCGCAGTAACCTTGTTCGCGAGGGCATCCTCGCAACGGGAACGCCCATTCGCAAACGAGCGGGGGTTCGCATGCGCAAATCGGTCGGTCTGCCTGTTTGTTCCTGTTCGGCGTTCATGCTCGCTGGTGCCGTGATGCTGGCACAGGCCGCGTCTCCGCCGGCCCAGTCCGGCAAGGGGACGAAATTTCATGTGGTTTATGTTTTCCAGGGCGGGACCGACGCCTCAAGTCCGATTGGCGGACTGATCAGCCGCGGCAAGATTCGTTACGGCACGACCTATTATGGCGGCGCGAACAATCTGGGCACGGTCTACGCGCTGGCGCCCGGCGGGAAGGAGACTGTGGTCTATTCCTTCGCGGGCGGAAGCGACGGCGAAGGCCCCCAGGCGCCATTGCTTGCCGATGCGACGGGCAATCTCTATGGCACGACCTATTATGGCGGCGCGGGCTGCGGCAGCGTGTTCAAGGTCACGCCCAGGGGCAAGGAGACCGTGCTTTATGGTTTCAGCTGCGCGGGAAGGACAGGCGCCAGCCCGACCTCCGGCCTGATCATGGACGCGAGCGGAAATCTCTACAGCACGACCTATGGCGGCGGCACGACCGATCAGGGCACGGTGTTCAAGATTGCCTCGGACGGGACGGAGAGTGTCGTCTATTCCTTCGCGGGCGGAAGCGACGGCGCCTATCCGGCCGCGCCCGTGATCGCGGATGCTGAGGGGAATATGTATGGCACGACCTATGGCGGCGGCAGCGCCGGCCTGGGCACGGTTTTCAAGATTTCATCGGACGGCACCGAGAGCGTGCTCTATTCCTTCCAGGGCGGCAGCGACGGCGCGACCCCTTTTACCGGCCTGATCATGGACGCGAAAGGCAATCTCTACGGCACCACCTACACCGGCGGAAGCAGCAATTGTAACGGCTCGGGCTGCGGTACGGTCTTCGAGCTGGCGACGGACGGCACCGAGACGGTACGTTATTCCTTCCAGGGCGGCAGCGACGGCATGTACCTCGATGGCCCCCTGACGGCAGACAAGAAGGGCAATCTTTACGGCTCGACCCTCTATGGCGGCAACATCGCGGATTGCAGCAAGAACGGTTGCGGCATGGTCTTCAGGCTCGCAACCGACGGCACCAGGACTGTTCTCCACGAATTCACCGGCAGCGACGGCGCCCAGCCTGGCGGCACATTGCTGACCGACAAGACGGGCGAGATCTATGCCACGACATACAATGGCGGCAACACGGGTTGCGGGGGCACTGGCTGCGGCGTGATCTTCAAGATGAAGGAGTAACAGCGGGGGCGGCCGGCGCCGTCCCGAAATTGCTGGTATCCGGCTTCCGGAAATGGAACAACCGGGAACACGGAACGGCTTTCCGCGAGGATAGCCGAAGGGTCATCGGCGAGGCTCCATTTTCGTTTCCCGGGGATAACCCGTGAAGCCCGGCGACGAAACGGACCGTCCAGCATTGCGCAGCGCTGAAAACTCGACATTGAAATACTACGACGCTCACGCCGAATCCTTCCGGAAAGGTACGCGCGATCACGACGTCAGCCAGAACATCGCGGCGCTGTTGAAATACATCGAAGCGCCGCCGCCGCTTTCCATCCTCGATTTCGGCTGCGGGCCGGGACGCGACCTCAAAGCCTTCGCCGCGCGCGGCCACGCGCCCATTGGCCTCGAAGGCTCCGCGCGTTTCGCCGAGATGGCCCGCGCGGAGCGGCTCGAAGTGTGGGAACAGAACTTCCTCGCGCTCGATCTCCCCGCCGACCGCTTCGACGGCATTTTCGCCAATGCGTCGCTGTTTCATGTGCCGAGCGCCGAACTGCCGCGCGTGCTCCAGGAATTGCGCGCGACCCTCAAACCACGCGGCGTCCTGTTCAGCTCGAACCCGCGCGGGACCAACGAGGAAGGCTGCTATCACGGCCGCTGGTGCGCCTATCACGATCTCGAAACCTGGCGCGGTTACATGCAGGACGCCGGCTTCAGCGAACTCGAACGTTACTACCGCCCCGCCGGCCTCCCCCGCGACCAGCAACCCTGGCTGGCGAGCGTGTGGCGGAGGTAGTTGCCGGCTTGTACCCGCAGACGGTGTTGTTTCATATAACATCCACCATCAGCGAAGCACGTCGAAAGCGTTGCCGCGCGCGCAGCAATATCGCTGGATCGCAAAATCATCGTCGAAGCTCGCAGCCGCCGTTATGCCGGGCACGGATGTCGAGCCTGCTCACGGCGTGAGCCGGAACTGTCAGTTGAGCGGGCCGGTGTAGATTGGGCTCTTCCAGCACCATGGGGGTACCAGACAGCAGAAAAGGGAATGGCCGAAAATATAGATTGGAAAACACAGGCACCCTTCCATCATCAACTGTCCAATCAAGGCCCGGCTGCGAAGCAAATCGTCAACTGGTACCGGGCGCCATTTCCTGCCTGCCGCGACGCGCTTGCGCACTTTCTCGAGCACTGCCAACAGATCGCGAGGCGGTGCCTCCGCCTGGTGTTTCTCGCAGGGCTCGACCTCCGCGCCGGTAACCATGCCGTTCCTGACAATCGCCCGCATCAGAAAGGGGCAGCAACCGCCCTTGATGAACCCGATTTCGATCTTGTGATTGCCTTTGCTCAGCCGCTCGACATCGAGAGCGGCCAGTGTTTTGAGCGTCTCAAACTGCGGTTCGCGGACCTCCACCTTCACAGGAACCTCGAAGGAGGCCAGCACGCGCTGTTTTTTCGGCGACCTGGTCATGTCTCAATCCCCTTTGCCGGTGACTTCGTCGACCGGACACCGGACCGGCATCATAGGCGAAAAACCACGAAACCGCCATCGTCGCCGGCGGGTCGCGCGCCCGTCAGAAACATGAAGTCGGCGACCGAGTGATATCCTGGCTATGGTCCCGGCGGAGTGCCGGAAGGAGATCGAAATGCCCGATAGGATTGCCGAACCCACGCCCGAAACGCTGATCATCGCCTGCCCCACCGACGCGGCGCTCAACCGCGTGCCGCGCGCCAGGCTCGGCCAGAACCCGAAATGCGGCACCTGCCACAGCCCGCTGTTTCAGGGAAGAACGATCGATCTGACGGCGGCGAATTTTGAACGGCATGCGCTGAAGAGCGATCTGCCGGTGGTGATCGACCTCTGGGCGGAATGGTGCGGTCCCTGCCGCATGATGAGCCCGGCTTTCGAGGCGGCCGCAGCGCGGCTCGAACCGCGCGTTCGGATGGCCAAACTGGACACCGAGGCCGAACCCGCCCTCGCCAGCCGCTACGCCGTCCGCAGCATCCCCACCATGATCATGCTCAAGAAAGGCCGCGAGATCGCCCGCACATCCGGGGCGATGCCGACGTCGGGGATTATTGAATGGGTCGAGCAGGCGTTGGGGCGGGTGTGAGAGGTGTGCTTGGTGTCCGCGATGGACATTCCGTAACCTGTCGCGAAATTTGATTATCGCCCGCTTGTCTCCCGGCGACCAGCAGGCGTGGCTGGCTATGGCGGGAATGCATTTCCTCTTACGATAGGCGACCAAGCATAAATGCCCCCACATTTGCCAGGCATTGATCGAAGGATTGAGTGCCACTTACGGCCAACCTGTCACGCCCGAAGATACGTTTGATGCCATACTGTGCCTGTTTCGGCACGTCATATTCACTCCGTTTTGCGGAGGATTTAGAAGACGCCCACGGCCAACGTGCTGAAGGACAAATCCGGCAATCTTTACGGCACGACGTCCGATGGTGGTACAGGGGACTCGGGCACGGTCTTCGAGATCAGGAAGAACGGCACTCTGACGGCCCTCTGTTCCTTTCCCGTACCCGGAAGCGATGGCCAGTACCCCAGCTTTGGGACCCTGATTGAAGACAGCGCCGGCAATCTCTTCGGCACGACGGATGCTGGGGGTGCCTATTACTATGGCGCCGTCTACAAGCTCGCGCCGGATGGCACCGAGACGGTGCTGCATCCTTTCACCGGCGGAAGCGATGGCAATACGCCGGAGGCCGGCGTGATCGCGGATGGCAAGGGCAATCTCTACGGCACGACCAACAATGGCGGCACCTACGGTTATGGCACCGTTTTCGAACTGGCGCCGGACGGCACCGAGACGGTGCTCTATTCCTTCACGGGTGGTAGTGATGGTGCCTTCCCCGCCGCCGGCCTCCTGCGCATTGCCGGCAATCTCTACAGCGTGACCAGCAATGGCGGGGCGCGCGGCGCCGGCACGGTGTTCGAATCGCGAAGGGGAAAAAGGGCGCCTGGACCGAAAGGGTCTTGTACTCTTTCACCGGCGGCACCGACGGCGGCAATCCCTACGCCAACCTGATCAGGGACAAGGCCGGCAATCTCTACAGCACGGCTTCTTCGGGCGGTGCGGATGGTTACGGCGATGTCTTCAGGCTGGCGCCAGACGGTACATTTGCTGTGCTCTATTCCTTCCAAGGCGGCAGCGATGGCGATACGCCGTACACCGCCCCGCCAGATTCCCATAACCGGCCTGACCCATGTCAACGGCACGCTTTACGGCACGACATATCTCGGCGGCGCCCACGGCGACGGCACCGTGTTCGCGATCACGCGCTGATTGGTGCTCTGCGGTCCTCCTTAAACAGGCACGCCAGCAAGGCTTCAATCAACTGGCCGGCTGATCGTCAGCCGGCCAGCGGCGGCGGTATCGGACCGCGCGGCCCGAACTCCAATTGCCTCCGGCACTTTTCGGGAACTGCCGGGCACAGAGTCCCCCCGCGAGGAACTTCCCTGCCCGCCTCGTGTTTAAACCATGCATCCGCGCGTCGGGGAGAACGCCATGCATACAACTCTGACTACGCCCGAACTGATAGTCATCGGGCTCATTGTTTTAGCTCTGATCGTGGTGATTGCCGCCGTACTTTACTATAATCGCAAGTCGCGGAAGGAAAAACTGCAGCAGCGCTTCGGGTCGGAATACGATCGCGCAGTAGCCGCGCACGGCTCGGAGCGCAAGGCGGAAACCGCGCTCGAAAACCGCCAGAAACGGGTGGAAAAGCTCAATCTGCGCGATCTCGAACCCGCAGAGCGCGAGCGCTATCTCGAACGCTGGAGAGCCGTGCAGCTCGCGTTCGTGGATTCGCCGCGCGGCGCGCTCACCGAGGCAGACGACGTGATTTCGGCGGTGATGCAGGCGCGTGGTTATCCGGTGACGGATTTCGAGCAGCGGGCGGCCGACATCTCCGTCGACCACCCGCGGGTGACGGAGAATTATCGCGCGGCCCACACGGTCGAAACACGCCTGCGCACAGGTCAGGCTGCCACGACGGAAGACCTGCGCACGGCGATGATTCACTATCGCGCGCTGTTCGACGAACTCGTTCAGCCCACTCTCACGGAGCGGCGCGACGCCGCGTAAGGCGCCTTGGGCCCCGCCTACTCTTTCCCCGACACGATTTTCGTCGCGGCCCTCGCCTTGTCTTTTGCTTCTTCCGCGGCCCAATCCACCGGGCCGCGGGTGAAGCGCTTGCGCAGTTCGTGGAGCGTGTAGGCGTCGCCCCACTCGAAATGGGAATAGACATCGGCGAAGCCCGCGCCGGCTCCGTAACCGGCATTGGTGATCGTGACATGGGTGGTCTTGGCATCGAGCGGCGCGAACTCGATCATCGTTACCGTCTTCTGGAACAGCGAAGAATCCACGAATCCCGCGGGCGCCTGCACATTGCGGATGATCAGGAGCCGGTCGGGAATATAAGAGACAATGGCGTTCTTGATGTTGTTCGGATCGCCGAGTTTCGCCTTCGAGTCGTAGCTCGCTTCCATCATACCGCCGACGCGAAAATCCACATTCGCGACCGGAACGGCCCAGCTGGAAAACCCTTCGCTGGTGCTGAACGCCGCGAATACGTCATGCGCGGATGCCGGCACGTCGATCGACAGCTGCAGGGAGCGGTCGCCGTCGGGCTCCGTGAAGGAGGTGTTTGTCACATCCTTGAAATCCTGCCACGACGGAACGGGAGCCGCGGCCGCGGAGGAAAGCGCGGCGCAGATTGCCGCGAGCGCAATGGTCGTTCTCTGCATGATGATTACTCCCTCTCCAGTTGCGCGGCCTGTTCCAGCCGCATGAAATAATCCCTCAGCCGGCTCACGCCGGCATCGAAGGCTTCGAGCGTGCGATGCGTGCGCGATTGCATGACACCGCCTTCCATCACGGTGAGGACAAAGGTCGCGAGCGAGCGCCTATCGGTTCCCGCAGGCAGGCGCTCGCGCGCCTGATCGAGGCACGCCTGGACATGTGCCACCCAACCCGAAAAATTCACCGCCAGCAGCTCGCGCACCGGCGGATCCGGTTCATGCAGCTCAAGCGCGAGCGAGCCGATCGGACAGCCATAAAGACAGTCGGTGCCGGCAAGCATCCGCCGATAGGCGGCCAGCAGCGCGAAGACGCGCTCGATGGGGTCGCTCACGCCATCCCAGGCCGGCGCGAGCAGCATCGGTTCGATACCGTCGCGGTACAGGCCGAGCACGGCGACCAGCACGTCCTGCTTGGTGGGAAAGAAGTGGTACAGGCTGCCCGAATGGGCGCCCGCGCCCTTCAGAATGTCGGCGACGGAGGTCGACAGATAGCCTTTTTCGGCAAAGAGCTTCATTGCCGAAAAGAGGATTCGCTCGCGGGTATCATCCATCGGGCTCGAGTTGATTGACCGTTCAACTTACATTTAGCATTACTTGATTGATCGATCAAGTGCTCCAGTCCCAAGGAATCCCCGGCGGCGCAGGCGGTAACGGCTTTGTGATCGGGATGAATTTGGCGAGCTTCTTTGTCGCCAGCCGCATTTGCGACGAATTGCGACAAAGCGGGCCGGTCCTGCCAAACCTCCTGTCGGGCGAAATCCTATTGGGGAGGACGTCACCACCTGCGGCGGGCGCCGTTTGGCAGACTCCCCATCATCTGGCAAACGCCTTCGCAGGTCTTATTTCGGTCACGGCCGGAGCGGTTTCGCGAGGAGCCGATCCGGGTACCCTCCGGCACGGTTGCCACTTCTCGGCTGCCGTGTTGCGGCGGATTTGCGCGGGCGCGTAGCCCAGGCTCATACGCCTCTGCGCATACTGCTGCGAAATGGCCGCCGCCGCCCGGACATCAGCGACGGCGGCCACCTTTCGCGATATTCGCCAATCGTGACTGGGGGGCAGCCCCAATGGGCATCTCTGGCCCCGGAGGCAGTTCCTGGCGTCCGACAGGGTATGGAGCGCTGGTTCTATGACCGCGCGTCGAGCAGATCGTCGAGCAGCGCGGGCGTGCCGGGAATGCGCTCGAGATGGGGATAGCGCAGCCCACCATGATAGTTCACCGGAATTGTCACGTAGCGATCGCCGCGCTTGATCAAGAGCTGAATGGGCGCGGTGTTCATTTTCGCAGCGGCGATCGCGTCCTTCAATTCGTCGGCATCGTAGCCCACGCCGTTCACCGCCACGATCTGGCTGCCCGCGACGACGCCGGCCTTGAAGGCCGGCCCGCCCCACAGCACTTCGGAGATTGCGCCATGCTCTTTTTCGTCAAGGATTACACCCAGCGAATAAAGCAAATCGGCGATCTTGTGGACATGTTCGTTTGATTTGCCGAAATCTGACGGCTTGTCCGTGTAGATGAGCTTGTATCCGCCGCGCACCAGCCCATCGAGCGGCGCCGGCTGGCCCACGCTGTCGAGCCGCGTGCGCAGAAAACCCGCCCAGTCGTAAGGCAGAACGCCGTTCAGTGCGCGCACCACGTCGTCGAACGTGTAAGTAACAGTGACATAGCTGCCATTGTCGATGCCAAAAAAGGCATGGGCGAAATCGTCGAGCGACTTCTTGCCGCCGGTTTTCTGCCGGATCAGTGTGTCGGCATCGAGCCAGATCAGTTCGCCCTGCCCGTAATAATCCTCGCTGCGCTGCCAGCTGCGCCAGGGAATGGGGCGGCGTTGCGTGGTGATGGGATCGTTGGTCGTATCCTGCAGCGGCCGCCATTCGAGACCCGCGCGATTGGCGAAGGTTGCGGCATCTGCCGCCAGCGCATCGAGCGCCTGTTGTCTGGTCCACAGCCCCGAGCGCGCGGCGAGCACCGTACCCCAGAATTGCGTCTGGCCTTCATAAACCCAGAGCAGGCTGTCCTGCATGGGCACGTTGAAATTCGGGGTCCAGAGATCGGCGGGCCGACGGAATTTGCCGTTCCAGGAATGGGTGAATTCGTGGCTCAGGAGATCGCGGGACGCGATGGTCTTGTCCCACTCCTTGAAATACATTGCGTTCGTTCCGTCCTCGCTCGAGCGATGATGTTCGAGGCCGATGCCGCTCATCACTTTGCTGAGGCCGAGCAGGAAGTCATAATGATCGTAGTGATGCGATCCGAACGCGCGATAGGCCTGTTGGACGAGGTTACGATGCGCCTGAAGCTCCCGGGGGGAGACGACAAGCTCGTCCGGCCGGTCGGCGACGATATCCATATGCACGGGCGCGGGCCCGCCGGGATCCAGATCGACGCGCTCGAAGTAACGGCCGGCAAAGACGGGTGAATCGACCAGCGTGTTGAACGGCACTGGTTTGAATGTGGTGGTACCGCTGGAGCTTGATGCCGTCTCGAGTGCTGTGCCGAACTTCCAGCCCGCCGGGAGCTTCAGGCTTGGCGCAACCATGATGTCGCGGCTGAAATAGCCGGCGGGGTAGAGGGCAACCGCATTCCATTGGAGGTTCAACATTTCGGGCGTCATCACCACGCGCCCCTCCTTGCTCTCGACCGGCGACAGGAACTGGAAATCGCAATCGAGCACGGCCGTGCCATTCGGCACGGCGACGTGAAAGGCGTAGACATCGACAGTGTCGCGCGTCCAGGCGAGGCGTTTTCCACCGGCGCGGATCACAAGGCCCGCGAATTTGTCGATGGGGCCGCTGGGACCGTGACCTCCGGGAAGCCATTTCGGGAAGAGCAGGACGAACGGGCCGGGTTTCGCAGGGATCGTCTCCTGCACGCGGAAGATGGCGCGCAGGGTGTCCGTCGCGTCAACGGCAAGCCGGACGGTACCCGGATAAGGACGATCCTGCGGCGCAAGGATCGGCGGCGGCAGGGCCGCAGGCTGCGGACCGGCCGGCTGTTGCGCTGCTGCCGACGCGAGCGCGCCGGCGAGGATCGCAATTGCGGGAAACGTGGATCGCATGGGTGCTTCTTCTCCTGCGAAAGCCCGAACCTATCGTCCTCTTGTCCGGTGCACGAGAGGCCCAGACGAGGCGCCGCAGCAATTCCAACGAGCAGCGGGTACGCGTTCGCGCCGGGGTGGAGTTCCCGCGACGAGTTCCAGAGTCTGCTGGAGCTGGATGCAAAGGAATCCACCAGTCCTCTCCCCGGGGAAACAAAAGCGTGCTATGGTCGCAAAAGATAAGCCTGCCAGAGAGGGAACCATGATCAGATCGCGAAGTATCAGCGAATTTTCCATTGCAGCGCTTGGCACGACCGCATTGTTCGCGCTGCTATGCACGAGCCCGGCCAACGCAGGTGCGAAAATCGAGACCTTCGATCCGCCCGGATCGGGCGCTACCTATGCGTGGACCGTGAGCGATGAAGGCGCGATCACCGGTTTCTGGTACAACACGGCGAAGAGCGAAACCGACAGTTTCGTCCGTGCTGCGGATGGAACCATCACCGTCTTCAATCATCAGGGCTCCCAGGTCACGGCCGCTTACGGCATAAACACGAAAGACGTCACGACCGGTTACTGGACCAACCTCGCTGGCGACTTTCCCGGCTTCATTCGAAATGCCAGGGGCAAGATGGACATCTTTCGGGTCGACGGCGCCTCGAACGGCACCTACCCGCTCGTCCTCGGCAAAACCGGGATCATCGCGGGCGGCTGGTATGACGATTACGACGTGGTCCATGGCTTCGTGCGCACGGCCAAGGGCGCCATCACGAGCTTCGACGTCCCGGGCGATGCCTATGGCACCATGGTCACCGGCATGAACGCCAAGAACGTGATCACCGGCCATTACGACGACGCCAGCGCACTCGTGCACGGCTTCGTGCGAGTCTCGGACGGGACGCTTACGACGTTCGACGCGCCGAACGCTACCTTCGGGACATTTCCCCAGGCCATCAATGCGGACGGCACCATCGCCGGCTATTACGACGATGCTGCCGACCAGGCACACGGTTTTCTGCGCGGCTCCGACGGCACGCTTACGGCATTCGATCCATCGGGTTCGACGGGAACCTTTGTCGAATGCATGAACGACAAGGGCGATATCGGCGGTTACTATCAGGACTCCAGCGGTGTGTCGCACGGATTCGTCCGCGCGACGGACGGCTCCTTTTCCACCTTTGACGTCTCCGGCGCATCGGGAACATTTCCCAACAGCATCAGCAAAAAAGGCGAAATTACCGGCTGGTACACCGACACCGAAGGCAATTACCACGGGTTCGAACGGACGCGCTGATGGCAGCCATATGCCGGCAAGCCGCCGTGTAAGAATTATTCGCCGGATCAGGCAGCCCTCGCCTCAATCCTGAGACGCCGGCTCCGGACGAGGAGATATGCGAATGTGGCCACCGCCACCGACCCGAGGCTCCAGACGAGAAGATCGGGTTCGGAGGCGGCAACGAGTGCGCAACTGAACAAAACACCGCCGGCCGCAGTAGACCGCGCCCAGAAACGATATGCTGCCGGCAATGTATGGCTGAGCCTAAGCAAGGCACCGCCGGCGGCTCCATACACCATCAGGCTCAGCACCACGGCGACGTTGGTCACGATCGTGAATTGCCGCGCGAGGGTGGGACTTGCGGAAGCAATTGCAATCAGGCTCGTCAGTATACCGGTAAACACAAGATTGCCCAGCGAAACCCTGGGCGCGACTATGGCTGTCGCATCCATCCGCATCGCTCCCAGCACGGACTCGCTCTCCGCGGTCTCCGCTGTCAGCAGCAGGGTCGAGCCAAGCGTGCCGCTTGCCTTGAGAGTGGCGCACAGGGCGATGGCCCCGGCTGCCGAGGCACCTAAGATCGGTGCCACCGCGTCGGCGAACGGCGCCGTCGATTTCGCAAGCACCGCAGCCGGCAGAAGGCCCATGATCGCAGCACTCGCCGCCATGTAAAGCAACGCTGCGACGAACAATCCGGCCAGCGTGCCGACCGGCACGTCCCGCAGCGGATTGCGTACTCGCACAGAGAGGATGATAGCGGTCTCAATGCCGAGAAATGCCCAGAACACCATTACAGTCGCGCGCGGCAGAACCGCGACAGCCGGCTGGCCGCTCACATTCCACGACGCGGCAAAGACGGCGCCATGAAACCAGAACCATCCACCGATCGCGGCGACCGCCACGGGCACAAGTCCCAGCAGCATCGACCAGCTTTGCAATCGCGCGACAAAGCACGGGCCGAACACATTTGCTCCGAGCAGCAGCCAGAGCACCGCGACCGTGCACATCGTCATACCTGCGGGTCTCGCAAAGAACGGCACGAGCACGCCAATGTAACCCGTGACCGCCAGTGCGACGGCAACGGCAGCGACCACGCACGAGGCCCAATAGAGTGCACCGACGACAAACCCGGCGAATGGCCCGAATGCGTCGCGGATGTAAGAAAACAAGCCGGCCGTTCCGGGATTGAGAATCGCGAGCCAGGCGAACACGCCCCCGATCAGCGCAGCGCCCGCCGTTGCGGCAAGCCACGCCAGAATGGTGATCGAACCGATGGCGCCAAGACTCGCGGGCAGGAGATAAACGCCCGAGCCGATCATCGTGCTCGCCACGACCATCGTGGCCAGGAATGGGCCGATCTTCTTGCTGTCATTCATCGCATTCCTCTCGCTGGTCAGCGCGTTGTCATGCCCGCGCCTGTGCGGAGCGCTGTCCGCGTCTGCCATGCGCAAGCCAATAAAAGAAAAGGCCCGCGCCCATCATCAGCAGTGTCGAAATTGCGATCTTCGCCAGACCGAGCAAAGGATGCGCGTCGCCCGGATTGGGAACAAGCGTGCAGCCGATCGCAATGATCGTCGAAACCAGACCCGTCCAGGCGAGCAGGTAACTCGTTCGCCACGCGCCCGGCGGCGTCCATGCACCCGGCACCGCGGGCATAAGCGCGCATTTTGCGTAGGCCGCGAACAGGAACACATATGGAATGGAGACCGAAAGAATGCTCATGCTCACCAGCAGATCATAGGCACCGGCAACCGACGTGCCCGCCTGGCTGACCACCATGATTGTTAACATCAACGCACCTTGCAAAAGGATTGCAGCGACAGGTGCACCGGTCCGCGGATGTCTTCGGGCGAACACCGCGGGGAGGAAGTTGTCGATCCCGGCTGCGAAGGGCAATCGCGCACCTACGCCGAACCAAGCGGTGAAGGCGCCGAGCATGGTCAGCGCAAACAGCGCGATGGCGATGGTACCGAGATAAGCAAACCCCACATGCGCGAATCCAAGGCGCAATGCATCGGGCAAGCCCGAGAGTCGCGTCAGCGCGGATTTCGGGAGCACGATGAGAAACGCCGAAGTCCCACCGACATAGATGACCAGAGAGCCGATTCCGACGATGACCAGCACGCGCAGGATGGTGCGCATGCCCCCATCGATCTCATTGCGCAGGAAGCCAAGCGATTCGACGCCGGAATAGGCGAACACCATCGTACCCCATAGAATAGCGGTGTCGAAATTGGCCGGCGCGAGATATGAACTATGCAGAAAGTCGGTCGCGCTCCTGCCCTCGGAGCCCAACACCAGCGCGAGCAATATGATCATTGCAAACACGATCCATGCCCCTGCCGTACCGATATTGGGCAGCCATTTCCCATATTTGAGTCCCGCGAGCTGCACACCCATGACGAGCAATGAAATAACAAGTGAAATGGATATGCTGAGAAACGCATTTTTCGGATCGCCGCCGAGTGCTGCGATGATCAATCCGCTCCCGAATATGAGAATGCCCGCAAAAAACGGCATCAGGCTGATCCAATAAAACCAGCCGCAGAGAAAGCCGGACAGCGGGCCGAGCGCATCACGCGTCCAGACATAGATGCCGCCCTCGCCTTCAAATCGAGTGGTCAACTCCGCTGTGGCCGCTGCGAGCGGGAAGTAAAAGGTGAACAGCGCGAGCGTCCAAAGCGGCAGCGATGCCGGCCCGACCGCCGCCGCCACCGCCACCCAGCGCATGCCGATACCAGCGGCGATGGCGTAGAACGCGGTGTCGAAAAATCTTAGCCGTTGCGACGCGGCGACATCAGCCATGCGACGCTATCCATCTGGTGAGAGCGGCTCTCCCGGTCTGTGAAAGGTCGAGGGCCGCCGCAGCGGCGAATTGTTTTCGGGCCTCGCCTTTTCTGCCCGCATAGAACAACGCCCTGCCCCATTCGAAATGCAGCCGGCCCCAGTTCGGCGCGTATTTGTTTGCTTCCGCGAATTTGGCGAGTGCGAGGTCGGAGCGGTTCTTCTGCATCAGCGCCTCGCCCCACTTCTCCAGCGGATCGGCAAAGTGCGGTCCTTTTTCCTGCGCAAGTGCAAATTTCGCCATTGCACCGTCGTAATCACCTTTGCGCAGCAGCATCTCGCCCCAATCGGTGTAAGCGAAGGGAAGCGAAGGGGCCAGACGAACGGCATCCGCGAATAGCGCATCGGCGGCGGGCCGGTTGCGCGCAATTGTTTCGATCCGGGCGCGCGCAATTGCACAGGGGTAACAGTCGGCCGGCAGCTTTGCGGCGAGAGCACGCGCGGACCCGGCATCGCCGAGCTTCGCCAGGACAAACACAAGCGGCGCCTGAAGCTGCATGGACGCATAGTCCGGTCCCAGGCTCGCGATACCTTTCGACAGTTCTGCCCTTGCCGCGTTCCAGTCATTTGTCTCGATGGCGAGGAGGCCGTGTGCGAGACTTGCAAGAAGTACCTGCCGGTTCGCGGTGCTCGTACCTTCCGACGGCACCGTATCGATCGCGACGCGTCGCGCCGCCCCGACATCATGCAACAGGGCCAGATCCCGAATCAGAAATGCCTGCGACCGATCCCTGACACTTGTTTGATCGGTCGCGAGGTCGTCCACCATCTCTTTGGCCGCACTTCCGAAATCGCCGAGTGACGCATCAACTTCTTCGGCAAGGATGCTGTGCATGTTTCCCAGCACGCGCTGGTCCAGTTCGACGTCGGCATCTTCGTTCAGCAGTTTCAGACCGGTCGCCCATTCACGATAGCTGAATTCGGAATGCCCCAACCGCCACGCAACTGCTGCCAGATTGTTATGCGCAAGCAACAAGCGCGGGTTCAAGGCGACGGCATCATATCCGTATTGCTCCGAGCGGCGCGTATCGTTTTCCACGAACAGCAGACCGGAATAGGCCCAGGCGCGCTCACTTCCCGGCGCGTCGCTCTGTGCAAGTGCGAGCAGGACGGCTTTCGCTTCCTGTTCGCGGCCATGGGACGAAAGATAGATTCCGTAGCGATAGGGTTGCGTGTCTCCGAAAAGCCTCTCGGCGATCTGGTCGAGAAGCGCGTCGAGATTGCCGCCCCGAACCACTATACCCGCCCCGGTTCCAGCGCGCGCCGTGACGGCAAAGCCGGTCCCGCTGCGTACAACTTCACCCGAGATGTGTGTCTGCTGCCCAAGCCAGCCCACAAGGAAGCGATAGAATTCATCCAACGATACACCGGTGTCCGGAATCTGGACCTTCAGATCGTTGCCCCAGTTGTTGCGATAGGAACTTGCCGCCCTGAGCGACTGGGTCCCGGACTGCATTGCGACGATCTTGTCGAGCACGTGCTGGGCAACCACGGTGCCGGTATCGCCCTGGGTCCCGACGGAAGGCGGCACCGAAAAGCTTTCGACCACTAGTCGATGGTCCTTCAAGGCCGACCAGATCGCGGCACCGACGGCCCCGATGGCCAGGAGTACAAACAGCACGAAAATAATGTAGCCCAGGCCGCGCAGGCGATCGGCAACCCGGCGCCATCTGAGATGGGAGATCTCGAAAGCATTCTGCTCGATGAGATTTTCGCTCTGCAGCCGGGCGAGACGGGTCTGTTCCCGCAGATAGGCGTGCGTGTCCGCGGCGCAAATTTCGGAATTCGTCGCCAGCACCGTCGCCAGCGGATCGCCGAGCCGCTGGGCTGCAGAAGGAGCGATATCGTCCTCAATCATCTTCTTCACCCATGAAAACCTCTTAATCGGGCAAGCGCGAACGCGTCGGCGGCACTCAGATCGAGATGCGAAGCGATGGCGAAATGTTTCTTCGCATCGTCACGCTTCCCCAAATACATCAGCGCCTTGCCCCATTCGAGATGCAGCCGTCCCCAGTTCGGCGCATATATGTTTGCTTCTTCGAATTTTGCGAGGGCGAGATCGGAGCGGTTCGTCTGCATCAGCGCCTCGCCCCACAACTCGAGCGGATCGGCGAAATGGGGGCCTTTTGCGTGCGCGACCACGAACTTTGCGATGGCGCCATCGTAGTGGCCCTTCGCGAAAAGCATCGCGCCCCAGTCCGAGTCAGCGAAGGGAATTGAAGGCGCGTCGCTGGCCGCACGCGCGAACCACCACGCTGCGCCGCCAAGATGGTCTTCGAGCGCGTCGATTTCGCCACGCGCCTGCTCACAGAGATCGCAATCGCCCGGGGTCAGGTCGATCTCGGCATGCGCGCGGCGAAATTCACCCGTGCGCGCCAGGGCGACCGCAAGCAGGGGCGCGATGCCTGTGCGCAGTTCAACTGCCTGCGTGCGGCGATTCCAGTCGGTGGCGGTCGCGCCATAGCGGCGCACGTCGGCGACAGCCTGTCGCCACTTGCCCTCTGCCGCGTCCACAAAATAGCTTGCCCTGCTCAGGAGCGCCGGGTCTACCTGGTCCAGCGAACCGGCTGCGGCGATCAAGGCGCGACTGCGCGCGATGTCATGCATCCGCGCGGCATATTCGGCCCGGCCGAGAAGCATTTCGGGCCGGCTGCACCATCCGCAGGCATCAAGTTCCGCGCGATCGAAGTCGCCCGTCGCGATATGGACTTGCAGGCGCGCAATTTCGACGACTTGTCCAAAGCCGCTCCCTTCCTGCCAGGCGTATTGTTCCTGCTGCTTAAACCCTGGAATTTCACGCCCCTCTTGCAGCGCAGCCTCGTCGTGTCCCATGTCCTCGAACACCGCCATCATTTCCATATGCGGCGGAAGTGCTTTGGGGTCCACGTCAGCTGCGATTCTCGCACGCTTCACTGCGAGCGGCAGATCGCCCGCGTAATTCCTTGTCCAGTTGCTCCAGAGGGCATAGCCGTCGGAAAGCATTCCCGGACTGTCTGCTACCCGGATGAGATATTGAATGGCCGCTGCGGCGTCCGCCGGGCGTTTTTTTCCATAGAGATAAAGCACGTAGTTCGAGGGATCGACGCTCTGGAACACGTGCTCCGCCGCCTGTAATTCCAGCTTGTCGATGTCACCGGCCAGCCCCGCAAAGGTCGTCGCGTTGGTGCCGTCCAGCGCTACGGTGAGAGCTATTTTGCCGACGCCCGTGCTGCGCACGTTGCCGCTCAGATGGCGCTCCTGTCCCAGCCACGCGCGCAGATAGCGCGAGACTTCCGCGAGCGAGATGCCGGTGTCGGGAATTTCGACCTTGATTTCTTCGTCGCGCTCATTCCGTACATCCTTCGAATGGGCAATCGAGTGCGCGTTCGCGAAATCCCGCACGGCGGCGACCCTGTTCGTCAGGTCGTCGGCGATCACGTCACCACCCATGCCCGCCTGCACGAATTGCGGTGGGACGGAAAAGGTGTCGACCACGATTCCGTCCGCCTGCCGTGCATTCCACACCGCTGCCGCAATCAAGACGGCGATCAACAGCGCGAGAACCACCAGCATGATCTGCAGCGCACCCTTCATTTGGTCATTGAAGCGCCGCCATTTGAGATGGGAGAGTTCGAACGCGTGCTGCTCGCGCAGGATTTTGGACTGCAAATCGGTGAGCCCGCTTTGCCGGCGCAGAAAATCCCTCGCCTCGTCCGTCGAGGCGGCGCTGCCTCCAAGTGCGGCATTCAAAGCTGCAGGGTTCGTGCCTCCGCTGCCGCCGCTCGGCGCCGACGCGATCTCGTCGTCGAGTTCGTCAGCCATGACGGTTCATCCATCGCGTCAGAGCCGGCTTGTCCGGCGGTGAAAGGTCGAGCCGCGAAGCAATCGCGAATCGCTTTTGTGCCTCGCCTTTTCGCCCGACATCAGCGAGCGCCTCGCCCCATTCGAGATGGAGGCGACCCCAATTGGGCGCAAATTTGTTAGCTTCTTCGAACTTCGCCAGTGCTCGATCGGAGCGGTTCTTCCGCATCTCGCGGCCGTGTGCGGCAAGCGCCAGCGCGATGCCGGTCGAAGCGGCACCTCCAGGGGCGGCCGAGGCCGCCACTTCCGATGTTTCGCCTTCCACGCGCCACCCCGCGAGCACGGGGGAATCTATATCAGGAGCCGTGGCTGCCAAAATAGGCGGGTTGCCGCCTACATCTTTAAGACTCTGATAGGCCCGTTATGGGCTGGCGGCGCTCGAAGGCGGATGGGCGCTCGACTTCCCGGGAGAGCACCCCTACCCTGCGAATCTGCTATCGTTTCGCCGAGGGGCAAATCCGAATGTCGTTTCGCGCCGTAATCCTCGCCGCTTCCGCGGCACTGAGCATTGCCGTCGCTTCTGCCGTCGGTGCTGCCGCCCTCCACGCACCCCTGCCGCCCGACAGCACGGAGGTGAACGGCACGCCGCAAATGGGCAAAACGCACCCCGTCTCCGGCATTGCGCCGCCGGCGCTGCCGGATGTCGGATTGCATCGCCATGCAGCCCAGGGCCTGAAACGGCGATATACGGGCACGCCGATCGACATGCTGAACTACCACAACGACAATTACCCGACCGGATGGAACCAGAGCGAAACGGATCTGACGCCGGCGAGCGTCTCCTCCGGCAGCTTCGGACAACTGACGACCCTCAATGTCGACGGGAATGTGCTCGCGCAGCCACTGATCGTCTCGAATTTCGTGATGCCCGATGGCAGCACCCACAACGTGCTGATCGTCGCGACCGGCCACAATACGATCTATGCGTATGATGCGCAGGACTACAGCGTTCTCTGGCAGGCCAGCCTCGGCCAGTCGCAATCCTCGAACGACGTGGGTTGCCAGGACATAAAGCCCGAATACGGCATATCGAGCACGCCGGTGATTGTACGTCAGAGCGCGAGTTCGGCGACCATCTACGTCGTCGCCGCGACCGAGCCGAAGCCCTTTTCGTTCCACACCAAACTGCACGCAATTGATGTCGGCACCGGCAAGGATGTCACAAAGCCGCATGAAATCGCGCCCGTGGCCAAGCTCGAGAACGGCGGCAAAATCCATTTCGACCCCCAGAACCAGTGGAACCGTTCCGGCCTTCTCAGCGCAAACGGGTCGATTTACCTGGGCGTCGGCTCGCATTGCGACAACAATGCCGGCAGCATTTCCGGATGGGTATTGAATTTCGATGCGACAACGCTGGCCGAAGCCGGTAAATTCAATACCATCGAAGCTTCGGCCGGATATGAACTCGCAAGTGTCTGGATGAGCGGCTATGCCGTGGCGTCCGATCCCACCGGCAATATCTTCGCCGTGACCGGCAACGGCAACTACAGCCAGCAGAAAGGCGCGCGCGGCTATGGCGAATCGGTTCTCTCGCTGAGCAGCAATCTCAAGAAGTTGAATACCAGCTTCACGCCGTCGGACTATCAGACGTTGAACAATGGCGACACCGATTTCGGCTCGGGCGGCGTCATGCTCATTCCGGTGCAACCAGGCCAGACCGCGCCGGAAATGGCGTTGGCCGCAGGAAAGGCTGGCACGCTCTACCTCCTGAACGCCACCGATCTGGGCGGCGAGCACGCGAATGACACAGGCGCGCTACAGAAGTTGTCACTCGGTGGTTGCTGGTGCGGCCCGGCATTCTATGTCGGACCGCAGGGACCGGTCGTATTCTTCCAGGGCAACGGCGACGACATCCGCTCGTTCAGCGTCGGCACTGGTGCGAATCCCCAGCTCACCCAGATCGCGGAAGGCACGAGCGCTGCCGGCGGTGGAGGTTCGTTCCCGGTCGTTTCAAGCAACGGAGCGATAGCCGAAACGGGTGTGGTATGGCTCATCCGGCGCGGCTCGACCGAACAGCTGGAAGCGTACGATGCCGAAAGCCTCGGCACGCCACTGTTCGCATCCAACGCGGGCACATGGTCGAACGGGAGCCGTTCCTATCTGAGCCCGATGGTCGCCAATGGCCGCATCTATGTCGGCGCCTACAAAACGGTGACGGTGTTCGGTCTGACAGATTGATCGCGAGGGCCCGGCCCGACCTATAGCTTGCGGCTGTCATAGGCCCATTGCAGGAGCGCCTGGCGCTGGCGTGGGCGGCAGTGGAGATCGCCGCGTTCGCAGTTCTTCTCGATCTGCCGGACATGCCGCCGGATCGCCTTCCAGCGGTTGATCTGGCGCCGATCCTCGTCGGGCACGCGCCGGCCCATATGGTAGCGGCAATACCATTGGAACCAGCCGCGCGGATCATGCTCCCAGATCCAGCCTTTGGCACGCCATATCGACAACGGCTGGCTCGCCGAAACGCCGAAGAAATTGAGCGCCGGATCCGCGCCTTTCGGCGACAGCTTCGCTTTCGCAAACCACGAGGCCGGAAACTCGCGGCGACAATCGGTCATGTACTTCCCGCCGAATACGCCGAGCGCCAGTATTACCTTCGGCGTGAGCTCGGGTGCGAAGTCGGGCGCAAAATTCCGACCTGCTGGTTCCGAAAGAACATAGCGGTAGTGGCGCTGCATCCTGTCGTTGACCACGACAGTCCGCTGTCTGGCCATCGGCGTCGCCCCCGGGGGTCCTTTCAGATAATTCAAAGACAAAACGAAAGGGTCCGGTTGCCCGGACCCTTATCGCGTGTCTCGAATGAGCCATGCTAGATTTTCTTCTGAGTCCAGCTCATCGACCGGTTGCGCAGACCGTCATGGTACATGACAGTGGCGGATGTCCCCGTGTTATCTACCGTCGTTCGTATCGTGCCGACAACTTTGTCGCCGCGCTTGTCGGTTTCCATCAGCGTATCGGCATTGATCTTTTTCACTGAAACGGTGGTGATGCCGGGATCGCCTTTGTAAGGCGCCTCGGTGCCGTCCAGTTTCGCGGTGTACGATTGGCCGGTCGGCGACGACATCATCATCATGTCACCATCCGTCTTGTAGGTGACAGTCACGCCGTTGTCGGAAAGGCTCGAGAAACTGGTCGTGATCCACGAGCCCGAAATGGCATGCGATCCGGTGGGGCCCGCCGCAATCAGCTTTGATTCGCCTTTGCCCGTCACGGGCGCCGCATTGGTGTTGCTGCTGTCGGCGAATTCGAACGTCGCAGTCTTGCCGTCCTTGGACGCGGTTACAGTCGATGTCGTGACCGTCTTCCCGGCCTTCTTGTCCGTTTCCTGGATCGTATGGTCGTCGACGACCTTGATCGCGACCGTGTCGTAATAAGGATGGCCACTGACAGCCTGGTCGGTTCCATCCGCCTTGACCGTGTAGCCGGGTGCGCAGGTCTGGCAGGTGTACATGCCGTCCTTGAGCACGAATACGTCCGGTTTCTTCGGCATGTTCGCGGAACTCACATTGATCTTCCATGTTCCGTCGAACGGACTGGACGCCAGAGCCTGCGCAGGAATGAGCGCCACGCCCAGCAAAGCTGTCGCCAAGAGTAATTTCATTCTAGTCCCCTCCTTGATTGCGGCGCCCCACCGCGAAGGATTTCGCTGCGACTGGCGCACTGCCCAAACCTTCACTCTAACATAAGTTGTGCGGGGGGGGCAGGGGGGACTGTCATCCTAACGGGGAGCAGAAGCGCCGGGAGGTGGGTGCCGGCATTAGCCCGGACCGGACCGGACCGCCCCGCCAGCCGGCACGGGCACGATCGCCGCTCTCGGCCGACCCGTCGGCGCTACGCCTCGTCATAGGCGCGTTTCAGGCCCGCGATGTCGAGCTTCACCATCTGGAACATGGCGCGCATGACGCGGGCGGCGCGGTCGCCATCCTTGCCCTCCAGCATTTCGCTCAGAACCCTGGGCACGATCTGCCAGGTCACGCCGAACTTGTCGCTGATCCAGCCACATTGCATTGGAATTCCGCCCTCAGCCAGCTTCTCCCAGTAGCCGTCCAGTTCTTCCTGGTTTTCGCAGCTGATGGAAAACGAGACGGCAGGCGTGAACTGGTAATGCGGGCCGCCATTCAGCGCGACGAACTCCTGCCCGAATATCTCGAAGGTCACGGTCAGAACCGTTCCCTTCGGCAGCGGCCCGGCCTCGTTGTAGTATTGCGTCTCGAGGATCTTCACGTCCTCGAAAACGGATTTGTAGAACTCGGCAGCTTCTCCAGCCTTGCCGTCGAACCATAGGAAAGGTGTTATCTTTTGCATCGCACGTCCTCCAATTTGTGAGTTGCCTGCCCCTAATGCCTAAGGATGATTATGCAAGTGCAGCTGAAACGCTCTCGCGTTCCAGCCCGTCGAGATGCATACGGATATGGTTCGCCTCGGCGGGTGTGTTCGCGAGCGCAATGGCGCGGTTGAAAGCGACACGCGCTTCTTCCGCCCGGCCGAGCTGGAGAAGGAATGCGCCGCGCGCGCCAAAGTAATGGAAATAACCTGAAAGGCTGCCTTCCAGCGGATCGATCAGGGCCAATGCGGCTTGCGGACCTTTGATCTTGCCGACTGCCACCGCACGGTTGAGCGTTACGACGGGTGACGGCTGAATGCGTTCGAGCGCGGCATAAAGCGCCTCGATCTGTGCCCAGTCCGTGTCTCGGGCGCGCGCGGCGCGCACATGCGTCGCTGCGATCGCGGCCTGGATCTGATAAGGCCCGGGCCGCTGGTGGCGCATGGCCTTGTCGATCAGCGCAAGGCCCTCCGCAATCAGCTTGGCATCCCAGTGCGCGCGGTCCTGGTCTTCGAGAAGAATGACCTCGCCGTTCTTGTCGAAGCGCGCGCCGCTGCGCGCATGCTGCAGCAACATAAGCGCCGCCAATCCCATGATTTCCGGTTCGGTCTGAAAAAGGCGCAGCAACAGACGCGCGAGGCGGATCGCCTCCTCGCAGAACTGCGCGCGCGCCGCGCCCGCGGCGGCGGAATAACCCTCATTGAAGAGCAGATAAACCATGGCGGCAACGGCGGCGAGCCGCTCCGCGCGTTCGACCGCGCCGGGCGCAGCGAAGGGCACGTCGGCTTTTGCGATCCGTGCCTTGGCACGTGTGATACGCTGTTCCATGGCGCTTTCACTGACCAGAAAGGCGCGCGCAATCTGCTTGACCGAAAGACCGGAAACGATACGCAGGGCAACCGCGATCTGCTGCGTGTTCGGCAACTCGGGATGGCAGCAGATGAACAGAAGGCGCAGCACGTCGTCGCGATACGCCGAACCGTCGAGGCGCTCGACAAGGGTCGCTTCCGCATCTTCGAGATCGGAAATCGCATCATCCGCCGGCAAGGGATCGTGCCGGCGCTGCCGCCGCGCACCGTCGAGCGCCGCGTTGCGGCCGACAAGGATCAACCAGGCCGTTGGATCGCGCGGCGGTCCGTTCTGCGGCCAGTTCCCGAGCGCCTTCAGACAGGCCTCCTGGAACGCCTCCTCGGCAGTACCGAGATCGCGGAAATAGCGCAGTAAAGCGCCGATCGCCTGGGGCCGAGACGCCGTCAGAGCCGCATGGATCCAGGCATTGTCACTCATTCCAGTGCGCCGGCCCGACGGTCGGGAATGTAGAGGGCAATGGGACGAATTTCGTAGGCGCCCCCTGGGTTTACAGCCGCCAGCTCGCGAGCGACTTCAAGGGCCTCCTCGAGGCCAGCCACGTCTATGACGTGGAACCCGAGGAGCTGTTCTTTGGTCTCCGCGAATGGCCCGTCGATCACAAGCGGCGGATCCTGATTCTTGCGCAGCGTCGTGGCCGCCGTGGTAGGTAAAAGACGAAGCGACGTCCCCATCTTTCCCGATGCTGTCAGCCGCTCGTGCACCACGGCCAGCCGCGCCATGACCGCCGCATCCTCTTCCTTGCTCCGGGACCAGACGATGTCTTCGTCGTTGTAGCAAAGTATGGCGTATTGCATGCCGAAACCTCCGCATCGCGACCCAAGGACGCGGAACTATGCCCGTTTCCGACAGGCCCAGCGAAAATTCTTCTGGGACCGCGCGCGTCTCGCCCGCCCAGCGCGCGAGACGCGCCCGGTCCCAAGGAATCCTATTTCCCGATTGCCCAGACAACGCCGAAATTATCCGCGCCACCGATCACCGTCGTTCCGTATAGATTGCCTTTGGCATCCAGCGTCACGCCACCACCGGGATAGCCGCCATCGGCGCCGGCGGTGAAATCGTGCAGGTCCTTATAGGTCCATTTGCCGCCCGATTGGCTTACCTTGAACACCGAGCCATAGCTGTCGGCGCCATCGAAGAAATTGGTGCCGTAGATCGTCGTCGGCGACGCGAATGTGATCGCCACGACGGGGCCGCCCGTGCCGGCCGGGCTCGCCAACAGGTTGAAGGTCCAGCTTCCCTGAGAAGGCGACAGTTCGAATATTGTGCCACCGCCATTGGCGCCGAACGACTCTGCTGCGCCGTACAGGTTTCCGGACTCGTCGAGGACAAGGCCGGCGGTGGGCTGGCCGCCGTCGTTGCCGCCGGTGAAAGTGTAGATCACCTTGTAGGTCCAGCCGGATTGCGACGGTGACAACTCGTAAACCGTGCCGCAGCCTTGCCCACATCCCTGGGCGCCGCGCGCGGTCGCCGTACCGTAGAGATTGCCTGCCTTGTCGAAGATCATTCCCGAATAGGGCGCACCGCCGTCGCTCCCGCCCTGGAACGTGTAGAGGATCGTTTCGGTCCAGCTTCCCCCGGAAGCCGACAGTTCATAGATCGAACCCCAGCCATCGCCGCCGCCGTTCTGCGTCACGCCATAGGCATTGCCCGTCTTGTCGAGGACCATATTGCCCGTGGGGCAGCCATCGTCCTTCTGCACAAAAGTGTGCATGAGGACGCTCTGCCACTGTTTCTGCGATTTATTGATCCGCAGCGCGCTGCCACAGGGTCCACCCATCACTTCGGCATAGGACGCGATGCTGTACATCGTGCTCTTGTCCAGCGTCACGCCCCACCCCGGCTGACCGTCATCGCCGCTGAAATTATAGAGCGGCGTCAGCGACCAGCCGGATTTCTTCTGTGCCATGCGGAATATGATTCCGGCGTCATTCGCGCCGCCCTGGTTTGCCGTGCCGACGAGCCGGCCTTTCTTGTCGAGCACCAGCGTGTAGGGCGGCACGCCGCCATTGGCATCATTGGCGAAATTGTAAATGACCTGAAAGCCCTTCGCGGAGGCCGGTGCTGCCGCGCTTGCGACAAGCATGCCGATTGCAACGGTACCGAGGATCGAGACTGCCGAACTCATTCCAACCAACTCCCGTTTGTTTGCTTTTCTATGCCGCGTGCGGTTGCTTGAACACGGTCCCGCCCCGCATCACGAAACGGATTTTCTGCAGTTCGAGTATATCGTCGAGCGGGCTTGCCGAAGTCGCGATGATATCTGCCGCTTTGCCCGGCTCAATCGATCCCAGATCGCGCGCGTGGCCGATATGCTCGGATGCGGTGCGCGTGGCGGCGACGATCGCCTCCATCGGGCTCATGCCGGCCTCGACCATCAGCGCGAATTCGCGCGCATTCTCGCCATGCGGCGAAACGGCAGTGTCCGTACCGAATGCGATTCTCAGTCCTGCCGCATGCCCGTGGCGCATCGTCTCGCGAATCTGGGGCCCGACAGCGAGCGCCTTGTCGCGGACCGCCGGCGGCAGGAAATCATGTTTCGTCGCATATTCGGCAACGGTCGCACCGGCGAGCATGGTCGGGACGTAGAAGACGCCGCGCCGCTTCATCGTCTCCATCACCTCTTCGTCCATGAAGGTGCCGTGCTCGATGCCATCGACGCCCGCCTTCAGCGCCGCTTTCATGCCGTCGGCGCCATGGGCGTGGGCGGTCGTCTTGCGGCCCAGCATATGGGCCGTCGCCACGATCGCTTCGTATTCATCGTCGAAGAACTGCTGATCCGTGCCAGTGGCGGTGTCGGTCAGCACGCCGCCCGTAGCGACGAATTTGATGAAATCCGCGCCGCGCGAGACCTGGCGGCGAACCGCGTGGCGGCACCCATCGACGCCGTCGCTGCGCCCGCTCGCGTCGAGCAGAAGATTGATGTCGTCGCGATAGCCGCAGGTGATGCCGTGGCCGCCCGTTGGCGAAATGATCGAGCCGGCCGCAAAAATGCGCGGCCCCGGCACGTAGCCTTTTGCGACCGCGTTGCGCAGCGAGAAGATCGCATCCCCCGCGCCGCCGAGCTCACCGAGATCCCGCACCGTGGTGAATCCGGCCTCGAGCGTGATGCGGGCATTGCGCGCCGCATGCAAGGCAATGGCCGTGGGCGATTCCTCGACAAGTTCCAGCTTGTGCCGCGGCCCCAGTTCACCCGTGAGATGCACATGGCAGTCAATGAGCCCGGGCAGCACGAAATGGTCCGAAAGATCGATGTTGGTATCGCCCGACTTCGGTACGGTGAATCCGGACGTCACCGCCATGATGCGCCCGTTCTCAATCGCGACAGTGTGGCGCGAAAGCGGCGCCTGCCCCGGCACCGCCAGCAGCGTCCCGGCATGGACGTAGGTAGTCACGCAGGCCTCCATTAACGTGCGCAATCCGGAAGAGCTTAACTGCCAAGTCGCCAAGACGCCAAGGCAGCCGACTCACCACGGTGACACGGAGCTAGAGATTGGCGCGCATTGCGCGCCGGAACTCCTCCGTGAACTCCGTGTCTCCGTGGTGCCACCGTTTCGCAGCCTTGGCGTCTTGGCGGCTTGGCGGTTTAATGAGCGAGAAGCGTCGCCCCGCCGGAGCGCTAACTCTTCAGGCGGTAGCCGGTCTTGAACATCCAGCTGACGATGGCGAGGCAGGCGAAAAAGAGGACCAGCGTCGCGCCGAGGCTCACCTCCAATCCCACATCCGCCTTCCCATAGAAGGACCAGCGGAACCCGCTGATCAAATAGACCACGGGATTGAAGTAGGCCACGGTCCGCCACGTGGGCGGCAGCATATCGATGGAATAGAAGGAGCCGCCGAGAAAGGTCAGCGGCGTCACGATCAGCATGGGAATGAACTGCATCTGCTCGAAACTCTTCGACCAGATGCCGAGAATGAAGCCGACCAGGCTGAAGGTGACGGAGGTCAGCACGAGAAACGCGATCATCCAGAAGGGATGGAGCACATGCAGGGGAACGAACAGCGAGGCCGTCGCGAGGATCACGAGCCCGAGCACGATGGATTTCGTGGCCGCCGCGCCCACATAGGCAAGTACGATCTCCGGCGGCGATATCGGCGCGGAAAGAAGTTCGTAGATCGTACCGATGAAGCGCGGCATGTAGATGCCGAACGCGCCGTTGAAAATGCTCTGCTGGAAAATCGACAGCAGAATGAGCCCCGGCACGATGAAGGCACCGTAGGACACGCCCCCCACATGCGTCATGCGCGAGCCGATCGCCGAACCGAAGACGATGAAATAGAGCGAAGTCGTAATGACCGGAGTGACGAGGCTCTGCCAGATGGTGCGTAGCCCACGCGCCATTTCGAAGCGGTAGATGGCGAGAACGCCATAGCGGTTGAAGGCCGGCTCGTTCATGGGCGGCCTCCCCGCTCGCTTACGAGGCTCACGAAAATATCCTCGAGCGAGCTCTGGCTCGTTGCAAGGTCGCGGAAGCCGATGCCAAGATCGGTGAGTCTGCGCAGCAGCGAGGGAACACCCGTATGCTCCGCATTGATGTCGAAGCTATACGCCAGTTCGTTGCCGCCGGATTGAAGCTTCAAATTCCACTCCGCCAGCGCATCCGGAATGGTCTTCATCGGCTCCTGCAGCACAAGCGTCAGCCTTTTGCTGCCGAGCTTCTTCATCAGCGTGGTCTTCTCCTCCACGAGAATGAGTTCACCCTTGTTGATCACGCCGATGCGGTCGGCCATCTCCTCCGCTTCGTCGATGTAATGCGTAGTGAGGATGATGGTGACGCCGCTTTCGCGCAGCCGCCGCACCAGCGCCCACATGTCGCGGCGAAGCTCCACGTCGACCCCTGCGGTCGGCTCGTCAAGAAACAGAATATTCGGTTCGTGGCTCAGCGCCTTGGCGATCATCACCCGCCGTTTCATGCCGCCGGAGAGAGTCTGCAGCGACGATTTGCGCTTGTCCCACAGCGAGAGGTCGCGCAGCACACGTTCCACAAAAGCGGGATCCGGAGCGCGCGCGAAAAGGCCGCGGCTGAAGGTCACGGTCTGCCAGACAGTTTCGAATCTGTCGGTCGTTAATTCCTGCGGCACGAGTCCGATCTTGATGCGCGCAGCGCGGTAATCGCGCAGGATGTCGTGACCGTCGGCCATTAACTGACCGGCGGTCGGCGTGACGATTCCGCAAATGATGCTGATCAGCGTCGTCTTGCCCGCGCCGTTGGGACCCAGCAGCGCGAAAATCTCGCCCTTGCGGATGTCGAGATTGATCGACTTCAGTGCCTGAAGGCCCGACGCATAGGTCTTGGTCAGGCTGCGAATCGTGACGATTGGGGGCGCTGGATTTGCCAGTACCGGCTCGTTCGCGCGGGGGCTTTCGCCCGTGCGCGATAGCGAGGATGTCACGGGATCTGCGAGATCGCTCTGTGTCACGCGGAACATGGTCTTTGAAAACCCTGCTCCCATATGGGCAATGGCACCCCCGCTTACAACCTATTTTGGCGGAGGGTTGTCGATCAGATAGGGAAGCCCGCCATTGATGTTCGGATTTTCCGTCCAGACCCGTGGGCTGAAGCCCCTGGGCAGGCCTGACGTCAATTTCGAGTTGCTCAGGCCCTTGACGCCGGGGTCGTATTCCATGTTCCCGGCACCCTGATCCTTGTTGGCGATTCCACTCGTTGTGGTATCCCAGTAATCCCGCCTCAAGCTGCCGGCGAAGTTGTCATATGCGATCAATCCTCCGGCATAGCTCGTCGCCGAGACTGCTCCGCTCGAATATGAGCGTGCGATTCCGGCGGAGCCTCCACTCACCTCATTACTGGCAACAAGCCCGCCGGCGCCACTTCCTAAAGTAGAACCAGTGGCATAGGAATCAGTAATCACACCGGCCAGGTTAGTGCCGACAAGACCGCCCGCTCCACCTGAGTCGGCGGACACATCGCCAGTTGCGAAGGACCGAGAGATTGTGGACGGGCCTGCACTCCCGCCGTTCATTCCGGCCAGTCCACCACACACGAATTGGCAGTTCACGGCACCGGACGCGGATGATTGCGTAATTGTACCCGTGTTCATTCCAATCAGACCTCCCGCATATGTGTCTGAATCGATCCCGGTGACGGTTCCAGAAGCAAAAGAGTGATCGATTGTATTGAAACCGTCAAAGCCCACGAGGCCACCAACAAATGCGCTCCCGGAGATATTTCCCGCCGCATAAGAATTCGTCACTGCGCCCGCTGCGCCCCCAATTAGGCCGCCAGCAGCGCCCAGGTAGCCGCTCGATGTAGTGGCCGTCGCTTCAGATGATGTTACCGTGCCGAATGTTACACCGGCCAACCCGCCGACTGCGGCGTAACTTCCGCCGCTAATGGTGCCTGCTGCGAATGCGTTCGAGATCGTTCCGCCCTGCTGAAAGCCGACCAACCCGCCGACATACTCGGTCGAGGAGCCTTGAGTACCGGAGGCGCCGGTTACAGTCGCATTTCCCAGCCGGATGCTGGCAAGGGATGCGTTGCCGGACGTTTGAGCGAACAATCCCACAGAAGCGTTTTGTATCGAATCGTTGATGGTGAGATTGGAAATCGTGTTTCCGAGCCCGTTGAAGTTGCCGGTAAACATGGTGGATATCGGCGGGACAGTGTACGTTCCATCACGGCTTGCGTCATAGCCGTTGCCGAGCGCAAAGGTGCCGGCTGGATTTGCGGCGATGGCACTTGCCAGAGTGCCGACGCTCGATACAAGCGTGTAGGCCGTACCATTAATCGCGAGCGGACTGGACAGATTTGCAAATGTCAGTTTTCCGCCAGCCCCGAACGAAAACTCTCCCTTGCTGCCGCCGTCGTTGGTAATTACCGAAACGCCGCCTGTTCCTCTTACATGCACAGGCTTCTCGACGGAAATGGATTTGTATGCATCCAGGGTCAGCGAGCCGCCGCCTGACCAGGCGAGTTTTGCGGCAACCTTGATGCTGGTCGCCTGCACGCCGCTTCCGGTTGTGGTGACCTCGGCGCTCCCGGCAGCGAGTAGATTTTCCAGATCCTCGACATTGAGCACCGCAGTAGCGGCCGTCGGCGCGCAAACCCCCGCGGCACAGTATATGTTCTGCGTCGGCGCGTCCGATATGGTGACGTTGGCGCTCGCCGGGAAGATTCCCGCGGCCAGCGCCGCCGTCGGAAACAGGAGTGAGTTCCGGAAACAGCGCAGCATCGATGGACCCCCGACGTGATTGCCACGGGAAGCTAGCTGCGGGCGGTTAAGGATCGTCTAAGACCTGCAATTCGAGCCAGGAACTCAAACCCCTGAATCAGGATGACCAGTCCTGATCCTATGGCTTGTCCGGCGCAACAATCCGGATATGCAGCTCGCACAGCTGCGTTTCGGAGACCTCCGAGGGCGCGCCCATCATCAGATCCTGCGCCTGCTGGTTCATCGGGAACATGGTGACTTCGCGCAGATTTTCCTCGCCCGCGATCAGCATGACGATGCGGTCGATGCCGGGGGCCGTTCCGCCATGGGGCGGTGCGCCATAGCGGAAGGCGTTCAACATTCCCGAGAACCGCGCCTCCGTTTCCTCGCGGCTGTAGCCTGCGATCTCGAAGGCCTTCAGCATGATTTCGGGATCGTGGTTGCGGATTGCTCCGGAAGACAATTCCACGCCGTTGCACACGATATCGTATTGGAACGCCTTCATGCCGAGGATCGTCTCGCGTTCTCGCGGATCAAGCGCGAGGAACAGGTCACGATCAAAATTCGGCATCGAAAACGGATTGTGTGAAAAATCGATCTGACTGTGTTCCTCGTTCCACTCGTACATCGGAAAATCGACCACCCAGCAGAACTCGAACGTGCCTTCCACGATCAGCCCGAAATCGCGGCCGACCCGTGTGCGTACCGCGCCCGCCAGCCCAGCTGCGCGGTCCGTCTTGTCGGCCGCGAAGAACAATGCATCGCCTACTTTCACGCCGGCACGGCGCGCCAACACTTGGAGCGCATCTTCCGGAATGAATTTTGCGATCGTTCCCTTCGCTGACACCTGCCCGGCATTGTCCTCGAACACGATGTAACCGAGACCACCTGCACCCAGCTCCGAGCGCGACCAGTCGACCAGCTTGTCGAAAAATGAGCGCGGCTGCGCGCCGGCGCCCGGCGCGGGAATGGCGCGCACCGTCTTGTTCTTGAAGGCCCGGAACTCGACATCGCGGCGCGCGAACACATCCGTGACGTCGACGATCTCGAGCGGATTGCGCAGGTCGGGTTTGTCCGTCCCATATTTCAACATCGCCTCGTCGTATCCAATGCGCCGAAACGGCGCCGGCGAGACATGGCGGCCATCGGCGAACTCTTCGAACACGCCAGCGAGCACTGGTTCGACCGCCGCGAAAACGTCCTCCTGCGTGACGAAGCTCATTTCCAGATCGAGCTGATAGAATTCTCCCGGGCTGCGGTCGGCGCGGGCGTCTTCGTCGCGGAAACAGGGCGCGATCTGGAAGTAACGGTCGAAGCCGGCGACCATGATCAGCTGCTTGAACTGCTGCGGCGCCTGGGGCAAGGCATAGAATCTGCCCGGATGCAACCGCGACGGGACAAGAAAATCGCGCGCGCCCTCCGGCGAGGAGGCGGTGAGAATGGGCGTCTGGAATTCGGTGAACCCTTGCTCGATCATCCGCCTGCGGATGGACTGGATCACCTTCGAGCGCAGCGTAATATTGCGATGCAGCCGCTCGCGGCGCAAGTCCAGGAACCGGTACTTGAGGCGCATCTCCTCGGGATATTCCTGATCGCCGAATACCGGCAGCGGAAGTTCCTGCGCAACCGACTGGACCTGGATGTCCTCGATGCGGATCTCGACCTCGCCCGTCGGCATCTCGCGGTTGACGGTCTCCTCGGTCCTGGCGACCACGGGCCCGGTCACGGTCACAACCCATTCGGAACGCGCCCTGTCGGCCTCGCGGAACGCGGGCGCCTGCGGTTCGACCACGCATTGCGTGATGCCGTAATGGTCACGCAAGTCGAGGAACAGTAGCCCTCCAAGGTCGCGCCTGCGGTTCACCCACCCCGAAAGGCGTACGCGGGTGCCGACGCTGTCGCGGCGAAGGGAGCCGCAGCTATGGGAGCGGTAGAGGTGCATGACAAAATCCCGAGATGAAGGCGTATGCCCGTTCGGAATCCTTCAGGTCAAGCCAAGTCGTTCGCTGCGGCGGACAGCTTTGCAAATTCGTCATCCGGGGGGCCGTTGCCGACCGACGCGGCTGATGCTGGATTCTGAGTCGGTTAACCCGCCAGCCTGGACGAGTCTTACACTTTCGTGTGCAGGTTTGCGTTAGTTCGTGCGTTGACGCGGAGCGCTTGATCCGCATAGATTTCGAGGGTAGGGGAGACCGCCGGGCGACACATTCGCGCCGGCGGTTTGGTATTCGACCTGGGTGCAGGATATTGGATCCGAAAGAATTTCTTCGCGAAACAAAAGAACTCAAAATCGTTCCGTTCCTTGCCGAACGGTCGAGGCGCGCGCATATTGTCGCGCCGCGGGAAATCATCGAGGCGGTTACGGCGCACAATCCGGAATTCCGGTTCACCTATTCCCACGACTGGCGCGGGATTACCGGGGCGCCGGACAGCATTTTCGTTTTCGACGATGCGGATGGGTACCCCTCCTCGCTCCTCAGGCGCCGCTACCCCGGGAAGAACACCTACGTCATCAATTTCGACATTGCACTGCGGCTGGCCTGCAAGGAGCACAAACTCAAGCTGTGGAAGCCGGAACCGGAATACCGATATTGCCTTATTACGACCCCGCGAACGGGAAGTACGCTGCTCGCCAACCTTCTGTCGCAACTTGGCGTGGGAAACCCGACAGAGCACGTTCGCGCGCCGCTGGTCCACATTATTAAGCACGGGGGCTATGGATTCGAAAAAGTACTCGAGAATCTCGCGCGAATTGCATCGCGCAACGAAGTATTCGGGACAAAATTCATCTCGACCTTCCTTCAATATATTTTCGGCGATGACGGCATGGAAGGACTGGGAGAGTATCTGAACGCCAAGGAATACAAGGTGGTATTCCTGAAACGGGATCTCTGCGACCAGGCGGTGTCGTCCTACTTTGCAGCCCGCACCAACGTGTGGCACCTGTTCGACAAGAACAAGTTCAGTGCAAAGGGCGACATTCCCTACGATTTTTCCTCGATCAATGAAATCTACCAGCGTTTCAGGAAGGAGGAGCGTCTGGTGGACCAGATTGCCGCCGCCATTCCGCCGCACCGCCAGATTACGATCCTCTACGAAGATCTCGACACCGATTCCCTGGCGACGGCCGGTCATGTCAAGACGTTCGTCGGGGCGGAACTTCCGGATTCCGAAGTCCACATGGACAAGGTACCCCAGAAAATCAGCGGACTGGACGAGCGAATACCCGAGTGCCGTCAGAGATTCGAGCACGAGCTGCAGGCCTATGGCTGATACGGTCCAGGGCGCGCGGGCTGTCGATCCGCAGTTCGCCTCGCGCGCCGAGGCATTTCTTGATGCCGCCGACGAAATAGGCGTCGTCCGCCATTTAGCCAAGCTTGGAAGCAAGTCCTTCATCCTCGCGCCCGAAGAAGTGCTTCGCCGGGTCCGAAAGATACGCTTCAAGGAGCTGGGGCCGGCGCTCTCCTCGGACTACAATTCCCCTCCCCTTTTCTCGCCGGAAATCTACGTGTACGATGTTTTCCCCGGCGTTCCCTCGACCGCGCTCCAGCGCCTTCGCCCAAATTCCAAGATTGTGGTCATCAACCGTGATCTCATAATCCGCCTTGTGCTGGATCGGTGCTCGCGGGAACGAAGGCTGCAGCGGATTGCGACGGGCGAGCTTGCGGAATTCCGCGATAAACTCGATTACTGCATTCTGACCAGCCCGCGCGCGGGCGGACGGGTGTTGGGTTACATCCTGCGGGGCGCCGGGATCGGCGATCCAGCACCTCATTACCGCGAACCTCTCGGTGCGTGCCTGCGCGAAGGCTTTGCATTCGACGACGTCATGGAGCCGATTTGTTCCCAGGCAAGAGTGAACGGAATATTCGGCACACGGATGAATTCCCAGTTCATCGAGTCATCGATGCGGAACCGGCTTATCGAACTGGCCGCCTGGTTCGAGTTTCGAAAGGTCAAGTGCATCAGAGTACGCCGGGAACTGACCGAGCAGGCAATCTCGCTTCATTTTGCGGCGAAAACTGGCGTCTGGGAGGCCTGGGAGCGGCCGGTGGAGGATTTTGGGGCGGGTGTCCAATGCGACCGCGAACAGTTGGGTGCCCAGATACGGCACGTTGCGCGGCTGGATGCATTGATCGACCAGATCCTGTTGTTATGTCCGGGAGCCGAAGTGATGACGATCGATTATTCGGAATTCGCAAACCGGGAGCGCCTTCTCGAGCGTATCTGCGGATTTCTAAGTCTGGGCATTTCGCGTCGCGTGGACACCAAACTTCCTGTACGGATAAGCGAGTCGAATCCCTTTATGCGTCGCGCGTTGCAGGACATGCTGACAATGCGTCCCGACGATGTTCTCGCGGTTTAGCCGATAGCTGGATTTCTCGGGGGTTGCGGTGCCGGAGATAAGAACGAGCGAATTGATCGCAGGTAGCGGGCGCGAGTTCATCGCGAATGCTTATTGCGCGTTCTATGGCAATCTTCCCGAGCCGGAGACCTATGAGCGCTATTCCGGGCCGCGACTCGAAACTTCGGCTGGCCGCGCCGAGGTACTGCGCGAATTGGCGGATTCCTCGAATTTACCGGACGGGGCCGCGCGCGTCGTGTACTTGGAAGATGCCTACGATCATGTGGACATTCATGATCCGAACACGGTCCTCAATGCCCAGAACAGATTTCAGATTCCGGTAATCCGCGCGACCGTTTCGCGGATCGAGGACGTGGTCCGGATCGCCAGCAGCGACATTCAGAAGTCGATCGAGAGCATCCTGTATCAGCTCATAGAAGAGCGAGACCTGACCGACAACTCGACATTCGACGGGCTGGATATCGACTTGCGCCTCGCTTCCGCGGAAAAGGACATCGATTTCCTGAAAAAAGCCTTCGAATCCCTGCACCGTTACGTGACGCGCGAAAGCATACGCATGCTGACCGAGTATTTTGTCAATCTGGTCCAGGTGCAGCTGATTAGCGTCGATGAACGGCTTGCAAGCCTGGAGAAGCGCGCAGTCCAGGGGCCGACATGAATATTGAAATCGAGCGACCGCGCAAAAGGCTTACCATCGTTTCGCCGCTGCCGCCCCGCCGCAGCGGAATTGCTTCCTATATCGTCGAGCTGCTGCCTCATCTTGCAAAGCGCTATTCCGTGACCATCGTAGTTGAAAGTCGCGACGACATCGTCGACTGTCCCGGCTGCTGCGTCGTTTCCGCTGACGACGAGGAACTCGCCTCGATATTCGAGGACAGCGCCATTCTGTACCAGCTCGCCAACAACCCCGATCACGAGTTCGTCTACCGGCTGTGCGTCAGATATCCGGGCATCGTCGTGCTGCATGAGTTTGTGTTGCATCACCTGATTGAGAGCCTGACGCTGGGCCGCGGGCGTCCCGACGGTTATTTTCGGATACTGGAACGCGAATACGGTCCGAGCGGGCTCGTCCTGGCGCGTTTGCGGCAGATCGGCTATTTTTGCGAGAATCAAAAGTTCCTTATGCCACTCTGCAAACACGTAGTGAGGCGCGCCAAATCCGTGATCGTGCACAACGAGTATTGTGCACGGAGGCTTGGATGGCCGTTCGACAGGCACATCATGGTCTGTCCGCACCATTTGTCGCCGCTGGCCCTCGAACACGGCGCGAAACATACGAAGGAAGAGGCACGCCGCGCGCTCGGACTCGAGCAGAATCGCTCACTCATGCTGTCCCTTGGATTCGTGACCCGCCCGAAGCGGGCCGACATTGTCCTGCGGGCACTCGGTCACCTCAAGGCGCTTGGCCACGATTTCGTATATATGCTGGTCGGTCATTGTGGCGAAAAACGCTGGATTGAAAGCCTGGTCACCGAGTTCCATCTGGAAGACAATGTCCGGATGGTCGACTACGTCGAGGAGGACGATTTTTTCCAGTACATTGCAGCGAGCGACATCGTCATAAACTTGCGGTTCCCTTCGGCCGGCGAAAGTTCGGGAACGCTGACCCGGGCCATGGGCATGGGAACTGCTTGCGTCGTCTTCGACTACGGTCCGATGGGTGAGTTTCCCGACGACATTGTCGTAAAGGTCAAATTCGTTCGTGACGAACGATTGCTGGCCTTTCGCCTAGCCCACAGGCTCGAGGAACACATTATCAATCCAGATCTCCGGCACAACCTGGCAATCCGCGCCCGCGACTATGTGCGGTCGCATTGCACCATCGATAAGACGCTTGAAGTCTATGATCTTGCGATCATGCGCATGCTGGACGATGGGGAGGAATTTCAGATCATCGAGGATGTGGAGGTCTGATGGCCGCGAGGTGCACAACGTGCGGATCTCCGCACATGTCCGCTCATCAAGGGTAGCACGGTGCTAGTTATACATATCGGTACACACAAGACCGGCACGTCGGCATTGCAAGGCGTTCTTGCGAGGAATTCTGATCGTCTGCTAAAGAATCGAATTGGATACGTGCAATCGGGTCGTGAGGGAGCGCATGCTCATCACGAGCTGGCGCGATCAATACGGAAACGGTTGGATATATCTGCCTGGCAAAGGGTCCGCCAGGAATTGGCCGAGAGCACGTGCCGCATCGACCTCATCAGTTCCGAGGGGTTTTGGTTTTGTGATCCTGGGGAGGTGAAGGAGCAGCTCCAGGGAGTTAATGATGTCAGAATCGTTGCGTATCTCCGGCGTCAGGACCAGTATCTGCAGTCTCTCTACAAGCAGGCCGTTGCCGGCGGCAGAAATATCGACTTTACAACATGGCTTGGGAAAATGCGACACCGGGGGAATTATCTGGCTGTCGTCGAACGCTGGGTAGCGCAGTTCGGCAAAGACGCCATCACGATTCGTCCCTATGAACGCGGAGGAACGAGGATAGATTCGGTCGAGGATTTTGGTTCCTTTCTTGGCTGCGATCTGGTGGAACAGCGAAAAAAGGGAAAAGTTCGAGGAAATGCATCGCCACGACGGGAGCTTCTTCACTTTATTCGCGCATTCAACAAACTCCGCCTTGAGGTGGATCGCGAAGAATTCTTCTATTCGCTGATTCGGAAAAACAGTGAGTACATCAGATCGGCAGATTTGCTGACCGGTCCCGCGAGCATTGCGTTGATGCAGGAGTATCAGGAGGATAATGCGCTGCTCGCGGAGCGATACTACGGAACCACAAAGGGACCGCTGTTTCCTGAGATGGAAGAAAACGTCACGCCGCCTTCGGTCTGGGGTCTTGACGATCCGGCATTTTTTGAACTTACGGCCGATGTCATCGACGTCATTATCACGCTCGCCGCGGAAGGCAAAATTCGTTCGAAGCGCGCTTCTGCCAACCGTAGACCGGAGGCGGTGGACCCCGAGGCTTAGGACACCGCGGATATCGCCGGCGTCGATCAGAGCCGCCATGACGCCGGCAATGCGGCGCCAAAGCGCACCCGGCAATAATCGTAGACCGGCGCATAGGCGTTGCGGATCATCGCCGCATATTCATCGTTGAGCGGCAATTTCTTTCGATTTGAATTCACCTGTTTGTCAAATCGCGCCAATCTTGCGGAGACGCCGATGAAATCCGTTATTCGGGTAACGGTCGAATCCTTGAACAAGTCCTCAAAGAAAACAATCAACATTTCCTCTGGCTCGAATACGCTTTCCATCGCCTTCAATGTAAGATCATACCTGCCCCGTTTGATTAATCTGCTGTCCAAAGTTTTCGACAGGCGTTCGGCAATCGCAGCTGGATCATTCCGGATTTCTTGTTCCGCCGCCACCTGTTCCGTACTCTTCCTTGATTTCGGCTGCAGCTGAAACCAGACATGAGACCAGTGGCGGGCGACCGGGTCGCGCATGATGAAGATCACGCGGACAGGATTGTGCATACCCTTGATCGCCGCAAAACCTTCCTCTCCCATAGAACAATACGCAGGCGTATGTTCGCCGAAAGCCCGATGCTCGGGTCCGATTCGCTTTCGAAACATTTCTAAGTAGGCATCGCGGCTGTTGATCATTCGAAGACGGTCCACCAGGCCCTCGATCTGGCTGAGATGCAGGTTCCTCTTATGGGAGCGCCGGAAATTCTTCGGAAGTTTTGTCGTGACGCGATCCAGTTGCTCAAGAAAGGGAGCCGCTACCTTCGCCATTTCCCTTTTGGGCGGATTCAACTGTGAATTGAAGTAGCGCAGTTCCCAAATGGGCGACATCAACACTTCCGGGTGGCCGTTCAGATAATCCGACAACCAGCTCGTCCCGCACTTGGGCGCGCCCAATCCGACAAAAAGCGTCTTACCGTCCAGCATCCGGCTTCTTTGCCCGGCGTGGCTGTTCGACGTCAAGCTCGGGTCCGGCTCCTGAATTCATCGCTCGCCGCAACCGCGATGGACCGTGCTCTCCCCCGACTGTCAGTTGAGGACCGGACCTCGCTCGGCAACCCCCGCAACGCGGCAAGGCGCCGCACCGGGCGGCGATTTCGCTGGCGGCCCCACGCAAGCATGCCGAATCCGCTATGACTTTTGAATGACCATCGTAGATACGAACGAGGCCCTCGAGAGTCTGGTCGCCGAGCTCGAGCGGGCGCCTTATGTTGCGCTCGATACAGAGTTCATGCGCGACCAGACTTATTGGCCGAAGCTCTGCCTCATGCAGGTGGCAGCTTCCGGCGTCGAGGCCATTATCGATCCGCTGGCATCCGGGCTCGATCTAGGGCCCTTCTATCGGCTTCTGCGCGCGCCGGTCCTCAAGGTGCTCCATGCCGCTCGGCAGGACATCGAGATTTTCTGCATCCAGGGCGATGTCATCCCGGACCCGCTGTTCGACACCCAGATCGCGGCGATGGTTTGCGGATTTGGTGAGTCGGCTTCATACGAGACCCTGGCGCGGCGTCTGGCACATGCGGAAATCGACAAATCCGCCCGCTTCACCGACTGGAGCAGGCGTCCACTCACGAAGCGCCAGCTCGAATACGCCCTTGCCGACGTGACCCACCTGCGCGTGGTTTACGAAGCGCTCGCACGGCAGCTCGAAAGGACCGGCCGCGCGGGCTGGGTACGGGAAGAAATCGCAGCCCTCCAGCAGCCCTCGCTTTATCGTCTTGAACCGGCGCTAGCTTGGAAGCGCCTGAAGCCCCGCACGACCAACAAGCGTTTTTTGACCATCCTGGCCGCAGTTGCAGCCTGGCGCGAACGCGAAGCCCAGTCGCGCGATCTCCCCCGCAGCCGCATTCTGAAAGACGAAGTGCTGCTGGAGATCTCGGCCCATCCTCCGGAAAATGCGCAGGCGCTTGAGCACATCCGTTCGATTCCGAAAGGTTTCGCTGCGTCGCGCATGGGAAAGAGCCTTCTCGAGGAGATCACGACAAGCCGCACCGCCGAGGTGCTCGCCGGAGTCGAGCCCGAGCGGCCGCGGCGCAAACGGGAACCTTCGCCCTCTGCCGTCGATCTGCTCAAGACGCTGCTACGCCAGCGCGCGGAAGCCGCGGGCGTAGCCCCGCGGCTGATCGCGGATTCCGAGGACATCGAGAAGATCGCGGCCCGTGAGGATGACGACGTGGCCGCACTGCATGGCTGGCGTGCCGAAGTGTTTGGCAATGATGCGATCGCGCTTCGCGACGGAAAGCTCGCGCTCAAGCTCGACAAGGGCGAGGCAGTGCTCGTGAAGTTCGACGGCTGAGCGATCCGACGGCAGGATTCCGCCGCCGGAATACAAATTACGTCGTCACGCAGACAAACCGACCGGCAGGGCTTACGGTTTCCAAGGGTCCCACAATATCGATCAGTGCGATGTGGAGGAG
>DATAYG010000155.1:0-7993 GCA_036272695.1 Rhizomicrobium sp. | reverse complement strand
AGGTCTTCGACGCTCTCGATACCGACCGAAAGGCGGAGAAGGTCGGGCGGGCAGGGCGTGTTCGGGCCTTCCACAGAGGCGCGGTGTTCGACGAGGCTTTCAACTCCGCCAAGAGACGTGGCGCGCTTCCACACCCGCAGCTTTCCGGCCGCGGCGATGGCAGCGTCTTCGCCGCCCTTGACGCGAATGGACAGCATGGCGCCGAATCCGCCCTGCATCTGCCGCAGGGCTATGGCGTGCCCGGGGAATTCCGGCAGGCCGGGATAAAGCACCTGCAGAATGGCGGGATGACGCGCGAATCGTTGTGCGAGTTCGAGTGCATTCGCTGCGGCGAGGCGCACGCGCGGATATAATGTGCGCATGCCGCGCAGAAGCAGGAAGGCGTCGAACGATCCGGGGATGGCGCCAAGCTGCACGCGCAGCATTTTGAGCTTCTGCCAGCATGCATCGTCTTCGCGCGTCACGAGTGCACCGGCAATCACGTCGGAATGACCGTTGAGATATTTGGTCGCCGAATGCATGACGATGTCGGCGCCAAGCGAAAGCGGACGTGAGAAAACCGGCGTCGCTACGGTGGAATCGACGGCGAGCCGGGCACCCGCGCGATGGGTGATCGCAGCCACCGCTTCGATGTCGGTAATATCCCACAGTGGATTGCCGGGCGTTTCCGTCCAGACAAGTTTGGTCTGCCCCGGGCGAACGGCAGCCGCGATCGCATCGTTATTTGTCATGTCCACGAAATCGACAGCGAGATGCGAGTTATGCGCGAGCCAGTCGCGCAGGGACCAATACATCACCCGCGGTGCCACGACGTGGTCGCCCGGCGCGAGCGCCTGGAAAACGCAGGTCGCAGCCGCCATGCCCGAGGCGAAAAGCATGGCGTCGGCGCCGCCTTCAAGAGCGGCCAGCACGTGCTCCGGCTGTTCGAAGGCAGGATTGTCGGCCCTGATGTAGCTCCGGCCGCTGCGGAAACTGTTGTCGGGTTGGCGCTCGAAGGTCGTGGCAATGTGGATTGGCGGCACGATCGCGCAGGTCGCATCATCCACCCAACCCAGCGCCTGGGCGGCAGCGGTCTCGGGGTGCCGGGTGTGGTCTTTCTCGCTCACCGGAATAGAGACTATGAAATATCCGCCGATGTTTCGAGATCTATTACAGCGCCGGCGGGACGCGTCCGGGAGATTCGCGTGCGGACTCCGTTGCGACGCCGGTCGCGGGAAGCCGGTCTGACATCCAGCGCGTCGCTTCGCGCAGCACTTCCGAACTGCGCTGCCAATGCAGCAGGAGATGCGGCGCGTCGGGAACAACGCGCCATTTTTTGAGGCCACCGAGATTGTCGAACAGCTGCCGGATGCAGCTCCGGCGAATGACCTCGTCGCGGGAGCCAACCATGACGAGGGTGGGGAGGCTGACTTGCTTTGCCTGTTCGAGCGAAGCAAAGGCGAGATCGGCCATTCCGCAGAGCATGTCCGGCCGCACGCGGCGCATGACCAGCGGATCGCCGATCAGCCGGATGGCCGCTGCAGGCGTCAGTTCCCAGCCGCTCAACCGCTCGAAAACAAGCTCGGCGTCGCCAGCCATTATGCGCGCGGCGGCCGCAAGCCAGGCCAGCAGGCGCTGCCGGAAGGCCGAAGCCAGTGCGCCCGGCGCTGCGAGAACGAGGCCTCGCAATTGCGGGACGGCATGTCCCCCGGCAGCGTGAAGGGCGACCGCGCCGCCCATACTTTCGCCGATAATGAACAGCGGCACGCTTGCGGGCATCCGGCTCATAAGGAATTCCGCGGTTTCGGCCGCATCCGCAGCCAGGCGTGCGGAACTGGCCCAATGGCCACGCGAAGCCGTCGCGCCGAATCCGCGCTGGTCGATCGCGAGCGCGCTAAATCCTCGCCGCGCGAGCCGCGGTCCGATCTCGTCGAAGGCGGCGGAATAATCGAAGGCGCCGTGCAGCAACAATATGGCGGCGCGAGGTTTCCTGGCCCGCCAGAACCGGTACGGAATATCGGCGCCGTCCGACGCCTTGAATCGCCCGCACCGCGTGTGCGCGCCGGGATCGGCACCAATGCTTGCCCAAGGGCGATCGTCGCCCGGCTTCGCTTGCGTTTCCGGCAGGCTGAGCCGCAAGCCGAGCCGGTACGCGGGGGGAATCGGCTCGAAACCAAAATATCGCTGAAGGCTCTGGGAAAGCATGGCAAAAGGAAATAACCGCTACGGACAGGGAACGCGCGGCGGGAACCCTCTGTTCCGGCGACAAAAAAGCCCGGTTCAGCGCGGGGCCAGCTGCTCGACGCGATAGCCCCGCGCCGCCAGCAGCGCCGGCAGGCCGCGCGGACCGGCGATATGCCCGGCGCCGACCGTGATAAAATAGGTCCGGTGCTGCGCGAGCATGGCGGAAATCCGCGTTACCCAGCGGGCGTTGCGGTCATCGATCAACAGCTTCATGGTGCCCGGCGTGCTTTTCAGTCCCTCATTCATCAGCCGGGCAACTGTGTTCATCCGTCCGTCCGTCCAGGCGTCGACAAGCGCGCCGACCTGGCTCGTGTCGGTGCCGATATCCTTGAGCGAGGCATCGAACTCCTCGACTTCCAGCTTTCGATCCCTGGGCATCAAAAGGTTCAACTGTTCTGCGATCGTCTCGAGTGTTTCCACCGGCTTATTCTGCGCCTTGGCATAGGCCCAGACCTGCCGGTCGACGCCGCTGTCCGGCGAATAATGCATCGACGTGACAAGGTTCATTTCCATTACGACGGCGGCGAGCCATGGTCTCATATGTACGAGCGTCTCGGGCGGAACATGGGACAATTGGACTGCGGCGCGGTAGTCGCGGCGTGCCGTTTCGTCGAGCAGCGAAGGCAGCGCCGTCTCGGGCGGAAGCATGCCGTTTGCGCGCACGAACGCTTCCATCTGTTCTTTTCCGGAATCGCCGAGCGGCGCTTCGAATACAAAAACGTCCGAAGCGGACAGCGCCTGCTCGACCGGTTGCGAACGCCAGTCGATATTGGGCGGCAACAGGTGGATCGAACCGAACAGATAGGCGCTTCCGGCGGACGAATGTACGATCCAGAGTGCGGGATGCGCCTTGATCTGGGCGATGACCGGCGGAGCCGCGGCCGGTTGTGCGCTCTGAGCCGGACTGGCCAGCAGAAGCATTGCACCGAAAACTGTGCGACGGATCGACCGCAACCTGGAAAGCATTGATTTACCCGTTCCGGAACAAGACCCGCCGCCGACAGATTGCATGCAATCGCATCACCGCTTAATATTTCATGAGGGGGCGCTCCACCGCAACGGCGATCCTGACCGGCGCGCATCGAGCGTCCGGCGTCCGCCCCCCGACAGGATTCGACCGGAAGGGGTAAATGATGACCAGATCAAGGCTTGGCATGGCGGCTGCCGCGGGCAGCTTTGCGGCACTGCTGTTTCTTGCCGCCGGAGGTGCGGCACAGGCGCAGACGAACATCACGACCTATCACTACGACAACAACCGCTCGGGCTGGAATTCGACCGAAACGGCGCTCACACAGGCAAACGTCTCCAAATCGCAATTCGGTCTCTTGCACACGGTGTCTGTCGACGACCAGGTCGATGCGCAGCCGCTGGTCGTCAACAACGAGACGATCAACGGCAGCCAGCACAATGTCGTCTATGTCGCGACCGAGAACAATTCCGTCTATGCCATCGACGCGCAGAGCGGACAGGTACTGCTGCAAACCAACCTCGGTACAGCCGTGCCCTACTATGACCTCCCCGGCGACTGCAGCAACAACGGGCCGGAAGTCGGCATCAATTCCACTCCGGTGATCGATACGGCCACGGGTGCGCTGTATGTGATCTCGTTCGTACTGCAGAACAACACGCCGGCCTTCTTCGTCCATGCGCTGTCGCTGACGACGCTCACCGACACGATTACGCCGGTTCAGGTTTCGGCCTCGGGCCGGCTGAACAACGGCGCGACGTATAACTTCAAGGCGGGCGTGAGCCGCCAGCGCGCCGGTTTGCTCCTGTCGAACGGCACGCTTTATGCCGGGTTTGCTAGCTTCTGCGATGTCTCCGCGGACCAGTCGCGCGGCTGGGTACTGGGCTGGCAGGAAAGCACGCTGACGCCGCTTGCCAGCAACAAACTCAACAACACCCTGTCGCAATCCCCCGACGACTTCTTTCTTACGTCTGTCTGGATGTCGGGCTATGGGCTTGCCGCGAACAGCGCGGGGTCGGTCTATTTCGTGACCGGCAATTCCGACTACAGCGGCTCGACCTACAACAAGAAGACGAATATCGCCGAAAGCGCCGCCGAAATGAGTGCGGACCTCACCACGCGTCTGGGGCTGTTCACGCCCTCCGATCACGCCGGGCTCGACCGGAATGACACCGATTTCGGATCGGGCGGCATCATGCTGCTCCCGTCGCAAAGCGGGAAGTTTCCCGATCTCGCCGCGGCGGCCGGCAAGGACGGCAATCTCTATCTGCTCGATGCCGACAAGCTGAAGAAAGTATTTGGTACCTATCAGGTGGGCGGTTGCTGGTGCGGTCCGTCCTACTATGTGGGCAGCGACACTACCGGCCGCATCGTCACCAGCGGCAACAATTCGGTCGAAGTCTGGGCCGTGGAGGGCAAGAAAGCTCCCAGCCTGACGCTCAAGACGCAGTTCAATGGCGTAGAGAACGGCCAGGATCCGGGCTTCCTGACCACTGTTTCATCGAATGGAACCACGGCAGGGACGGCGATTGTCTGGGCCGTCGGACGGCCGACCGACAACAACCCCGCGCATATCAGCCTCTATGCCGTCAATCCGGATAGCGGCAGCCAGCTGTTCAGCGAAACGGCCGGTGCATGGCCGAATACGGGCGGTAATTCCAATATCGTCCCGGTTGTCGACAACGGCCTTGTCTATGTCGCGTCCAACCAGATGCTGACGATCTTCGGACCGGGCGGCACCGCAAAGGCCGATCTGCCGAACGTCCGCCATGTCGATATGCGCAAGCCCCTCGCGCCCGGCGAACACGAGATCTACGCCACGGTGCGCGGCATAAAGGGATCGGAAATCACCGCCGAGAAGCGCGGCGGCGAACCGATCCGCATCGATGCCAATGTTGCCAAACGCACAGCGCATTTTGCCGAACCGTCCATCGGCCATGCGCTGATCGCCCGCGGCACGATCGACAAATCGGGCCTGTTCACCGCCGACACGATCCTCCACGCCAAGGATCACCCTGCCATGTGGCCGTCAGACCGGTAGGTAGAAACTCTTCCTCCCCAACGCATGTTTCTTTCCTCCCCCGCCAGTGGCGGGGGAGGAAAGTCAGGCCGCTTTACTGCACCGTAACCGCGACCGGGGCCGAGGGAATTCCGTTGGCGACGACTTCGAGCGTGCTGGCGCCGGTTTCCGTTCCCGACGCCACGTCGAAATATGTGAACACCTTCTTCTTGCCGGTCGCCACGCCCATCGTGCTGTGGTCGTGGGTGCGCGCATAGAAGACATGGCTCGTCGAATTGTTGGTAATTCTCACCAGCGGATAATTGGTCCAGGTCTCGGCCTCGTCGCCGAAGCCTGCGGCCTGCGACAATCCGTTGAACTGCGTGCCGGTGATCTTGTAGGTCGAACCGCGCGCGACCGTCGAGGGAGAGGACGAGATCGTTGGCTGCCACGCCGCCTGGTAGGTGCCTTTGGGCTGATAAACGGCATAACCGGCGATGAGCACCTCGCCGGTGGGAAGGTCCATGAGCGTTGAATAGGTGGCGTTCACCTGGCCGACGCCCGACGGCGTGAAGTTCGTTCCGTCGAACTCATAAAGATTGTCGCTCGACCCCAGCGCCAGGACGTTTCCATCCGGCAACAGCGCCGCAGGGGAATCGCTGCCCTGATCGCCGTTCGGCCAATCGGGACCTGCGGACCAGCCGCTGCCCGGCGTGTAGATCGCGGTGTGCCCCGCGCTCTCGCCCTGATGCGTGGCGCCCGTGGCGAAAACCGTACCGTCCGGCCGCAATATGCCGGGCCCCGTTTCACCCGGCGAATAGTAGCACCAGTTCTGTGGCGGCACCTGGATGCACTCGCATTCCAGGCACGGCCCCTGCAGGTTCTGGACCGTACTGCCGAGATCCGTCCATTTGCCGCTCGCCGTATCGTACATCTCGGAGAGCGGATTGTCTTTCACGTCCCAGGTCAGAATGTTGCCGGTCGGCATCAGCACGAAGCCTTCCTCGGCGAACCATTTTTCGTTCTTCCCCTTCGACGGGAGCTCCGTCCACTTCAAAGTCTTGGGATCGAGCGCCGCGACCTTGTTGAAGAACTTGTCGCCGACCATGAATCGGCCGTCCGGGAGCACGGATGACGGCGAATCGCCGATCCATTTCCATCCCTTGGGCGGCTTGAGAACGGTCCAGACATTCTTCAAAGGATCGTAGACGGCGCCCTGGTTGGTGAAGGCAAAATTGTTCTGGTTGTATTCGCCGCCGGTAATGACCAGGCGCCCGTCGGCAAGAACGGCGCCGGCGAAATAGAGCGGCTGGTAGCCGGGCTGCAGGCTGGCCACCTGTGTCCAGCTGCCGTTCACATAGCTGCCGGTATTGTCCGGCGTCAGCTTGTACCAGGTGTTTTCATCTCCCGATTGCGCGAGCACCGTGCCGTCGGTCATCTGATACGTCACCCACGCGCCGCCCGGCGGCTGGTTTTTCAGCAGAACCACCTTCTGAGCCGTTGCCAGCCCCGGTGCGAGAACAAGGGCTGCGAGAGCGAGCGCAATACCGAAATGGCGCGACATGGAAATTCCCCTTCATGCGGCATGATGCCGGAACGGAAGCTATCCGCGTTTGCGCGGCACGGAAAGCCCCTGCTCATCGAACGGCATGCGGTTCGCTGCGGTCCGCCTTCACTTTTTCGAGTGAGGAGCGAAGCGCGATCAGTTCGACCATGCAGCCCCTGAGGGGCGAGAGCAGCCTTTCAATCTCGTCCTGGCCCAGGTCGCTGCATTTCTCCCGGAGCGTGGCGGCATCGCGCTTCAGCCGGACAAGATCGGCTTCGAGATTTTCGCTGTCCGTGTTCATGATGATCCCCATTGCGATGTTGAATTGGCGCTCGGTGTTGAATGCAAGTTCTGTCCTGGTCTGGCGGCGGGTCTGGCAGCTCGTGGCGAGGCTGCCGTCTCGGGAGGCGGGTTTGCGGCCGGCGGCCGTTTCCATCAGCCGCCACCCGGAGCTTCGAACAGTGCGACCGCATCGGCAAGCCGGTTCGCCGGTCTTGTCCCGCGGCAATGCGCCGATGCTGCACCCCGCGATCCGCAATCTTGCAGAAAATGCGCCGCGTCACACACCCGAAAGCAGAACGCTCGATTTGCTTGATACTTGTGCTCGCATGTCACTTCCTGGGTGGCGGGTTGGCGAGCAGGTAGGGGAAGCCGTCATTGAGAGCGGACTTTTCCGTCCAGACTTTCTTCTTGAACCCCTTGGGCAGACGCGACTGCAGTTGCTGTGTCGTCAGGCCGGTGAGCCCAGTCACGTTTCTGCCGCCGACGCCGTCATTCGTGCCGCTCGTCGTTGTATCCCAATAACAATCGGAAAAATACGCGTCATCCTCGCGACCCGCAAAACCTCCGACGGAACTGTTTGCTCCTCCGCTCACCGCGCCGGTGGAATAGGACGACTCAAAGCCTCCATTTTGTGCATAACCGACGAGCCCGCCAACGGTGGACCCATCGCCGCCGCTAATGCTGCCCATTGCGTAGGAGTTCTGGACCCCACCACTATCCTCGTAGCCGACGAGCCCGCCTGCCGCAGCGTTTGTGTTGATCGCTACATCCGCGTAGCTGTTTAAAATCAATCCCCCATTGTTGTCGGTCAGACCGCCGGCAACTTTCGTCTCGATTATCGAGCCGGTGGCACTGGATGCCTCTATCAATGAGGAATTGTAACCCGTCAGGCCGCCAATGTAATCGCAAGCTGAAAAGCGCGCCTTGACCGAAGACGAGTTTACCGTGCCGAGATTGCCAACAACGAGGCCTCCCA
>DATAYG010000154.1:0-11290 GCA_036272695.1 Rhizomicrobium sp. | reverse complement strand
GGAGGGGAATGATCTTCGGCACCTTCGAATCAAAGCAAATAACGCCCTCAATACGTCGGCGCTTGCTATCGGGAACATGAGCCGCAACCTCGAAACCGTCCGCCAGCGCGCGATCAAGAACATGAATTGTTTTGTTTGTGAGGTCGCGGACGATGTTGGCATACTCAGCCCCTCCCGGAAATTCGCGAGAAAGCCGAGCGTAATGGGCCGGATTTCTCAAATCGGAATTGGTCATTTACCGCGTGTCCGTGTGCCACACAGCAGCCGGATCGAATTCCGCCCGCTGCACAAAATCTTTCAGGATACTGTTACCGGCCGGAGTCCACGTCACGGTCTGCTCTGACAAACCAAGGCCCCGACGCCATTTTGCTGGTATTGCGACAGGCCACGCGACGACTGCCGGATTTGACCGTTTTGACCAAACCGCTACATTGTTGTTCCGGTCGCGACTGCCCACGATGGGTGCCCGGTCGGTTAGTTGGATAGCGGGAATTGCCAGCTTGTTATCTAACAGACAGTCCCGATCACCTGTTTCTGACGCGAAGAATAAATATCTTGTCCTTCCTCGGCGTAATGCCCAAATGTCATCGGGCCGTGCACCAAAATCTGTGGCAAACATGTTGTAAGTCGGCTCGCTGAGACGGATGCAGATAATTCCATCCGTGCAGGGCCGCGTTCGTGTCGACCATTTGGCATCTCCATTTGCGTGGTGCAATTCGTACAGCTCGATAATGTCGCCTATCTCGCGGGTTGCGGCATTAGGATCACCGACAAAGCATTTCGAGCCGCGTTGGACGAGAATGAGCATTTGAACGAGTACTGACTCCGAGTTAATACTGTAGTCTGTCTCGTGTACGTTCTGGTCGAGCAGCCTACAGATGGTCGAGTTTTTCAGAGCCATTCGTGTTTCTTTTTAGTGTAGTGGTTTTCGGAGGCGTAGGGATGATCGGCGCTGATCTTCGTCTTGAGGCGCGCAATGAGAGAGTGGCTAAATGACATTTTGTTTGTTGTGTAGTTGGTGTAGCCCGCGCGCAAAAGGACAACGCGCGGGCTACATCGTCCGCCGCTGGAACGGGTCAAACGGCGGCGGTCGATTTTGTTTGTTTGGATCGTTCGGAGCGCTGTTTTCTGCGCTTCGCGGCGAGATAGGGATGATTTCTTGCCGGGCGTCGGGAAAGCGTCACGGTTGTGCGCTTCGCCGCGAGGGCCAATTTGTGTTTTGGTAGGCCCTGCAAGAAAGGCAGCGGGAGGGGCTGTAGGGCCATCATTCCTGAACGATAATTAGTATGCCACTTGATATTATTGCGGCTGTCGGGAAGTTCTACAGATGACACAAGCTCGCATCTATGACAAAATATTGCCGCATCCGTAATCAGGTGAGGGTCGCTCGGCTCGCACGAAAAGAGAATCGTGCTCCGATCTCCATCGCGAAGAGTCCACGAGGGCCAGAGAGGCGCGCCAATGTCGAGTTGCAGCATCTCAAGCGCGCGCGCGCTGGTATGGAACGCCCAGAGGCCGGATTTGTGGCCATTGGTCAGCAGATAAAAACGAGCATCGCAGTCAAGCTCATAGGCTTCCGCGAGTGCCGCGTGAGTGGTAATCGCTGGGCCATTTGGTTCGGTTGACACACAGAACCCAGCGTCGAGCGCGTAGCAGGCCTGAAGGACGCCCCGAGTCGAATCTAGTCCGAGATCGGCAGCCGGAATCGAGTACTTCCGTACGAGAAAGTTAGTGCAAGTCATCCGCCGATCTCAGTAATGAAGATCGTTCCGTTATCTGCCCCGGTCGCGCAGATATAACTCAGTGTATCCCCATCACCGTCGACGAAGCCGTAACGCTGGGGCTCACTCGGTAACAGCCGGACTTCTACATAAGTCCCTTGCTGGAGGTAAAAGGAGGTCGCATCGGCCGTGACATCAATGGCAAGCTGAATATCGACGGTAGCGTATATCACGTAACGCTGACCCTTGGTCTGCGGAGTGAATGTAGCCGCTTCGTCCGCCACGACATAGTTGTACGTGTTCCGGCTGTTGCCGATTAGGATTGCGCCGGTCATTGCTTCGACTCCGCGTCCATCCGCTCGATTGCGCGCGCGAGGGCGCGCTCAAACTGCACGGCAAAATGAGGCGTCCGCTGATAAGTCGAATGAGCCCATTCGAAGAGGCTCGCGATGTTGAAAAGCGGCTCGCTCCGCTGATTTCCTCGTCGGACGAATCGGATAGTGGCCCCTTTTTGATGAGCATTTTTCAGCATCATCGACTCGGACCAGCTTAGTGGCGGCGGTACGCAGGGCGCGATAACGTCCCACGGCAGCCATCGATCATTCATTGTCATGTTATAGTCCAGTGTTTCTGCGTTCGAGAAATTTAAATTGCTGCGCCGGGTCCATTCTCTGAAGCATGACTTTTTCAGCGTCGGTCAGCGGAGGTGCGGGCTCGCGCAGCTTGGGGCGCGGTGGGGGGCTTCGCTTGCTCATTCCTCACCTGCCGCTTTGCGGTTCGCGAAGTCGATCCGTTGAGCAATTGTCCACCCGCGCATCCGCGCGCGTTCCTTTTCGGTGAGATCGATTCGCCCCTTTGGCGGCATGTTGACCTGCCTGTAAGATTCGCTTTCCTCGTTCGCTGCCTCCAAACGGTCGGCAGCAGAGAGGCCGGCTTTCGTTTTTTGCGCTGGTTGCGGCGCCGCGCCGAATTCGGTCGGGGTGTCCGACCGCACGTCATGCAAGCTCGCGATGATCTGATCATCGGTGACCGAGTCGAGATTATCAGGGTCGCCCCAATCGCGGCTAATTTTTCGCGTGACGCCCGGCAGGCTCTCTTTACGGATCGGCAGGTTCGCGAGCATCGCCGCGCGTGCTACGCGACCTTCACGCGCGACGCGAGCCGCGCGCTCGGGGGCAAGGGGATCGTCTGACATTATTTCTTTCAGTGGGGGATTTGGCGCGGCTCAAATGGCGGCGCTTTCGAAGAACACTTGTCTCATAACTAAATGCAGTAGTCAAGGATTTCGAGATTGACTTAGTGATTTGTCCTGCCGGCACCTCTTAAGTGTCGGGATTGGCCGATCCCCGTCGAGATCGTCGGCAGACTGGCGGCGCCGCTACGAACACTTCTATATATATGCTTTGGGGGGACCGCGCTGGCGCGACGCGTAAACATTACGGCCGCTTAATGCGAGATAATCAGTTATTGGCAACACTCTACAGACGAAACAACGGACTAATTATATGGAGGAGGACCGGCAGCGAATGGGTTGACATTCCCGCTCGAATATGGGAAAGGGGCCAATCCCGACGCCTAGCCTGAAAGCCTGCCGCCTGACTACGCCCTGCCTTCCATCCCCGGACGATCTTCTAACCCCCCAAGAATCGGCCGCCATCCTCAGAATATCGATAAAGACGCTTCTGGCGCATATCCGCGCCGGACGGCTCCCTTACGTCAATGTGGGTACGGGTAACCGTAGACCGAGGCGGATGTTGCGCCGAGCAGATGTCTACGACTTCATGCTTCGCCAGACTGTTAGAGAAACGCCAGAATGTCCGTCTTCGAGAAAAAAGGTTCGCCGTTCTACCACTTCGATTTCCAGTACAGGGGGAAGCGGTTTCATGGCAGCACATGCTGCACGAATCGCCGCGCGGCAGAGGCTGTAGAGCGCGACAAGCGGGAACAGGCGCGGCGTGAAGCACTCACCGCGCCAGCGGCGTCGGGTGTCGGCTCGCTCCAAATCGATCACGTTGCGGATCGATACTGGGAAGAGAAGGGCAAGTACCATGCCGGCGCGGACAACACGGACCGCGACCTAGCCCGACTTGTCGGATATTTCGGTAAGGCGAAGCTGCTTGCCGAGATCGACGATAACGACGTTGCGAGGCTCGTAGCGTGGCGGCGGTCGCAGCGGTCCGCGCCCCACAAGCTCCCGAAGGGAAAACGTCGGGAGGATTATCCGTTCATTACACCTGCCACCGTGAACCGTTCCACGACAGAGGTTCTCAAAAAGCTTTTCACGCACGCAAGGACGGTCTGGAAGGTCCGCTTCGATAACGAGCCGACATGGAAGGTTCATATGCTCCGGGAGCCGGTAGAGCGCGTTAGGGAGCTTATCGGAGACGAAGGCGCGCGACTGGAAGCCGCCATGCGTGATGACTATTCAGCATTCTTTGAGTTCGTCCACGCTACCGGTCTTCGAAAAGAGGAATGCGTGACCTTGCGCTGGTCGGAGGTCAATTGGCAGGCTCGTCAGATCGTGCGGCTTGGCAAGAACGACAGGCGCGTCACCGCTCCGATTACAGATCACGTTCGAGCGATTTTAGAGTCCCTAATGGGGCATCATGCGGAATTCGTTTTCACCTACGTTGCGGTCAGGACCGTTCGGACGCGTGGCGTCGGTGAGACGCTTGCTCGCACTGGCAACCGGAAGGACAGGGGCGAGCTTTACACGGCCAAGCGCGGGCAAGAGGAACGGATCAAAGGGCGTCGATACCCGATGACACTTTCAGGCGTCAGCACCGCTTGGAAGCGGCTGCGCAAGCGGGCAGGGGTAAAGGATTTTCGCCTGCACGACTTCCGCCACGACCTCGCCACGAAGGTCCTACGTCAGACTGGCAACCTGAAACTTGTCTCCCGGATGCTCAATCACGCCGACCTGAAGACGACCATGCGTTACGCTCACGTCCTAGACGAAGACGTAGCGGCGGCAATGGAGTCCTTTCACGGGAAGGCCGGCGCGCAAGCTCCGATGCAGGATCACGACACGGAGTCCCGAAATAAGTCCCGAACTAGACGCCTCAAAGCCATCTAAAGCCTGATAAATCAGGGCTTTCTGCAATGCGCCGAAAAGTCTGGGGGACTGGGGGTCGCGAGTTCAAATCTCGCCGCTCCGACCAATAGAAAGCACGAATTTTCTTGCATAAATCGCGTGTTCTCATTGTCTGAGAACAGGTCGCAAATAGGAACGAATCAGCCCCAAAGTGCGAATTTGGGAACAGGGAGACCCGCAAACGTCACGGACTGAGTTCGTGCAGTGGTTGAGCGAACAAGCCGATGAAGGCGCTAAAGCCGGCGCGCGTAGTCCTTCTGGCGGCGATGCCGGCATACGGTCTCGCCATCATGGCTGGCACTCTCACAAATTCTCTGGTGCTGTTCTGGCCTGCGAAAATCGGGCGATTGTGGTCGGGCTCGCTGCGGTTGCATGCGTATGCATCCAGAGGTTGCCTTTTCTGCGTCGGACGGTCCGCAATTCAAATTAGAACGCTACCGAACTGATGACTTGCGAGCGAATACATTCTACGGCAGGCTACGCTGCCCGACCGGATTGGAGGCCGCATGTTCCGATTCTCTCCGTCAGCCTTTGATGGCGCCGCGTTGCTTGCGTTGACGCTGACTATGGCCTGTCCAAATTCAGCATCCGCAGAAAAATTAAAGGTTGTGTATAAGTTCCAGGGCGGTGACGATGGTTCTGATCCAGAGGGCCAACTTATCAGAGATGGTTCAGGAACTCTTTATGGAACGACGTATGAAGGTGGCGACGGCTTCGGTACGATTTTCAAGATTTCTCCCGATGGCAAGGAAACTCAGCTTTACAAATTTCAGAGTGGAGAGGACGGCGCCAATCCCGAGGGGAGCTTGGTCGAAGACGCGGCCGGAAATTTCTACGGTACCACGTTTCATGGTGGCGGCACTGGATGTAACGGTTACGGATGCGGAGTAGCATTCATGTTAGGGACCGATGGCACCGAATCTGTGTTGTTCACTTTCGATCAGGAAGACTCCGGGGCATGGCCCGTAGGGGGGGTGATCTCCGACTCTTCCGGAAATCTTTACGGAACAACCGGCGGGGGTGGCGCTAATGGTTGGGGTACAGTCTTTGAGCTTTCGCCGTCTGGAAAGGATGGCGAGCCGTGGATTGAAACCGTGCTTTATTCGTTTGGCTGGAGTGACGGCGCTTATCCATACGGAAAGTTGGTCATGGACCCAGAGGGCGATTTTCTAGGGACAACGAACTCCGGCGGGGCAAATGGCGTCGGAGTCGTGTTCAAACTGACGAAGGCGGGCGCCGAATCGATCCTTTATTCCTTCTCAGGAAAGGGGGGAAGCGAGCCTTATTCCGGGGTGATCCTGGACGCCAGTGGCAACCTTTACGGCACGACATTTATCGGAGGTCATGCTTGCGCCGTGCGGCGGAGAACTGGTTGCGGGGTGATATTTGAGCTATCAGCCGAAGGGCGAGAAAAGGTGCTGCATGCATTCACGGACGGTTCCGACGGCGGTTTTCCATCGTTCGGAAATCTCGTTGCTGACACCTCAGGTAACCTCTATGGCGCGACTGAATACGGTGGGAGCGGGGAAGGATGCGGTCACGTAACCAAACGCAACGCATTCGAGGGCTGTGGAGTGATCTTTGAAAAGTCGGCCGGTCACTCTGAAAAAATTCTCCACGCCTTCGACGCGAATGACGGGGTCGAAGGGCCTAGTGCCGGGTTAATCATGGGTAGTGATAGCAATCTCTATGGAACGACGGCGGGTGGCAATGGTGCCGTTTTCGAATTAAGGAACGATCCGCGGCGTTTGAATTGGCTGCCTTAGTTGCTGCTGAAAATTGCGACGCCAACCGGTAAACGCCAGAACTTCATTAAAACCTGGACCCATGGGTGAAATCGTGACCCGCAAGCGGGGATAGGTCTGCGAGCACGCCGTCAATCTCGGCCGCTGTTTCAAGCACGAATTCATACCCGGCCTCGCGGCGCTCGCTTATTTCCGCCAGGCGTGCGCCGAACTCCTCGCGGTCCCGCTCATCCAGATTGCGCGACCGCAATTGCGCCTTGAGATTGCCGATCTCCTGGGCCGCATCGGCAATGCCGTCGAGCGGCAGGGAAAGCCGGATGGTGAGGCCATGAATTCGCGCTCTCAGGCCCGCGTCGCGCAGATCGAGCAGGCTCTCGCGGTTGCGCTCATAAATGTCGATCTCGCGCCGGGCGGAGCGCAGCACGCGCAGGGTGATCGCGCCATAGGGATCGCCGATCTTCTTGGTTTCGTCGGCGCGTTTCAGGAGCAGGGCGAAACTCGAAAGCACCTCGCCGAAAAACAGCGCGGCATTGCGTTCCCGCCGCCGCGTCAGCGTGCGCCATTCGAGCTGGTTGGCCACGAGGCCGCCACAGGTCGCGAGAAACGCGCCCAGGATCACCTGCCAGAGCGTGCTGAAATTCGAGATGAAATCGAAGGTCTCGCTGCGCATGTGGGATCCCCGTTGCTGCCGCGAATGTACCGTGATTGGCGATGATCAGCGAGACCGGACATGAAGCAGAATTCCCATCTCGGCTGTGGGGCGCGACACAAGCCGACTTTGTTTCACACAGGACCGATGCCCATCGGTAATCCCAGGATTTTCCCCGCCTTTGCGAGTGGACGGTCGAGCGTATAGATGGCCCCCGCGCGATGGTTGGCTGCGATTGCCAGGTGCAGCGCGCCGCCCGCGCGCAGTGCGGTTTCGAATCTGAGGAGATAGTCCTTGGCGAGAGCAAAGTCGGCCGGCCTTGGTAGTATGATCTCGAAAGAGTTTTTCAACATCGCCTCAAACCTGGCGTCGGCGGCAGCCGCGGCCCGCGGCTCAAGCGCGCCCATTCGCACCTCCCGCGCCACAAGTGAGGAAAATTCGACTCGCGTCCAGTGGCTCGCTGCGAATTCTCCCGCCGGAAGCGTGCGGATGAATGCCGCGATCCTGCGACTGGTCGCTTCTGGCAGAATGAGCGGCACGAGGAAGCTCGTATCGAAATAAAGCATCGTGCCGGCGGTTCAGCGCTCTTCGTCACGCATCTCGCGCAGCAGCCGGGCGCTTGGGCGTCTGAGACGCGGCATGGTGGCGCGAAAAGCCTCGAGCTCGTCGAAGGGCAGGGGCTTCTTCGGGACCTCGGGAGACTTCAGCTGCGCCACGGGCCGCCCGTGCCGGGTAATGACGATCTCCTCTCCGCGCTCCACCTTGTCGAGCAGTGCGCTGAGATTGGCCTTGGCTTCCGCGAGATTGACCGTGAGCATAGATATGACCAGAAAACTGGTCATATCTAGCCCGGTTCGTAGCCCATTGCAAACCGCGATTCCGCCACGGCGCGCGTTGGGGATGGCCTGACGAAGCAGTAGTCGGATCAATTGCGCGCAGCCGCGGTTATTTCTTTTTCAGGCTGAACACCACGCCCAGATTGTCCGCGCCGCCGCCGGAGGCTGTGCCGTAGAGACGTTTGCCCTTGCTGGTCAGCCCGGCCTGGGGAATCAGGCCATCATTGCCGGCGAAGCTGTGAACGACCGTTTCGGTTCCGCTCGCCAGATCGACTTGGTAGACAACCCCGTCCTCATTGGCCCCGCAACATGTCGTCGTGCCGTAGAGTTCGCCGTGGCTCAGCAGAACTTTTCCTGCCGGCCAGCCGCCATCCGCGCCGCCGGTGAAGGCGTGGAGCGTCGTCAGCGTTCCATACCACGCGAGCCTGTACACGGTGCCGTACGGCGTCGTGCCATTGCCGGCGAGATTGGTCGCGCCGTAAAAATTGCCAGCCTCGTCCCGGTCGACACCGCCCGTCGGATAGCCGCCGTCATTGCCGCCGGTGAAGCTGTAGAGCGTCGTCAGCTCGCCCTTGGGCGAGAGCTTGAACACCGTGCCGTATTGATCGGCGCCGCCGGAATTGGTGACCCCGTAGAGTCTGTTATCCTTGTCCAGCATCAGATTGCCGACCGGCTGGAAGCCGTCGCTGCCCCCGAACGCATGCAGCACAATGAAAGCGCCCCTGGCCGAATATTCGAACACCGTGCCGCCATTATTGGGCCCGCCGCCGCCCGCGACGCCGAACAGATTGCCGTTCTTGTCACGCGCGAGCGTTCCAACCGGCCATTCGCCATCGGTGCTCACGTCGAATGTATGGATCACGGTGTATGTCCCGTCCGCGGCCAACTCGTAGAGCACCCCGCAGCCGTTGCGGCAGCCGTTGCTGCCCCCAAATGTGGTCGTTCCATAAAGATTGCCACTCGGATCGACCGTCACGCCGCCATTGGGATCGGAGCCGCCGTCGCCGCCGTCGAAGGAGTGAAGTAGGGTCTCGGTGCCGTGCGGCGTGATTTTGAAGATGGTTCCGGAGTTGGCGTTACCGCCGAGGTTCGATGCGCCGAAAAGATTGCCGCCGCCGTCGAAAGTCACGTTGTTATAGGGATAGGAGCCGTCGCTCGGCGGCCCGGCGAAATCGTGCAGCACCGTAAAGCCTGCCGCTTGTGCGCCTGCGGCAAAAGCGGCGAGCGCGATGGCCGAGCCGAGCAGCGCGGCAGGAAATAGCGTGTGACGCATGTGCATGGAAGTTCTCCTCGATTTTGCTGGCGACGCCCAACTGCACTAAGCCCCATGCGGAGCGCGCTGCAATGACGAATGGGCATTTGTGTAGTGCCAGACCCTACGCGCAAACCGGAAACGTAAGTGCAGGTACTGGCGCTGTGTTGGATGCGTCATGGACAGCGTCACTCGCGTTGCCGACGCCAGTTGCGAAATCCGGTCGGCGGCGGCATTTTCATTCCGAATCGACAGCGGCTCCTCCGCGAGCCGGCCGGGGCCTTTGCCGTGAGCACGTTGCGCAAATATCAGGCGTTATCGGTCGTTGCGATGCTGGCAGCGCCGCTCGGACTGGGCCTGACCTGGGCGGTTCCGCCGGCCTGGAGCAATGTCTCGGCCATTTCCGGCCTCGTCGTCAGCGTCGTCTGCGTCTTTGCGATGGCGCTCCTTCGCTGCCCCAGCTGCCATCATCAGCTCGGACTTGGAGAAGCGGCGCGGGAATTCCAGTCCCATTGCTGCCCGCACTGCGGAGCCGATTTGCGGAAGTGAGGCGACCGCCATTGTCGCGTCCGGCGCCAGCGTAGGAATAAACCCGATGCGAAGTGTCGCGGAATTAATCGGACCGGGGGGTGGCGGGAGACGCCGGTCGTTGTTATTAGTTCTGGCTTATGCGGAGCAGCGCGACGAGATTTCTGGCGTTGATTCTTTTGTCGGGATGCTGGGCGAGCGTGACGTTTGCGCAAACTCCATTGAGTTCGCAGGCGGCGGCAAAGACCGATCCCTGTTCGTCCGCCGACGCCGCGGATCTCGGAAGTTGCGGGATGGAAGCTTTCGGCGACAAGAATTATGCCGCCGCCCAAAAAGCCTGGGCGCTCGCGGCACAGCAGGGCGATTACCAGGCGGCAAAGTGGCTTGGCGAAATGTATGCAGAAGGCAAAGGTACAAAGAATGATTATGTGCAGGCTTACCAATGGTTCGACATAGCCGCGGCCCTGCATGCTCGGGCGATCGCGCGGGAGAGCCCCGCCGCCGGTCCGACTGCGCGCGTTTCGAACCAAAGCGAAATCGATCTCCGCAATGCGGTCGCCAAAAAGATGAAGGCGGAACAGATTACGCAGGCACAACAATTGTCGCACAAGTGGGAGAAAGCCAATCCCCACGCCGTCGCCGAGGATATGGGGTTCGCCTACTAGGTTGGCGCGACCGGCCTGCCGAGTCTGCGCTTAGCGGGGGGGCAGCTCGCCGGAAGTGTTTTGAAGTCCGCGGCGATTGTGCTCATGGGCCGTCGGCTCAGGTTTCCGGCCGATGTCCCGCAGCGAGCCAGTTGGCACAATCCTCCCCGAGTTTCTGCCGCGCCATCGCTTCGTACTCCGCGACATCTTCAGCACTCAGCACATCGCGCCAGCGGGCGTTGGTTCCCTTGTTGATGAAGTTCTCGGCGCCGCCTTCCCAGAAAATACCTCCCCGGGGCGCTGCCTCAGCCGCGTGCGCCTTCATGTAGGCGAAGCCGCAATGATCGAGGATGGCCGGCCAGCTGGCAGCATCGATCTCGATATCGAGGAACGCCGCGATCCGCCCGATCTGCGCCGGCAGGTCTTCCTTCAGTTGTGAAAAATGCAGCAGCATCACGTTGGGGAGGTCGCGGACGGCCCACCAGGAGGCGACGTTTTCCCAGAACGACCAGAAGGGATAGCCGTCCGCTTGCAGCCAATCGCGGAAATACTGGCGGATCGATGCCGGCGGCTTGCCGACCGGCGGCCCCACAAGCCCGGGCGACTCATTGATGGCCTCATACCAGGCCGCGTTGGCCAGCGAATGGTGATTATACAGGCTCCATACGACATCGCGGCCGTCACGGGCGACGTAGATGTATTTCGCCCGCGGCGAGAACACGAGCGCGTCCACCGGCAGGTGTGTCTTGAGGAAGCGGCGGTGAGCCTGCTGCTCGACCGCAGGAAGCTTGATGTGCCTGGGTGGCACACGCAGGTCGAGC
>DATAYG010000153.1:0-5377 GCA_036272695.1 Rhizomicrobium sp. | reverse complement strand
GCATCGAATGCCCGAAACCGGAGGGCGCGTTCTATGTCTATCCCTCGATCCGGAAGCTGATCGGCAGCAAATCCCCTGCCGGCTCGACAATCGCAACCGACGGGGACTTTGTCCGAGAGCTGCTGGAGGCGGAGGGAGTCGCCATCGTGCAGGGCGCGGCGTTCGGACTGTCGCCGTTCTTCCGCATCTCATACGCAGCATCGAATGCGGCGCTGGAAGAGGCCTGCCGGCGGATACAACGGTTTTGCGCGAGCCTGAACTGAGAAGCCGCGTCCGCGTCTGTTGAGAGAGTGACGCGCTCCCGTCCCGAAACAAGAGCGCGCCGCCTGTCCCACGGGTCAGGCATCCCCCGCGATTGTTGCTCACGATCACCCCGCATCCGTAAGGACACGCCCCGGCACCGCGATCGCACCAACCGGCGGGAACTTCGCCAAGGAATGGCGTACTTTCGCCTCCCGAGCGTTGCGCTGCATCAAAGTCGCGTCACGATACGTAGAGTCCCTTAGGCACCATTCCTGATTGTGACCGGCGTGGCGCGCGCGCATTTTCCCACCCGTCGAATGCGTGGGAGGCAGCGGTGGATAGCGCGACGCTCGAGAAAATCCGGAATTTGCGGGACGTCGCCGCGCAGCTTCGCACTCGTGCCGATCAGATGTGCCATGACGATTACGTCGCGCGCATGCTGAAGGGCGCGCGGGAACTCGAAGTGATGGCCAGCTGCCTGGAGACCGAGGCTGATCCCGCCAACGCTCCAGAGCGGCTCTGCGCCTGATCGTCAGGCAGAGGGGTGGGCTGCTTCCCATTTCATGCAGTTGCTGTATGTGCCGGCGTAAATTTGGTCGGCCGTATCGTCATCGTAATAGTTTGCCGCTGCATCGTCCTTCCGCTGCTGCGCGACGGCGCGGCAATGAGCCTCTCGGCTGGCTGTGCCGGCTGAGGTGCTCGCAACGGTAGCCGCCGGCGGCGGAATCCCCGGGGGTGCACTTACTGCCGGCGCCGCCTGAGCTTCGTCAGGCGCCGCCGGTTCGGACGCCAACGCCTCCCCTTCTCCATCAGCCGGAACGGACGACTGGGCAACGGTCTGCACAGGAGGGCTGCTCGCTTGCGCCGGCGGTTCGGCGGCCGCCGCCTCGACTGGCGTTGCTGCTTGAGCAGGTTCCGTATTCTTAGCTGAAGCAGGTGCGGGCAACGGCATTTCCGCAACGCGCGCGGGCGGTGTCGATGGAACTCTTTCGGTCGTGGCGCCGGACCGCGCGGGCGCGGCTGTGACCGACGCGGGCGGAACGTCGCGCGCCGCCACCATCTCGCGGTGCTGCGGCTTTTCGTACGTCAGCAGGTAGCGCTGGTCCTCGTCAGAGCAGCCCGCGCAAACCAGCAACGCGGCGAGCCAAAGCGCACGTACCAAAAAGAACTCCTGTCGTCTGGGCCAAGCGCGACTGTAGCGCGAACGCGGGCCTCGTGCGAATGCGGCCGCCGGGTGGCGGAATATCCGGCGTCCCCCTTGCCCGCGCCTGAAAAGGGCGCGAACATTTGTCCACAAGCGGGGCGCGTGACGCCGCCCAGTGTCCTGGGACTTAAGCGCCCGCCGCGCCTCGAAAGCCACGCGAACACGCGGCGGTAATGGAGGCGGTTATGCCAAAAAAGAACGGAGGAGTTGGGCCACGTACCGTGGCCCTCGTGGGACCCTACGGCAGCGGCAAGACCACGCTGCTCGAATCCATGTTGTGGGCCACCGGCGCGGTCCAGCGAAAGGGATCGGTGCCGCAGGGCAATACGGTCGGCGATTTTTCCCCCGAAGCACGCGCCCGCCAAATGAGTGTCGAGGTGAACGTCGCCACGACCACTTACCTCGACGAAAGCTTCACGTTCCTCGATTGCCCAGGCTCCATCGAATTTCTGCAGGACACGCTGAACGTCCTTCCCGCCGTCGACGCCGTGGTCGTGGTTTGCGAGCCGGACGGCAACAAGCTTCAGATGCTGAAGCCGTTCCTGAAGCGCATCGCCGATCAGGGCATTCCGCACTTCCTTTTCGTCAACAAGATCGACAAAGCGACCGGCAATGTTCGCGACCTGTTGGCACAGCTGCAGGAGGCGAGCGACAAACCACTGCTCGTCCGGCAAATCCCGATTCTGGAAAGCGGCAGCATCACCGGGTTCGTCGATCTCGCGCTGGAGCGCGCCTTCGTTTACCGCGAGCACGCGGAATCGCAGGTGATTGAACTGAAAGGTGACGTGAAGGACGAGGAGAAGCAGGCGCGCTACCTGATGCTCGAGAAACTGGCGGATTTCGACGAGCATCTGATGGAAGAGCTGCTCTCCGATATCGAGCCGCCGCGGGACGAAGTGTTTGAGGACCTGTCGAAAGAGTTGGCCCAAGGGCTTGTGGTGCCGGTGTTGCTCGGCTCGGCCGAGCGCGACAACGGCGTTAGGCGCCTGTTGAAGGCGCTGCGGCACGAAGTGCCCGGCGTGAACGCCGCCGCCGCGCGCTTGGGGGTAAAGGCGAATGGAGAAACGATGGTCCAGATCGTCAAGACCTTCAACGGCTCGCACGGAAAATTGTCGCTGGCGCGGGTGCTGTCCGGAACGCTGAAAGATGGCGCCGTGCTGCACACGCGCGACGGCAACGATGCGCGCATCGGCGGCCTGTTTTCGCTGAAGGGCGATACCCAGACGAAACTTGCCGAAGCGCATGCCGGCGATACCGTCGCGCTCGGCCGGCTTGAGGGTGTCGGAACCGGCGAGATGCTGTCGGGGTCCAAGACTGCGCTGCCGAAGGTGGAGATCGAACAGCTTGCGCCAGTTTACACGCTGGCGATCGAGGCCACGGACCGCAAGGACGAAGTGAAGCTCACCACGGCGATCCATAAGCTGCAGGAGGAGGATCCTTCACTACATTTCGAGCAGGACGCCGAACTGCAGCAAATGGCGCTGGCGGGGCAGGGCGAGATTCACCTGAAGGTTGCCGTGGAAAGGCTCGCCAGCAAATACGGCCTGAAGATCAGCACCCATCCGCCCAAGGTCCCTTACAAGGAGACGATCCGCAGATCCGCCAGGCAGCACGGCCGCCACAAGCGCCAGTCCGGCGGCCATGGCCAGTTCGGCGACGTGCATGTGGAGATTGCGCCGCTGCCGCGCGGGTCCGGATTCATATTCGAGGACAAAATCAAGGGCGGCGTCGTGCCGCGGCAGTTCATTCCTTCGGTCGAGAAGGGCGTCGTCGACTATATGAAGGAGGGCCCGCTGGGATTCCCGGTGGTGGATTTCACGGTGGCGTTGGTGGACGGCTCCTACCACACGGTCGATTCATCGGACGCCGCATTCCAGACCGCCGCGCGCATTGCCATGCAGGAGGGCATGCCGAACTGTTCGCCCGTTCTGCTCGAGCCGATCATGCATGTTCGCATCCATGTCCCGAACGACGCCACCTCCAAAGTGAACCAGGTGGTGAGCGGCCGGCGCGGCCAGTTGCTCGGCTATGATGCCCGCGACGGCTGGAGGGGATGGGACACCGTGGAGGCGCAGATGCCAATGTCTGAGCTGCATGGTTTGATCATCGACCTGCGCTCGCTGACGCAAGGGGTCGGCACCTTCGAAGTGAAGTTCGATCATCTGGCCGAACTATCCGGCAAGCTGGCCGAAAGCATTGTGCAGCAACGCAAGGCAGCCGCTTAGGCGGATCAAGGGGGGGGACGATGACTACTGCAAGGCCAATCGAAAACCTGTTTCATTCGCGCGTTCGGGCCGGCTCGAAGCGATTGTTCTGGGTCGGTCTGCTGATGGCGATAGCCGGGATCGCCGCCATCCTGTTTCCGATCGTGTCCACCTTGGCGAGCACGATCTTCGTCGGCTGGTCGTTGCTGCTGGGCGGGTTCTTCCTGCTCGTCGGGGCTTTCAGCGTGCACGGCACCGGGCATTTTTTCGGCGCCTTGCTCGTGACCTTGCTGATGATCGCGGCCGGCGTATTCCTGCTGTTCAATCCGCTTGCCGGTGCGCTCGTTCTGACGATCCTGCTCGGCGTGCTGTTCATGCTGCAGGGGGCGGTGGAATTCGCCTTTGCCATCGAGATGCGGCCCAATCCGCCCTGGATCTGGATGCTGCTGTCGGCGCTGGCGAGCATCATCCTGGCGGTAATCATTGCCGCGGGTCTGCCCGGGATCTCGCTTGTCGCGCTTGGACTGCTGATCGGGGTGAATTTCCTGACGACCGGCCTTGGCTATATCTTCATGTCGCGTGCGGTGGCTTGAAAAGCGATTCTACGGCCGGATCGATTGGCTCAGACGGTTTCCGTCAAAAGACGGACCCGCTGCTGCGAACGCGCGCTACGCTCTTCTTCAGCCGCCTCCGGCGCGGCGAAACGGGCGAGTGCAAATTCGACGAAGCCGGCATTGCCGCCATTATCCAAAACGCCCGCCGCCGGACATTTCCCGGCCCGCGTCAACAGTTCCCGGCATGTTTGTTTCTTTCCGGAAAGGAACGAGTCGTAGGCGCAATAACAGAGGAAATCGAAATTTTCGCTTTCCGGCATGCTGCGTTCTCGATGCATCGCCGTGCGGTTTAGAGGCGGTGTTTTCGACTTGCGCCGCCGAACCAGCTCGCGGGCAAAACTATAAAGTTCCAGATCCGCTTCGTTGGCAGCGATCAACGCGTCGAGCGTGCGCTTGTGCCGCGCAAGCGCGGTTCGCGCCGCCGACCAGGAAAAGGCTGTTTCCGAGTGCCCGATCGCCTTACGCCAGCCGATGTCGAGGCTTCGCCATCCATATTGGGCGAAGACATTCACCTGCTGCGAAAGTTCCTCCATCAAGATGACATGATCGAACTGTTCAAGCCGCTGCTTTGCGAGATCGAGTCGCGCCGCAACACTTTTCTCCTTGCGCGCGGGATAGGTGAGTGCCGTTACGAGGGAGTTGCGCCGCCAGTCGACGGTCTGCTCGCGCTTCAGGAAGCGCGCAAACGCGCGACCTCGCTCCTCGAGCGGCGTTGCCGCGTCCGGGCGGGAATGGTTGAACTGGTAATAAGAGAACAGCCGATCGATTGGATCGCGGAGAATCGTCACATACGTGATGCGATCATGGAATTGCGCGTGCCGGCCGAGATGGCTTTCATTCGCGATCAGATCGCACGAGGGCGAAGCGAGAAGGTATCGCTGTTCGTCTGCGTTCCAATGCCAGAACGAAAATCGCTTGCTGGTGATCGGATTGAGTGGATTGCCGTTCGCGTTGGGCCGGAACAGACGAATGTTGCGTTTTGCAAGATCGACAAAGCTGGATCCCGCGCACTTGCTGATATGGAGGAAGTAGATCATCCGATGTTCTGATGGGCCTTTGCCAAACCGCGGCAGGATGCTCACGGCGGTTATCGCCCGTCAACGGGCTTATTC
>DATAYG010000152.1:0-31225 GCA_036272695.1 Rhizomicrobium sp. | reverse complement strand
CGGGCTCGTCTTGAAACCTGCAACGGCCGAAGCACTGAACGCATTCTTCGACGGGTTGTCGATTTTCGGTCTCGGTTATTCATGGGGAGGCTATGAGAGCCTCATCGTTCCGGCTCATATCCGGCGAACCGCAACGGCTTTCGCTGCGGATGGCGCAGTGCTCCGCATCCATGCCGGCCTGGAAGATCCGGACGATCTTCTTGGCGACCTCGAGCGCGGGTTTTCGTGCCTGCGCGGACAACGCTAGTCCATAACGATGGGGCGGCTTTCAAGGCTCTACTATCATGCGTGGCAGAGCACTTTCATGGGTAGCCGGCTGTCGCGTTATCGTGCCCTTCTCAATTTCCTGGTGGAGACCGGATACAGTTTTCAGCCGCTCCGCGAGTTCGCCGAAGCCGTCAACCGGAACGAATCCGCTTCGTCCCCTGTTTGCCTGCTCCGCAACGACGTCGACAGCGATCCAGCCGGTGCCGGCCTGATGTTCGACTGCGATCGTGCGGCAGGCGTGCGTGCCACATATTTCTTCCGGCTTTCGACGCTTGATGTCGGATTGGCAAAAGAGATCGCCTCTTCGGGAAGCGAGGTTGGTTATCACTTCGAGGAAATCGCAACCGCTGCAAAGCGGCTTGGATTGCATTCTCGCCGGCAGATCGATGCGCACATGGAGCCGATCCGCCAGGATTTCCGGGCCAATTTCGCCCATTTCGCCGCAAGAACAGGCCTCATTCCGCGGGTCGTGGCTGCACACGGCGACTTTGTCAACCGGCGCATCGGCGTTCCAAATCACTACCTGCTGGACCGGAATTTGATGGAAGAACTTGGAATCGTGGCCGACGCCTATGATGCAAGAATACATGGGGACCTCCAGGCGCGATTTTCCGACTGGCCGGCGCCGCAATGGTGGAATCCCGCCGATCCGGTCGCGGCACTGGGAGACCGGCCGGCTACGGTTTCCATCCTCGTGCATCCACGCCAATGGACTTGCAATCCTCTCCTGAATCTCCGGCTCGATGCGCTGCGGCTCCGGGACGAAGCGGGCTGGCGCTGGCGCACCGCAATGGCTGCGCCGAGCGAGACTTCGGTATCATCGGCCTCATGAATCCGGCCGCGGAGGACCATTATTTCACAGAACAGGCGCTGCGCGACTGGACGGCGGTCGCGGAGCGGCATCGCATTCGCGATGAATATTTCCTTCGCGCGCTCCAGGAAAATTTTCGGCCCGGCTCCATCCTTGAGATCGGCGCAGCAACGGGCCACCTCTCCGCGATCCTGAACGAACGTGGCTATAAGGTCATGGCTTCGGATGTCTCGCCGCGCTTTGTTGCGGCCATCGAAGCTCGCGGTGTACCGGCCATGGTCGTCGATGCGACCCGGGACATTCCGCTGCAGACGGGCCGCCGCTTTGCCAATGTTCTGGCACAAAACGTCATTCCGCTCATCCGGCGCGACCGCGATCTTCTTCTGACAACCTTGTCAGTCATTCATTCCGCGCTCGAGCCCTCAGGCCGGTTGATCTCCATCAATGCCAGAACTTCCCGCTGCCCGAATCCGAAGTTGTTCTGGCGCCCGGCCGAGCAGCTGGAAATCATGACGAACTCGGGATTGTTCAGGGTGGTAAGGGTTTTCCCGCACCAAATCGTCCCGACCGGCCTCTACAGGCGGTGGAACGCGCCGATCTTCAACTTCGCCGATTTCAGCCTCGCGCGAATGGCTGCGGTGCGGCTCGTATCGGTCATCGAGAAGATCCCGTAGCGTGGCGACCCCGGCAGGAATCGAACCTGCGACCCGCTGCTTAGAAGGCAGCTGCTCTAGTCCGCTGAGCTACGGGGCCGACCGGGAAGCAGGTATCAGGTCTTGGTGCGGAAAATCAAAGGCGGTATCGGGCGGCCACCACAAGTCCAACTCAGTGGGACCAGGGGATTTTGCGATCGAAGCGGAAATTGTCCGAGTATGATTTCGGACGGGCTTTGGGTGGATGCGGCTCGAAGACCTGGTAGGGGATTTCGCGTTTCGAGGCGTACGCCACGGCCTCGTCCTTCGAATCGAATTCGAGCACGATCTGGCTCCGCATATCCGCTGAACTCGTCCATCCCATCAAAGGCTCGATGGCACGCGGACGCTCAGGTTCGTACTCCAGCAGCCATCGCCTTGTGCCCGCCAGGCCGGACTGCATGGCGGTTTTTGAGGGGCGATAGATTCTCGCTAACATACGAATGTCCCTTATCCGTTCATAACCTGTTGGTCGGGGCGGCGTGATTTGAACACGCGACCCTCTGCTCCCAAAGCAGATGCGCTACCAGGCTGCGCCACGCCCCGACGATAGGACCTGGGTCGTACCGGGTCGTTGCCATACACACTTGCCCATGCGTGTTCAATCGGCTGAAACGTCCGATGCAAATTCACCTATTCGTCCAAACTCGCGATTTCGGCTGCGAGTTCGCCTTTGGGACCGTCGCCAACCCGGACACGGACCTTCTGGCCTTCTTTCAGTTCGCGGATACCAGCGCGGCGAAGCATCTCCATGTGCACGAAAATGTCGGGCGTGTCGGGGCCTCGCGAAACAAAACCATAGCCCTTGCCGCGATTGAACCATTTCACCGTCGCATCGAATGTGGGCCCGCGAGGGACCACATTGAATCGGCCGGACCGCTGAGCCGGATGCGGCGATGGCAGAGCCATGGAGTTGTCGAGCATCAACAGCCGACGTGCCTGCAGACCTTTTGGACCCTGAACAGCCTCACAGACGACCTGTGCACCTTCTTGTGCGATCTTGAAGCCGGACTGCCTCACACAGCTCTGGTGCAGGAGAATATCTCCCTGGGGTCCCGCTGCCGGCTTTATGAAGCCATAACCCTTCGTCAGATCGAACCATTTGACCGACCCGGCCACTTCAAACGACTCACCCGGACTGGCGGGTGGTGTAATATGCGATTCCATCCCCTTCCCCCGACGCACTTGTCCCTGGATCAACAGGGTTATCAAAAAGCTTAACATGATTGTCACGAAGGGAAAAGCGGAACTGGTGCCGTTTTACGGAATCTTTCCCAATTGCGGCCGGAGTCTGTAACTCCTTGCAGCGCAATGACATCGCGGAAACCCGGGCAATGGATTTCACCGGACGATACGAAATTTCGGCACCGCCGGAATATGTATGGGAGGCGCTCAACGACCCTCTCGTCCTGCAAGCCTGCATTCCCGGATGCGAGCGGCTTACGCGACGCGACGATCATCATCTCGATGCAGTCGCGGCACTGCGAATTGGACCTGTCAAAGCGACATTCGAGGCCGCAATTGAGCAAAGCGAACTGGATCCTCCGCGCCGTTGCCTCCTCCGGGGCGAGGGACGTGGCGGCGTTGCGGGATTCGGCCGTGGCGAAGCCGAAGTCCTTCTCGCGCCTGGTGGCGCAGGTACGGTGCTTACTTACACGGCGCGAGCGACAATCGGCGGCAGGCTGGCCCAGGTCGGTCAACGCCTGATCGACGGTGCCGCCCGACAGATCGCAGACGATTTCTTTGCTCGTTTTGCCGCGCAAGTCGTCGGCCGCCTTGCCACGTCAACAGAGGTAATTGCGCCAGTCCAGCCGGAACCGGTCGCAGAACAGGCGGAGCCGCCACAGCGCGAAGGTCTGGCGCCGGAAATCTGGGTGATCGGCTTGATAGCCGTGATAGTCCTTCTCCTCGCGCTGTTCGGCGTCGCACTGTGACGGGCTTTCCCCTTGTTCCGCCGCTTCGTCTTCTGCGTGAACATATTTTACTGACCGCAACGTCGCGTGTGCGCTTCACCACGGGGACTTTGCATCATGAGTGCTGATGACGATGTGTTCGAGATTGCGGAGAGGTGGCTTGCCGATGGACACAGGGTTGCGCTGGCGACGGTGGTAAGAACTTGGGGATCCGCACCGCGGCCCGCGGGCAGCTCCATGGCCATTTCGGACGACGGCGCATTCGTTGGGTCCGTCTCTGGCGGATGCGTTGAAGGCGCGGTCGTCGAAGCGGCGGCACATACGATCCGCACCGGTTCCGTGCGCGATCTGCATTTCGGCGTGGCCGACGAGATCGCGTGGTCTGTCGGACTGGCCTGCGGCGGGCAGATACAAATATACCTCGAACCTATCACCTGAACATTGCCCTCCATGAGACGAAGCACACTTGAGGCGTTGCGCGAGGCCAAAGAGGGTGGAAAGACCCTGGTCCGAGCCGTCGATCTCGCGTCGGGCGAGGAACGGCTGCTCGATCCGGGAGGTGACGCGGCTCTAGGCCGCGCAGCAGCCGATGCGGTGCGCGCGGATCGCAGCGGAATGACGGAGGTCGAAGGCCGCCATTGGTTTCTGGAGGTCCACAATCCGCCCCTCGATCTCAGGATCGTCGGAGCAGTGCACATCGCGCAGCCGCTCGCGCGCATGGCGATGCTGGCCGATTATCGTGTCATCGTCATCGACCCGCGGGGTGCGTTTGCAACTGAACAGCGTTTTCCCGGTGTGACTCTCTGCCACGACTGGCCCGACGAGGCGCTGACGAAGACGCCGCTCACGGCGCGCAGCGCGCTCGTGGCTCTGGCACACGATCCCAAGCTGGATGATCCCGCTCTAGCAGCCGCGCTCCGGACGAATTGTTTCTACGTGGGAGCACTTGGATCGAAGAAGACGCAGGCCGCGCGCATTTTGCGACTGAAGGAATTGGGATTCAGTGACGCGGAACTGGCGCGTATTCGCGGGCCGGTCGGTCTTGCGATCGGCGCGCGCTCGCCGGCCGAGATTGCCATTTCGATCCTGGCCGAAATGACGATGAGGCTGCGCGCGGACGGCGATTGGGAGCAATCCGTCGTCCGCGCGACAGCCGACACGGGGATTTCCCCCCGTTCCTAACTGCGGGTGGCCAGCCGGCTTCGCCGCGGCGATGCGAGTTCGTCTTCGGTGATCACCCCGTCATTGTTTTTGTCGAGCCGCGTGAAAAGCCTCTCCTGCGATCCCGCAAACTCGGCCAATGTGAGTTTGCCGTCGCGGTCGCGGTCGAGCCGCTGGAAGACCCGCGCGGAGATCTCCCGCGATTGTGCAGCAAGCAGCTGATAATACTCCTCGGCATTGAGGCTCCCGCCTTTGGCCAGATTATTGAACTGCTGTTGTGTGAGCTTGTCGAACTCCGCACGGGTGACTTTCCCATCCCTGTTCGTGTCATATGCATAACAAAGACTGGAACGTCCGCGCGATCCGAACCCGCGGGCGTTGGAGCCACCTGAGCTGCTGCTGCGCCGGCTGGGCGCCGGAGCATCCCCGTATTCCCTGCTGCCTCGCGACGAGCTGCAGGAAATCACGCCGGTCCCGTCGCGGTCCGTCTGCTCGAAGCGGTCGCGCTCCGACGCCATGTATTCGTCGAGCGTAATCTTGCCGTCTCCGTTCCAGTCGATGCGATGAAAATTCTCGCCGGCCTGATCGCGCATGTCCCTCAGATGGATGCCGGCGTATTGGTCGAGAGACATGGTCGGCGCGCCTTTGGCCGCCACCGCGAACTCATGCGCGAGCGTCTTGTTGAACTCGTCATGCGTGACCTTGCCGTCCTTGTTTGTGTCGAATTCGGCAAGGAATTTCTCTGCGAACCGTCCCCGGCCTGAATAGCTCTGGAATGCCGTCGCCTGGGCGCTCGTCTGATCGCCGTGCTGCGTACCGGAAGCGGCGCGCATACCCGCAATGGCCACGCCGGTGCCCACCGCCAGTGCCGCTCCCAGAATGAGCCCGTACCGAACCGTCTGTTTCATGGTAGTCATCTCCTCTTGGCGCTCCCCTTGCAGCAAAGTGATAGCGGCCAACACGTCGCGGAACTTTGTCCGTGGGCCTATCAATTGGTCGCAATATTCCGTGCCGCCCCTGTCTGCCGCGACAGCTTGTGACAAATCCGGATTGCGAAAGGGCGCTCCCCGCTGCATGGTGCATCGAGGGAGAAACGATGCTCAAAGACGAAGCCAAGCCGCATGTGCTGATTGTCGAGGACGCGCGCGATATTCGCGAGCCCCTCGCCCGCTATCTCCGCGAACATGGCTACCGCACGACGACGGCGGCAGACGCCATGGTCGCCCGGAAAGTCATGAAAGGCGCGGCGATCGATCTCGTCGTGCTCGATATCATGATGCCCGGCGAGGACGGGCTCAGCCTGTGCCGGTACATCCGCGAGACCTCGCAGATTCCGGTCGTGCTGCTCACCGCCCGCGGCGAGGAGGTGGATCGCATCATCGGCCTCGAGATGGGAGCCGATGACTACATCCCCAAACCTTTCAGCCCGCGTGAGCTCGTCGCCCGCATCGCCGCCGTGCTTCGCCGCACCCAGGCTCTGCCGCCGCGCCAGAAGCCGCCCGCGGCCGAGCGGATCAAATTCGGCGACTGGATGCTCGATACGGGGCAGCGGGAGCTCATCGACAAAGATGGAATGGCGACGGCGCTCTCGAGCGGGGAGTTCCGGCTGCTGACGGCGCTCATCGACCGGCCCAAAATCGCCCTTAATCGCAACCAGCTCCTGGACCTGACCAAGGGGCGCGATGCGGACCTGTTTGACCGCAGCATCGACAATCACGTGAGCCGGTTGCGTAAAAAAATCGAGCCGGACCCCAAGAATCCGCGGTATATCAAGACGGTTTGGGGCGGTGGATACATGTTCGCAGTGGAACCGGAATTCGCATGAAGGTTTGGCCACGTCACTGGTGGCCTCGCACTCTGGGCGCGCAACTGGTCGTAGTCGCGGCCACGGCCGTTATCGTCTCCAATGTCGCGGTGGGGATATGGTTTGCCACCGCCCAGGAGCAGCTGACCGAAGCTGCCATCACGGAGCGGTTGCTCGACCGCGGGGTTTCCGCAGCGACTCTGCTGAGTGGCATACCGGCGCATGAGCGCGAGAACGCGGTGCAGACCATGAGCTCCGGGCCGTGGCGGTTCCGGCTCATTTATGGCAAGGCTGTCGTCCATCCCATGACGGATGAAGAGGCGCGCTACGCCGCGCGCGTGCGGGCAATGCTCCCGCCCGAACGCGCGAAGCAGCCGATATCGGTGAATTTTCGCAAAGGTATGCTGCCGCCCCTTGTAGGCCAGCCGCCGGATATCCCGAGGAACGGAACGATTGTCGAGGTGACCTTGCCGGTGGTGCGCCGCACCCAGCTGGTCACCTCCTTTTCGCGTCCGGCACCCCAGCCATTTCCGCTGGAGGTGGTCATGGCAGGTTTTGTCGCGCTGCTTACGACCTCTGCCGCAGCAGCATTCGTCGCCAGGCGGGTCGCGCGACCGCTTTCTCAGCTCGCCGCATCGGCCACGGAAGCTGCCGATGGCGGCCAAGCGTCCCGCGTGCCGGAAGAGGGACCGGACGATATCCGCCGCGCCGCCCGGGCTTTCAATCGAATGACCGATCAGGTTTCGCGCACGCTGGAGAGCCAACGGCAACTTCTTTCTGCTGTCGGGCACGATTTGCGCACACCGCTTACAGCGATGCGCATCAATTCGGAATTCATCGAAGACGAAGAGCTGCGGGAGCGCATTCTAAAGAATGTCGAGGAACTGCAGGAGCTGACGGAAGCGGTCCTCTCCGCTGCCCGCGGTGCCGGGGGAGAAAAAACCCGGAAGATCGATCTGGCGGCGCTGGTCGAAAGCCTGTGCACCGACCTCGACGAGATGGGACAGCCGGTCTCGTGGTCGGCGCATTCGGCGGCGCCGGTGTGCTGCCGCCCGAACGAGGTCCGGCGCGCCATCCGCAATCTCATTCAGAACGCCGTGGTTTACGGCAGCCGCGCCGATGTCTGCCTGACCGTGACCCCGGATCGCTACGACATTATCGTGGAAGACGAGGGTCCTGGAATTCCGGATGCCGACCGGACGCGGGTCTTCGAGCCCTTCGTGCGTCTCGAAGCATCGCGCAGCGCGGAGACTGGGGGCTGCGGCCTTGGTCTGACGCTTGTCAAGGCCATCGCAGAAGGCCATGGCGGCCGAGTGGCACTTGAGAACAAGGCGCAACGGGGATTGCGGGCACGCCTCAGCCTGCCGCGTGAGCCGGCCAAGGTGTGATGCCGCGAAGCCGGGTTGCGGCGGTTATTCTTGCGGCCGGTCAGTCGTCCCGCATGGGATGCAACAAGCTGGTTCTCGAAATCGGTGGGAAGCCCATGCTGCGCCACGTTGCAGAGGCCGCAAACACGAGCCGCGCGCATCCGGTCGTGGCTGTTGTCGGAAATGACTCCGCGATCGTAATTCGCACGCTGGAAGGGCTCGATGTCGTAATTGTCGAGAACCCGGCTTTCGGCATCGGGATGAGCAGCTCGATACGCGCCGGCATTGCCGCTTTGCCCCAAACAATCGATGCGGCGCTGATTCTTCTCGGCGACATGCCCGCGGTATCGCCTCTTTTCATCGATAAGATGATAGACGAGTTCGAGAGCGCAAACGGACGCGAGATTTGTCTGGCGGCGCACAATGGTCGACATGGCCATCCGGTACTCTTCGCCCGTCGCTATTTTCCGAATTTGCTGAAGTTGGATGGCGATGTCGGCGCCCGGAGCGTCGTCGCAGAATACTCAACTGATGTCTTCGAGGTGGAATCCGACGGTAACGGTCCGCTCGTCGATATTGACACTCCCGGCGCACTGGCCACATTTCGCGCGCTGCTCTTATGAGCGATCCCCTGTACCGGAAGGAATTGCTCCGGCTTGCAGGCGATGCGTGCGGCGCCGGCCGGTTGAACGCGCCGGACACAACCGGCCATGCCTTCAATCCGGCCTGCGGCGACCGGGTTTCGGTTCAGCTTGAGCTGACCGAAGGCCGGATCGCCGAATTCGCACATGAAACAAGAGCTTGCGTGCTCGCCCAGGCCTCCGCTTCGATCCTCGGCAGCGCGCTGCGGAATGTGACAGTACATGACGTCGAAAAGCTGCGCGCGGCTGTGAGCGCAATGCTCGAATCGAACTTACCGCCGCCGCCAGCACCGTTCGACGCTTACGCCGCATTTGAAGGCGCGGTAGAATATCGGAGCCGCCATCGTTGCGTCCTTCTGCCCATCGAGGCCGTGCTGGACGCGCTCGAGCAGCCCTCGGCCAAAGGAAACAGAGGAAATTGGAATGCCCCTGTCTCTTGAAGAGGCCCGCGGGTGGTTTGCCGAGGACTTGCGTGTGGCAGCCGGCATCAAATCGCCTGAGGTGATCGATGCGTTCGCGCGCGTGCCGCGCGAACGGTTCATCGGGCATCCTCCCTGGCACATCGGCATGCGCGTAGGGGGAATGGGCGCGGAGACGTTCGCGTACGGGATATTCGAAGGCGACGCGCGCCTCCTGTATCACGACGTCGTCGTGGCCTTGGACAAAGCAAATGAGATCAACAACGGTCAGCCAAGTCTCTGGGCGAAATTATTCGACGAACTCGATCTGCAGCCGGCCGCGCGCATTCTCCATCTCGGCTGTGGAACGGGCTATTACAGCGCCGTGTTGGCCGAGATTGTCGGGCCGAACGGCTCGGTTGACGCTGTGGAAGTAGACGCGCAGCTGGCCGAACGCGCGAGCGAGGCCCTGTGCGCATGGCCGAATGTTTCTGTCAGATGCGCCGACGGTTCGGAATCCGCGCCGGGTCGCCGTGACGCGATTATCGTATCGGCCGGATTGACGCACCCGCTGGCGGGGTGGCTTGAGGGCCTCGCGCCGGAAGGCAGGCTCCTGTTTCCGCTCACGATGGATGGTCCGCTTCCACGCAGCGGCAATGGGGCGATGCTGCTCGTTTCGCGAACGGAGCGCGGGTCATTCGCAGCACGGTTTCTGGGCCCCGCAGGCTTCATCCATTTTCGCGGCGGTCGTGACGTGGACGCAAATGCGAAGCTGCAGGGCGCGTTCCGGAAAGGCATTGGGGAACTTGTCAAAGTGCGGTCGCTGCGGCGCGACGAACATCCGGAGGACGATGGATGCTGGCTGCACGGGCGGAATTTCTGCCTGTCGCGCCGCGATCCGGAATGACTTTTCTGTATAATACCAGTGGCCCGGGTGATTCACCCCTCACGCTGTCATCCCCGCGAAAGCGGGGACCCAGTTCACGGCACTTTCCGGAACAATCGCGCTGCTGGGTTCCCGCTTTCGCGGGAATGACAATAGCAGCAGGACAAGACGATCCGTTCAATTTCAAGACGCCATAGCTCGAGGAGTCGGAGATTGGGGCCGCTGGTATGAGTTCAACCCATTGAACCGAACCAGGCTGTATAAGCAAGCAAGTGCAGCTTGGCTCCTGAAGGTTGTGTGTCGCCAGCCGTGAGCGGCGCGGCGCGTTCGAGCAGAGAATGCCGGAATGAAACTGTTTCATCGCTCAAGTTGAAGACGCAGAGGACACGCTCTTTTTCGTGACTGCGCAGGAATGAAAGGATGGGTGCAGCCGAATCGAGGAATTCGATTTCGCCGAGACGCAGCGCAGTGCCTTGTCGGCGCATTGCAAGAAGTCTTCGTGCCCAGGCGAGCGTTGATTGGCTGTCGCGCTCTTGGAGCGAGACTGCCAGCGCGCGATGCGCTGGGGACAAAGGCAGCCAGGGCGTGCCCATCGTGAAGCCGAGGCTTGGCGCCGCATCATCCCACGGCATCGGGGTGCGACAGCCGTCGCGCCCGCGGCTGTATGGATAGTAGAGATCGCCGACCGGATCCTTGATCTGGTCGCGGCGCAACACCGCTTCCGGCAGACCAAGTTCCTCGCCCTGATAGAGAAGAATCGTGCCGCGCAAGCAAATCAGGAGCGCAAGCAGGAGACGCGCAAGCGAGGCTGGCGGATTGCTTCCCCCGAAGCGCGTGAGTGTGCGAACAACGTCATGATTGGAGAAGGCGATCGAAGGCCAGTGTCCGGGAAACCGCGCCAGATCTTCGTAATGCGCGCGGATGAAGGACGGATCGAGGCCGTTCGCCTGAAGCAGCGGGAAACTGTACCCGGAATGCAGGCCCGTCGTCGGCGCCGCAAAGCCGCCGGCGCGCGCCGGTTCCTCCGAGAATTCTCCCATCACGAACCGATCGGGGAAGCGCTCAACGCGTCTCCGGATTTCGTTCAGAACCGAAAGATTGGCTTCGAGATTGCTGTCGTGACTGTGGTGTTGCAGGTTCGAAGCGTGCGCCCAGTGCGGGGCGGTACGTTCGGCCTCCGCTACGGGCTCGTTGTCCACGAGCCCGGGGTCATGAAGAAATGCATTGGCGACGTCGAGGCGGAAACCGTCGACACCGCGCGCAAGCCAGTAGTCGAACACTGAAAGCGCGGCCTCGCGGGTGTCAGGGTTGCACCAGTTGAGCTTCGGCTGCTGGCGCAGGAATTTGTGGTGGTAATATTCCCGACGGGCCGGATGATACGACCAGGCAGGTCCGCCGAATGCCGAAAGCCAGTTGTTCGGTGCGGTGCCGTCCTCGCGCGCGGGCGCCCAGACATACCAATCCGCCTTCTCCGCGCCTTCAAGGCTCGCGCGAAACCAGGGATGCTCGTCCGAGGTGTGCGCAAGTACCTCGTCGGTGAGAACCCTCAACCCGCGGGCATGCGCCTCGGCCAGCAGCCGGTCAAAATCAGCCTCGTCTCCATATTCCGGGTTGACCGAGTTGTAGTCGGAAACGTCGTAGCCCCAATCGCGATTTGGCGAGGGATGGATCGGCGATAGCCAGATCGCATCGACGCCGAGCGCGGCGATGTAGTCAAGCTTCGATATGAGACCTGCGAAATCGCCAATTCCGTCGCCGTTCGCGTCCGCGAAGCTGCGGACATAGACCTGATAAATGACCGCGCCGCGCCACCAGGGCGCGTTCACACTTCGCTCGCGCTACTGACGATCCTGCTGACGAGGCCATAGGTGACGGCTTCCTCCGCCGACATCCAGAAATTCCGGTCGGTATCGGCGACGACTCTTTCGTAAGATTGTCCAGTCTCTTGCGCGATTTCGCGGTTCAGCCGCTCCCGCATCTTGGTGATCTCGGCCGCCTCGATTGAAATATCGGAAACCGGTCCCGCAATCCCGCCGAGCGGCTGATGCAGAAGAAAGCGCGTGAAGGGAAGTGCGAAACGGTTTTCACGCCTGGCCCCGAGATAGATATGCGCGCCGGCGCTCGCCACCCATCCCGTGCCGATCATCTTCACCTTTGGGCCCACGAAGCGGATCATGTCGTGGATCGTGTCGCCCGATTCCACATGGCCGCCCGGCGAATTAACGATCACGCGGATATCGCCTTCGCCTTCGGCGGCATAGGCCAGAAGCTGCGCCGTCACGCGCTCGGCCATTTTCATGTCCACTTCGCCGAAAATGAGCACAGTGCGGGACTTGAACAGCGCCTGAGCCACGGGCGAGGACTGTTGCTCCGGTCCAGGCGGTGTGGGCGGCTTCTCGTCTTCGTTAAAGCGCATTTTCAACTCCGGATGATTGTCATTCCCGCGAAGCGGGAAACCTGCGGACAGACGTCCGCGAGAGATGGGAATTCCGCGGGCGCCGTCAAACTGGGTCCCCGCTTCCGCGGGGATGACACGTTTTTTCTAGTTCGTCGAGAACGGTGCCGAACATGGGCCCGATCTCCGCGTGCAGAACGAGATCGGCGATGGCGTCAAACTCCGTAGGTTCGCGGTTGACGATCACAAGCTTCGCGCCATCGCGTCTGGCCAGGGCCGGAAAACCTGCAGCCGGATAGACGACCAGCGAGGAGCCGAGGACAAGAAAAAGGTCGCAGGCCCGCGTTGCGCGCTCCGCCCGCTCCATCTCCGGTTCTGGCATCGCCTGCCCGAATGAAATCGTGGCCGTTTTGAGAAGGCCGCCGCATGCCGGGCAGTCCGGCGCTTCTCCATGCATCTCGAAATGGGCCTGTATCGGGCCGAGCTCAGCACGCGCACCGCAGTCGAGGCACTTCGCGTAACGGGTGTTGCCGTGGAGTTCAATCACCTGCCCGGCCGGGACGCCCGACATCTGGTGCAGGTCGTCGATATTCTGTGTGATCACGTGGCTCACCACGCCGCGCGCGACCAGCGCCGCCACCGCATCATGTCCCGCGTTCGGCCGTGCGCGCGCGAACATCTCTTCCATGGCGAAACGACGGCGCCACGCTTCTTTGCGCATTTCCGTGGAGGAAACGAAATCCCCGAAATGGATCGGTGCCATTCGTGTCCAGATTCCGCCCGGTGAGCGGAAGTCCGGAATACCCGATTCCGTCGAAATGCCGGCGCCGGTAAAGACGACGGCCTTGCGCGGCGGCCGCAAGAATTCTGCCAATCGGGCAACGCCGTCGTGCTGTCCTATTTCACCGACCCGCAATCGGCCGAGATCCATTTGCCCTCAATGGAATTTGACATGCTTGCCGGGTGGCCATGTGCCGATCCCGTGAACATGTAATTTCCGGTGTAGTGCTCGTCGCTGTCATAGGTAAGCGTGAAATGGCCCTGTCCGTCCATAGCTCCCTTGCAGACCACGTCCACATTGATGGTCCGGCCATCATGCACAACATTCGCCGTCGTGCAGTCCTGGGAATTGCGTATCGGCGGCGGCTTGTCGGCAGCCACTTCCTCGGCAGTCATGCAATGCTGTGACGTAACGGTTTGACCGTTCGGCATGTGAATGCCCATCGCCTGCATCCGCGCCATCTGATCCGGTGGAATGGCCGCCATCGCTCCCGGCATGTTCATGTGGGTCGTGATTTCCCAAAGGCCCGCCTTGCCATGCGCTGCAAGCGCCGCGATCGGCAGCACGGCCGCCGTGCCGAATGCCAAACCTGCCCGAACAACTGCTTTGCGTGAAAACATCCTTCGCTCCCCTATCACGGGTCCCCCGCGGACCGTTGTGATTCTGAATCTGGCACGGGAAGGTTGTGCTGCAAAGCGCAGGGGGTGGCGCGCCCTAGGGAGCTTCCAAAATCTATGGAAATCAAGGGGTTAGCGGAAAGTTGGACAGTGTGAAATCCCAGTGGATTCCAATGCTTCTTAAGCGGATTGCCCCACTCTTTTGACAGCCCCGGCTGCCTTGCAATGCGGGCTACCTCACACCGTCCGTGCCGTGTCGGAAGGCAGCCTCTATTGGGCAATCTTGAATACTCCCCCGCAACCGAAGGTGCCACAACCCGCACCGCCTTCAGCCGTAACGCCATAGAGATTGCCCGCTTGATCGATCACCAACGGTCCTATCGGACCGGCTATCGCGTCACTTCCGGAAAACGAATAAAGAATTGAAAATTTGCCGGTTGGTGTGAGCTTGTACACAATGCCTAACCCGCCCGCGCCGCCATTCGCCGCGCCATACAGGTTTCCACTGCTGTCAGCTATTAGACCGCCGACCGGGTCGCTGCCATTTTTTTTGCCGTTGAAACTGTGAAGTATTGTTTCAATCCCGCTTGGGGTGAACTTAAAAATCGTACCAACGCCAAACTTGCCCCCACCAGAGGTCGTTCCAATTAGGTTTCCTTCCCCATCCATATTCAAGTTACCGCTCGGACCTGAGCCATCGTGCCCCTTTCCAAAATGATGAAAAACGGTCAGCAGCCCTTGCGGCGAAAGCTCAAACAGTATTCCGCCCCGGTGCTTCCCATCAAAATCAGAAATACCGAATAAATTACCGATTCCATCGATCACTACGCCGCTTATAAAATCTCTCGGGTCTCTCTTAGTGCTGCCAGCGTAAAGCACGGTTTCCGTGCCATCGGGTGTCAGCTTAAATATCGTGCCGCAACCATAATAAATGTGGCGGTACTTATCGCATCTTCCGCCGCCGCCGGACGGAGTTGTACTGTATAAATTTCCATTTACGTCGAAAACCAGCGGTGCAATTGGATCGTAGCCATCGTTGCCGCCAGCAAAAGAATGAAGCACAGTAATCGTACCGTCCTGCGACAACTTAAATGCAGTGCCGATATCGTAAACGCCCCCGCCTTCGGTGGTTCCATAAACATTGTTGGAGCCATCGATAATCAAGCTCGCCCATGGGAACTGGCCGTCGTTAGCGTTTCCATTGGAGAAAGAATGGATGAGCGATTCCGTGCCATCCGGCGCAACCTTGTAAACGCTTCCGCACCCCCCGTATTCGGTATATCCACAATAATTCGTACCGCCTTCGGATGTTGTGCCATATAGATTGCCGGAGCTGTCAGCAATCACGCCAGAAAGCGGCGCCGCTCCGTCCGTGGGGTATCCGCCAAACTGATGAAGCACCGTAAGCGAGCCCGCCCGAGCGCCGGTCGCTAACAAAAACGCCGCGAACCCCAACAAAAATCGCTTGATGACAATCTGACTTCGATGCATGACCCCCTACCTCCCGCCCGAACGCCTTACCGGTGCTGCGTGATGCCGATTTAAGCCCACACTCAAATTCAGGATAGCATCGAATCCGCAAACGCCAGCACTTCAATCGAATCCGGGCCGAGTGGGACAAAAAGGGAAAATTTCCCAATAGAACCAATGCCAAAATCTTGGGGTGGCGCGCCCTAGGGGAGTCGAACCCCTCTTGCAAGATTGAAAATCTTGAGTCCTAACCGATAGACGAAGGGCGCACGGGGTTGGGCGGCTATAAAGAGCAGAAGCCACCTTGGCAAGGTTCGGCACTCAGGCGGCAGCGGCGGCGTCTTCGATCTGAAGCTGAGTTTCCGTGCGGCCGTTCCAGCTGGTTCTGCGCAAGGCGCCCGCCGCGTGGATGCGGGTTCCGCGCGCCTGCAGCAGTGCCTGTCCGAGTGGGGTGTCTGCCGCGCGGAAGGCAATCGCCGACAGCACGGCCCCATCTCCGCCCTGCAATCGCAGCCGGACATGGCCCTGCCCGACAACATCGGCATAGGCGAGCCGCACATCGCAGGCGGCGACTACGGGTTCTTGATTGCCGGCGCCGAACGGGCCCGCGCGACCGATTTCGTCCACCAGTTCCGGCGTTGCGCCGGCCGGACAGACAAGTGAGTCGAGCCAGAGCTCGTTTGTCGATTCCATGCGGGCGCCGAAAGCGGCGAATCGGGTTTCGAGCCAAGTTTTGAAGGCCGTCATCTTCTGAGCCGAAAGCGAAAATCCGGCAGCCATCGCATGGCCGCCTCCTGTGGCAATCACCTCGAGATCGCGAGCCGCGCGAACGAGGGCGCCGATGTCGACACCGGGGACGGAGCGTGCCGAACCACGGCAAGTTTCCTTATTAATTCCAATCGCAAAAACAGGTTTTCTGAACCGATCTTTCAGCCGGCCGGCCACGATACCGACGACCCCGGGGTGCCAATCCTCGCCGCTGACAAAAAGAAATGGGCTGTCGGCTTGCTGCACCGCGAGATCGATGGCCTCGTGAATAATCGCTGTTTCAATCGCCTGACGCTCGCGGTTGTGAAGTTCCAGCAACTCCGCAAGCGGAACCGTGTCGGCTTCGGCGCTCGCGGTGAGCAATTCCGCGCCGAGGCTGCATCGCCCCACGCGCCCTCCTGCATTGATCCGCGGGCCGAATACGAAGCCGCAATGATAGAGGGAGAATGGCGGCTCCGATCGGGCGATTGCGGCCAATGCACGTATTCCCGGGCGCTCCAGCTTCGAAAGACGTACCTCCGCCGCACGCACGAAGGCGCGATTGATGCCCACGAGCGGCACGACATCACAGACCGTCGCCAACCCCACGAGATCGAGGCTCTTGCGCAGATCCGGCTCTGCCATTCCGGTTGCGGCGAACCATCCAGCCTGGCGAAGCGCCCGGCTGAGCGCGACCGTGAAGAGAAATGTGACGCCAGCTGCGCAGAGATGGCCAAGTCCGGAACCATCGTCCGGCTGGTTGGGATTAACATGGATGGCCGGGACTGCGGGCATCTCGCCCGGACAAATGGGCCGGAGGCCCGCAGTCCCAGGAGAATCCGCCGCGTGATGATCGAGCACAATGGTGTCGAGACCCGCATTGCGAGCTTGGGCCAGGACACCGTCCGCTGTCGCGCCGCAATCGACGGTGATGACTAGGCTTGCGCCGCCATGGCGAAGGCCGAGCAGCGCGGCAGCGTTCGGTCCATATCCCTCGCGCAGCCGGTCCGGAATGTAGAGCAATGGCGGCCGGCCCAGTTCCGAAAAGAAATTATGGAGGAGCGCGGCGGAGCAGGAACCGTCGACGTCGTAATCGCCGAAAACCGCGACCGTCTCGCCCTCCATGACCGCGCGAAGCGCGCGCGCCACGGCGCGTTCCATGTCCTTGAGCAGAAACGGTTCGGGAAGCAGGCGCCGGAGCGTCGGGTTGAGATAGTCCGCCACATCGGCCGCCGGAATGCTGCGCGCCATGAGCAGATTTGCGAGCGTGGAAGAAACACCGGTTTGGCGTGAAAGTTCTCGGGCCGCTGTCTCGTCCGTTTCGCGGAAGCGCCATTGGCGCCCGGAAAAAGAGCATGCAACGTTCAGTGCAAAGGTAGAAGCGGGCATGGCGCCCTCAGGGTGCATGACCGCACCGGTGACGCGCCTTGATCCACCGCACGGTGCGCGTGCCCGAGCGCATCAGGATGCTCGAGGTCGTTGCGAAATCTCCGTGCCGGTGCACGCCTTCGAGCATCGAACCGTCCGTCACGCCGGTGGCCGCGAATACCACGTCGCCGCCCGCGAGGTCGGTCAGCGTGTATTTGCGCTCGAAATCGGTAATGCCGAGGCGTGCGGCGCGTCCGCGCTCCTCGTCATTGCGGAACACCAGCCGCGCCTGGATCTGTCCGCCGACACAACGCAATGCGGCTGCGGCCAGAACACCTTCAGGAGCCCCCCCCTGTCCCAGATAAATGTCGACACATGTCGCGGGATCGGTGGTGGCGATGACGCCCGCGATGTCGCCGTCGGTGATCAGCCGGACGGCGGCGCCGGCGCGGCGTACGCTTTCAATAATTGCTGCATGCCGCGGACGGTCGAGGATACAGGCGGTAATTTCCGAGGGCGTCACGCCCTTGGCACGGGCGAGCTCGGCAATATTCTCGGCCGGCTTGGCATCGAGATCGACAACGCCATCCGGATAGCCGGGGCCGATGGCGATCTTGTCCATGTAAGTATCAGGCGCATGAAGAAGCGAGCCCCGCTCGGCGATCGCGATCACCGTCAATGCGTTGGGCAGCGCTTTTGCCGTAAGCGTCGTGCCTTCCAGCGGGTCAAGCGCGATGTCGACGGCAACGCCGCCCATCCCCACCCGCTCTCCAATGAAGAGCATCGGCGCTTCGTCGCGTTCGCCCTCGCCGATGACGACCGTGCCTTCAATCGCAAGCCCGTTCAGCGCCGTGCGCATCGCCTCGACAGCCACATGGTCGGCCATGCGCTCGTCGCCGCGGCCGACCTGTCTGGAAGCTGCAATCGCCGCAGCCTCCGTCACGCGCACGGCTTCGAGCGCCAGCTTGCGATCCATCGGTTGAGCCATGTGTATCTCCCAGGCGGCGTGTCACGCCGTCTCCATCGGAATCATTGTCGGCGTGGTCAGGACTCTGTCGGAGGCGGCAATGGCCTTCAAGGCGGACTCGAGCGCCGCAGGCGGACATTCGTGCGTGATCATCACGATGGTGACCGTCTCGTCCGACGCCCGTCCCCGCTGGATCATGCTTTCGATGGAGACATTGGCATGGGCGAGGTTGCCCGCGATTTCCGCGAGCACGCCGGGTTGATCGACCGCCCGGAAGCGCAAATAGAAGGCCGCCGCCCGCGCACTCTCTGGCGCTGGCCGAGACTCTTCGAGTTGGGTAGCAGGCCGTCCAAAGGCCGGCCCGACATCGCCTCGGGCAACATCAAGGAGATCCGCGATGACGGCCGCCGCGGTGGGCGCCTGCCCTGCACCGCGGCCCGCGAAGAAGAAAGGGCCGGCCTCCCCGGCATCGGCCACCACTGCGTTAAATGCTCCCTCCACATCACCGAGGGGCGAGCTGCGTTTCACCATCGCCGGGTGGACACGCTGGTCAATGCCTTCCGGGCCGAGCCGCGCCACGCCAAGGAGTTTGATCCGGCAACCGAACTCGCGCGCAAAGACGATGTCGTCCGGCGTGACATCGGCGATGCCGCGGACTGTTGTATGTGCCAGCGTCGGCCGGATACCGAAGGCGATGCCCGCCAGAAGCGCGAGCTTGTGGGCCGTATCGCCGCCGCCGATGTCGAGCGCCGGATCGGCTTCCGCGAATCCCATGCGCTGCGCATCGGCGAGAACGTCGTGAAACGATCGCCCCGTCGATTCCATCTGGGTCAGGATGTAATTGCAGGTGCCGTTGAGAATGCCGCGAATGGCACCCACCCCATGCGCCACCAGGCTTTCGCGGAGCGCCTTGACGATCGGTATCCCGCCTGCGGCTGCCGCCTCGAACTTCAGAGCGACGCCGTTCTGTTCGGCGATTTCGGCCAGTTCCGCGCCATGCCTCGACAGCAATGCCTTATTCGCCGTCACGACGTGCTTGCCGGCCATCAGCGCGAGGCGCACGAGTTCCAGCGCTGTACCGTCTTCGCCGCCAATGAGCTCGACGATAACGTCGGCCTCCGATTTCACGAGCGACAGGGGGTCGTCAAACCATGCAATCGCCGCGAGCGAGGGCAGGCGCCTCTTTTGTCGGTCACGTGCAGAGACGCCGATGATCACGAGGTCGCGTGCCACGCGACGGAAGAAATCGTCGCGGCGATCCAGAAGAACCTGGACCACTCCCGTGCCGACGGTGCCGAGTCCGGCCACGGCGATGCGCAGCGAACTGCCCATCCGCTCCTCTCTCACTTCGGTCGAACGTTAGCTCTGAAGGAAAATCTCGGCATTGCGGCTCGCACGTGCCATGAGGTGGCCGCCGTCTCTCGAACGGTCTCCGTCCGCTTCAACAAGGACCTTTTGTGGAGGTACGCCGTCACGGATCAATTCTCTTGCAACGGCAGTGGCTTGTGCCTCTGACCTCTCAAAATTGTTTCGCAAACGGATTGCATGTGGAAGATCGCTCCCCGGGTCTGACGCATGACCCACCACGCGCACGAAGCCAGTTCCGCCTTTGGCGGTGAAGTTCCGTGCGGCGGACTGGATTCGGCTCCGCGCGGTGGTGTCGAGGATCGTCGTCTCGCGTGTGAAATCGACGATCGCCAGGGCCGCCTCACTGGCCGTCGCGAAAAGTCCCGGATCGAGCCCGCCGTGCAAGGGAACCGGTTGTTTCAGAAGTCGCCCGCGCAACATGGTGTTGGCTAACTCTCGAGAAAAACCTCCATGAATCATCGCCGTATGCTTGCCGCTTAGTCTGGAAGCGTAATGAAGCCGTATAACTCTCTGACTTGTCTTAACTTTCTTGCGATGATGGTGCTTCGTGGTTGCCGCCGAGGACGACTCGGCGGGCACGGAGGCTGCGGCGGCGGTTTCCTGATAGCGCGAAAGAATTTGTCGGGGCACGAACTGGTTCACGGAGGGATCCAGCGCAGGCGCCTTCGATGGCGCAAAAGTCGCCTGCACGCCCGGCGCCACTTGGGCCGGCTCGGCTGCTATCGGGGCGGCAGCGGGAGCTGCTGCGGCCGCCGTATCGGCGCTTGCGATCTGATTCGGAGCCGGGCCGGCAGATGAAGTGGATTCTGTGGCCGGCGCAGCAGCCGCAGGTTGTGCGTTGGCTGCCTTTTCCTCACCCCCACCGCCGGATGGCGCGGTCGCATCTGCGGGCGGGGCCGGCGGATTCGCAGCGGTCTGATTATTTGCGGATGAGCTCGCGTCTGCGTCGGCCGTGCGATTGGTGCCGGCCGCCGCGGAGCTGGAGGAACTCCCTGAGGCCTGTGGCGCTGCGCTTTCAGCGGAAGGCGGCGCCGCTGCGGCTTCCGTGCCCCCGCGCAGCGCATCTGCGCTGTAATGGGCCTGTGCCCTGTCCGCCGCCAGCGAGTCGGCTACCTGCTTTTGCTCATCGGCTGTCGAAGGCGGTGTCGGCTTGGGCGGAATTGCGGCGATGTCCGGGGTGTGAACACCGTCGGACGACTGCGCCGAAGCGGCTTCCTGGCCTGCGGGCGCCGACTGATCCGTCCCGGCAGCTGTCGACTGGTCCGCACCAACGGCATCGCTGGTCTGATCGCCAGAGGCCTGACTGTCGTCGCCCACCCATGTCGTCGGGTCTACCCAGTCCGGGACGGTCGAACAGGCATTCAACGCAGTGGCGAAAAGGAGGGGCGCAACGACGCGCGCAAGAAATTTCGCCCGGATGCGGAAAGTCGAACCCATATATTCTCTCCGGAGGAAGGTGTCAGCCGGTCACGCTCCGCGACAGCCCGTGCATGGCGAATCGTATAGCCTTACGGACCAGTGGTTCCAAGTGAAACCACGGCGACATGGAAGTAGAGAGTCACAGGAATTTTCGCGGGCCGCCATGATTTTCCCCCATCTTGCGGCTGGGAACAGCCGCAGAGTATCAAGCAGCGAATCCGGAAAGGCACGAAATGAGCAACCGCGCAGAAGCCCGTCGGTCGAACAAGAGCAAGCAGAACGAGGCCGATACGAGGCCGAAGGCGGCTTCGGCGGCCACCGCACACGAAACGCCGCGAGACCAATACCGGATCACAGATCCCGGCGAGTTCGCCCGCAACATGGTGCAGGTTGGCATTCAATCGCAGCGCCTGCTGACCGATTTTCTGCGAAACCAGGCTGAGAAGTTTGGCAGCGAACCCCTTGATCCACTGAATTTATCCGGCGCGTTCATGGACCTTTTGCGGGGAATGGTCGCCGACCCCGCCGCGATCATGGAAGCGCAGTTCGCTCTCTGGCGCGATTATATGAACCTGTGGGAGCGCACGGCGCGTCGCCTCATGGGTGGCGAAACGGAGCCCCTTATCGCGCCGCAGCCTGGCGACAGGCGGTTCAGGGATAAGGAGTGGCAGGAAAACCAGGTCTTCGATTTCATCAAACAGTCTTACCTGCTTACCGCAAACTGGCTGCAGAACACGGTGGCGCACGTGGAAGGGCTCGACGCGCGTTCGCGCCGGCGCATCGAATTCTACACCAAGCAGTTTGCGGACGCTCTCGCACCGACGAATTTTGTGCTGACAAATCCCGAGGTGCTGCGGACCACATTGCAGTCCAATGGCGAAAATCTGGTTCGCGGTCTCAACAATCTGCTCGAAGATCTCGACCGCGGCCATGGGCAGCTGTCGATCCGTCAATCGACGGATGCCTTCAAACTCGGCGAGAACATCGTCACGACTCCGGGCAAGGTGGTCTTCCGCAATGCTCTGATCGAGCTGATTCAATATGAGCCGACGACGAAGCAGGTCCATGAGCGGCCGCTGCTCATTTTCCCACCCTGGATCAACAAATATTACATCCTGGACCTGAGGCCGGAAAATTCCTTCATCCGCTGGTCAGTCTCCCAAGGGTATACCGTCTTCGTGACATCGTGGGTCAATCCCGACGCGCGCCTCGCGAAGAAAACCTTCGAAGACTATATGCGCGAGGGGATTTTTTCCGCGCTTGATGCCGTCACGCAGGCCACCGGCGTCAAGGACCCCAACGTCATTGGATACTGCATAGGAGGAACCCTGCTCTTTGCGACGCTTGCTTACATGGCGGCGAAAGGCGACGACCGGATCCATTCGGCGACCTTCTTTGCCGCGCAGGCGGATTTCAGCGAAGCGGGCGATCTCCAGATCTTCATCGACGATGTGCAGCTCGAAGCGCTCGAGGAGCAGATGGATGCCGCCGGTGGCGTGCTGGAAGGCAGCCGGATGGCGACGACTTTCAACATGCTCCGTGCCAACGACCTGATCTGGTCATTCGTGGTCAACAACTATCTGCTCGGCCGCGATCCGATGCCCTTCGACCTGCTCTATTGGAATTCCGACACGACACGGATGCCGGAGGCCACGCACCTTTTCTATCTGCGCAAATTCTACAAGGAGAATGCGCTTGCGAAAGGCGAGCTGTCGCTCGGCGGCGTCAAGCTGGATCTTTCGAAGGTAAAGGTGCCGATGTACCTGCAGTCCGCCAGGGAAGATCACATCGCGCCCTACCGCTCGGTCTACAAGACCACCCAGCTTGTAGACGGAGCGGTACGTTTCATTCTCGCGGGCTCGGGACACATCGCAGGCGTGATCAATGCGCCGGACGCGAAAAAATATCAGTACTGGACCAACGACAAGCTGCCGCCGAAAGTGGAAGAATGGTTCGCTGGGGCCAAAGAACATTCCGGATCCTGGTGGCCGGACTGGGAAGCGTGGCTCGCAGCGCTGTCAGGCAAGATGATCCCGGCCCGCAAGCCCGGAGATGGCAAGCTGAAGCCCCTGGGCGACGCACCCGGCACGTATGTGAAGAGCAAGGTGCAGTGACAGCGCCAAGGCTTATACACGCGGGACCGCTGCCCAGCGTTCCCGCATCGCACTTGCCGCCGCGAGGCTCGCCGCGTCGCCGCGGGCTTCGAGCCCTGCCATCACGCCCGTGATGTCGGCCGCCATCTTGTCCTGCGAGAGCTTGAACTCTCCTTCAAGGCTGTCGAGCTTCAGCGCGAAACCCCGAATACCCCTGAGCAGCGCGGCCATGCGTGCCTCGCTGATTTTGTCCATCGTCCATGGCGGCTTGGGGCGGAGCCTTTCCTCATGCCGTGCGGAAAGATCCGCAAGCAGCTGCCGCAATTCGCTCTCTTCAAGCCCCTGTGCACGGCCGCAAGCTTCGACGGCAATGTAATTCCAAGTCGGAACGAAGCCTCTTCCCTCATACCAATCCGGCGAGACATAGGCGTCCGGCCCGAGAAACGACAGACGCAGCTCTGCATCATGCACCTGCGCAAGGGGATTGCCGCGCGCCAGATGGAAACGCACAGCTCCGAGCGGATGCGGTTCTACATCGACGACCACCGGCGCGTATGCAAACTGCACATGGCCTTCGACGATTGCCGCGATCGTGGCAAAGCTGCGCTGACGCATCACCTCATGCAGGATCGATTCGTCATCGATCACATAAGCTTGTGGCCGATACATTAACGCAGCCCCGCGGTTTCGGGCAGACCGAGCATGATGTTGAGATTTTGCACCGCCGCGCCGCTTGCACCCTTCCCGAGATTATCGAGCACGCCGACCAATCGTGCCTGCCTCGTGTGTTTGCTGCCGAATACGAACAGTTTCATGCGATCGGAGCCCTTCAGCATTTCCGCATCCAGAGTGGCAGGCGCTTCGCCGAACGGCTCCACATCGATCAGCGGTTCCTGTGCGTATGCCTCCGCAAGGACGTCTCGGATTACAACTGAAGAAGGCTGGCGCGGGAGTGACCATAGCTGAAGCGGCACTTCCACGATCATGCCGCGATAGAAGCGTCCGACACTTGGCGCAAAAACCGGCGGGTGCGCCAGACCCGCATGCTTTTGCATTTCGGGGCTGTGCTTGTGCGAAAGACTCAGTGCGTAGCTGCGAAAGAAACTGCCGGTGAAGCGCGGGGAAGATTCGTTTTCGAATTCCTCAATCATGGACCGGCCGCCGCCGGAATATCCGGACACCGCATTCACCGTGAGCGGGAAATCGGGAGGAATTAGTCCCGAACGCACCAGTGGACGGACAAGCGCCAGGAATCCTGTCGGATAGCAGCCGGGATTGCTCACCCGCGATGCATGTCGAATAACTTCGCGCTGGCCAGATTCGATTTCGGGAAATCCGTACGCCCAGCCCGACGCGCTGCGGTGCGCCGTGGAGGCGTCGAGCACCCGCGTGTCCGGGTTTTCGATGCTGGCCACTGCCTCGCGTGCGGCCTCGTCAGGCAGGCAGAGAACGGCAATGTCGGCTTCGTTCAGGAGCCGAGCCCTTGCCGCCAGGACCTTGCGTTCGTTATCGGAAATGCGGAGAAGTTCGATGTCCTGGCGACGGCTTAGCCGGTCGTGAATCTCAAGTCCCGTAGTACCGGCCGCGCCGTCGATATAAATGCGCCGTTTCAAGACCTTGCCTCGCCCGTCTTGCTTGACACGTTTGACAGCAGCCCCTTAGCTGATTTCGGTAGCCGATACCCGGGAAATCGGCCGCCGGGGCTCGAATCCATTTCCCGATCCCGGCCCCAACCGGTCCCGCAAAATGGAAGCAGGCCAAAGCGCCTGCGGGAGGACGCGATGGACCAGCTGGATTTCAACAAGCTCTGGCAGAACTTCACCGATACGATCGCCAAACATTATGTCGATTTCGACGGCCGGGTCGGGCGGCTTCAGTTCTGGTGGTACATCGGCGTCTACGTGGCTGTTGCGATCCTGGTCAGTATTGTCGGCAGCATTACATTCACGGGCAGCGGGCTTCGCGCGCTCTACTGGCTGGCCCTTCTTCTGCCTACGCTCGGCATCACGTCGCGAAGGCTGCACGACACGGGACGGACGGCAAGCTGGGTTCTTCTGCTCGCTGTTCCCTGGGTACTTACCATCCTGATGGGGCTGCTGACATTCCTCAGCTTCGTAACCTTCGGCCTTTTCGGGATTCTGGTCGTGTTCTGGCCGGTCATCGGACTCATATCGCTCGCGGCGGTCGTTCTGCTGATTTACTTCTGCGCGCAGCCCGGGACGCCGGGAACCAACGAATACGGCGCGGTCCCCGCCCATTGGACGCCGCACGGAACCCCGACCGCCCCTGCCGCTCCTCCGCCGCCAACGGCACCCTGAATTCCTTTTCCGCATCCATCGTTGGTGGATGCGGCAGTCTCCGCCTCAGTGGCGAGGCGCAATAACTCCGTCTGATTTCAAACAGCTCTACCGCTTGGAGAACTGGAAGCTGCGGCGCGCTTTGGGGTGACCGTATTTCTTGCGCTCGACCACACGCGGATCGCGGGTGAGGAACCCGCCCTGCTTCAGCACCGGACGCAGGCTGCCTTCATAGAGGACCAGCGCCTTTGAAATCCCGTGGCGGACGGCACCCGCCTGCCCCGACAATCCGCCGCCGGCGACGGTGCAGACCACGTCGAACTGGCCGTCACGACTGGCAGCGATCAGCGGCTGACGCAGGATCATGCGCAGCACCGGCCGGGCGAAATAAATCGTCTCTTCCTTGCCATTGACCTGGATCTTGCCGCGCCCTGGCTTGATCCAGACGCGCGCGACGGCGTTTTTGCGCTTGCCCGTGGCATAGGCGCGGCCCTTGGCATCGCGGTTGTTCTTCGGCTGCTCCCGCGCCTCGGCCGCATCCGAAGCCTTTGCCTTGATGAGTGTCGTTTTGAGATCGCCAAAGCTCTTCACATCTTCAGCCATGGTCAGACCGCCTTGCAATAATTGGTGTTCTTGGGATTGAGCGCCGCGACATCGAACGCCTCCGGCTGCTGCGCCTCGTGCGGATGCTCCGGCCCTGGGTAGACCCGCAGATGGGCGAGCTGGCGGCGGCCCAGTGGCCCCCGTGGAAGCATCCGCTCGACTGCCTTTTCCACCACGCGCTCTGGAAACTTCCCGCTCAGGATCTCGCCCGCCCGGCGCTCCTTGATGCCGCCGATATAGCCGGTATGCCGGTAATAGACCTTGTCCTTCAGCTTGTTGCCCGTGAGCAGGACTTTTGCCGCGTTCACCACGATGACGTGGTCGCCGCAATCCATATGTGGCGTATAACCAGGCAGGTGTTTGCCGCGCAGGCGCATCGCGATGAGTGTAGCCAGGCGACCGACGACCAGACCTTCCGCGTCGATCACGACCCACTTCTTCTCGATCTCGGACGCTTTGGCCGAGTAGGTTTTCATGCGGACACTCCAAAGGATGGCCGGAAGCCGGCGCGTCTAACAGCAAACTCTGCGGCCGGTCAAGCAATTTAGCCCGGGTTTTGCTGAATTTTCCTTATGCGGTATTATATTACCGTATAGCCGGGGTGACTTTTCCGGTTGCGTCTCTACATTCCCGCCCATGGCCGCACCCCTTTCGGAACCGTTGGTTCTCGCCGCGCGCGACGGCACCGTCCTTCGCCTCACTTTGAATCGTCCCGGCGCGCGCAACGCGCTCAGCGAAGGCCTCATGGCGGCCCTTCAGGAAGGTCTGGACCAGGCCGTTCAGGATCCGGGGACCAGCGTGATCGTGCTGGCGGCGTCGGGAATCGCCTTCTGCGCCGGACACGATCTGAAGGAAATGACGGCACAGCGTTGCAACGCCGATTCCGGCCGTGAGGCGTTCGCGAAGGTCTTCGCACAGTGTTCCCGCCTGATGCAGACGATCGTCCGCCACCCCAAGCCGGTCATCGCGGAAGTCCAGGGCACCGCAACGGCGGCCGGGTGCCAGCTCGTTGCGAGTTGCGATCTTGCGGTCGCGTCGGGCGAAGCACGCTTCGCTACGCCCGGTGTGAACATCGGCCTTTTCTGCTCGACACCCATGGTGGCGCTGACGCGCAATGTTTTACGCAAGCACGCCATGGAGATGTTGTTGACTGGCAAGTTGATCGATGCACAAGAGGCGCTGAGCATGGGTCTTGTGAATCGCGTCGTGCCGCCGGATGCGCTGGAAAGCGAAACAATGAAGCTTGCCCGTCTCATTGCCGAAAAACCGCACCACACGGTGAAGATCGGAAAGGAGGCGTTCTACCGCCAGCTCGAGATGCCGCTCGCCGAAGCCTACGACTATGCCAGCGAAGTGATGACGACCAACATGCTCGCCTCAGAAGCCGAGGAAGGCATCGGCGCTTTCGTCGAGAAGCGGCAGCCCAGATGGCCGGAATAGAATGCGGTTTCGGTCAGCTGTTCATGCCTCCTTCGACAGGCTCGGCATGAGGGAAATCTTTGTGCCATCAAGGGAGGATGCAATTGGGAGTCTCCTCATGTTGAGCCTGTCGAAGCACGTACAATCCAAGTGCGGGGCTTGAACGTAGCCGATGCCCCAATATACCGACGACTACATCCGCAACATCCTGCGCTCCACAAAGACCATCGCCATGGTCGGCGCGAGCGCGAATGAGATGCGGCCGAGCCACTTCGCGATGAAATATCTGCTCGACAAAGGGTTCGTCATCCGGCCCGTCAATCCAACCCTCACCGGCAAGGAAATCCTGGGCCAGAAGGTTTACGGCTCGCTGCATGACGTTCCGGTGCCGATCGACATGGTCGATATCTTTCGCGCTTCGGATGCTGCGCCTGGCGTCGTGCGCGAAGCCCTCGCGGAGAAAGATCGCCTCGGAATCAGGACGATCTGGATGCAGTTGGGCGTCATCAGCGAGGAAGCGGCGATGCTCGCGCAGGACGCTGGTTTGAACGTGGTAATGGACCGCTGCCCCAAGATCGAATATGGTCGCATGTCGGGCGAAATCAGCTGGATGGGCGTCAACCGCAAGCTGGTCGACAATCGCAAGCCGCTCCTGTTTTCCAAAGGCGGCGCGCTCAAACGGAGCTGACATGCTGCGCATCTGGGGACGCAAGAATTCCATCAATGTGCAGAAGGTGATGTGGACGGTGGGCGAACTCGGCCTGCCACACGAGCGCATCGATGCCGGCGGTCGGTTCGGCGGGCTCGATACGGCTGAATTCGGAACACGAAATCCGAACCGGCGCGTGCCGGTGATCGACGATGGCGGAACGATCGTGTGGGAAAGCCACGCGATTGTGCGTTTCCTTGCGGAAAAATACGGTTCGGGCACATTGGCGCCAGTCGATCCCGGTGAACGCGCGAAGAGCGATATGTGGACGGACTGGACGCTGGCGGATTTACAGCCGGCGTTTATCGGCGGCGTGTTCGCAACGTTCTGGCGCGCGCCTGAGAACAAGCGAGACTGGTCCCTGATCCGTCGCGGGCTTGCACGCAGCGCGGCGCTGTTTCAATTGCTCGATCGCCATCTTGACGGACGCCAATTCATCGCCGGCGACCGGCTGACGTTCGGCGATATTCCACCAGGCGCACAGCTTTACCGCTATTTCAATCTCAACATCGACCGCCCTTCCCTTCCCAATGTGGAGGCTTGGTACGAACGGCTCAAGTCGCGCGAAGCCTATCGCACGCATGTCATGGTACCGTTCGATGATCTGAAGGGCCGCCTTTAGTTCTCTCAATTCACAGGAGCAGCGCATGAGCGAATATGGTTTCAACACACTGAGCGTTCATGCAGGCGCGCAACCGGATCCGGCAACAGGGGCACGCGCCACGCCGATCTATCAGACGACCGCCTATGTGTTCGAGAGCGCCGATCACGCGGCCGCGCTCTTCAACCTCCAGGTCTTCGGCAACATTTATTCGCGGATCATGAATCCTACCAATGCTGTGCTGGAGGAGCGTATCGCAGCACTCGAAGGCGGTCGCGCCGGGCTTGCAGTCGGTTCGGGACATGCCGCGCAGTTCATTGTGTTTCATACGCTGATGCAGCCGGGCGATGAGATCGTGGCCGCGCGCCAGCTTTATGGCGGTTCTGTGAACCAATTCAGCCACGGCTTCGCAAAGTTCGACTGGCACGTGAAATGGGCGGATACGCGCGATCCGGAATCATTCCGCGCGGTGTTGTCACCGCGAACGAAGGCGATCTTCGTTGAAAGCATCGCCAATCCCGGTGGGGTCGTGACGGATATCGAAGGCGTCGCCGCCGTGGCAAAGGAAGCCGGCGTCCCACTCATAGTCGACAATACGCTGGCGTCACCCTATCTCATCCGTCCGCTCGAATGGGGCGCGGACATCGTCGTGCATTCGGCAACCAAATTTCTTGGCGGCCACGGCAATTCCATCGCCGGACTGATCGTCGATGGCGGGAAGTTCGATTGGGGGAAAGATGGAAAATATCCGAGCCTGTCGGAACCTTGCCCGTCCTATCATGGCATTCGGCTGTGGGAGACGTTCGGCGACATGGCGTTCGCCATCGCCTGCCGCGTGTTGGGCCTGCGCGATCTCGGGCCGGCGCTCGCGCCGATGAACGCATTCCTCGTGCTTACCGGTATAGAGACGCTGCCGCTGCGCATGCAGCGCCATTGCGACAATGCGCTGGCCGTCGCGCGCTGGCTGAAAGAACACCCCAGGGTCGCGTGGGTGAGCTATGCGGGCCTTGAAGACGATCCTTCACATGCGCTGCAACAGACCTATTCGCCGAAAGGAGCAGGAGCCGTGTTCACTTTCGGCGTGAAAGGCGGCTACGAGGCCGGCGTCGCGCTGGTGAACGGCGTGAAGCTCTTCAGCCACCTCGCCAATGTCGGTGATACCCGCAGCCTGATCATCCACCCCGCTTCTACTACGCACCGTCAGTTGGACGACGAGCAGAAAAAGGCCGCCGGCGCCGGTCCCGAAGTCGTGCGCGTCTCCATCGGCATCGAGAATGTCGAAGACATCATCGCCGATCTCGACCAGGCGCTCGCGGGGAGTGAATGATGTTTTTGTTTGCATCCCCGCGAAAGCGGGGACCCAGATCGTGATTTTCGAGAATATTCACCGGAGGCCGTCAAACAAATCGTCCCAATGCGGGTTCATCACTTCAATCAAGTACAGCTTCCATGAACGACGCCAATTCTTGATGCATTTCTCCCGATGAATGGCTGCTTTAGCATCTCGATGGACTTCGAACCAGACAAAGCCTATGTACGCCGTAGCGCTTCGTGAATCCGTCGATCGTATCGTTCCTATGTTGCGACACCGGGCGCAACAAGTTGCTCGTGATCCCGGTATAGAGTGTACCGTTGCGACGACTCGCGAGAATGTAGACGAAGTAGTTCTTGGCGTGTGGCATCGGCTCGGCATGCGGATGGTGTGCCGTACCCTACCCGTATGACGGCGGATAAGATTTGCCGTTGTTGTCGCGAAAGTAAGCTTGCCAGGAATTGGGACGACCGCGAGCTGTACTTTCGAGATCAGCGCTGCTGGGTCCCCGCTTTCGCGGGGATGAAAGAAGCAAATTGGGCATTCGCAACTTCAAATGCGTTCCACGACGCTGCCGCGAAAACAACAATTGCCGTGGCCTGATGCAGGGCTGCGAGAGCAAGTGGCGCTTCGTTGAGGAGCGTGGCGATGCCGAGCGCAATTTGGAAAAGCACCGTTGCCATGAGCACGTTGCTGCTCGCGCGGATAGCTGCGCCTGAACGCGTACGGCGGACGATAAGCCAAAACGCCAGCGAACCCGCCGCCACGATGTAGGCCACGAGTCGGTGATCGAATTGGGCCGTGCCGGGATTTTCGAAGAAATTCCGCCACCACGGGTGCAGCACGAAAGCATCCTCGGGAAGGAAGTGGCCGTTCATAGACGGCCAGGTGTTGTAAATCAGTCCGGCATGTAGCCCCGCGACGATCGCGCCCAGCAGCATCTGAACGTAGACAAGACCGGCCAGCGCAAAGGCGGCCAATAGTTTTCCTCCCCCGCTGGCGGGGGAAATGCCCCGACCCGCTGCGCCGCGCGCGACGCAAAGCGGCGAGAGGGGCGGAGGGGGGACGTGCCGCTTACCCCCTCCGTCGCTTCGCTGCGCTCGCGCCACCTCCCCCGCC
>DATAYG010000151.1:0-9047 GCA_036272695.1 Rhizomicrobium sp. | reverse complement strand
AGTGTCTCATGGTCGTCCCTCGATGATGCTTGGAGCTGGCAACCCCAGACTCCGTTGTTGATGACACCATCATTCTGAGGGACGACTGCCTTTCCAGGCCTATCCAAGACTTGCCCCGTTACCCCATCTGCACCAGGGAACGTAACTCTCCTTTGCTTCATCCGGCTATTGGCTCCAAAATTCCCTCAGAATTGTTCTGTTCGGCGTCTCCGCAAGCTGTTTGAACGGATAAAATTCCCAACCCGCTTCAGCGCCGCGGGGGGCACCCGTTTTTGAATCTTCCCTGCGTTTTTCCCTGCAGCAGGAAAACGTTCCCGTCAGTATCGTTTCCGCGCGAAACACCACGAATGCCCCGAGTTGAACCGCAGAGACGCCAAGGCGCAGAGGAAAGTTGGCGGGCATTCGAGCGCAGTCTTCTGCTCTGCGACTTTGCGCCTCTGCGGTTTTCCTTTCCCGCTTCCCCGGATCGCGCTGTCGACGGCCCCGTCGCCAAAAAATTTCTTTCCCTGCTTTTTTCCGTGCACCAGGGAAAACGCCGCTGACAGCTTGCTTCCGCACGCAAGCGGTCCCTCCCGAATGCCGCCACCGTTATGGACCATTTTGGACCTTATGTCAACCGTAGAGGTATATCACGTAACGCCCAAGCGTCGGTTGACCGCTCGCTGCCGGCGCGCTAGAGCGCCTGTCCCCGACCGGAGTCCGGGCGCGTAGCTCAGCGGGAGAGCACTCCCTTCACACGGGAGGGGTCACAGGTTCAATCCCTGTCGCGCCCACCACGCTTCGCCCTTCGGGTTACGCGTGGCGCAGCCACGGCAAACCCTCGGCCGCGCAATCATAATCCGGTGCTGGCTTTCAACGCGATGTCTGGTAAGCTTTGGGCATGTTGCAGCTTGACAAAATTAGCGAGGCAGCGCGCCAAGTCGCGAGCGCCAATTTGAATCCCGGGACGATTGTCAGTGCGAGCAGCGAGCCTTCTGTCGACTCGGAGGGACGCGATGCCTTGCGCATAATGATGATCGTCAAGCCGGAGACCGTCTCGGATATCAGCGGTGACAAGGTGCTGGATATCCTTGTTCAAACCCAGGCGCGCTTGCAACGGGAGGGCGAAGAGCGCCCGGTAACGATTGAATACGGGACGCCGGAGGAAGTTGAGCAAGGTGGCAGCGCCAGACCCCGAACATCTGTTCGAACAAGCCGAAGCTCTCGCCGCTCCCCCGCCAGCAGGGCCGCCAAAGCAGGTTAGCCTGCGCCGGGCCATTTCCTCTGCCTATTACGGCGTATTCCATTTCATCGTTGCCGCCGCAGCCGACCAGCTCGCCGGCGTGACCAGAAGATCAACAAGCGAATATGGGCGCGTCTACAGAAGCATCGAGCACAAGAATGTTCGGGAATTATGCGAGAACATCAACAAGCAGAATCTCCCCGCCAGATATCTGCCTCACGTGCCCGCAAACGGACTTGGCACCGACATCATTGCGTTCTCCGCAGCGTTTGTGGAGCTTCAGGAAAAGCGCCACGCGGCGGACTACGATCCGATGATTCGCGTGAAGTTGTCCGATGCTCGATTGGCGATCAGAACGGCAAGGGCAGCTGTTGGCCGCTTTAACGCCGCCAGCAACGCTCGCCGCAAGGCATTCCTCAGTCTGCTTCTCTTCCCGCCACGGCGCGGTTAGCGGGAGAGCACGCCCTTCACGCGGGCACCGGTTCAATCCCTGCCGCGCCCACCAGCGTTCGCTCGCTCCGCGAGCTACGGCTCGGCAGGCCAGATGCTTCAACGAGCGAAGGCTGCCGCGTCGAAGGACGAAGGCAGGCTTGCTCAAAATTAAATTGAGGGACTTATCCCATGTCCACTGAAATCATATTTGAAGTGCACGAAGATGAAGCCGATGGCGGCTTCACAGCGGTGGCGCTCGGCCACGACATCTTTACCCAGGGGGACTCGCTGCCCGAATTGCGCGCCAATGTGCGCGAAGCCGTGCAGTGCCATTTCGGCGACGGCGCGGCTGGCGACGCTCCCAGCGTGATACGTCTTCATTTTGTGCGGGACGAAGTTCTGGCCGCGTGAGAATACCGTGCGACCACAGCGGAACGATCTCGCGAAGGCACCTCGTGTCCCGGGATATGAACGTATTTCCGGATCATGCGCCGGGTGGAACCTTCCCCGCTTGCACGGTGTTGCATCAGCAGGCTTCCAGCGCATCCAGAACCCATGCTCACTTACGCAACCGGCACGTTTGCGATCGCTTCCGCCATCCTCCTGTCAGCCATCTGGCCGGCGCGTTCAGAACCTGCCCGCTGCTACGAAAACGGCGACATCATAACTTTCGACGGTGTGGCCTCGCGGGACAATTCGGATCGCGGAGGGGCGCGGGCCGCCTGGGTGCTGAACCTATCACGACCGATTTGCGTGGCGAACCGGGGTTCCGACCTGGACCGTTCTGAGACTTCCGCCGTTGGGATCATCGGAACGCCGCCTCCGATGGGCGTGCCGCTGGCGCTCACCGGCAAATTGCTGCTTGGCCCGTCCGCTTCCGATACACGCATATTTGCCGCGTTGGAGGTAATCCGCGGCCGGAAGCTGACGCAAAATGAAGCCGCGTTACCGAACGTGTTACCACCTCCACGGCCCAGCCATTTGTTACCGCCTCCACGACCCAACAATTTGCAGTGTGATTCGCCGCCTTATGGGGGCACGCAATCCGAGTTTCAGGGATTCGTGCATAAATTCGGGCACATCGTAACACCGGCCAAAATACTTGCGGGAGTCTGCAACGCAAAGTCTGGCCGCGCCTCACGAGCCGGGCTGTACAGACTGGGCTTAACGGACACCCAAATCGAAGCTGAAAGCACGGAACGTCTCGCGACCGATACCATCGTCGCTCTCAAAAAGCTCGTGAACACGATAGAGTGAAAAAGCGCCTCCTCAGCTGATAGTTGCTTGTCGAGGCGAAGCCGTTGGCGAGACACGCCGTAATCATCGCGATAAGGTTAGGGCGGCTGGACCAATGTTTCACCGGGTGACGGGTCGGTTCGGTCGGGCGTTGGGACCACGCATGGGTGAACGCTGGTCCGGACACCTATCTAGGTGCTTCTCTTCCCCCGCGGCGCGGTTAGCGGGAGCGCACGCCCTTTGTCGTTGCCTCCAAATTAATCCGGATTGAAGTTGAGTCTGTGCGTGTCGGGGACTTCCAGAGTAACCTTGAACGCCCACCGTCAGGAGGTCGAACCATGTTCCGCCGAATCTGCAGGCTCTTCATTATGGCGGCCAGCATGCTGCTCATCGTATCCGTCGGCGGCGCCGAGCCCGCCGCATCCTCCGACAGCCCGGCTGCGTTGATGCAGAAAGCCGTGAATGGCGACTGGCGTTCGGCTGCGCACAAGGCGCGCGATCAATATCGCCACCCCGTTGAAACGCTGGAATTTTTCGGCCTCAAGCCGGACATGACCGTTATTGAATTGCAGCCAGGCGGCGGCTGGTACACCGAAATTCTCGCGCCGGTGCTCTACGCGCAGGGCCATCTGCTCGAAGCTTCCGGTCCGAAATTCGCCGACAGGATCAAGGCAAATCCGGCAGTGTTCGGGCATATCGGGACGATCATCCCGTTCAACCCGCCCAAAGAGGTGCAGCTGGGCGCTGCGAATTCCGCCGACATGGTGCTCACCTTCCGCAACACGCATGACTGGCTCAACGACAGCCCCGACACGCTCGCTGCCGTATTCAAGGCCGTGTTCGCCGTGCTCAAGCCGGGGGGAGTCTTCGGCATCGAAGAGCACCGCGCCAAACCCTTCGCCACCGCGACGGAAAGTTCGCCTGCGCTCCACCGCATTCCCGAGGACTACATGATCACGGCAGCGCTCCAGACGGGTTTCCGTCTGGCGGGCGTATCCGAGATCAACGCCAACCCGAAGGACCCCGAAGACGTGAATGTTCATCGCCTGCCGCCCGATCTGTCCGGTCCCGCAGCCGAGCACGCAAAGATGCAGGCCATCGGCGAATCCGATCGCATGACGCTCAAATTTGTGAAGCCGTGATGGTGGCGGACGGGGCGCGAATTTGCTCGCCAACGATTGCTGCAAGCCGCCGGTCAGCGAATGGCTGGCACACGCAACAACCAATTCGTCGCTGCACTCGAATTCGTGGCGCCCGAATTTGTATTTTGGAATAATGTTCACCGGCTGACGGTTCCGTTCGGCGCGTCGAGGCTGGTCAGTCTGAAACGGAAGGCGGGGGAAGCATGCATGTTCACAAGCCGAAGCCGCTTCATGGCGTTCGGGAATTCCTGTCGGAAATCGTTGTCATTGTAATCGGCATCCTCATCGCGCTGGCGCTCGAACAGGCCATCGTGTGGATGAACTGGCGCCACGACGTGGCGGAATCGCGCCAGGCGATCAGGGCGGAGCTGGCGCATGATCTGGGGGTCTTTCACTATCGTGCCGATGAATCAGCCTGCGCGGCGCGCCGGGTGGCGGACCTGCGACGCTGGGCGGAAAGCTGGGCGCGCGGCGCACCGCTGAAGCCGGCCGTTCCGATCGGGGGACCGTCGTTTTACAGCTATTACACCGATGCCTGGGCTGTGGCAGAGACAGGCCAGGTTGCCGCGCATATTCCCCTCGAAGAGCGGATCAAATATGCACAGATTTATGGGCAGATTCGCGCCCTGGACCAATTCGCGCAGCGCGAGCATGGCGTCTGGCATGAACTCGCCGATTTCAATGGCGCCGATCAGCTCGACCGGCACGACCTGATGCGGCTCCGTGGCCTGATTGCGGGACTTGGCAGGGAGAACCGTGGCGTGGCCTACAATCTGCCCGTCCTGGACCGGCAAGCCGCTGGTCTCGGGCTCAAACCCGAGAAATTGCCAAGTGTCGACCCAAAATTGCAGGCGGCATTCTGCGGCTCGTTTTTCGCAGCGCCCTGAGCTGGCCATTCTCGGAGCCGAACCGCTATCCAACTCCGACCCCGATTTCTTTCCGGCGCCAAAGGCCACGGCGCTGATTCCATCGCTTCGGCCGCGCGCTTTTCCGGCACGCCGCTACGAAAGCCGTAGCTGTAGAGGTACGACGGCAGCGTCTCGACGCCGAGCCAGTTCGATCGCAAGACCTCCGGTTTGTGTGCGAGCGCTTTGCCGTGAATCTGCTGCAGAGTGCGCCACACGGAATTTTTTTCGTCTGACGGCGGATGCGGGATCGGTTCGATCAGCTCCAGCAGATCTTTGAGACCGGCCGCCCAGCTCTTTTCAAAGTCGATATATTGCGCTTGGGCAATCAGAAATGGCGCCTCGAATGCACTGAGCCGTAGCGGGATGATGAACTCGTTGTCGCCGATCGTTTGGGCGACATCGTTGGCGATCTGCAGTTCATTGCGCACGCCCTGCTTGTCTACGGCCACGGCGTTGGCGACCAACAAAACTTTGCGCGTCCGATGCCGCAACGCATGTTCGAGCTTGCGTTGCCAATCGTCACCGCCTTTCAGGCGCAGCACATCGGCCCAGACTTCGTAACCGAGTGCAGCGAGCTTCGCGCCAAGCCATAGGGTGAAGGCATTGTCCTGCGGATTGGCGTGACTGATAAAAATCGCTGTCCGGTTGTCGCCGGCCATGGCACCTTCCAAAGCTTCGGAAAACATTGCCAAGTTTACACCAGTGGAATCCCCATCCGCGGGTCCGATGGATAACTATTGATCGAGTCGGCCCCCGCTGACTATCTCCGCCGGGGCGGTAAGCCACCGGCGCGACAACATTTTCGAGATAAGGTGCGTGGGCCGATGTTCACTTCCGCTCGGGTTCGATCCTGGCAAGTCCGGAATAGGGTGCATGGATCAATGTTCACCCGCTGACCGGTCCGTTCGGTCGTTGGGAGCATGCATAGGTGAATGCTGGTCAATGCACCTATTTGGGGTCGCTGCTCGCTACGCGGCTTCCCGTTTGCTGCGCTTGCGGCGTTGGGGCGCGGAGCCAAGCTTCTCGAGATGCACCGGCGGTCGGTCGGGGAAGCGGGCGATCAGCTCAAGCTCTCCTCCCATGGCCTCGAGAACGCCGCGAAGCGTCGAAATGTACATGTCGCTGCGCGTCTCGAGCTTCGACACGGCATCCTGGCCGACCTTCAGCCGCCTCGCGATCACCTTCTGAGTCTTGCCGATGGCCTTCCGAAGCTCCTGAAGAGACATTTCCTCGGCTATAAGCTCCTTCGCGCGAATGTCGATTCTCGTCCTTTCCGACGCAGGAAGGGAAGCAACGAATTCACTCAATCTGCGGCGCGGCATCAGTACCTCCATCTCATCGTGACCGGGATCGTCCCGCAAATTCGAGATGCGCATCGAACCGCCTGTCGGCAATCGCAATCAGACGGCGATAGAACATCCGTTCGCTTTTCCCGCTCTTGTCGCCGGCCGCGAGCAGAATTGCCCTGCGGGAACGATCGAAGGCGAAGGCAACACGCCACTCGCCTCCGGCCGCCGCAAAGCGCAACTCCTTCATGTTCGCGTGCTTCGAGCCCTTCAGCGTGTCGACCCGGGGACGACCCGCTGCGGGACCGAATTGTTCAACGACCCGCGCCTGGGCGAGCAGCTCTATCCGGACCTCGGCCGCAAACGCCAAAAGTTCGGGTTCGAATTCCGGCGCCAGTTCCACCGCCCACATAAGTACTGTATGCCGCGCTCGGCATATGCCGTCAAGGGCATCCAGATGCCTTGGTGCCGCCTGCTCCCCGGGCAACACGAAGTTGCAGAGCCCGCCGGACGATCTTTCGCCCTATAAGCTATAAGCTTGTGAATCCGTCCACAGCATACATATTATGCCCGCCATGGAACGGCGAGCAAAGGTCGGCCGCGCTCCATATCGGCGTTCGTTTATTCTCCCGATACCGATTTCGCACTCCTGATCGCCGCCGCGTCCTCGCGCAGGATATCGTTCAACACCTCGGCGTCGGCGGCGTCGGCTTTGGAGAAATCGAGCTGCGCGGATTTTTTTGCGCCCGGTGCGCTCTCCTTGTTTGCTTCGTGGATCATGCCGTTCTGCCGGTTGCGGTCGTCGGCCTCAAACGCCGGCTGGTCGCCGGCGCCGGTGAAGAGCGGCGCGAAAACGGGCGCGTGCGCGTCGAAGAGATTCATCGGCGGCAGCCCCAGCAGGTCTTCGGCCGTACGGATCATGCTGACAGTGGTATAGAACCGGTGATCGACGAACGGGTGCCGCCCCTTCGGCGAATATTTGCTGATTACCAGCGCGGTCGAGCGGTGCGCATCCACGTGATCGGAGCCGTTCTGCGCATCGTCCTCGAGCACAAAGATCGCGGTGTCGTCCCAATAGGGGCTGCGCGACACGGCTTCGACGATGCGGCCCAGCGCCAGATCGTTGTCGGCCACCGAGGCCCGCGGCGTCGGCCAGCCGGGCCGCGTGCCCGCCGTATGATCGTCGGGAAGCCAGAGAAAAGAAAACGCCGGCAATTCCTGCGCTGAACCGCGTGCCGAAACAAACTGCCGGAATTCGCGCAGGAACTCATCGGCGCGGAACTGATCGGGATAGTCGAGCTCAAAGTCTGCATACAAGGAATCGAGATGGCCGCGTTGCGCCGCCCGGGTCGGACGAATGTCCTTGAACAGCGGGACGGGCCACGGCCAGGGGCTTGAGGCGCCTGCGGCATCGTTCAGTTCCGGCGGAGTGGGCGAACCAAATTTGATCTCGTCACGCGTACAAACACCCGACTGCGCCGAGGGCGTGCCTTCGCGGGGCGAGTTGGCATGGAGATCGCGGCACCAGATGGTGTCGGCCATCTCGCCATAGATGCGGTAGCTCATTCCATGCGCGGCAAGATTGTCCCAGATGAATCCGGTTCCCGGGTCGCCGGGATCCGACAGGCCCTGCTCGAGCGGATTGCCGAAATCTTCCGGCCGTTTGCTGCCGCGGTAGAGGACGGGCCAGACATTTTCCATGTAGTCCGAAGTGTCGGCGCCATCCGACCAGAGATGTCCGTTGGCGGAGACGTCGCCACTGTCGTAGAAATTGTCCAGCACGCCGAATTGCAGCGCCAGCCGGTGTTCGTTTGGTGTTACATCGGCGCCGAACATCACCAGCGACGGATCGCCATTGCCTGCGGGCAGGTCGCCGAAAATCTGATCGTAGGTGCGGTTCTCCTTGAGGATGTAGATGACATGCCGGATCGGATTGGCGCCGCCGGCAAAGCGCAATTTGCCCGGGTCGCTGTGGACGAGATTGTTCTCTTCGACGACACGCGTGTAGGCGTGAAGGTCTTTGTCGATGCCGGCCAGAGGCAGGCTTTGCAGCGAGCCGCCGATGAGCGTGGCGATGTAGGGGTGCGGATTGGGATGAATTCCCGATTGCACACGGGCGCGCATGTTGTTGGGGCCGGCGCCCTCGCCCTTGGCGCTCGCGATGAGAAGATCATCGCCGGCGAGCGCGAGTGCCGAGGGATACCATTCCGTGGGAATGAAGCCGCTCGCCAGCACCTCGTGAATGTTTGCTTCTTCGCTATGAACATCGAAGACCGCGACCGCATTGAGAGACGCCGCCGTCGCGAACAGGCGCCTGCCGTCCTTCGACAGCGCGATGCCGATCGCGGCCGAGCCGACGCCGCCATCGCCGCCCAGACCAATGTGATAGTTCACGGCCGGCGATCCGCTGCGCAGGTCAAACGCGGTGACGCCGTCGGATTCGGCACCGGTCGCGTTGGACACGGCGACGAAAAGCGTTTGCTCGTCAGGGCTCAACAGAAGCGACGTGGGATGATCGCTCGATCCGGCCTGGGCGCGATGCGGCAGCATGAGCCGCCGCGAGACGCCGCCCGAAGCGAGATCGAGCTCCGCCACGGCGGAATCATTCCATTCGCTCACCCAGGCGCGCGTGCCCGAGCGGTTGACGATCACGCTGTAGGGGAATTCGGTGGGAACGAAGTGATTTGCGGATGCGAGATCGATCGATTTGAGGATACGGCCTGAAGCGACATCCAGAAGCACGACATTGTCGGCGAGATTGTCGGCGACGATCAGTTGCCCGCCGGTTTTGGACGGCACGAGCGCGATCCCCGCCGGGTAG
>DATAYG010000150.1:0-13579 GCA_036272695.1 Rhizomicrobium sp. | reverse complement strand
CCACGACCGCCCAGACCAACAAGATGACCTTTTACCGGCACTTCGAATCGAAGGACCTGCTGGTCGCGGAATATCTGCGGGTTCTCGCCAGAGAGAGCGAGAGCATCTGGGAGGACCTCGCGCGCGCCCATCCCGGCGACCCCATGGCCCAATTGCGCGCCTGGGTCGGACATATCGGAACGATGATGGCCGATTGCCGAAACCGCGGCTGCGCGCTCGCCAACGCAGCGGTGGAAATTCCCGAGAAGGATCATCCGGCGCGGGCGGTCATCGAAGCGTACAAGATGCGCAAGCACGCGCGGATCGCAGCACTGTGCCGCAGCGCGGGATTCCGCGATCCCGAGCGGATTGCGGATGAAGTCTTTCTTCTGTTCGAAGGCGCGCGCATGGACCAGCAAAGCGTCGGTGCCGGCGGCCCCGGCATGCGCGTGGCCGAACTGATCTGCGCCCTTCTGAAATCAAGCCCGCGCGTAGAAACATCGGCCTGAGCGTTCCCAGCGCGGCGTCACGAATTGAACGGAAACATGCGCCTCGCTAGAAATCCCGGCTGAGTCGGGTGCGCGCCCGCGTTGCCGCGCGTCCTGAATTGGCGGGGATGGGCGTGCAGGACTTCTCAATTCGCGGCGCAATAATGGCCGGCGGCGCGGTGCTGCTGTTGTTCGGCACGGCGCTCGCCGGGCCGCCCTATGTGACCGACGATTCCGAGCCTACGGACACCGGTCATTTCGAAAATTATCTCTATGTGGAAGGCACGCGCGCGGAAGGCGCGTACGATGCACCGGGCGTGGGCGTCGAGATCAACTATGGCGTATACGCCGATACCCAGCTGACCTGGTCTGTTCCACTCAATCCCAACCCGGGTCCCGGGGGGATGGGTATCGTCTGGGCGCCGTTAGGTGGCGGCGTGAAATACCGTTTCATGGAAGAGGATGAGAATGGCTGGCGCCCGCAGGCGGCATTTTTCCCACAAGTTTCCATTCCCGTGGGCTCTGCCGCGCATTCCGGCCCCGTCACGGAACTGCTGCCCATCTGGATGCAGAAATCCTTCGGCGACTGGACGAGTTTCGGCGGCGGCGGGTTCGTGAACAATCCCGGCACCGGCAATCGCGATTTCGCCATCTATGGCTGGGCGCTGCAGCGGCCGATAACAAACAATCTCGCATTGGGCGCCGAAATCTTCGGCCAGACGCGCGGTTCAGTTGATTTCGCCGCAAGCACCGCTGTTGGCATCGCCGGTCTCTACGATTTCAGCAATCAATGGCACCTCGTCGGCTCCGTCAACACCGGCATCGTCAACGCGCACCAGGCGGACAGATTTTCATATAATCTTGCCCTGAAATGGACGCCGTGAGTGTATTGCAAATTTTTGCCCAATCCGGACATCGGCATTGCCCGAACCACTTGGAAATCAAGGTTGCGTATGAAACACACATGTCATGCCCGCGAAGGCGAGGACCCAGATCACCGACCTTGCCGGATAAATCGCGGTGCTGGGTTCCCGCTTGCGCGTGAATGACAACAATAGCAATATCGAACGATTGCGTTCGATATCAATCGCTCTATTTGCAATCATTGATCGCAATGGAGTTTTCCTGGTCGGCACCATGATCAGCAATCCGGACGAGGCGCGAGACATGCTTCGCATCGCGCTTTCGCGGGAATCAATGCAGGCCGAAAAACTGGCCGACAGCATCAGAGCCCGTATCGAGCCGCTGCGCGGAATCAAACCTCGGCTGCCGGAACGCGAACCGATTCGCGAGCCACCAGCCTACGGATGATGTCCTCCACACCATGTATTGCCGTGCCCACAGTTGACCGCCCATTGCCATTTGCTATCTTCCCGCCACGCGCAAGGTTCCCGTTTGGGATGTGAAAGGGAACGCGGTCGAAGACCGCGGCTGCCCCCGCAACTGTAGCCGGCGAGCGACCATCCAAAGGCCACTGGGCGAAAGCCTTGGGAAGGCGGATGGAAGCGGTGACCCGGGAGCCAGGAGACCTGCCTTGCGCGGTCGTCCTGTTTCCGGCCGGGGTGCGCCGGGGACTGCGGGGGAAACCGTCGCGACGACATGTTGGAGTCGTCGTCGCGGGGTCCGGGTCGTGAAGTTTCATAATTCCCGTTACCGTATGCTTCCGCATGCCGGCTTCTGGATCCCAACCAGGAGAACATCATGCGCCGTTTACTCATTGCTTCCGTTAGCCTGATCGCTATCACTGGTGCGGCCCGCGCCCAGATCACGGAGACGCCGGAAACCGTGGTCGTCACCGCAACCAGGATTCCGACGCCGCGAGCGAAGGTTGCGAGCAGCATCACGGTGATCACCGCCGCCGATATTGCGGCCAAACAGCAGCAGACCCTGCCTGACGTGCTTGCCGATGCGCCGGGATTGAACGTCGTGCAGTCCGGCGGGCCGGGCGGGCAAACATCCGTGTTCATGCGCGGCACCGATTCCAATCATGTGAAAGTGCTGGTCGACGGGATCGATGTCAGCGATCCGAGCAGCCCGACCGGCACCTTCGATTTCGGCCAATTCCTCACCCAGGACATCGCGCGCGTCGAAATCCTGCGCGGTCCGCAGAGCGGGCTCTATGGCTCCGACGCGATCGGCGGCGTGATCAATATCGTTACCAGGAGCGGCTCAGGCCCGCTGCAGGCTACGGGCGATATCGAGGGCGGTTCGTTCGATACGTTCAACCAAGCCGGCACGGTGAGCGGCTCGGAAGGCGCGTTTCACTATGCCGGCACGATCGAGCATTACTGGTCGGGTGCAACGCCCGTCACGCCGCTTAATCTGCTCGCGCCGGGCGAAAAGCGGATCGACGATTCCTGGGACAATGTGACTGCTTCCACCAAACTCGGCTACGACCTCGCCGACAATTTCGATCTTGGCCTCGTCAGCCGCTACACCAATTCCCATCTCGATTTCACCGGCGAAAATTTCTTCACCGACTTTCCCGATGCAACACAGAGCCAGAGCGAGACACTGCAATATTACACCCGCGGCACAGCGCACCTCGCGCTCGCTGACGGCTTCTTCGAGCAGACGCTGGGCATCGCCTATGGCAGCATCGATTCGACGCAAGCCGGCCCGGACAATCCCACCGCCTATTATTTCGGCGACCGCACGAAGGTGGACTGGCAGGGAAACCTTCGCTTCTCCGACGATGAAATTCTTATCCTCGGCGCCGAGCATGAGCATGATGGCATAAGGCAGCCGATCTCGGCCGGCATCGACATCGATTCCGGCTATGCGGAGCTGCAATCGACGCTCGGCAATATTAGTAATAGCGCGGCGGTTCGCTTCGACGACAATGCGGAATTCGGCGGTAAGGCGACCTGGCGCATCGCACCGGCCTGGCTGATTCCGGAAACGGGAACGAAGCTCGAGGGTAGTGTCGGCACGGGGTTCAAGGCGCCGACGCTGAGCGAGATGTTTCAGAACTTTCCATCCTTCGATTTCTTCGGCAATCCCAACCTCCGGCCGGAAACGAGCCTAGGCTATGATGCGGGTTTCGAGCAGTCGCTGTTCGCAGATGCCGTTCAATTCGGCGCGAAGTATTACCGCAACGACATCAGGAACCTCATCAACGACAATGCGAGCTTCACGACCTATGTAAATGTCGGCAAGGCCGAGACTGATGGCGTGGAAGCCTTCGCCGCCTGGCAGGTGCTGCCGACGCTGAACCTCCGCGTGGACTACACCTTCACCGAAGCAAATGACGAGATCCTGAACCAGGAATTGCTGCGCCGGCCGAAACACAAGGCCACGCTCAACACGGAATGGCAGGCCACCCAGCAACTGTCCTTCGACGCCGACCTTCTCGGCGTCAGCTCATGGATCGACGGGAACCGCGCCTTCACCATCGAACGCCTGACGGCGCCCGGCTATCTGACCGCCGACATCGCCGCAAGCTACGCGATCAACGACAATTTCTCGATTTACGGCCGAATCACCAATCTCTTCGATGCAAACTACCAGGAACCGGTCGGTTTCCTCCGTCCCGGCCGCGGCTTCTTCGCCGGGCTGAAGGCCAATCTCTGAGCGGCTTGTGCTACCCCAGGCGGGCCCGGAGCAACGTGCGCCGCACTCTGCGCGATGAGAGGCGATCTAGTCGTAGGAGTAGCCGGCGAAGAAGATTTGCACGGGCTCGTCATTCTCGTAGACGAGGACGTATATGCCCTGGCCCCGTTCGATCTGATCGAACAGTTCGTCGTTGTCTTCCACGTCCTCGGCCGTCGGCCTGGTCGTGCCGAAGAATTCCATGAGAGCGGGGTCATCGAGCGGCGCCACGACATCGTAGTCCGGTTTATCGCCGACGCGCGACACATCGAGAATGGATCGCGTGCCGTCTGCGTCCGAGTCGTCGCGGGCGTCCTCGATCGATGCATGCTTGCAGCCGGGCGCGTGATTGACGTCGACCGGGAACCGCGGAAACGGTTCGGCAGGGTTGTAACGGCCGGCTTTGAATTCGCGCTGCCGCAGGGACTCCAGGCTCCCGGCAACGTCGTTCTCATAAGGAACCAGATACCACCAGGGATGCCCGCCCATCGCTTCCTCCGCAAGACCGCCAAGGTGCACTATCGGAGCAGAAAATTAAACAAGGATTGCGCGCGCCGCCAAAAACGCCGGACCCCGGCGTGAAGGGCGCTCCATGCGCGCGGGTCCCCGCACCGCCGATTGGACAGGAACGGCGCAGGCTTGGTAGTATTCCGGTCGGAGCAGCGCGGCCAGACGGGGATGGACAGCGCGACAAGCAACCTGGGCACGGTGGAACTGTTGAGGCGTCCGCCGCCGGAGTGGCCGGCGACGTTTCGTTTCTCGACGGATGATGTGCCAGAATCCGACCGCCTGCCGTTTTTCCGCGAATTTCTCGGGCGGCAGGTGATGAGGCAGGACATCGATCCCCTGCCGGATCATCCGTTTCGCGCCGACACGACCATGCGGCGCCTGCCGGGCCTTCTCATGTATTGGACCACCGGATCGGCGCGCCGTGTCCGGCGAACGCGCGAACTCCTCACCGACGGAAACGACAGCCTCCTGTTTCAATGGGTGTCGGTACCAAGGCAGGTCGAGCATCTGGGGCGGGAGATACTCGTCGGTCCCGGCGAAGGGATCGTGTTCTCATGCGCCGATACGCGCAGCGTCGTGCAGCTTCGCGATTATCGGACCGTCAGTCTGACCGTGCCGCGCAGCGCCCTCGGCCTCAGGCTGAGCGACGTCAATGCAACTCTTGGCCGCCCGTTGCACCGCAAATCTGCGGCGCAACACCTTCTGCTTCGCTATCTCGAAGTGCTGCGCGAAGAATCGGCCGCCGCCACGACACAGCTGAGCGAACTCGCCATCGATCATGTTTGCGACCTGCTGGCGGTTGCGATCGGTGCCACGCGCGATGCGGCGGATGTCGCGAAGACGCGCGGCGTGCGCGCGGCGCGGCTCCTGGAAATCAAGAACAGCGTCCGGCAAAACCTGTCGCAGGTGACACTTGCCGGAATTACGACGCGCCACCGGCTGACGCCGCGCTACGTACAGATGCTATTCGAGTACGAAAGCACGACCTTCACGGAATTCGTGCTGGAAGAGCGGCTTGCACTTGCGCGGCGCCTGCTTGCAAGCCCGCGCTCCACTGGCCGCAAGATTGCGGACATCGCTTTCGATTGCGGTTTCGGCGACATCTCCTATTTCAACCGCAAATTCCGCGCGCGATTCGGAGCCACGCCGAGCGATTTGCGGAATTCCCGGCATCGCGGCGCCGATGTGACCTGATCTGATTTCCGGATCGCGCCTGCCGGCGCCGATGCCGCTTGCGACCGCGCGCGGTCAGGGTTCGCCGTCCGCCGCGCGCAGTTGCATCATGCCCTTGGTTACGGATCAATCATCAGAAAGTGGAACGCGTTGTCCTGAGCCGAGCCGTCGGTCCTGGACCAGATGCGGATCTGCATCTTCACCTCGCCCTGGCCGCAGGTGATATAGTCATAATCGTTGACGATCGGCGCGTGTCCATTGTTGCCCGCGGCTGTAACCAGGATCTCGGGGCAGTCGGTGAAATACCCATCGGGCACGTCGATCGTGTATTCGCCGGTGCCGTCATGGCTTACCGAATAGCCCGTGCCGGTGATGATGGAACCGTCGCCGCCGACGATGCCGCCTTTGGACTTGATTTTCTTTCCGGGCGTCACGGAATGATGAGATCCGTTTGGCTGGTCCGGATAGAGCGCGGCGGCAAAAGCCGGCGAAGCCATGATCAGCGATGCGGTGAGCGCGACAATTGATGTGCGAGACATGCGAAGCTCCTTTTGACTGCGCGGCCAGAGCGGCCGGGGTTCTTGCAGCGAGGAGATACGCCCGGGCGAACCGCGCTTCTTGGACGGAAGCGCATAAACGCCTGGACAGAAGCGAAGTGGGCTCTTCCGCTGTCCCGGAGTTGCGAACAGCCTTTCGTGGCGGCCTTCTGTGTCGCGAAGACCTGTTTGGCCATCGGGCGGCAGTATTCGCTCACGAAGGTGGGACCAAATCTGCTCAAGCCGCAGGCAATGTTGGTCCGGTCGCGGAAATCACGTACTCCTTTGCGGCGAATCTCGGCGTGCCCGATCGCAACGGGTGGAATTGCCCGGGTGAAACATGGCTGACGACAACGAAAGCGCGAGCCGGGAGGGCGGTGCGGGTGCCGGTTCCGCAGCGGATGCGATCGCGCTGACGGCAGCAAGCAGGGCCAGGGCCGATGCCTATCTCGACGAGCAGGCAAGGCTTGCGCGCCTGCAATGCGACAACATGATCGAGCAGAACGCGTTCGAGCTGTCGCATCTCAAATGGCGGCGCCTCAACGATCAGATGCGCGGCGTGCTCTATATCGTCGGCGTCATTGTTGCCCTGGCCTTTCTCGCCACACTCGGCGCGTTCGTCTGGAACGCGGCGGGCTCCACGGCTCTGGTGGTCGAGGCGTTTTCGGTACCCCCTGATTTCGCGGGTAAGGGTCTGACGGGCGAAGTGATCGCGAGCAAAGTGCTCGACCGGCTGCAGGCTTTCCAGGCGCAGACGCAGTCGAACCGCGCGGCGTCGAGCTATGCCAACAATTGGGGCAACGACATCAAGGTCCAGATACCCAACACCGGCGTCTCCATCGGCGATCTGGACCGCTATCTGCGCCAATGGCTCGGGCACGAAACGCATATCTCGGGCGAAATCTATCGCATCGCCACCGGCATCGCGGTCACCGCGCGCGCCGGCGGCAGCACAGGCCCGACCTTCACCGGCAGGGACGCCGATCTCGACAAGCTCATCCAGCAGGCGGCCGAAAGCGTCTATCGCGCGACCCAGCCTTATCGCTATGCCGTCTATCTGGACCAGCACGGCCGTGGCGGCGAGGCCCGCGCCGTTTATGACCAGCTGATCGCGGCCGGGCCTTCACTCGAACGCGGCTGGGCGCTGATCGGCCTCGCCAATGATCTGCAGACAAACGGACAGTTCCGGGAAGCGGTCGCCGATCTGCACCGCGCGATCGCCGAGCGCCCCGATCTTCTGCTCGCCTATAACAACCTGTCCGGTTACGAGAACAATCTCGGCCATGACGACGCGTCGCTCGCGCTGCTGCAGGAATTCCTGCGACGCGCCAAAACCGGCGACGCCAGCATGGGCAGGCAGGATCTGAACGCCAGCCTGATTTTCGTCAGGGCAAACCTTGCGTCCGATCTGGGCGATTTTCGCTCCGCCGTGTCGGTCGTCCGCGCCGCACTGGACACAGCGGACAGCGCCGTTTCGCACGAGACCTGGGTGGACAATATCGTCGTGTATTGCGCCGCCATGCACGACGTGAATTGCGCGCACGGGACTTACGCCAGCCTGTCGCCGACAAACAATGCCCAGATACTGGTCAACCGGGTCGGCTCGCTGCAGATTGCCGAGGTCTCGCTTCATGATTGGCGCGGAATTCTGGCGCTCGAGGGCCGCGAAACAAAGCTTCTCCATGCGATGGGTCCGGCCGGAAATTTCTTCATCCGAAGGCTCGAGAATCCAACGGTGGCGCTTGCCGAGGCCGAACTCGGACAATTCCCTGCGGCCGAATCTTTGCTTGCCGATTGCCCCGCCGACAGCGATTTGTGCATGCGGACCCGCGGCCAGCTGCGCGCGGCGGAAGCGAGATGGGCGGCCGCCGATTACTGGTTTGCGCGCGCCGTTCGCGACGCATCGCATACGCCGCAGGGCTACGAATTATGGGGTGAGGCGCTGCTCAAGAAAGGCGATGCCAACCGCGCCATTGCGCTGTTCGCGAAAGCCAACGAAATCGAGCCGCGCTTCGCCGATCCGCTGGAGCAATGGGGCGAGGCGCTGATCACGCAAAACCGTTCCGACCTCGCGCTGGCCAAATTCGCCGAAGCCGCCAAATACGCCCCCGCCTGGGCCCGCCTGCACCTCAAATGGGGCGAGGCGCTTCTTTATACCGGCGACAAAGCCGCGGCGGAGAAACAATTCGCCCTGGCCGCGCGGCTCCAACCGACGGAGGAAGAGCGGCGGGAATTGACACACGTGGCGGGCAGACATGGGTGACGTGAGGTGCACCGCAATCGGAAGTAAATAGGTTTAGCGCTGGAAAATGGTGACTGGCCCGGCGTTGAGCTCTCCATATTGCGGTTGCTTTGCCGCCCGCGAGTGCCGGCCCAGTACGCGCGTCCAGTCGCGCAACCTGCATGGTAGTCTCGGCTGATTCGGCGGCGAGCATTTTGGGGCAAACTTGACCAGCAAGACCTTCCAGACCGCCATTTCGGATTTCGGCGAAGCGGCGAAAGCCAAGCTGAAAAACGTGGCAGCAAAGGGCGCGCCGGAGGATCAGCTCCGCAACCCGCTGGAGAGCCTTCGCATATATTGCGGGCTTGATGTCACACCCCGACTTCACCGCGCGTTTCAGGGACGATCTTATCCAGCCTGGATTGCGCCTTCCGCTCAGCGCCGATGCAAAATTGTTCGCCGAAGCTGTTGCACTCGGGCGCGAAGTCATCTGGCTGCACACCTACGGCGAGCGCTTCGCGGACAAGGATGCAGGACGCCCGAAGGGCGCGCCTCGCATGCCACAGAATAGCGAACCGACGATTCCTAAAGCGGGAGAGATTCCGGGCGCACCTGAGCCTCTGCCCGATACGATGGAATACGATGCAGCGAAGCAGCGGCTAATCGTCGGCAAGGGCTATGTCGCAAACGTTACGCAAGCGATGTGGGACTACGAAGTTTCCGGCAAGCAGGTAGTGTGGCATTGGTTCAGCTATCGCAAGCGCGACCGCAGTCGCCCGATCATCGGCGATCGCAGGCCGCCTTCGCCACTCGACAAAATCCAGCCGGATCATTGGTTACCGGAATACACAACCGATCTGTTGAACCTGTTGCGTGTGCTGGGGCGGCTGATCGCACTGGAACCGAAACAGGCTGATCTCCTGGCGCGCATCTGCGACGGTCCGCTGATCCACGCGGCGGACATTCACGCGCTGCTGACAGAAGCAGCGCCTGTGGATAACTCGCCGAAGCCGATCAAAAAGAAAAAGAAAGGCTCATAAAGACATGGGGATAATTGGCGCTTGTCCCTCGCGGCCCGGGCGAGGCTGCGCCATTATGTGGACGATTCAGCGGACAGCATGGCGACCCATCGGCAACCCGACCTGTTTATTTCCGATCCTCAGCCCGAACTGCTGGAGGACCGGCCGGAGCACGTCTATGTCGCCGATCCGGATGAGGTGCGCCGCGACCTGATGCGGCTGCTCGCGCAGGCGCGCTCAGCGCAGGTCATGCCGTGGGAACCGCGCAAGGTCAGACTCTACCGCACCATCTTTCCCCAGATGTCGCAATGGCTGCCGGACGATGAAGCGAAACAGCTCTGCTTCGAATTCGAGGCTGAACTCGCTCGCCTGGAAGCGGCTTGACACAGGCGATCTGGGGCCGTTTAGAGATTTAGATTCAGGACACAGTTACTACTTTCGCCGGATCCCCGCCGCCATGTCTCCTGGGACCGCGGGCGTCCTCGCCCGCCCTTCCTCTATACGACCCCGTGGGTCAGACCATTGCGTGAAAAAATGCGGGCGAGGGCGCCCGCGGTCCCAGGAACAACAATCATCGCAGCGACTGGACCAGTGTTCACTGTTAAGCGCCGCGCCTGCGCCAGACGGACCAATCCACGGGCTCTGTTTGTCTGACTGCAAGAGAACCGGTCGTGAGGCGGTCGGTGAAAATGACAAGGTTATGAGACGGATGGCGGGCGCTCGGGACGAGGAGGCCGTCGAATTCCAGAAACTGGGCGGCTGCGGCTACAGCCTGGGTCGCCTGGTAATCGAATGACTCGTATTTGGAAATGTCGATCCCGCAGGCGGCAAGGCTTGGGATGTCCGCGAAATGCAGCGTGCGCTCGGTTCGCGCGGCGATTTCATGCAGTTCGTGTTCGATGCGGCTCGGCCAGACGGGCTCGAGCGACATCCTGAATCCGATCTCGGCGAGTGCGCCTTCGCGTTCGAGGCTGGTGTAAAGGACTTCGACCGTACCTCCGGGGCTCCAGCGGCCGTTTGCGAGCGATCCGCGAATGGGATCGCGGCCTTTTCTGGTGATGCGCCAGACGGTTTTGCTGACCGCTACGGGCGTCAATGTCTCGAGAGCGTCCAGAATGGCTCGATCGTGGACCCGCCCGGAACTCCCCATGGTTCAGGTGTAGGTCGTTTCGTCGAGGCTTTCGATGACAGCCAGAACCTCATCGGCGCGGCCGGCATGGATCAGATCGATCGCCCTCTCGCCGTTGAGCAGGCGGTGCTTCGAGTACAGCCACACTCGTGTTTCTTCCGGATTGTAAAGTTCGGCCAGCCTGTCCACGACATAGCGAAGATCGGAAATCAGCAGCTGGGTTTTCGGGTGGGGAAAGGACGCACCGGACGTCCAGCGCGAAACCGTGGCGGGGGAGACCGCGGCGATATTGGCGACATCGATTCCTTTGAGCCCGCCGCGCTGGCGGAGGTCGTCCATAATGGCTGATACGGCATTGGGCATTCGCGGCTCTCCAGCAGCGCGTTGGCCCCCTGTCGCCTCGCTCCACAGAGGAGTAACAAAAACGTAGGGCCGAGCAGAGACATGACGTTTTCATTTCGCAAAGTCAAGACGTGAAACGCAAACGCGACCTTAAAGCCGCCAGACACTTGCTACTTTCGCCGGACCGGACCCACCATGTCTTCTGGGACCGCGGGCGTCCTCGCCCGCCCTTCCTACATACGACCCCGGGCGGGTCAGACCGTTGCGTGAAAAAATGCGGGCGAGGACGCCCGCGGTCCCAGGGTTGGATTGGCTTCACGAAGCCGCGCGCCAGTCCTCCAGCCCACGCCGATGCGGGCGAATTCGCGGGAATTGTGCGTCACGATCTTGAGGCCGCGCCTGAGGGCGCAGGCGGCGAGCAGAAGATCATAGGCTCCGATAGGCGCTCCCTGGCTGTTCAGGCTTGCACGCAATTGGGCAGCAACACGGGCATCCTCGCGTTCGAATGGCAGGACCTCGATCGTGTTCAGGAGCAGCCGCATGGCTTCGCGCAGGCGAGGCGCAAGACCCGGATTGCGGGCCAGGCCATATTCGACCTCAAGCTCCGTGATCACCGATACGGCCAACTGCTGTGGGGCCTCCTGCCGCAGCCGCGCCATTACAGTCTGATCGCCGCGCGCGAAATCGCTGAGCACGTTGGTATCGAGGAGGTATTTCACGCAAATGCGTCGTCGCGCGGCGGCAGCAATTCATCGCGAAAGGACTCGAATGGCGGTGCTTCTGGAGCGCCCGTCCACTCGAGAATTTGCGGCGGCCAGGCAGGACAACCGAGCGTCTTCTTATCGAGCCATTCGCGCAGGGCCTTGCGGATCAAACCGCTGCGCGTTTCGCCCAGTTTCTTGGCGGTGCGGTCCACTTCCCCGGCCGTTTGATCGTCGAGATAGAGATTGAAGTTCATGCGGGTTATCTGAACAACAGCATATAACCTCCAAGAGGTTACGTCGCGCGATGGGGCGGCGCAACCTGTGGCCCCGCCAGCTCCAGCTGACTTTGCGCCTAACCGGGAGCTTCCGAAACGCCAGAAGCCGGGAAAAAGAGGCTTGGGTCGGTCGGAGGCCCCCGTGGGGCAGTGTATGCGCCTTCGGTCGGTTATCCAGGCTCCCGAGAGTTGGGCGATCGCTCCGACGGCGCTTTCGCCACACTCAACGGATAGGCGTGGTAAAGCGCCAGGCTTGGCAGCCGGAAGCCGCTGGAAAAGTCTAGTTTTCCGCCATTTTTCGCGACTGAAAAAAAACTGCCACAACCTCGCGTTTACCGTTTGACTTGCCCGGAGCACCCCCCTATATACCCGGTCCGCGCCGCCCGCGGGGCTAACGATCTTGCGGGCGACGTTGCTTCTCTGGCATAATAGAAGTTCGTGCCGATGGGCTGCTCTTTGACATTGTGATTCGAGGAAGGGGAACGTGGGCGGCGGCTCGGTCGCGTGCTCGTGGGTCAAACCACGGGCAAAACGAATCGAGCATTCCGAACGCTCGCGTTCTTCAGCAAAAAAGACATGAATACGGATGGGCGCCCGGGTTCTCCATGGGCCCGGAGGTTCATCCGACTCCGTCATGTTTTGATTGCGAACAACGACGAGCGCTTCGCGAGTGTTCAGGATCATAACTTGAGAGTTTGATCCTGGCTCAGAACGAACGCTGGCGGCAGGCCTAATACATGCAAGTCGAGCGCCCAGCAATGGGAGCGGCGGACGGGTGAGTAACACGTGGGAATATGCCCCGAGGTACGGGACAACTCAGGGAAACTTGAGCTAATACCGTATGATCCGGCAACGGCAAAGATTTACCGCCTTGGGATTAGCCCGCGTCCGATTAGCTAGTTGGTGAGGTAATGGCCCACCAAGGCACCGATCGGTAGCTGGTTTGAGAGAACGACCAGCCACACTGGGACTGAGACACGGCCCAGACTCCTACGGGAGGCAGCAGTAGGGAATCTTGGACAATGGGGGAAACCCTGATCCAGCCATGCCGCGTGAGTGATGAAGGCCTTCGGGTTGTAAAACTCTTTCGACGGGGACGATAATGACGGTACCCGTAGAAGAAGCTCCGGCTAACTTCGTGCCAGCAGCCGCGGTAATACGAAGGGGGCTAGCGTTGTTCGGAATTACTGGGCGTAAAGCGCGCGCAGGCGGTCTTCCAAGTCAGTGGTGAAAGCCCGGAGCTCAACTCCGGAACTGCCATTGAAACTGTAAGACTTGAGGATGAGAGAGGTGAGTGGAATTCCCAGTGTAGAGGTGAAATTCGTAGATATTGGGAAGAACACCGGTGGCGAAGGCGGCTCACTGGCTCATTTCTGACGCTCAGGCGCGACAGCGTGGGGATCAAACAGGATTAGATACCCTGGTAGTCCACGCCGTAAACGATGAATGCTAGCCGTTGGGCAGCTTGCTGTTCAGTGGCGCAGCTAACGCATTAAGCATTCCGCCTGGGGAGTACGGCCGCAAGGTTGAAACTCAAAGGAATTGACGGGGGCCCGCACAAGCGGTGGAGCATGTGGTTTAATTCGACGCAACGCGCAGAACCTTACCAGGG
>DATAYG010000149.1:0-3105 GCA_036272695.1 Rhizomicrobium sp. | reverse complement strand
GACGCGATGGAATTCGCAATCGCAATGTCGGTTGCAGTTGGACGAACGGTGACTAAAGCCATACGCGTGCTCATGACCAGATCAAGACGGTATGAACGCCTAGAAGGTCCGGCGAGTTCCAGCGATGGAACGGCATAACTCACGAGCATGGCTCACGAGCCGGCTTGGCGCTTAGGAACTTCTTATGGGGCACCGGTTTTTTTCTTTCGCAATCCAATGCTGAAAGGACGAGCCGGTGAGACAAAAGGCGAAGGTCAAGCCATATAGCGCCCCGGCAGGGGGCTGGGGATCTCTGAAAGCCGTCGCCAATATTCTGACGCGGGAAGAAATTGCAATTCTCGGCAGCGAAATTCTGCTCAAGCAGAACAAGTCCGGCGGCTACATGTGCGTGAGCTGCTCCTGGGCCAAGCCTGCCAAACCTCATCTGTTTGAATTTTGCGAAAACGGCGCCAAAGCCACGGCGTGGGAAATCACCGACAAGAAAGTGACGCCCGAATTTTTCGCAACGCATACGCTTTCCGAGTTGCGAACATGGTCGGACCACGAACTGGAAGCGCAGGGCCGCCTGACCGATCCGATGCGCTACGATGCGTCGGTGGACAAATACGTGCCGGTCGACTGGACGGAAGCTTTCCGCGCCATCGGTGCTGAGCTTAACCAGCTCGATCCGCGTTCCGTCGTCATGTACACCTCGGGCCGCGCTTCGCTCGAAGCGAGCTACATGTACCAGTTGTTCGGCCGGATGTATGGGACCAGCAACTTCCCCGACAGTTCCAACATGTGTCACGAATCGACGTCGGTGGCATTGCCGGAAGTGATCGGGGTCCCGGTCGGCACGGTGCTGCTGCCGGACTTCGATCACACCGACTGCATTTTCCTTTTCGGCCACAACACCACGACCAACGCGCCGCGCATGCTGCATCCGCTACAGGAGGCGGCGCAGCGGGGAGTACCCATCATCACGTTCAATCCGTTGCGCGAACGCGGGCTCGAGCGGTTCACCAATCCGCAGAATCCGATCCAGATGGTAATCGGAGGCACCCGCATCAGCACGCAATATCATCAGGTCCGCGTTGGCGGTGATGCGGCCGCGATCGTCGGAATGTGCAAGGTCATCATCGATGCCGATGATGCCGCGAAGGCGGCGGGACAGCTGAGGCTGATCGATGTGGATTTCATCGGGCAGCACACTTCCGGCTTCGAGGAATTCGCCGCGTTTTGCCGTCGTCAGCAGTGGGACGGGCTGGAACGTGTTTCCGGACTAAGCCGTGCGGCGATCACCGACGCGGCAAATGTCTACATGGCGTCGAAGGCGGTGATCGCCAATTACGGCATGGGCGTGACCCAGCACAAGCACGGCGTCGAGTCGGTCAAGATGATCGTCAATTTGCTGTTGCTGAGGGGAAACATCGGCAAGCCCGGCGCGGGGATTTCTCCGATTCGCGGCCATTCCAATGTGCAGGGCCAGCGCACCGTCGGAATCTCGGAGAAGACAAAGCTGGTGCCGCTCGACAAGCTGGCCGAACTCTACGGCTTCGAGCCGCCGCGATGGGACGGCCTGACGACCGTCGACGCGTGTCAGGGGATCATCAAGGGCGACGTACGCGGATTTGTCAGCCTGGGCGGCAACTTCCTGCGCGCTGTTCCCGAGCGCGCGTTGATGGAGCCCGCCTGGGCGAAGTTGCGGCTGTCGGTGCAGATCGCGACCAAGCTCAACCGCAGCCACATCGTGCCCGGCGAGATCACCTATCTTCTGCCGTGCCTCGGTCGGATCGAAATCGATGCCCAGGCAAGCGGGCCGCAGGCGGTTGCGATGGAGGATTCCACAGCTTGCATTCACGGCTCCCGCGGCCAGCGCAAACCGGTCGCCGCAAACCTTCTCTCTGAGCCGAAGATCATCGCCGGATTGGCGAAAGCCACGTTGAAGCCCAATCCCAAGCTCGACTGGGATGCCTGGGTCGCCGACTATTCCCAAGTTCGCGATGCGATCGAACGCACCTATCCGGAGCAATTCAAGGACATCAACCGGCGCATGTTCGAGCCAGGAGGATTCCCGCGCCCGTTGCCGGCACGTGAACGGAAATGGAAAACGCCGAACGGCAAAGCGAATTTCACCGTGCCCAGGTCGGCATTCGATCCGCCGGTCGAAGCGGACGGTGTCTACGAGTTGATGACCATGCGCGCCGACGGTCAGTTCAATACGACGATCTACAATGAAGACGATCGCTTCCGCGGCATCCAGGGCGGGCGCTATGTCGTCTTCATCAACCCCGATGACATGGCTGAGCTCGATCTCAGGCAGGGCGACCTCGTGACGCTTTCAACGGAAGCCAGTGATGGCGTCGAGCGTTCCCTCAGGGGCCTTCAGGTTGTGCCTTACGATATCCCTCGACGGAGCTTTGCCGGATATTATCCGGAATGCAACGGCCTGATTCCGCTGTGGCATTTTGCGGAAGGAAGCAAGGTGCCGGCCGCGAAATCAATACCGGTGCGTATCTCCAGGGACGTTCCGCTTGAATATGCCGGAGTCGAGGAAATCCCGATCTCGGCGAAATGAATCCATTTTGTTGTTCGCAGGACAACCATAGGAACGAAGCCAATCGCTCCGCATTGGAGATCAACAAACCTTTCGCTGGAGGCTTATATGAGGAAATTTGCTGTTTCCGTCGCAGCGGCCGCTCTCTTAGTTGGCTCCCCGGTACTTGCACAATCTGTCGGAGAGAAGACCGGTGTCAATTCCGCGCTCGATATCGCGCCGACCACGCAGGATTTCGTCAAGGAAGCGGCCACCAGCGATATGCTGGAGATCGCCGCCGCCAAGATTGCCCAGGACAAGGGCGACGCCGAGGAAAAGAAATTCGCCGCGCAGATGATCACCGACCACGGCAAGACCACCGCGGAGCTCAAGGGCCTGGTGAGCAGTGGCGACGTCAAGGCGGATATCCCCGCTACGCTCGACAGCTCTTCGCAGAAGAAGCTCGATAAGCTCAAGGATACCAAGCCGGGTAACTTCGCCAGCGAATACGATCCGATGCAGGTGAGCGCCCACAAGGACGCGGTCTCACTGTTCGAGCGCTATTCGAAATCCGGCGACAACGCCAAGCT
>DATAYG010000148.1:0-24233 GCA_036272695.1 Rhizomicrobium sp. | reverse complement strand
TCCCGGGATATGAACGCGCAATGTTCGTCTGTTGCCCAATTGCGTGCCGAGGATGCGGCAGCCGGCGGATACGACTCGGACCTGCAGCAGACCGTGCATGACGGCGTGTTCAAGGATTGCATGAGCTGGAAAACCGCGCATGGCGGCATGGGCAATGCGCCAGCGCCAATGCAGATCGTCGCGCGCCAGTGACAGGCGGCCTGCAAGCTGGGCTGCCGACGGGCACAGATCGAGATTCGCACGCTTGACACCGCTGAAGACCCACAAGGGCTTCCCGCCCGGCATGCCGACCGCGGAGGCCGATACCATCAACGCCGATTTGCTGGCGTTCATCAGAGAGTAGGGCGCAGCCGCCGAGGTTTCGCGTGCAGGCACTTCAACCCAGGACAGGGCGCCTGGACCAGCGTTATCGATGGAGGGGCCTGCTGCTTGTGGTCGCGACCGCCGTTGGTTGGGGCTTCGGTTGGCCCATGATGAAGATCGCGATGCGCGATCGGCCGCCGTTGTTCGCCCGCGGCTCCGCCGGACTGGCTGCCGCACTCGGCCTCGCCATCATCGCAATGGTGCGGGGTCAGGACCTCTTACCACCGCGCAGCGTGGCGCCGCGGCTCGCCCTCGGGGCGGCGATTAATGTGTTCGCCTGGATGGGCTTCACAGCGCTCGCGCTGCTGTGGCTCACGGTGGCACAAGCTGCGCTGCTGACTTTCTCTGTGCCGATCTGGGCGACGTTGCTCGCCTGGCCGATTCTTGGGAAGCGCCCCAAGCTGCGAAGTGTGATCGCCCTGGGCCTCGGTGTGGCCGGACTGGTCCTCCTTATGGGGACAAAATTGGGAGGCGGGATCGAAACGCTTCCAGGCGTGGCGTTCGCCCTTGCCGCCGCCATCCTGTTCGCCTTGGGCGCGGTCACCTCCCAGACGCCTATTCCGCTGCCGCCGATGGTCTCAACCCTGTGGATGATCGGCCTCGGTTCGGTGGCAATGATCTTAGTTGGCTTGATCCTCAACGGGTCGGAAATCAGGCCGCTGAGCTTCGCGGGGGCGGGCGCGCTCGCTTACATGGCGGTGTGTCCCATGGCTCTCTGCTCTCTCGTGGTTCGCTGCCCTTGAGCGTGTTCCCGCAGCGACGGCATCGACCGGACTTCTACTGGTCCCGGTCGTCGGCGCGCTGTCCGCCGCTGCGATTCTCGGCGAGGCGCTGGGGTTCCGGGAAATCTGCGCGTTCATGCTGACTCTTGGAGGAGTGGCACTGGAGTTGCGGGGGACGCGGATGAGGGACAACCCGGAGTAACGCGAAGGGAGACCCCTGCACCTTCCAGCGCGCGCCTCTGCACTCATTCCCGCAATCGGGGTCCGACCGCGAATAGTTAAATCTACCTTCAGATCTTGCGGAGACCCAACGCCAACAAATCCGCTACGATGCCAGGGGACTTGTATCGCGAGGCAAATCGGATGCCGACGATCAGCACGTTTTATGGCATACTAATCCAGATGTTTTGGCGCGATCACGCGCCGCCACACTTTCACGCGCTATACGCCGAACACGAAGCCCAGATCGACATCCGCACGCTAGAAGTGATAGAGGGAAGCCTTCCCAGGCGCGCTCTCGCGTTGGTGAAAGAATGGGCCGCCGAGCACCAGGCGGAGCTTAACGAGGACTGGAACCTATGCAACCGCATGCAGAGACCGAAGAAGATCGCGCCGCTGAGCTGAGGCCCAATATTCGTGCGAGGGCGCCCTGGAGGGTGGCGCGCGTCGAAGCGCTGTCCGGCTATCGGCTGCATGTGACATTCAATGACGGCACGGAGGGGACCGTGGAGATGGCCGCGTTCCTCAACTCGCCGGATGCCGGTGTGTTTGAGGCGTTGCGCGACGAATCCGTCTTCCGCCAAATCGAGGTCGAGCTTGGCGCGGTAACCTGGCCCGGCGGTCTGGATCTCGCGCCCGACGCGATGTACCGCGAGATCGCGAAGCACAAGAAATGGATCGTCAAATAGTCCATGCATCTGCAGGCAGCAATTGGGTATGCTGGGGATTGTATTAGCTGTCACCAAATGTCCCGATCCTGGCTGGGATGCCATGACTAAAGGGACTCCGATGGCATTTTACCATGGTACACTATCCGGGCGGCTAAGGAGATCAAAATGATTCGTAGAGGCCCCTTACCCCCGTCACTCAGTCCAAGAGAAACGCGCAAGGCTTCCGCCTTTCTTCATAGTTCCAACTTCGACAAGGATACCGCCTATATCGAGCGCGGGCGTCTCCAGGGCAAATTGACTGACGCGGAGTTGATCTCGCAATGGCGCGAAGCGCTCACCGCGCAGACCGACGATGTATATTCGCTTCCGATCCGGCTACTCGTGGAAGACCTCGATAGCGAATTGCGCCTGCGTTCGATCCTGCCGCCTCTGGATCAAATGCAGGACACGCTAACCAAATATCTGGCGGCGGTGGACGAAGCGAGGGAACGATTGAAGCGCGAAGACCCTCAAGCCTTCCGCCAACATGCTGCGCGCGTTCAGGCAGAATGGGACGCATACCAGGCTTCGAAAAGGAAACCAAAGCAATAAACAAAATGTCCTCCGTTCGCGCTTCCTGTTATGCCGGTCGGAGGTATTTCTCTACAAAGTTAACTTGATAATCGTCGTCGCCGTAGACGTATTTGCTCGCACTCCTGGTAACAGCTAAGTTCGACTGTTGAGTGGCGTCGCAAGGCGCCGGAGACTGTATCTGATTGAGTATGGCTTGGTCGTTCGCCGCCGCGAATAACTGGGTGGGCGAGATTGGCAAAGTAATGTAAGCATCCGGATATTGTAAGCCGCGCGATAGCATTACCGGCTTATCGGATGTCAGAAGCGTTCGCCTGCCGTTTGGGATGTTGAAGACCGACCAGCGCATATTGTTGAGGTGTTGCCCCACGCCCGGAAGGTCCATTACGTTCTGAAGTAGCATTCCAGCGGCTAATTCGTTTTCTCTTTGGATATCCGCTGCCTTTTGTTCAGGAGATGGTGGGACTTCATCGTTAGCATGGAATTCGTCGTATGCACTGTTCAGCCGATCCATTCGGGAAGCTAGTTCATCGGCGTACATAGCCCGCAATTGTCTGACTCGATCCGGCGTCCGCGAAAGTAGAGACATGATAAATCGTGACCACCCACTCCGCAGCCTTGCTGTTAAACCACCTCCGCCGGCCAGCATGCATTGAAGAGCGTCATTCGCTTCCTGATCCGCTTGCTTCAGGAATACTTCTTCCAGAAATTGTTGCAGTCGTGGCGGGACACCGGGCATCGCATATGAATCGTCCTCCCAGCCGGTGCCACTCGGATGCTTTCGATTTGGAACCACCCGATCATGGGGACGACTGAATTGGCAAATTTTTCCATCTGCGCCAGCCCACTGACTCAAATAGAATATTGGAATGTAGTGATGACGCATTGGGGATCGAGCAGGCCCGCTCTTTGCAGGCGTTAGGAAGGTTCAATCCGCTGGCCGGGTGCCGCGCGCTTCAGCGCGGTTTCCAGGTCGATCAAGCGCAATTCCAGAAGCCCGAATAAGCGCACCCAAAACCCGACCACGATAAGTCCCGCAGCCAAGGTCAAAGCGATCTCGGCAAACGGCGCGGCTTCGCTCGAACCGCCTGACGCTGCGAGCGCGGCAAATATTCCGATGAACAACAAGATAACGCCCGCCACAAAATATCCTGTGCCGCGACCAATGCGCGGCTCCTCAACAGAAGCCTTGAACTCCATTTCGGATTACTCCCCCGACTCAGTTTGCAGCTTACTGATTTTTCGCTGAAGCAACAGCAATAGATCATCGCCGCCAACTAGCAGAGATGCGCGCAGAGTGCCTGAAGAGATCGCGCGGCACTCCCTCTCTGCCCCTGCCGGGCAACCGCATTCCTGAGCCTTCCTAGCGCGTTGGGGAAGGGGCATACGAGATGCGGATAATCTGCGTATATTTGAAAAGACGCCTTCCACGTCTTCCGGGGCATGAATGCCACTAATCATTGATTTAATTGCGGAAAATCTGGTGCCGGCTGCAGGGATCGAACCCGCGACCCCGTGATTACAAATCACGTGCTCTACCAGCTGAGCTAAGCCGGCTCCAGGGGCCGGGACATACGCTGCCGGGCCGCCGCGCGCAACGGGTTCCTGCGGCCCGGCGCCCTGTGGACGGCGCGCCGCGCATCGCTATGGTGCGGATAGCGGGAAATCCCTTCAAGACGGCCATTCATGAATTCGATCCTGGTCACCAGCGCGCTTCCCTACATCAATGGGGTCAAGCATCTGGGCAATCTCGTGGGCTCGATGCTGCCGGCCGATGTGTTCGCGCGGTTCCAGCGGGCGCGGGGGCGCAAGACACTTTATATCTGCGCGACCGACGAGCACGGCACGCCGGCGGAACTGGCCGCGCTCGAAGCGGGGCAGGATGTCGCGACCTATTGCGCCGAGCAACATGAAGTCCAGAAGGAGCTGGGCGCGCGCTTCGGGCTGTCCTGGGATTATTTCGGCCGCTCGTCGCGCCGGCCCAATCGCGAACTGACCCAGCATTTCGCGCGAGAGCTTTGGAAGCGCGGCCATCTCGAAGTGCGCACGACGAAGCAGGTCTATTCGAAGGCCGACCGGCGCTTCCTGCCGGACCGCTATGTCATCGGCACCTGTCCGCATTGCGGTTACGAGCGGGCGCGCGGCGACCAGTGCGAGAACTGCACGCGGGTGCTCGATCCGGTCGATCTGATCAATCCGCGTTCGGCGCTGTCCGGCGCGACGGATATCGAAATCCGCGACAGCGCGCATCTGTTTCTCAAGCAGTCGCAATTCACCGACGAGTTGGGCGCCTGGGTGAACAGCCACGGCAATGACTGGCCCGTGCTCGTCACCTCCATCGCCCACAAATGGCTTGATGAGGGGCTGCACGACCGCGGGATCACGCGCGATCTGGAATGGGGCATCCCGGTGCCGGACGACATCGCCGAGGGCCGGCTCAAGGGCAAGGTTTTCTATGTCTGGTTCGATGCGCCGATCGAATATATCGGCGCCACGCGGGAATGGGCTGAGGCGAACGGGAAGGGCGACACCTGGCGCGACTGGTGGTTCGGTGACGCGGCGAAGAGCGTCACCTATTGGCAGTTCATGGGCAAGGACAATGTGCCGTTTCACACGGTCGGTTTCCCGGTGACGATCCTGGGTTCGGGCGAGCCGTGGAAACTCGTCGACCGCATCAAGGGCTTCAATTATATCAATTATTGCGGCGGCAAGTTTTCCACCAGCCAAAAGCGCGGCGTGTTCATGGATTCGGCGCTCGAGATCCTTCCCGCCGACATCTGGCGTTATTACCTGATGGCGAATGCGCCGGAGAGTTCGGATTCAAATTTTACCTGGGAGCATTTCGCGGGCACCGTAAACAAGGACCTCGCCGATGTGGTCGGCAATTTCGTCAACCGGGTGATGAAATTCTGCGCCGCGCGCTTCGATTCATGCGTGCCGGGCGAGGGCGCGTGGGGCGACCAAGAGGAGGCGCTTGCCGAAGCGCTCGACGCGCGCGTTGGTGCGTATACGGAGCATCTTGAAGCCTGCGAGTTTCGCAAGGCGCTGGGCGAGTTGCGCGCGATCTGGGTCGCCGGCAACGAATATCTGACGCGCGCGGCGCCCTGGACGTCGATCAAGACGGACCGCGCGCGGGCGGCGGCCGCAGTGCGGGTGGGCCTCAATCTCGTGCATCTGTTCGGCCATCTGTCGTGGCCGGTCATCCCCGATATCGCCCGCCGGATGCATGAGGCGATCATGCCGGCGCCACGGGTCATTCCGTGGCCGGGCGAGCCTATGCGCGAATTCCTCGACCAGCTCGAATCCGGCATGCCCGTCACCGCGCCCGACGTGCTGATCGCGAAAATCACCGACGAACAGGTCGCCGAATGGCAGCAGCGCTTCGCGGGCTCCGCAACGGCCTGAAGCGGACCGCAGAAAATGATTGACCACGAAGAGCACAAAGAGCACGAAGGAAAAAAGAATTGCACGCTCCGCGCGCGTAATTACTTCGTGAGCGCTTTGTGCCCTTAGTGCACTTTGTGGTAAACCTTTTTTCGCGACTCCGCGCGGAAAATCATAGCTGCAGCCGCGCCCAGCCGTCGGGGCCGAGGGCTTCGAGCGGTCGGAAGCGAGCTTTGTAGTCCATCTTGGAGCTGCCGCGGATCCAGTAGCCGAGATAGACATAGGGAAGCCTGCGGGCCCGCGCCGCAGCTACGTGGTCGAGGATCATGTAGGTGCCGAGGCTGCGCGCGTCTTCGCCGGGATGAAAGAAACTGTAGACCATCGAGAGCCCGTCGCGCAGCACGTCGGTGAGCGCGCAGGCCAGCAGCCGTGGCGTTCCACCGTCTGCCGCAACCTCGCGATATTCCACGATGTGCGTATTGACCGGTGTTTCCTCGACCATCGCCACATAGTCGAACAGGCCCATATCCGACATGCCGCCGCCGGCGTGGCGTGAATCGAGATAGGCCCGCAGCAGCGCGAACTGCTCGCGCGTGGCTTCCGAAGGCACTTCGCTGCGGACGAGGTCGGTGTTGCGGCGGGCGAGCCGCTTCTGGTTGCGCGACGGCGCGAAATCTTTGGTGATGATGCGAACCGATACACAGGCCGAGCATTTATCGCAGGCCGGGCGGTAGGCGATCATCTGGCTGCGGCGGAAACCCGAATGCGTCAGCGCTTCGTTGAGCGCCTGGGCGAAGTTGCCATTGAGGCGCGCGAATACTTTTCGCTCCGTGCGGCCGGGAAGGTAGGGGCAGGGGCCGCCCGGGGTGAGGAAAAATTGCGGTACGCGTGCAGTCCGCTGATCCGTCACGACGTCCCTTGAGTCTCCTCTAAGAGCGATATGACTATGAAACGCCGATTCGCGCCAGCCCGCACAAGACAATCTGTGAGACTTTGCGTCACGTCACGTCTTCAATAGGTTGCGATTGCGAAGCACAAGGTCGTCATGGAATTCGACACACGCGCATTTCGCGACGCACTCGGATGTTTTCCGACCGGCGTGGCGGTGGTGACGGCGGAGAGTGGCAACCGCCCGGCCATGGGCATAACCGTCAACTCCTTCGCTTCGGTATCGCTCGATCCGCCACTGGTTCTGTGGTGCGTCGATCGCCGCTCGGACCGATTCCGCACCTTCACGAATGCCTGCGGCTTCACGATCAGCGTTCTCGGTAGCTGCCATCGTCATGTCTCCGCCCGGCTGGCGCGGCCCGGCGCGCATTCGCTGGAGGGGATCCAACTTCGGACGACCGAACTCGGCCCTCCGGCACTTGCCGATGCGCTCGCAGTGCTGGAATGCGCGCGCGAAGCAGATTACCCGGGCGGCGATCACGCCATCCTGGTGGGCCGGGTATTGCGATTCTGGCATCAGCCCAAAGGCGAACCGCTGGTCTTTTTTCGCGGGCGCTACCGCGCCGTTGGCGGGGAAACCTGACGGCCGGGCTTAACGCCAAATTCATCTTGTGGTCTATAATAGCGCTGCTTATATTCCCCCCGCTCAAGGAATATTGCAGTGCAGCAATTTGATCGCGATCTCATGCTTCTGCTGAACGATGTGGCGCGCTTGCTGCGGACCCGCTTCGATCAGCGCGCCCGCTCGCGGGGCATGACGCGCGCCCAATGGGTGATTCTCGCCCGGGTCGATGCAAAGCCCGGTCTGTCGCAGAACGAATTGGCGGCACTTCTCGAAGTCGAGCCGATAAGCGTCGGCCGGCTGGTCGACCGGCTGGAGGCGCGCGGGCTGGTGGAGCGAAGGCCGGACCCGGCCGACCGGCGCATACGCCGGCTGCATCTGCTGCCGAGCGCGGCGCCGGTGCTCGAAGAGATCACAAAGGCGCGTGAAGTACTGGGCGCGGAGCTGCTGCAAGGCGTGGATGCGGAAGCCCGCACGCGAATGGTCGATGCCCTTTTGCAGATGAAGAACAATTTGACGACCGAACCGGCGCCGATGGCTGTGGGAGCGTAAGTGATGGCGGCAATTCAGACGGATACGGTTTCCCCCTATGCCGGGACGGCGGGCGATCTGCCGCGCGCCCCGGGGCTGCGGGAGCGGCTGCGAGCGGACAAGAACCTTCTGCGCCGTGTGCTGATGATCGGCGGCGTCGGTCTGGTGGTGATCGGTTCGCTGGCATTCTGGCTCCTGGGCGACCGCTATGTCGGCACCGACGATTCCTATGTTCATGCCGCGCAGTTGCTGGTTTCGACCGACGTGTCCGGCCTTGTCCAGGACGTGGATGTTCATCAGGGCGAGCATGTGAAGGCAGGGCAGGTGCTGTTCCGCATCGATCCGCGCCAGTTCCAGATCGCGCTCGACAATGCCGAAGCCAATCTCGGCCAGACGCGGCTGACATTGCTTTCGATGCAGGACGATTACCGGCGGATGCTGAAGGATATCGCGGCGCAGGCATCGCAGGTCGCGCTCGATCAGGTGACGTTCAACCGTTATGCCGCGCTGCTGCGCCTCAACAGCATTGCCCAGGCACAGTACGATCAGGCGCGCTTCACGCTCGCCACCGCACAGAGCATGCTTGCATCACTTAAGGACCAGGCGCAGGTTCAGCTTGCCAAGCTCGGGGGCAATATCGCCATTCCGGTGGAAAGGTTGCCGCAATATCTGCAGGCAAAAGCGCAGGTCGACGAAGCCCAGCGCCAGCTTGAACATTCCACCGTTCGCGCGCCGTTCAACGGCATCGTCACCGAAGTGGATTCGCTCCAGCCCGGCACGCTCGTGGTGTCGGCGTTATCCGCCTTCACGACGACTAGCGCAGTCGGTCTCGTGTCGACGAACAACGAGTGGGTCGAAGCGAATATGAAAGAAACCGACCTTACCCATGTTCACATCGGCGATCCGGTCGATGTCACCATCGATAGCTATCCGGGCAGGGTGTGGGAAGGCGAAGTGAGTTCGATCAGCCCCACGACGGGTGCGGATTTCTCCGTGCTGCCGGCAGAGAATGCGAGCGGCAACTGGGTGAAGGTTACCCAGCGCGTGACGGTCAAGATCAGGCTCGACCTGAAGCCCGGCGATCCGCCGCTGCGCGCCGGCATGAGCACCTATGTCTCCATCGACACCGGGCACCGCCGCTGGTTCCGGTTGCTCTACAATTGAACGTTTTTCTTACGCTTACCATGGCCGGCCTTGAGCCGGCCACCCGGCCGGCGAGTGTCCACGAGCCGAAATATTTCGATGACAAGATGATCAATCGATGGAGTTACTTGCCGCGCGGACGCGGGGCACTGGGTGGCCGGCTCAAGACCGGCCATGGTGAAAAAATAAGTTGCCAAAGTTCTGATCTGTGATGAGAACCACCGGCCACTCGCACGAAGCCTATTCGAAGGCTGAGCTTCGCATCGTGATGCTGTGCTCGATGGCGGGCACGCTGATGCAGGCGCTCGACAGCACGATCGCCAATGTCGCGCTGCCTTATATGCAGGGCAGCCTTGCGGCGTCGCGCGACCAGATCACCTGGGTCCTCACTTCTTACATAGTAGCCGCGGCGATCATGACGGCGCCGGTCGGCTGGATCGCAGCGCGCTTCGGCCGCAAGAATTTCGCCATTGTCAGTCTCGCGGGCTTTACCGTGGCTTCGATGATGTGCGGCGCCGCGCAGACGCTTGACCAGATGATTATCTTCCGGCTCATCCAGGGGGCGTTCGGGGCCGCGCTGTCGCCGCTTTCCCAGGCCATCATGCTCGATCTTTATCCGCCGCAGAAGCGCGGCACGGTGATGGCGATCTGGGGCGTGGGCGTGATGGTAGGCCCGATCCTTGGCCCGACGCTTGGCGGTTATCTCACCGATGCCTATGACTGGCGTTGGGTGTTCTATGTCAATCTGCCTTTCGGCATCGCCGCGGTCACCGGTATCTGGTTTTTCCTGCGCGATACGCCGCGCTCGGAGAACCTCAAATTCGACTGGTTCGGTTTTGCGGTGCTGGGCGTGGGCCTTGGCGCGCTGCAGCTCCTGCTCGACCGCGGCACTGACAAAGACTGGTTCTCGTCCATTGAAATCGTGATTGAAGCCCTGGTGGCAGCGACGGGAATCTATCTTTTTCTCGTTCACATGTTCACCTCGCACAAATCCTTCGTCCCGCGGGAAATTTTCACGGACCGCAATTTCGTCAGCGGACTGATCCTGATGCTGCTCGTGGCGCTGATCATGCTCGCGAGTTCGGCGCTCCTGCCGCCCTATCTCGAGAATCTCGGCGGCTACACCGTTACCCAGACCGGGCTGCTGATGGCGCCGCGCGGTATCGGCACGATGATCTCCATGTTCTTTGCTGGCCGGCTCGCCATGCGGCTCGACGCGCGCCATGTCATCGCCGCCGGCACTGCGATGCTGCTGTGGAGCCTGTGGGAAATGTCGCACTGGACCCCGGAGATTGCTCCCTGGTGGCTCAGCACTGTTTCATTTGTGCAGGGCGTCGGCATGGGCCTGATCTTCGTGCCGATGAACCTGATCGCGTTCTCGACCCTGCCGTCCATTTTCCGCACCGACGGCTCGGCGATGTTCAATCTGATGCGCAATGTGGGCAGCGCCGTCGGTGTGTCGATCACCACCACGATGCTCGCGAACAGCATTCAGACGATGCATGCGCAACTCGCCAGTCACGTCACGCCGTTCAATCGCGCACTTTCGGCCAATGCGCCGAGCCTCTATTGGAACCTGCAACTGCCTTTTGGCGCGATGCAGATGGACGCGGTTGTGCAATACAACGCCCAGGTCATCGCCTACGCGAATGATTTCCTGTTCATGTTTTTCATTTCCCTGCCGGCGCTTCTGGTGCTGTTCCTGATGCGAAAGCCGGCTCTGCTCGGACATCCGCCGCAAATCGAGGCGGTGGAGTAGCGACCCGTTTTGCAGAGCCGCCCGGTCAGAGCTTAACTGGTCTCGGAATTCGCAAGAGGAGAGGAATGATGCCGCTGCGTGTGGGATTCATCGGACTTGGCGTGATGGGTTATCCGATGGCCGGTCATCTCGCCCGCGCCGGTCACGACGTGACGGTGTTCAACCGTACCTCCGGCAAAGCGGAACAATGGGTCAACGAATATGGCGGGCGGAGCGCACCGTCGCCGGCCGCTGCCGCCGAAGACGCCGAAATCGTGCTCGCCTGTGTGGGGCGCGACAGCGACGTCGAAGCCGTCACCCGTGGCAAGGACGGCGCGTTTGAGGCCATGAAACCCGGTGCGGTTTTCGTCGATCACACCACGGCGTCTGCGGCGATTGCCCGCGAACTGGCGGTGGCAGCCAAAGCGCGTGGGCTCGGTTTCGTCGATGCGCCGGTCTCCGGGGGCGAACAGGGCGCCCGAAACGGCAAGCTCACCATCATGTGCGGCGGCAGCGAGAGTGATTACGAGAAGGCGGCTCCGGTCATGCACGCCTATGCGCGGCATTGTCAGCGCATGGGTGAGGCCGGGGCAGGGCAGCTCACAAAGATGGTCAATCAAATCTGCATCGCCGGAACGGTGCAGGGACTTTCGGAGGCCCTGAGCTTTGCGCGTGCGGCAAATCTCGATCCGCTCGCCGTGGTGGAGGTGATTTCAAAAGGCGCGGCGCAGTCCTGGCAGATGGAGAACCGGCACGTCACGATGCTTGAAGGCAATTTCGACCACGGTTTCGCGGTGGAATGGATGAGGAAGGATCTTGCCATCTGCCTTGACGAAGCGCGCCGCAACGGAGCCCCGCTAGCGCTCGCGGCACTTGTCGACCAGTTCTATGGCGAGGTGGAACGAATGGGCGGCCGCCGCTGGGACACGTCGAGCCTTTTCGCGCGCACCGAGGCACTGCGTGGCGGCGACCGCAGCTGAAAACGCGTACGTCGGATCAGCTTTTCTCACCCAGGGATCGCAACTGGAACTCCCGGATGTTTTCCTGGAGTTCGTGGCGGCGCCACGCCCAGTAGCGCAAGGGATGACAATCCTGGTGCCCGACGACTGTTCCATGTGAGTAATAGTAATGACACACGACAAGATCGGGCGACGGGGCTGTCGAAACGGGTTGGGCGGGTGGCCTTGATTCGTTAGCGGCGGATTCTTCGGCGAATGCGGCAAGGGGGGCAAGGACGATGCCTGCGATCAGGCCCACAACCAGGATGCGCATGGGTTTTGCTCCGTAATCATCTGATAGGATTGTCTGCGCGCGGGGGTCTGCTGGCAAGAGCCGCCACCCCCACGGTCGCGTGAAGAATGATCACGTCGCGGTGATATAAACTGCCCGAAGCGCTCGTTAATTCTTTCGCAGGAGAATCGCCGCGTCGCGCGCGAAATAGGTCAGCACGCCTGACGCGCCGGCGCGTCTGAATGCTATCAGGCTTTCCAGCATGGCGCTGTCGCGGTCGAGAAAGCCGCGCTCGGCCGCGGCCACCAACATCGCGTACTCGCCCGATACCTGATAGGCGAACACGGGCACGCGGAATGCCTCTTTTACCCGCTGCAGCACGTCGAGATAGGGCAGGCCGGGTTTGACCATCACCATGTCGGCCCCTTCCGCAATATCGAGCGCGACCTCCCGGATCGCTTCGTCGCTGTTGGCCGGATCCATCTGATAGCTGCGCTTGTCGCCGGTCAGCGCCTTTGCGGAGCCCACGGCGTCGCGAAATGGACCGTAGAAGGCTGAGGCGTATTTGGCCGCGTACGCCATGATGAGCGTGTCCCTGAACCCGGCCGATTCCAATGCCTTGCGGATGGCCGCCACCCGTCCGTCCATCATGTCGGAAGGCGCAACGATGTCACAGCCGGCCTCGGCCTGGAGCAGGGCCTGGCGGGTCAGGATATCCACAGTCTCGTCGTTGGCGACCCGGCCGTTCACAAGCACTCCGTCATGCCCGTGGCTGGTATAGGGATCGAGTGCCACATCGCAGAGCACGCCGATTTGCGGCACTGCCCGCTTGATGGCGCGCACTGCACGGCAGACCAGGTTGGCCGGATTGAGTGCCTCCTGGCCGTCCGCCGTCTTGAGGGCCTGATCGGTGTGCGGGAACAGTGCAATCGCGGGGATGCCGAGCGCGGCCGCATCCTCGGCAGCCCGCACGGCGCGATCGATGCTCAGGCGCTCGACGCCCGGCATCGCCGCGATTGGCCGGCTAAGTCCTTCACCTTCAATAAGAAAAAGCGGCCAGATGAAATTTGCTGCAGCGAGCGCGTGTTCGGCGACGAGCCGGCGGGTCCAATCGTGTTGCCGCAGTCGCCGCATGCGCAACGCGGGAAATGCAGAGCGTGTCATTTGCGCACGAACTCCTCGATCCATCCGGGGTCCTCTGGATTGTTACACTTCAGTGCACCCAGGCCGAGCGATCCTGACCGTGCCCCGGCAAGGTGAACCGTTTGGCCGCTTGACGCTCAGAAGGGCATTGAGCATAGCCGCCACTGGATACGTCGCTGGCCGATGCCGTCAACAGCCTCGACGTTAATCTGAAGAGGAGTTGCCGATGGGTTGGACGTGGGAGTTCATGCTGCACGCTTTTCGTGCGCTGGGCGGCACTGCGCAGAATATTGCAGTCAAGAGCGATGGAGCTGGACCGGGAATAGTGCCGGCGAATCCGGAAAGGGCGATTGGGGTGCATGTGCCGCCCAATCTGATATTTCCTGTTTCCGATCTGGAGTTGATCGACGGACGGCTGAGAATCAGGGACTCGGCTGTGATCGGCAACGCGGAGCGCTCGTTTTTCGAAGGCTATAGCGACAGTTTCACCTGGAGCAGCGGGTGTGACCGGGCGGACCAGTTCCTGTCGGGCCTCGACTCCCTCCCCGCCGATGTTCGCACGGTTCTGCGGGACGAGTTCGGCATCGAATTTCCCGGGCCGGAGCCTGAGAGAACCGAACGATGGCTCTTGCAGAGTAGGCTGCTCACGTGGCGCGGCAAGATCGTTTTTGTACCGATTCTCGAACTCGTTCAGCACGATCCAAAAGCTCAGCCATACAGTGAAAGAGATGGCGTGACCCTCACGGGTACCTTTGGAGAGGAGGTGCGAATGGGGCGAAGCATGCTGAGCCCGTTCGCCGCGTTCTGGAAATTTGGGATTGCCAGTCCCGAGCGTCAGGCATTCAGTCTGCCGATGACTTTGACGACTGAAAGTGGCCGCGAGGTCGTCATTGAGCAACTGATGAACCTGAATGCCACTCTGGGCGCTTTTCCCGTTCCCGATTTCAAGGTGGAAGGACCGGCAGTGCAATTTTCCTGCCTGATGATCGGTTCTTCCCGTACCCCCAAGCTGTCTCGGGCCATCTTCTATCGCATAATGCGGGAGGCAGGCGAAACGAAACCGGAACACGTCTTCGACAGCGTTCTTCACATAAATAGGCTCAGCTTTCTGAAGCTTCTGGAGGCGCTTGAGAGCCAGGAAGGTCAATTGGTCCCGACCCTCAGAAAGGTTGTCCGATTTCAGCTGGAGGCCATGTCCTGGTGTATCGGTACACGCGAGCTGTAATCCGACTTGCTCCAGTGGCGGCGTCGGTGCCGCCGGCTTCGTCTCCCTCTGTTAACGGGACTGCGGTCGGCCGTTTGTATTCCCCCGGCGCGCGACAGAACGCCTTTGGATTCAATGACTTCGAAGAAGCAAAATTGATTGGCGCGCAGGTGCTGTCCCAAGTCTTGCCCGAATATCTCGAATTCCGCCTTCCCGCTTGACAAGCTATTGAGGGGTGGGTAGCGTCCTCACGGCCGAGATTTGTCGGCTTGAGCCTTGATAGGGGGTTATCCAAAATGAACAAGTATCTTCTTATGAGTGCGGCTGCCACGGTTGCGGCGACCATGTCCGGTGTCGCGCAGGCTGCTACGACGGTAAACCTGAATTCCTTCTGCGATTACTTCGTGATCAACAACACCAACGGCTCGCTCGTGGCCGCCCAGCATGTCGGCGCTGCCTTCTGCAGCTCGACCAGGCTCAACGACCCGGGCCTGTATCACAAAAAAGAAGGCGTGCCTGGCCATGCCGGCAAGAAGGCGAAAAGCGGCGCGGTGGTATTCGGCGACACGACTTGGGCCTATGCTGGCGTTTCCATCGACGACGCCTTGGACTTCGTCCTCGGCACGCCGTACGGATCGAGCTCCGAGTGGGCGATCCTGGTCAACTCGAGCGGCTCCTCGACCTACGTTCTGAACCAGGGTCAAGAGGATCACGTCCTCCCGGGTCGTCCCAACAGCCACAAGTCCTCGATCGCCGACGCACTCAAGGCTATCGGCAAGTAAGAACATCTACAAATTAGTTATCGGCTTTTCCGCCGATATGAACGGAGCGGCGGCACGGTTCGTGCCGCCGCTTTTTTTTCAAGGGGAACGATTTCTGGACCCGGGCGCGCGCGCACGACCCGGTGTCGATGCGCGGTTGGTGCTCGAAGGCTCCTTATTCACGAACATGCGTGCGCTGGAGTTGGTCTGGCGCCGGCGGGCCCCGCCATTTTCGGCGAACTGCCGGGACTTGTGAGAAACGCAATTTTCTGATATTTGGAATTACCGTGATCGAGTGGGGATTTCCATGTATCGTGTTCCACGTCTCGCGAAGATCTGCACCATTCTGGCCGGAGCTTTTGTGGCGGCCGCAATGACCGCAGGTTCGAGCGCAGCCGGAGTAACGGTACTCTACGCTTTCTGCGCCCAGGCGAACTGCAGCGACGGGAACAGTCCGCGTGCCGGCCTGATTACCGACGGTCCTGGAAATCTGTATGGAACGACATATTACGGCGGCACTCCGGGTTGCACGAACGGCTCCGGTTGCGGGACGGTTTTCAGGATAACGAAAAAGGGCGCCGAATCCGTAATCTATACCTTTGCCGGCGGGAGCGACGGCGCAAATCCCACAGCGCCGCTATACCGGGATGCGACCGGAAATCTCTACGGCACGACCACCGGAGGCACGACGGACGGTGCCGGGAACGTGTTCAAGGTCGCGCAGGACGGGACTGAATCCGTGCTCTATCAATTCACCGGAGGCAGCGACGGCGATCTGCCCTACTCCGGAGTGATTGCCGATGCGCAGGGCAATCTCTACGGAACGACCGTTTTTGGCGGCTATTCCGGCAACACCGCTTGTGAAGGATACAATGGCTGCGGAGTCGTATACGAAGTTGCACCAAACGGCACCGAAACGGTGCTGCATGAATTTAATTTTGCCGGTGCGCATGACAGTGCCTTTCCGCATGCCGGGCTTGTGATGGACAAGCGTGGGACGATGTACGGCACTGCGACGGGAAATCCTTATTATGCGGGCGACGGCAACATTTTCAAGATTGCGCCTGACGGCACCTATTCGGTGCTGTTTTTCTTTGCCGGACTTAAGAACGGCGCACGGCCTTACGCCAATCTGATCGCTGCGGGAAAACACTTTTTCGGCACCACCTCTGGCGGGGGCCCTTCTCGTGCCGGAACGGTGTTCGACATCTCGAAAGGTGGCAAGCTGAACACGCTCTTCAATTTCACGGGCGGCAGCGACGGCGATCTTCCGATCGCACCACTGATCACGGACAAGAACGGAAACCTGTACGGCACGACAGAAAAGGGTGGTGCGAACGGTGACGGCACCGTCTTCGAAGTCGCGCCTGACGGCACCGAGTCGGTCCTGTATTCCTTCACCGGTGCGGATGACGGCGCAGATCCGATCGGTGGCCTCATTGCAATGAAGGGCTTCCTCTACGGCACGACCTCGAGTGGAGGCCAATATGGAGGCGGCACGGTGTTCAAAGTCCCGGAGTGACGGTGGCAGGACAAGAAAGGGCCTCGACGGCGAATGCCCCTGTCAGCTTGAGATTCTTGGCGCGACCGCTCTTCTGCCAAGGTGCCAAAGCGCAAGGCAACCTCACGGATCGCGGGGGAGCGCGTGCCAGAGGCCTTGCGTCCGCCGCGCTGGGAGCGCGCGGGGCGAAACAGCGTCTCGAATTATTGCTGATGTGCCAGCAGAGCGTTGATCGCGTCTGAGATCATCGTATTCGAGCCGTGCTCCTTGCCGAGCATATAGTTGCCCTGTCCCAGGATGAACGCGCTCCCTCCATTTGTGCTCGCCCAAAGCGTGTAGGTGCCCCCGTCCTTGAACGGCGTGGAGAATTCGTACAGAAGATCGACGTCTTGTTGTTGAAGCGAACCGTCGACGATATCAGCTGTGCCCTTTTTCTTCCGCGGGTTCTTCGGTCCGATACCCATATCGTGAAGTACCGACGAGCCACATTGAGAATATCCGACATGCTGGGCCGTGTAGATTCCCTTGCCGTTCCAGTGAACGACGAAGTAATCGCAGTAACCGGTAAAACCTATCGTGGTCATGCCGGCGCCGGCTTGCGCCGATCCCGTAGCCGCCGTTACCGCCATGGCGGCGGCAGCGCTCATAAGCAGATATTTGTTCATTGCGGAGACCCCTTTGGATGTTCACAGACAAATGCCCAGAAATCGTGAATACGGGATCATACACCCTTCATCGGCTTTATCCAATTGGTGCCGGCGTCCCAGGCAAAATGGAATCAAACCGACATTTCCGCGGTTGACCAAGGCAAACCGCACCAGGAGGAGCGGTACTTCCGACAACGGTGCCCGCGCCCGTTTTCGTTCGGAGCAATACGGGCGCCACATCACTCGTGCGTGAGCGACGTGGTCCAAACGGCCCGAAGGCTCAGTCGAACGCCGGCACGGCTGTCTAGAAGCTCTTACTTGCCGAGCGCCTTGATCGCTTCGGCGAGTGCGGATTTGTGGTTGTTGGGACCGGCTCGCAATCTGAGGTCCTCCTGGCCCTCGCCCCAAACGAAGGTTGAGCCGCCAGCCGTATTCGCAAGAATCGCCCACTCCGAGCTCGATCCATATGGCGTACCGAGGACGAAAAGCAGTCCATCGGCGATCGGGTAAAAAGAGATCAGACTGTTGTCGCCGAACACTACGGCGCCACTTTTCGCCTTCTTGCCCAGATAGCCGGGTACGGCTTCTTTCTTCTGGTACAGGCCCGGATCGTTGAGCGCGCTCGAGCCGCATTGCCAGGCGCCGACATGTTGAGCGGCAACGAGGTTGCCGTTGGTAGTGTTGATCACGAAGTAGTCGCAGTAGTCATCCAAATGCACCGTGGTCGCAGCCTGCGCGACACCGGAGCCCACGATGGTCACCATCGCGGCGGCCGCACTCATAAGCAGATATTTGTTCATCGCAGAGACCCCCTTGGACGTCGCGGGCAAAGGCCCCAATTCGTCCACAAGAGATCGTACACCGCTCAGCGGTCTTATTCACTGCGTTTGGCGTACGACGCAAAGCGAAATAGCCCGAAGGATCAGTCGAACGCCGGCACCTCGGGATAGAGCGTCAGAACCTCGCCCAGAGCCTCTTGGAGGGGGCCGAGCCAGGGTTCGTAGTCCCTCCACCGTTCGCTCGAGCCGACCGACACGGGCTTGCGCACCTGCTCCGAGCTGAAGGTGCGCGCCGGACGATCCGATTCGTAGAAGCGCAGACACGCTTCCTCGAACGGCAGGCCGCAGAACTCAAGCAGACGGCGGATCTCGCCTTCAGGGTCGCGGATCATGTTCTCGTGGAAGACGCGATGCACCCGGCCGGGAAGCACCCGGTCGTAATGCGCCATCATCTCGACATAGTCGTGATAGCAGCGGCCCAGTTCCGTCATGTCGTAGGAATGCGATGTGGAAGCGCCGGGAAAGTCCTGCTTGAAGGCGGACAAACAGCAACCGAGCGGGTGCCGCCTGGCGTCGATGATCTTCGCATTGGGCAGGATGAGTTGAATGAGGCCGACCTGCCACAGATTCGTCCCCGCCTTGTCGGTGAAGAAGGGCCGCCCCAGCCGCCGGTGATGCTGGACCGCTGCGATATATTGGCGCCCCAGCGATTCCAATTCCGGGCCGTCGAGGTCGGCCAGCAGCTCCGGATAGCTTTTCTCCGGCCAGCGCTGCCGCAGCCCGGTAACGATATTGACCATCTCGGGCAGTTCCATCGTTCCTTCCACCAGGGAATGGCTCGACAGAATCTGCTCAACCAGCGTCGAACCCGCACGCACCATGCCGACGATGAAGATGGGATCCGGCGCCGGACAGCCAACGCGCGGCCGTGCGCGGAAGAATCCGGGCGTGAACACGTGCTTGAGCTTCTTCATGCTGGTAGAGAGCGCGTCGGCGTTGTGATGAACTGAACGCCGCCGCAACTCATTGGCCCTGCAGTAATGCTGGAAGGCTTCGCCATACTTCTTTTCGTCTTCGAGCGCCTGCCCAACCGCGAATTCCAGTTGAACCCGATGCATGTTGTCGAGATTTTCGCTCGCGAGCGCGGCGAGCATCTTCTCGATGTCGCCTTCCAGAAAACGGTAGTTCTTGAGATTGGCGAGGCCCCACCACGCGGCGCCGAATTCCGGGTCGACCGCAAGGCAGGTGCGGTAGGCCTCTACGGACAGTTTGCCCTGTCCCGATTGCCGAAGGGCGTGGCCGCGATTGAGCCAATATGACGGATTCTTCTCGAGTTCCGGGAGCAGCTCGTCCAGCAGCGCGAAGGCGCGCTCGGTCTCGCCCATCATCACAAGGTTGGAGGCCATCCGTGCCTTGTATTGCGGGTTTTCCGGATTGGCCGCGAGGAGGATTTCGAGCTGCTCGTTGGCTTCCTGCCAGTGCATGCCGAGCTGCAGCGAATCGGCGTATTCGCTCCGCAGCATGACGGAGAACGGCGTCAGTCCGAGTGCGCGCGCAAGGCTTTTCCTGGCCCTCAGGTAATCGCCCATTTTCGTGAACACGATGGCGAGGAGCCTGAGGAGCGTGACGTCCGTGGGGTTCACCTCGAGCGCGGCGTGCAGCATGTTCTCCGCTTTGGCGATCCCGTCGTTGCCCGACACGATGGAGTCTTCGACCAGGCGCAGCTCCACGAGAGAGAGCAGGGCATGCTTGCCGTAGCCCGCGGCGGCTTCTGAAGTTTCTCCCTTGAGCGAATGCTGGTTGCCCAGCATGCGCCACGCCGCCGCATGGTTCGGCTCGAGCTCGACCACCCGCTTCAGGCATGCAATCGCCTGCTCGCGTTCGCCCCGCCGGCACAGCATCAGCGCGAACTCGTATTGCAGGGCGGCGAGCTTGGGATGGCGCTCCGCCATCCATTCGAGCAGCTTGCGCGCGCCGTCCTTGTCTTCGATGAGCCTCAGGGCACTCGCGAGCAGGAAAAGCGCTTGTTGCTGTCCTGGTACCTGATCGAGAATCTCGCCAGAGCCGGAGAGCACCTTCTGCACGTCGCGGCCAAGATGGCCCGCAGCCTCGGCGAGCCGCTCGGAAAGTACACGCTCGCCGGGAATATCGGCCAGAGGATCTGTCTCGGCGAACGTCACAGCTTTCTCTCCTCACTCCAGGCCATGCTCATGTTCCTCCTCTGCGCAGCCACGAGGCGGGTGCGGTTCCTCCTCTTCCTCCGCGGAGCGATGCGGAGCGTGGAGGAACCGGCACCGCTGACCGCAGCGTATTCGTAGCGGTTGCCCCTCCGTGGAGGTGAGCGCTTTCTGCCCTGCCGGCTCCATAATGCCCCCGTCTGTCAAACCCGGTCGGGCACGGCAGGATAGATGTCCGGCAGCTCGCCGAGCGCGGCCTTCAGCGGACCGAGCCAGCGTTCGTAATTCCGCCACTGCTCGTTGGCCCGCGTGAAGATAGGCCTCCTGACCTGCTCCGCACTGAGCGTGAAGACGACACGCTCGCTTTCGTAGAAGCGCAGGCTCGCCGGTTCGAACGGCAATCCGCAATAATCGAAGAGGCGCCGCGCCTCCGTCTCGGTGTCGCGCACCATATCCTCGTAGAACACGCGATGGATGCGCCCGGGCAGCACGGCGTCGAAATGCGCCATCAACTCGACATAGTCCCGGTAATAGCGGCCCATGTCGGCGAGATCGTAGGTCTGCGCTTGCCCCCACGGAAATTGCTGTTTGTAGTTGGAGAAGCAGCAGGCGAGCGGATGCCGACGAACGTCGATGATCTTCGCATGGGGGAGCGCCGCGCAGATCAGCGCCAGATGGTGGAAATTGCCCGGCAATTTGTCGGTGAAGAAGGGACGCCCGAGCCGTCTGTAGATGCGCGAGGCCTCCAGATATTCCTCACCCAGCGCTCTCAGATCCTCCTCGGCGAGTGCGGGCCCGTCGTCTCTTTCCGACGGGCTCTTCGATTTGTGCTTCATCTGCACGCGCGTGGCGATGAGGGCAAGGCTCGGCAGCTCGCCCGCGCCTTCGATCGCAGGATGGCTCGACAAGACCTGTTCGATCAGCGTTGAGCCCGATCGCGTCAGGCCGACAATGAAGATGGGGTCTTCGGCAACGCAGCCTTCTCCCTGCCTGGCGCGGAAGAAATCCTCCGTGAACTGGCGCTTGACCCGTTTGATGGCCCTGGTCATCTCGTTGGCGTCGTAGGGGAGCTCCTTGCGCCGCAAGGCATTGGCCTCGCGTAAATGCTCGAACGCTTGCTCGTACTGCTGTCGCGCATCGAGCGCTTCGCCGAGGGCGAAATGCAGATATGTGCGGTTTTCGTGGGAGAGCTCCGCGCGCGCGAGCTGGCGTTGCATCGTGTGCAGATCCGAATCCGAAATCTGCGGCCCCGTCAGATCCACAAGCGACCACCAGGCGGCGCCAATGCCGGGATCGAGACTAATGCACTTGCGGAACGCGGCGATCGATTCCTCCGTGCGCCGCAGGCTTCTCAGCGCGTTGGCATATCCCGCCCAGGGGCGCGCCACATCGGGGTGATCGCGAACAAGCGCCTCGAAGAGGCCAACGGCGGTCGCGTAATCTCCCAGCTGAAGCAAGGCGGTCGCCTTGGCGAAGCGGTATTCGGCGTTTTCCGGCTCGTCCTTCAGGAGCCTGTCCAGCTCGGCGCTCGCCGCCTGCCACTTGCTCTGGCGGTAAAGGACGATCCGGTAGTCCCGGCCGGCATCGGCAAAGTCGGGCGCCAGCGCAAGGGCGCGGGCAAAGAGCTGCTCGGCGGGTTCGAACAGGCCCACCTGCATATAGGTGCGGCCCATCTGGTGGATCGTGAACACATCGGTGGGATAAATTTTCAGGAATTCGCGCAGCATGTTCGCCGCGGTCTCGTCCTTCTCGGGTCCGCGCGCGAGCATATGCTCGATCATTTTGAGATCGAGAATCGACGACTCGAAGTGTTTCGCGTAGGCGCCTGCGGCGGCCGGCTTGTCGCCAAGGGCCGCCAGTTCGTCGCCCAGGGAGCGCCAGGCGGCCGGATGGCGCGGTTCGAGTTCGACTGCCCGAGAAAGTGCACGGGCCGCTGCTTCGCCATCACCGAGTTCGCCGAGCAGCGTCCCCAATTCCTGGTGCACGACCGCGAGCTCGGGAAAATCCTTCGCCATCGATTCCAGCGCGGAGCGCGCGCCGTCGATGTTGCCCTGCACACGTAGCGCATCGACCAGAATGCGCAGCGCGTGCGGCTGGCCGGGCAGAAGGGCGAGTACGGCCCGGGCTTGACGCTCGGCTTCGGCAGGAGCCGTCGGGAGCAGCTCCGCGACGCCGGCGATATCGGGCCAGAGAATGCCGCCCAGCTCGAGGTCGACTTCCTTGTCCTTTTCCATCATGCGGCCGTCCGCTGCCTCTCACGCCGGAGCGCGCGCAAGGACATGCGGACACTCACCATGCACAATTTCGCCGAAGCCCGATCGAGCGTCCCTAGTATCCGAGCCCCGCAGCCCTGTCCAGAATGCGACGTCATGGCGACGGAAAACGGTACGTTGCCGGAACGTGCCCGCCCTGCGCGTCGTCCTTCATCGCCAGTGTACTTATTCGATTGTCGGCGCGACGGATTTCGCGCTATCGTGCTCTTACGCATTTCCTGAGGCGGATTGGCATGCGACGGTTCATTCCGATCGGAATTCTCATTGTGCTTGGCAGCGGCATGACCTTCGCGGACGCGAGCCCGGTCGGCGCACCGCACGCAGCAATGGACCCCTGCAAGGGACAATACGAAAAGTTCTGCAGCTCCGTTGCGCCTGGCGCCGGGCGCAAATTGATCTGCATGATGCAGCACTCGTCCCAGCTGACACCGGCCTGCCGGACCCGCACCAAGGGGTTCTACGGGCTGGAGAGCCAGCTGGCCGCCAGGAAGCATATGACGCTGCCGCAGTTCATGGCCTGGGGCCAGTCGTTGATGCAGAACGCCGAGGAACACCATACGGATTACAAGATCGAACACGGGTCAGCCAAGCCGGCACCCGCGGCGGCAGCGCATGACAAATCCGCGCCGCCGCCCAGCAAACGAAATTAGTGCAGATAATACCTCTAACACACCGCGCCGGCGCGCTGGCGAAATGTGCCTTATGGCCGCGACCAACTGCTCGCCTGGCTTGCGAGCCGTGGAGCTGTTGCCCGCATGCCGAACAATACCAAGGGCTCTGGAGCCATTGGTTCAGTCCCTGACGCAGCAGCGCCGACGGACGGAGCCGTTCCCGCAGCACCTTGATAGGCGAGACCACAAGCATTGACTTGACCGTTCCACGACCGTCACAACACGATTGACGGCCGGGAGACCGGTTCGTGCCTGGCGAAACGAGCACGTCTGGACGGTTGGTCATGGATTTCGAACTGAACGAGGACCAGCGCGCGGTAGAGGCGGCAGCGCGCCGCTTTGCAGCGGACAAGCTCGCGCCGTATGCCGCGGAATGGGACGCGAAGGAGCATTTCCCGGTCGACGTCATGCGCGAGGCGGCGCAGTTGGGGTTCGCGGGAATTTATCTCAAAGAGGATGTCGGCGGCTCGGAGATGTCGCGGCTGGACGCGGCCATCATCTTCGAAGAGTTGTCGGCAGGCTGCACTTCCACGGCGGCCTTCATCTCCATTCACAACATGGCCTCGTGGATGATCGACCGCTTCGCCGGCGATGCACAGCGGCACAGATTCCTGCCGAAGCTCACGACGATGGAGCATATCGCGAGCTATTGCCTTACCGAACCGGGGTCCGGATCCGATGCAGGTAGCCTCAGGGCCCGGGCAGCGCGTGATGGCGATCATTACGTCCTGAATGGTACCAAGGCCTTCATCTCCGGAGCGGGAACCTCGGACATCTATGTCTGCATGGTGCGAACAGGCGAGGAAGGGCCGAAGGGCATTTCCTGTATCGTCGTCGAGAATGGCACGCCCGGGCTTTCCTTCGGCAAGCTGGAGCAGAAGCTCGGCTGGAAAAATCAGCCTACCGCACAGGTGTTGTTCGACAATTGCCGCGTCCCCGTCGCAAACCGGATAGGGGCGGAAGGAGAGGGATTTCGCATCGCGATGATGGGGCTCG
>DATAYG010000147.1:0-8019 GCA_036272695.1 Rhizomicrobium sp. | reverse complement strand
GATCCATGGCGCTATCGCAAAGGATGGCTTGGAGGGCGGTCTGGTAGGGACAAACGATGGTAAAATAGTTGGCTCTTACGCACGCGGTACGATTACTTCTCAAGCGAAGCAGGGCGGTGGGTTGCTCGGTAGCTTGGTTGCCTGGAATGACGATGGCGGCGCGATAGCGAATTCTTACGCTCGCAGTAAGGTCACTAAGGGCGGCACATCCGGGGGGCTCGTCGGCCAGAATGACGGGGCAATTTCCGCGTCCTACTGCACGGGAGAAGTGACTGCTACGACCTACGCGGGCGGACTGATAGGATTTGATCAGGCGCAGGCCGGCAGTCTGAATGACACATATTGGGACACCGAAACCAGTGGCATAACAAACCCGTCTCAGGGCGCTGGAAATATAGCCAACGATCCCGGTATCACCGGCCTTTCGACGGCGCAGTTGCAATCCGGCCTGCCGGCGGGATTCGACCCAACTGTCTGGGGCGAGAATACGAATATCAACAATGGTCTGCCTTACCTGCTTGCCAATCCGCCAACTTGATTATCATGGAGTGATTCGAAGAGTTCCAACGTGACCAGCTTCGGGTCTGAGGGGGCGCGCAATTGACGCGACGGCGGCGCTACAGTGCCGGCTTGCTCGCGCTACGCCGAAAGGGGGTAATCCGATGGTACGAAATTTCATGTGGTTGTTATATCTGTTGGTGGGGGTTACTTTCGCATGGGGGCAGACTCCCACATATGTGAACGTTGTAGCTGGAGTCTACGGGGCGCCCAGTACATTTACCACGATCACAGGCCTGCCCCACTCTGGCGATACGCTGATCTATGCGAGCGGATATTTTCAACCCGGGGATGGGGGCGCTGGGCTGTACCAGAAGCAGGCCGGAGTGGGAGTGCCCGCATGTCATTTTACGGACAATGGCACGATAAGCCCGTCGTTGAGCCGATACGTCCCGATAACGACGACGACAATTGTTATTACGCGAGGAATGTCGGTTCAGGGGCCAACGGGGGGGCCGCTTTATCTCCCCACCACCGAGACTGTTGATGCGGTTATCACGGACCCGGCAACTGGCGATACGACGGCGATATGGCTGTCCCAAGCGCCGTTGGTATCAGGCTCGATAAGCCTCACCTTCGGCGGAGGAGGGACCGGTGTCGGCTATGGGCCCGTGGACGGCGGATCGAAGATTGCGGACAACGCGGGCACCTGCTTTACCCGCGTGAGCGCCTTCACCGGAAATGTCCGCGAATGGGGCGCATCCTGCGACGTGCAGGTGTATAACTCGAACGCCAGCGCAACATGGCAGGCCGGCTCATCGGGCTATCTTAACGTTCCGAACCATTCGCTTCCGACAAACACGTCGTCGCCAGCTTATCCCTATCCCGGCGAATTCATTGCCATATCACAGATTGGGCCGCCGCCGGCTGGTCCAAACCAAGTGCTGGCGCCGATCTACGCGCTACCTGCTTCGACTGTCTCTGTCGCCGGGGATCACTTTACGCGGGGTGACGTGGTTGCCTTTGATAGCCCCGGTTCTACGACTGTGCAGCTAGTCACGATTGTAGTCGATTCGGTATCCGGTGGTGGAAGCCAGGGGCCGATCGCCACTTGGCACTTTCTCTGGGGTGGTCAATACTCCGTCCAGCCCAGCGGAACGACATTGAGTCAATACACCATGGGCAGTCACATAGCGTCCGGTAATACGACCGCGCCAGCCACATTTACCCCCGTCTGGTCCGGGTGGACAATAATGAGCCCCAGCCAAAATGGAAATACCCTGACAAACAAGGGTACGGGCTATTCAGCTGGAGACCTCGTAACATTCACCGGCACAGGCGGGACGGTAAACCAAAGTCAAGACGTACAGATTGTGGTTGAAAATGTCGATGGGTCCGGGGAGATTACGAATTGGCACTTTGCGAATTTTGGCTCTTATGCAACACTTCCAAGTGCTGCGGCCCTGTCCGGCTCGGGCGGAACCGGAAATCTTGCTCAGTTGGGTGTCCTATCAGGCACGACGATCCTTCCGCCCATCTGGTCAAATGGCACGCTGGCCACCACGATATCCAACGTGGTGCCCGGCATGGGTAGCCACACGGAAATCCAAACCACAGATAATTCACAAATGCCGTCCGGCTACAACCCGCCTATCAATGTCTGGTATTATGGTCATGATGACGGCTATGCCATCAATCAGGCGATCCAGTACAGCCCCGGCGGCGCGGACGTAATCCTTCCTGCCGATTGCGGCACGACGCGAGAGATCAATCTGCCCACCAATGGCGGCGGCATCAATCCCGCCCTCCGGGGGCTGTCCACCTCGTCGAGCGGCCTCTACGCTTTCGGATCGCCCAACATCACCCCCATGAATCATGTCGTTTTCAGGCCGACCGGGAACGGCAGCGGCGGCAGCGGCGGCGGACTTAAGGATATCGTCATAGAAGGTCTCGGCATTCCGGAGGGTTCTGCGCCGAACGGTTATGACGGAACGAGTTCACCCCAGAACGCCTCAGTGGTCGAGATCGACGTCGGCGGAGACATGCATTTCGACAATATTTTCGTGAAGCACGGGTTCGGGAGTGGGAACTCGGACTTCCAATGCGCGCCCGATGACGCCGATCCCACCGGCGCAATATATCCCACCGTTGGCCCGATCTGGGTGCTCAATTCGCGAATGGATGAGCCAGACGGACTTTCCGGCGCCTATTCGCCCGATTACGATTTGGAACTAACGGGCTGCCACGATTCCTATTTCACGAACATCAACGCCTTCGATGCGACCGTCGCCAACATCCGGACCGACCAGAATCATTTCCTGTCGCCCCATGTGAACAGCCAGGGATCACCGGCGTTCGCCGGCGCCAATCCGACCACGGCAGCCGGCACCTATGCCGGCTATCCCGGCCTGCTCGGTTATCCGGGCGTGGCGAGCTGGGGCTTCTGGGTCACCGGCCATTCCTGGATCACCGATACGCAATGCGACGCGGCGAGCATTGCCTGCATCTTTCAGGATACGAATCCCAACTCCACCTACGACGCACCAAGCAACATCTTCGGGCTGAAGATGGACTGCAACGGACAGGGCGTAAGTTCGAATTATTACGGCGTGGAACTCGGCGCGGGCGCCGTGAGGGTCAACATCATGGGGGTCGGCGGCAAGGGCAAGTGCAACATCCCGCCCGCGCAACTCATCCATTCCGACGGCGCGCTCGATCCGAGCATCCAGATATTCGGCAATTCCACCTATCCCTTTGCCCAGCTCACCCTGCCGGCCTTCACCCAGCCGCAAGGCCGGCTGTCGCTTACCGGCGACTCGGTAATGACGTCCGATGTAAGCGCGGGCACGACGGTGTATTATTGGCCCTATGTCGGGACAAATATTCCGGTCTGGAACGGGCAAATGTACATGCCGCAGAATATTGGCGCGTTTGGGCTCTCACTGCCGCTGAACGCGGGTGTACAGGCATTTGGGAATCTCTATGACATCTATGCCGGCCTCACGACCACCGGCGGCCTCGTGCTTTGCACCGGACCGGCGTGGTACAGTTCCACATCGCGCTCCCCGACCGTGGTCATAGTCGGAAATTACCAGGGGGTCTGGGTCAACAAAGTTCCATTGACGTGCACTTATGGCACCCCCACCCCCCACACCATCAACTGCGCCGCTCTGTTCTGCACTTATCTGGGTACAATGTACGCTACCGCGCCCGGAACGACGGCGATGCAATTCGGCCCAAACAGCGGATCCGGCGGTCCGTCCTGCACCGGGGGCCCCGGGGGTAATTTCCTCGGCCTGTGGAACGCCTACAATCGCGTGCATGCGTTCTCGGCCGCCATAAACACCAACACTTGGGCTCAGACGACCGCTTCGACATGGGAGCCTGCCAACGTCTCCGGAATTGGCAGCGGACTCTGCAACCGCGTCACCTTCGTGGACGGACTGGCGCAATCGAATATCAACACCGTGGAGACCCAGCCCATTCAGGCGATGTCGAGCATCGCAGTGCCCCAGATCGGCGTTGTGCTCGACTCCGCGACCGCAACTCCCCTGACGCCAGCCGAACAAGCCAATGTCGGAACGGGGTCGGTCGCCTACAGCAATTGGGCGGCACCACTTCTGGGACTGCACTACGCGCAAGCCATGGAGAACGCCGCAATCACCACGTCTTCTGTCTATCGAACAGGTCTCTCCCTGCAACTCAACTGGGAATACTGAGCAGCGACGAACAGATATTCTGCCAGCTCATATGAGGATATGAAGGGCTCGGGGCAGCGAAGGCGTGGTGGCTGTTTCCCTGGGGGCTCAAGAGTCTGCCGGTAATACCGGGACATGAGCAGCAGTTCCCGGTCACGACACTTCCAAATGTTCTCAATTTGTTCTAATCTAGAATCGCGCTAACTTCGTGGCGCGAGGAGAGCATCATGGGCCGTCGTGCAGCGGTTCGAAAAGCGGAATTGACGGGGTCTTTGTGCGCCGCGGAGAGCCTTGCGGATATCCGCGGTGCTGCACGCCAATGGGCTGCTGCGGCGGAGGAATCGCGAGCCTCCTCGCAGGCAGCGCTGTTCGCGTGGGCGGCGATGGAAGCATATGCGAGCGTTGCGGCCCCGCGTGCGCAACTTTCCAGGCCTGGGGCTCTTTCCGGTACGCTCGACAGTGCCGCGTCTGCGCTCGCGCGCGCGTTCGGATGCGAAGCGGCCCGGCTCGATGTTTTCTCCGCCATGCATGCGATCACGAGTCTTTATCCGTCCTTGTTGCCGGCTGGCCGCCGCAGCGCATTGGGTGCTTACTACACGCCGCCGGTTCTGGCGGACCGGCTCGTGACTCTGGCCGAAGAGGCAGGCCTCGACTGGCGCACCGCGCGCGTTCTCGATCCCGCTTCCGGCGGCGGCACGTTTCTGCTCCGATGCGCGGCGAAGATGCGCGATGCGCTCGCCGGGATCGAGCCTGCTCTTGCATTGGCGCAAATCGGCAATCGGCTGTTTGGCCTGGAAATCGATCCCTTCGCCGCCGCGCTTACGCAAAGCTCGCTCGATATCCTGCTGGCCGATCTTGCGGCGGCGAGCGGACATCGCGTGCCATCGCTCGTTCGTGTCTGTGACGCGCTCGACCAGCCGGCCGAAGCAAAATTCGATCTGGTCATCACCAATCCGCCTTACGGGCGCGTGGCACTCACGCCTTCGCAGCGGAAGGAGTACGCGCGAAGTCTCTATGGGCACGCAAATCTCTATGCCGTGTTCACCGATATTGCGATCCGCTGGGCGAACCCGCGCGGTCTCATCGCCTATCTCACGCCCACCAGCATGCTCGGCGGTCAGTATTACGCCGCCCTGCGCGCCCTGATCGCCAAAGCCGCTCCACCGCTCGATCTGGATTTCGTGCACGCGCGCGGCGGCGTTTTCGAGGACGTGCTGCAGGAAACCATGCTGGCGCTCTACGTCAAAGGCGCGAAACGCCTGCGTGTCTCCGTGCAATATCTGCGCGTGCAAAGCGAGACGAAAGCAGAGATCACGCGGAACGGTACGTTCGGACTCCCGCTCGATCCTTCGCGCCCCTGGTTCGCGCCGCGCGATCCGAAACATGCACCCCTGATCTCGCATATCGAACAAATGCCGCATCGGCTGAGCGACTGGGGCTATGAGGTGTCGACGGGACCGCTGGTTTGGAACCGCCACAAACCGCAGCTGCGTACCGCGCGCGGAAAGACATCCCTTCCGCTGGTGTGGGCGGAATCTGTTACCTTCGATGGCCGCTTCGAATTCCGCGCCGCGAAGAAGAACCATGCGCCGTGGTTCGAGATTATGGGAACGGGCGATGAATGGCTGATCGCGCGGAAAACCTGCGTGCTCGTGCAGCGCACTACAGCGAAGGAGCAATCGCGCCGGCTGATCGCGGCTGAACTGCCCCCGGACATTATCGAGAAGCATGGCGGCGTGGTGATCGAGAACCACCTCAACATGATCCGCTCAAAGTCCACGCCTCTTGTTTCTCCTGCCTGCCTGGCTGCGGTGCTGAACAGCCGCGCCGCCGATGAAGCATTTCGCTGCATCAGCGGCAGCGTCGCCGTGTCGGCATTCGAACTGGAATCGCTTCCAGTCCCTGCGCCCGCCGCCATGCGGGCCGTCGAGCGGCTGATCGCCAGGCATGCTTCATCGGAGCGGATCGACGCGGCAATCGGAAAACTTTACGGGATCAATCCGTGAGCCTTCTGCCGCTTTGCGAGTGGAAGGAAATACACAAACGGCTGGCCGGAATATTTCCGTCCGGCACGCCTGCGCGCGAACACGCGATCTGGGAAATCGCCGCGAAGACAATCTTCGTCATGCTCTATGTAGGCGCCGTTGAAGGCAGCGGACGCTGGCTGAGGCCGGATCAGGTCACGCGGATGACAGACAAGCAGGCTGCCCGCATCGACGAAGCGGCGCGTCTCAAATGGACCAAGGACTCGATGCGCTCCGACAAGCGGCAGATTCCGAAACGCTGGTATGCCGTCAACATGCGCGAATCCATCCGCGACGATACCATCCGCTACAGTCTTATCCCGACTGGAAGCGTGATCGCGCGGCCGGGCTTGACCACGACTTCGCCTGCCGGCCGTTATGCGCTGCAAGGAGAATTCGCAGACCTCTTCGATCCCGCGCTGACGGAATCGTCGTTCGAAGCAAAAGCGTCCGCATGGCGCGACAAACATCTCAACGCGGGCCAGCTGCACGCATCGCAGTTATGCGCAATCGGGCGGTCGCCGGCGGCCAGCACGTACTCATTACCTTTCCGAACGGCGAGACGCGCTCGATGTCTCCGGGTACAAGCACCGACATCGCCAGGGCGGTCATCGAAGTGTTCGCGCCGCGCTTTCTGGCCAAGCCTGGAGTCGTCTTCCTGAGCGAAAGCGGCAACAAGGTCGTCGCGCGCGACGATAAACTCGCCAAAGCAATTGGACTCGATATCGTCTCGGAGAAAAAATCTCCCAGACATCGTGCTCGTCGACCTGGGACCGACGCACCCGCTTCTCGTCTTCGTTGAAGTGGTGGCCACCGACGGACCGATCAACGAGCCGAGAAAGGTGGCGCTGCTTTCCATCGCGACAGGCGCCGGGTTCGCGCCCGAACATACGGCGTTCGTGACAGCATATCTCGACCGCAGCATATCTTCGTTCAGACGCACCGTAGCGAGTTTGGCCTGGGGATCATATGCGTGGTCCGCCGCGGAGCCTGAAAGTCTTGTCGTACTGGCGGAAAAGCCCCGCCACATCGGCGCAACATGATCGCGAAGATGATGAGAGGTAGAATTCCAATTATCACAGCGTGATGCATAAACAAGCGGCTTTATGCACGATTTACAGCGTTTTGTGATGGCGGTTTCACGCTGAGGCAGCGCCGTCTTGGTGCAAACCTCATGAATTTCGAATAAGTACCTGAAATTAAATCGCTTTCTATTGAGGATATCCGGTGGCAATTTGGCCGTGATTTACGGGCATGCGCGAGTCTCGGTGGACGGGGCGAAGCGCAAACGCACGGGTGCGCCCAATCCGCGCCTCGGACTCCATGATGGGAATACAGAGGTGCTCGGGGGGCGCGGCGCCCAGTGGCGGTTCCCTGGCCGGCTGCGCGCGGAGCTCTGTCGCTGAAAGCGGACTCGATGCGGCTTTGCGCTCCGTGGTTAGCGTTACAACCGAATTGGTTGACAGTAAGTCTAAATAGGCATATAGTCCCAGCTTGCGGTCTGGAGCGCCTTCCTGCTGTCAGTGCCGCTTACTGCGTCGGACGCCGGACGCCGCAATGAATACAATGTTCAAGAAGGTGAGCAGTCAGAAAATCGAGCCGCCAGGGAGGATCCGGCCGAACTCGCACAGCGACGGCGCGAAACGTATCTGAGCCTTGTTCCCTGGTGCAGATGGGGTAACGGGGCAAGTCTTGGATAGGCCTGGAAAGGCAGTCGTCCCTCAGAATGATGGTGTCATCAACAACGGAGTCTGGGGTTGCCAGCTCCAAGCATCATCGAGGGACGACCATGAGACACT
>DATAYG010000146.1:0-73265 GCA_036272695.1 Rhizomicrobium sp. | reverse complement strand
TTTCCGAGCGTCGATGGCGGCCAGATCAAAATCCATGTCCGGGCACAGACAGGCACGCGGATCGAGGAAACAACGAAGCTGTGCGATAATGTCGGTGCGGCGATACAGCGGATCATTCCGCCGGGGCAGCTCGACGGAATCGTCGACAACATTGGCCTGCCCGTCAGCGCCATCAACATGGCCTACAACAATTCGGGCACCATCGGTGTCGAAGACGCCGACATTCTGATCAGTCTGAAGCCGGGTCACGCACCGACGGCCGGCTATGTCAGGACGATGCGGGAACAGTTGCCGCGCGGCTTTCCCGGGGTCACCTTCTCGTTCCTGCCTGCCGACATGGTCAGTCAAATCCTGAATTTCGGCGTGCCCGCGCCCATCGATGTCCAGATCGTCGGCAATGACGTGCAGACGGACCGGAAATATGCGGACAAATTATTGTCGCGCATCGCCCATGTAACCGGAATCGCAGATGCGCGGATCGAACAGGCATTTCTTCAACCCACTCTGAACGTCGTCGTGGACCGCACTCTGGCAGTGCTTGTGAATCTCAATGAGCGCGACGCGGCAACGGCGATGCTCGACACGCTGGCCGGCAGCACACAGACAAATCCGACTTTCTGGCTCAATCCGAAAAATGGCGTCTCCTATCCCGTGTCCGTCGAGACGCCGCAATATGATGTCGACACGATGGCTGCGCTGCGCAACCTGCCGCTCAGCTCGGGGACCGGCGGGGAGTCCCAATTGCTGGGCGGGCTGGCAAGGATAGTGCGGACCCCCGGCAATGCGGTCGTTTCACATTATAATGTCCGTCCAGTCGTCGATATCTATGCGACCACCGAAGGTCGCGATCTCGGCGGCGTCGCCTCCGACATCGGTCGTGTGATGCGGGATGCGGCGAAGGACCTGCCGCGCGGCGTACATGCGGTCATGCGCGGCCAGGTCGCCACCATGAACAGCGCCTATGAACAGTTGTTCTCGGGGCTCGCCTTCGCGATCGTACTCATCTACCTCCTGATCGTGGTCAACTTTCAATCGTGGCGTGATCCGCTCGTGATCGTGATGGCACTTCCGACAGCACTTGCCGGCGTGGTGTGGATGCTGTTCGCTACCGGAACAACGCTCTCCGTGCCGGCGCTCACCGGCGCGATCATGTGCATGGGTGTCGCGACGGCCAACAGCAATCTGGTGATCGCGTTCGCACGCGAACGCATGGCGGAGGGAGCCGACGCGGTAACGGCGGCGATGGATGCCGGCAGTACGCGCTTCCGTCCCGTGCTGATGACCGCGCTCGCGATGATAATCGGAATGCTTCCGATGGCCATCGAACCGGGACAGAACACGCCGTTGGGCCGCGCCGTGATCGGTGGATTGCTGTTTGCCACCTGTGCCACGCTTCTCCCCGTGCCCGCCGTGTTCAGCCTTGTGCATGCCGGGGACGCGAAAGCTGCCACTGCGGGTGCGCAGTCACCTGCCGTTGTCTGAACTGCCGGAGCGACAAATGCCGCCGGAACCGACCATTGCGCCCAATCTGCACCGGCTGAAGCTCGTGGGCATAATTGCCCTCGTGCTTGCGGGCCTCATCGCCGCGATCGGCATTGCCGCGCGCGTTCTCGACCAACGAAGCCTTGCCCATTGGACCGATGACCAGTCGATTCCGTCCGTTTCGCTTGCCGCGCTTCAGCGTGGCGGCAAAACCGATTTTCTGACGCTGCCGGGCGTGGTGCAGCCCTACACCAGAGCGGCGATTTACGCGCGGGTGGACGGCTATCTCAAGAAGTGGATCGTGGATATCGGCGCCCATGTCAAAGCCGGACAGGTGCTTGCGCTGATTGATACGCCCGATCTCGACCAGCAATTCGAGCAGGCCAGGGCCGACCTCGCTACAGCGAGAGCGAATGAACGATTGGCGGCGCTAACCGCGCGCCGCTGGATCGCGCTGTTGCCATCGAACTCGGTGTCGCAGCAATCGGCGGACGAGAAAGCCGGCGACGAAGCAGCAAAGAAAACCATCGTCGCGGCCGCGCAGGCAAAGCTATCCCAGCTCGCAGCGATGGAATCCTTCAAGACCATCGTCGCTCCGTTCGATGGCATCGTCACCGCCCGCAAGACCGATGTCGGCGCCCTGATCAATGCCGGAAGAAGCAGTGGTCAGGAGTTGTTCGAGGTTTCCGATCTCACCCGGGTCCGCATCTATGTCCAGGTACCACAGGCTTTCTCGGCGGAGATCCGGCCGGGAGCGAAAGCGACCTTCCAGCTGCCGCAATATCCCGGGCGGCAATTCGATGCGTCGGTTGTGACTCTCTCGCATGCGCTGGAGACTGGCTCGCGAAGCATGCTTGTCGAATTGCAGGCCGCCAACGCGGATGGCCTGCTGCCTGCGGGTGCTTATTGCCAGGTTCGTTTCGAGACCGCACACGAGGCCAATGCCGTGCGCGTCCCGGCGACCGCGCTGGTTCCGGTCGACCGCGGCGTGCAGGTCGCCGTCCTCGGGGCCGACGACAAAGTGATGTTCAGATCCGTGCAGCTCGGCCGCGATTTCGGGGACACGGTCGAAATCGTCGCCGGCATTCTGCCGAGCGATCGGGTGATCGACAGTCCGCCCGAGGCATTGCACGACGGCGAGAAGGTCAATGTCGCGGCGCCACACGCGTCAAGTAATAAAGAGAACTAGGCGATGCGTGGCCGATTCTTGCCGGTTGCCGCCGCGGCTTTGTTCCTTGGCGCCTGCAATCTGGCACCTGACTATCAGGCGCCGCCGGTCGCCGTGCCTGTCGTCTATAAGGAAACAGGTCCATGGCATCCGGCGATGCCGATGGACGATCTGCCGCGCGGCGCGTGGTGGGAGAAGTATGACGACAAAACACTCGACGACCTCGAGGCACGGATCGAGACGTCGAACCCCAATCTCGCAGCGGCGGTGGCGCGCTATGACCAGGCGAGGGATGCCGCTGTCGAAGCGGCGGCCACGCTTTATCCGCAAGTCGAAGCCGGAGCCTCGCTGTGGACCAACAAACAATCGCAGGACCGTCCGCTGCGCGGCGCCACTCAACCGAATTACTATGGCGCCAACGAACTCGACCTGGCGGCGGGTTACGAGATTGATTTCTGGGGCAAGCTCCGCAACCAGGCGGCAGCCGGCGCGGCTCTCGCGCAGGCCAGCGCAGCCGATCTTGCCACGGTGCGTCTCAGTCTGCAGGCCGAACTGGCGATCGACTATTTTCTGCTGCGCGGACTGGATGCCGACGCAGAGTTGCTGGCGGAGACCACAAATACCTATCGCAAAGCACTGGAGCTTACGCAGCGGCGCTTCGAGGGCAAGATCGCATCGGGAATGGATGTCTCGCGCGCGCAGACCCAACTCGATACCGTACGTGCGCAAGATGCCGATATTGCTTCGCAGCGCCCGCTCCTGGAACATGCAATCGCGGTGCTCACCGGTGCGCCGGCAAGCAGCTTCTCTATTCCGGCCAAGGTAATTTCAATCCGGCTGCCCGATGTGCCGCCAGGACTGCCGTCCGAACTGTTGCAGCGCCGGCCCGATGTCGCCTCTGCGGAACGCGCGGCCAGCGCCGCGAACAGCGAGATCGGCGTTGCGCGCGCCGCTTTCTATCCTTCGTTCTCGCTCAATCTGCTCGGCGGAACACAAAGCACGCAGCTCAACCTGTTCACCTGGCCAAACACGTTCTGGTCGCTGGGTCCGGGCGTGACTCTGCCGTTGTTCACCGGTGGTGCCTTGGAGGCGCAGGAGGCAGCGGCCTATGCGAAATTCGGCGAGGCGGGCGCCAACTACCGTGCTGTCGTGCTCAGCGCCTATCGCGAGGTCGAAGACAATCTCGCCCTGCGCAATTGGCTGGGCCGCGAATTCGCCGCCGACCAGGCCGGCGCCATGGCCGCGCGACATACGCTCGATATCGCTCTTAATCTCTATCGTGACGGTGCGGAAAGTTATCTGGAAGTGGTGACCGCACAAACGGCGCTCCTTCAAGCCCAGAAGGCGGCGCTCGACGTCCAGACCCGCCTGGCAGCGGCAAACGTTGCGTTAGTTCGCGCTCTGGGAGGCGGCTGGAACCGAAAGGACCTTCCGTCCGACCGCGGCGTTACCCGCCTGTCCGACGACAAGTAAGTTCCAAAAATGCGTCCGCGGACATGCGACCGCGTGAATCGAATCCGGCTTCGCGGCATGTCCGCGAGCCGCTTTACGCTCCGGAGCGCCCATGCCATTACCGGCGCTGCGCAGGGAGCACGCATTATGCACGACATCCGGGCCATCAGGGAGCAGCCGGCGCAGTTTGCGGCCGGGCTGGCGCGGCGTGGCTTGGCCGATGCGCAGGCGATTGCCGACGATGTTCTCGCGCGCGATCGGGCCTTGCGCGCGCTGCAGGCGCGCCTCCAGGAAGCGCAGGCGCGACGCAACGAGGCCGCGCGGCAGATCGGTGCTGCAAAAGCGCAAAAGGATGAAGGCCGCGCGACAGCCCTGATGGGCGAGGTGGCCGGCCTCAAGGAAGAAATCCAGAATGGCGAGGAGGAGGAGCGGGCGCTGAAGCCTGCACTCGAACAACTCCTTGCTTCGCTGCCGAACATTCCGGCAGGCGATGTTCCCGATGGCGCCGACGAAAGCGACAACGTCGAAGTGCTCGCGCGGCGTTTCGGAAGCGCGCCGCGGATCGCCGCGCCGCGCGAGCATTTTGCGTTGGGCGAAGCGCTCGGCCAGATGGATTTCGCCCGCGCGGCAAAGATATCGGGCGCGCGTTTCGTCATTCTTTCGGGTGCGCTCGCGCGCCTCGAGCGTGCGCTCGGAAATTTCATGCTTGATCTGCACACGCGCGAATTCGGCTACCGGGAAATCTCGCCGCCGCTCCTGGTGCGCGATGAAGCGGTGTTCGGGACCGGGCAGCTGCCCAAATTCCACGAAGATCTGTTTCATACCACGACGGGCTACTGGCTGATTCCCACCGCCGAGGTGTCGCTGACGAATTATGTGAACGACGAGATCCTCGACGAGGCGGCTTTTCCCCTGCGCCTTACCGCCTGGACGCCATGCTTCCGCGCCGAAGCGGGCGCGGCCGGCAAGGACACGCATGGGCTGATCCGCATGCATCAGTTCTCGAAGGTCGAACTGGTATCGATCGTCGCGCCCGAGGACTCCGAACCCGAGCATGAGCGTATGACGGATTGCGCGCAGGAGATACTTAAACGCCTCGGCCTGCACCACCGTGTGATCACGCTATGCACGGGCGACATGGGATTTGCGGCAATGAAAACCTACGACATCGAGGTCTGGCTGCCGGGACAGAACCGCTTTCGCGAAATTTCATCCTGCTCCAACTGCGGCGATTTCCAAGCGCGGCGCATGAACGCGCGTTACCGGCCGAAAGGCGAGAAAGCTCTGAGATTCGTTCATACGCTCAACGGATCGGGCCTCGCGATCGGCCGCACGCTGGTGGCAATTCTCGAAAATTATCAGGAACAAGACGGTTCGATTGTTATTCCCGAGGTGTTGCGTCCTTATATGGACGGCGCAGAAATGATCGAGAAATGAGTGGGAAACGCAGAAACGAGTCCACCCTCCCCTTGGGGGAGGGGTGGTAAATTGAATGCGCATTCTGGTCACCAACGATGATGGCATCCACGCGCCGGGGCTCGTGGTGGCGGAGAAGATTGCGCGCTCGCTTTGCGACGATGTCTGGGTGGTCGCGCCGGAGACGGAACAGTCCGGGGCTTCGCATTCGCTGACCCTCGCGTTGCCGCTTCGCCTCCGCGAAATCGATTCGCGGCACTTCGCCGTCAGCGGCACACCGACGGATTGCGTGATGATGGCAATCGCAGAACTGATGGCCGACGCACGTCCTACACTTGTACTTTCGGGCGTGAACCGCGGCGCCAATCTTGCCGATGACGTGACCTATTCGGGCACGATTGCCGGCGCCATGGAGGGAACCGCGCTCGGCGTGCCGTCGGTCGCACTTTCGCAGGCCTTCGGCCTGAGCGCTGCGCGCGACGTCGACTGGTCCGTCGCGGAGACACATGGTCCGCGGCTTATCGAGAAGCTGATAGCCATCGGCTGGCCGATGGATGTCCTGATGAACGTGAACTTCCCGGATGGTGACGCGAGTACCGTCCGCGGCGTGGAAGCCACGGCACAGGGCAAGCGCGATCTGCAAACGGCGGTGTTGGACCGCCGCATCGATGCGCGCGGCGTTCCTTATTACTGGATCGGGTTCAAGCGCGGCCGCAGCCAGCCGCCCGAAGGCAGCGATCTCAAAGCCATTCATGCGCGGCGGATTTCGGTCACGCCGCTGCACCTCAATCTCACGGAATTTCGCGAACGCGACCGGTTGAAGCCGCTTCTCGAAACGCTCAGGCTCCGGTAATGAGTGAGGATCACCGCCCGATTGCGCTGGTGATGGAGCTGCGCGGGCAGGGCATCACGGACCCGCGCGTCCTCTCGGCGCTCGAGCGTACGCCGCGCGATCTGTTCGTCGAGGAACCCTTCCAGCCGACGGCGTACGAGAACATCGCGCTTCCCATCGCCTGCGGCCAGACGATCAGCCAGCCCTACATCGTCGCCTACATGACGCAGATGCTGCAGGTCGAGCGCCAGCACCGCGTGCTCGAAATCGGCACGGGCTCGGGCTATCAGGCAGCCGTGCTCGCTCCCTTGTGCCGCATGGTCTACACGATCGAGCGGCATCGGCCGCTGCTCAAGGCGGCAGAGGACCGATTCAAAGCACTGAAGCTGCACAACATCGTGGTCCGCCACGGCGATGGCCTTTCCGGTTGGCCCGAACAAGCGCCGTTCGACCGCATCCTGCTGACCGCGGCGGTTTCCGAAATTCCGGAAGTGCTGATCGAGCAGCTCAAACCGGGCGGAATTCTTATTGGGCCGTTAAGTGCGCCGGGCGTGTTCGAAAGGATTTCGCAACATCTGATCAAGATTATCCGCACCGAAGAAGGACCGGTGCGCGAAACGCTCATACCAGTGGCTTTCGTACCCATGCTGCCCGGCCTGCCACAGGAGGCCCAAACCCACGATGAGAAGGAGAAGAAGCCCTGAAATCGGCATCGCCTTCGGGGCCTTGATGCTGACGGCTTGCGCGGTGGCAAGCGGCACCGGCGCCTTTGCAGGGGAGAGCGGAGCGTGGCCTCAGCCGAGCTTCTATACCGTCGTCGTCCGTCCGGGCGAGACGTTGCCGGGGCTTGCCGCACGCTACGGTGTTTCCGCGGTGGCCGTTGCCAGTCTGAACCGCGTGAACATGCACCGTCGCCTCACTGTGGGGGAGGTCCTCCGAATCCCGGCCGGCTCCGCTGCGACGCGACAGGCGGTGCTTGACGAAGCGCTTGACCGGACAGCACCGAACTATGCACCGCCGCCGAAGTCCTTCGGTGCCGCGGGCTACGTCGATACGCATCAGACGCAGGCAGCAAACGATTCCCCGTCACGGAAGGTCACGGAAACTACGGACAGCGGCACTGGCTCTCTGTCGCGGCGCTTTGCGTGGCCGGTTCGCGGGCCGGTGATTTCATCCTTCGGTCCGGCGTCCGACGGCCAACGCAATGACGGCATAAACATTGCCGCGATGCTCGGCGCGCCGATCCGCGCTGCTGCATCGGGCACGGTCACCTACGTGGGCGACGAGCTGAAGGGCTACGGCAATCTCATCCTGATCGCCCATCCCGGCGGTTACATCACCGCCTATGCCCATGCCCAGAGCATCTCGGTTGCGCGCGGAGCGCATGTCGACAGGGGGCAGGTTATCGGCACCGCAGGAGAAACCGGGGGCGTCGACCGCCCGCAGCTCCATTTCGAAATCCGCGAGGGCATAAAGCCGCTCAATCCAGTACGGCTTCTCGCCGCGCTGCCCTAAGAGGCTGCGGTTGCAATGAAGAGGCGCGTGGCTATAGTCCGCGCCGCCTTCGGGCCGACCCGCCTCCCGGAAAGCTTCATGGATTCCTCTTTACTCACCACAATCGCGCCGCTCGTTCTCGTTTTCGCGATCTTCTATTTCCTTGTGATGCGTCCCCAGCAGCAGCGGGCCAGCCAGCACCGCCAGATGCTGGACAATCTGCGGCGCGGCGATACGGTCGTGACGGCGGGCGGCATCGTCGGCAAGGTGTCCAAAGTCAGGGATGACGGCGAGGTGATGGTGGAAATCGCCGACGGCGTGCAGGTCCGGGTGATCAGGACTACATTGAGCGAAGTACGGTCCAAGACCGCCGTGCCGGACGCAAAAACCGACAAGAGCTGAGACGCCAGACCATGCTTCAGATACCCGCCTGGTCGAAGATCGTGACGATCCTCATTCTCGTCGCGGGCGTCCTTATCGCGTTGCCCAATGCGTTGCCCGGCTGGGTCGTCTCACGCATGCCGCCCTTCCTGCCCACCAACACGGTGGCGCTGGGTCTCGATCTGCAGGGCGGTTCCTATCTCCTGCTCGAAGTGGAATTCGACCAGGTCCAGAAGGACCGGCTCGAAACGCTGATGAGCGATATTCGCGTTGCGTTCCGGAAGGCGCGGATCGGCTACACCAATCTTGAAGCCGGTGGCGATACCGTGTCGCTGCGTGTGCTCGATCCCGCCCGGTATGACGAGGCGAAATCCATTCTGGGCAAGTTCAATCCGGTCGTGGGCGGCTCAGTGCTTTCCGTGGGCGTCCGTGACTATCAGATGATGGAGCCGGGCCATAACCAGCTCGTCATGCGAATGACGGACGACTACAAAACCAGCACCAAGGAGCAGATCCTCCAGGAATCGATTGAGGTGGTGCGCCGGCGCATCGACCAGCTGGGCACGCGCGAGCCAACTATCGAGCGCCAAGGCGAGGACCGGATTCTGGTCCAAGTGCCGGGCCTCAGCGATCCGGGGCGCCTGATCAAGCTGCTCGGTACCACCGCCAGGATGACCTTCCAGATGGTCGACGACACGGCGGACGAAGCCCAGGCGGACAAGGGCATCGTGCCCATTGGCGACGAGCTGCTGAAGTTCGCGCCGAACCCGAACAAACAGGTCACGCCTCCGCCACTTGTGGTAGAACGTCGCGTGCTCCTCGATGGCGACCGCCTTACCGACGCCGAGCAGAGTTTCGACCCGCAGACCCAGGACCCCGACGTCGTCCTCAAATTCGATACGGTCGGGGCGCGCGAATTCGGCGACGCGACCAAGAACAATGTCGGCAAGAAATTCGCCATCGTGCTCGACAACCAGATCATCGAAGCGGCCACGATTCGCGAACCCATTCTCGGCGGAAACGCCGACATCAGTGGCGGTTTTACGGTGCAAAGCGCGACCGATCTCTCCGTGCTTCTCCGTGCCGGCGCGTTGCCCGCACCGCTGAAAGTAATCGAGCAACGCACGGTTGGCGCCGAACTGGGCGCGGACCAGGTCACGGCCGGTAAATTCTCGACGCTCGCGGGATTGGTGCTGGTCGCGCTGTTCATGGTCGCGCGCTACGGCCTGTTCGGACTGTTCGCCGATGTCGCACTGACGTTCAACGTCATCCTGCTGCTCGCGGCGCTGACGGCCTTCGGCGCCACCCTCACCTTGCCGGGCATTGCCGGCATCGTGCTCACCATGGGCATGGCCGTGGACGCGAACGTGCTGATCTTTGAGCGCATCCGCGAAGAGCACCGGAATGGCCGCAGCATCATCGCCTCGATCGACCAGGGCTTCCGCCGCGCCATGGCGACCATCGTCGACGCCAACATGACCCACCTGATCGCCTCGCTGATCCTGTTCCAGCTGGGCTCGGGTCCGGTGCGCGGCTTCGCGGTGACGCTCGGTCTCGGCATCATCACGTCTTTCTTCACGGCGGTGATGGTGACGCGCCTCTTTGTCGTCACCTGGTTCCGCAGCGTCCGCCCGAAACAGCTCGCGCTCTGATCGCCTGGGACCGCGGGCTTCCCGCCCGCCCTTTGATCCGCCTTCGCTAAGGCTTCGGCGGACAAGAATGAGCAAGCTACCACCGAAGCTTTAGCGTCTGCGGGCAAGCTCAGGGCGAGGACATCCCTCATGCTGTGCCTCTCGAAGCAGGCCGGCGGGGACGCCCGCGGTCCCAGGCCGCACCGCGATTCTTCTTTGCAAATGTGAAAATCGGATACAGTCCGCGCCGGACTCATCGACCTCGAAGGGGAGGGTTACCGGGATGGCTGCGTTTCTTTCCAATCTCCGCAATGTGGTGGTTGCGGGGTTCATTCTTGCGCTCATCGTGCTGCTGATTCACTGGTCGCAGACCGGGATCGTCGCCGATCGGACGTTCTGGCAGTTCCTCGTCCGCTGGATTCACGTCATCAGCGGCGTCATGTGGATCGGCCTGCTGTGGTATTTCAATTTCGTGTCGACGCCGACCACGCCCCGAATACCGGAGGATTTGCGGCCGGCACTCGGCAAATACATCACGCCCGCGGCTTTGTTCTGGTTTCGCTGGGCGGCGATGAGCACGATCGTTTTCGGCATCGTCCTCGCCATCCTCAACGACTATCTGATCCAGGCCTATACGCTGGATGCGGTGGATTCGAACGGCGCGTTCTCCGAACCGCGTTATGTCCTCATCGGTATCGGCATGTGGCTCGGCACGATCATGTGGTTCAACGTGTGGTTCCTGATCTGGCCCAAACAGCAGAGGGCACTGAACATCGACAACCGTTATCCCGATATGACCAAGGACGCGCGCGGCGCGGCCGGCAAGTCGGCCGGCATGTTCTCGCGAATCAATACCTTGCTGTCGATCCCGATGCTGTTCTGCATGGTCGGCGCTTCGCACCTGCCTTGAAATCGCAGTCCGGGAGCCGCGCGATTGCGGCTCCCGCCATGCGTTCGTGAGTCCCGAAGAAGCACTGGCCGCCTGCGAGGCGGAAGTGCGTCGTTCCGATCCAGACCGCTATTTTGCGACTCTTTTTGCGCCGGCTGGCAAACGGGCCTTGTTGTTTGCTCTCTATGCCTTCAATCATGAGATTGCGCGCGCAGTTGAGGTCGCGCACGAACCAATGATGGCCGAAATCCGGCTGCAATGGTGGCGCGAGGCGATCGGAGAGGCGTATGAGGGGCGCCCGCGCGCGCAGCCGGTTGCAATCGGCGTGTCGGAGCTGGTCGGGTGCGGACAGATTTCCGCCGGTGCATTGGCGGCTCTCATCGATGCGCGCGCCGAGGAAATTTCCTCCGCGCCCTTCGCCGATCTTGCGGCGCTCGAATTCCATGCCCACGTCACCTCGGGCGCGCTGATGCGGATTGCGGCACAGCTTCTGGATTTGGATGCCGGGATCGAGGAACTGGCGCGCGAAGCGGGCATTGCCTACGGGTTAGCGGGAGTGCTGCGGTCGATTCCGTTTCACACCGCGCGCGGCAAGAGCTTTCTTCCCGCGGATCTGCTCGCCGCCGAAGGGCGCACAGGAGCAATTTCACGCGTGGCACGCGCCGCACGAAATCATTTCGAATGCGCGCGTCGCTTGTCGGTCCCGAAGGCGGCGGTTCCGGCAATTCTGCCGGCTTCACTCGTTCCTGCGTATCTCTCGCACCTCGCCCTGGGCGACGGCAGCGACATCTCCCTCTTCCGCCGCCAGCTCATCCTTTTCCGCGCTGCCACACTTGGCCTGTAAGAAAGATTTACCACGAAGAGCACGAAGAGCACGAAGAGCACGAAGACAGCTTTCGTGCTCTTTGTGGTAAAATTAGAGCCACTGTTGCAGATCGGAAAGTGCGCGAGCGGAAAGGGCTTTCTTGCGGTCGCGGCCGCGCGGGGCGCCGGTCAATTCCGGAAACAGGCCAAAATTCACGTTCATCGGCTGGAATGTTTCGGTCGCGGCGCCGCCGGTGATATGGCCGAGAAGCGCGCCGAGCGCGGTGGTCGGCGGCGGAGCCGCAATCTCCCGAGCCATCGCTTCGGCCGCAGCAAAGCGGCCGGCGAGCAACCCGATCGCAGCACTTTCCACATAGCCTTCGACACCGGTGATCTGCCCCGCAAAGCGGAGATGGGGATGTGATTTCAACCGCAATTGCCGATCGAGCAGCCGCGGCGAGTGGATGAAAGTGTTGCGGTGCAGTCCGCCAAGCCGCGCGAACTGCGCACCTTCGAGGCCGGGAATCATCCGGAAAATGCGCGTCTGTTCGGCATGTTTGAGCTTGGTCTGGAATCCCACCATGTTCCAAAGCGTGCCGAGCGCGTTGTCCTGCCTGAGCTGCACGACGGCATGCGGCCGTTTTCCGACGCGCGGATCGCAGAGGCCGACCGGTTTCATGGGGCCGAAACGCAGCGTCTCGATCCCCCGCGCCGCCATCACTTCGATCGGCAGGCAACCCTCGAAATAGGGCGTCGACGATTCCCATTCCTTGAAATTTGTTTTCTCGCCCGCAAGCAGCGCTTCGACAAATGCACGGTATTGCTGTTCGTCGAGCGGACAGTTGATGTAATCCGCGCCGCCCTCCGGCCCGTGTTTGTCGTAGCGCGACTGGAACCAGGCGACCGTGAAGTCGATGCTCTCCTTGTAGACGACCGGCGCTATGGCATCGAAGAAAGCAAGTGCATCCTCCCCGGTTGCAGCGCGTATCGCTTGCGCGAGCGGCTCGGAGGTGAGCGGCCCCGTGGCGATGATTGTCGGCGTGTCGGGAAGTGCGCAAACTTCCTCGCGGCGAATTTCGATATTGGGATGTTCTTCCACGGCTCGCGTGACCGCACGCGAAAACCCCTCGCGATCGACGGCGAGTGCGCCGCCGGCCGGTAGCCGGTTGGCGTCGGCCGAAGCAAGGATCAGCGAGCCCGCGCGGCGCATTTCCTCGTGCAGCAGGCCGACGGCATTGTTCTCGCTGTCGTCGGAGCGAAATGAGTTGGAGCAGACGAGTTCGGCGAGGCCATCCGTCGCATGCGCATCCGTGCCGCGCACCGGTCGCATCTCATGCAGCACCACCGGCACGCCCATCTGCGCCCCCTGCCACGCCGCTTCCGCCCCCGCGAGCCCGCCGCCGACGATGTGGAGAGGTGAAGTGTGTTTCGCGTAGTTGGTCATGACTCAGTATAGCGCGCTTTGCTTTCCTCCCCCACGCGTTCGCGCGGGGGAGGAAAGATGCTGCGGAGGGCGTCGGGTTACTACGCGCTACGCCGAAAACAATTTCTCGCCGACGAATTCGCCGGGGGCGATGCCGCCGGGGCAGGCGAAGAGGCCGCCGCCCGTATGCGTCGCGAACTGGTTGAGCATGTCGAGCCTGGCGAGCTTCGAGAAGATCTTCACGAAACCCTCGCGCGGATCGCGCTGGTAACAGACAAAGAACAGCCCGGCATCGTATTCCATACCCTGCCGCCAGGGCGGCCAGCGCTCGGCGGTGTAGGTGACGCCGTCATTGAAGGAATAGGGCCGCCGCAAAATCCGCGCGCCGTCATTGCTTCCGGCATTGGCAAGCCGCACATGCGAATTGAGCGGCATGACCGCATTGCCATCCTTGTCGGTGGCGGCCAGATCGACGGCATCGAATTCATCGGTCTTGCCGAGCGGCGCACCGCTCATGCGCTGGCGGCCGAAAGTCTGTTCCTGGAAAGCGACCCGCATGCGGTCCCAATGCTCGAGCGCGATCAGAATCCGCCGCGTCATGACGTAGCTGCCGCCCTGCATCCAGGCGGGCCCGTCGCTTCCCACGAAGACGAATTTCGCAAGGCCCGTTTCGTCGTTGGCCCCCAGATTGCTGGTGCCGTCCTTGAAGCCCATCAGATTGCGCGGCGTTTCGCCCGCACCCGTGTGGGGCAGGAAACCGGTCTGCGCCCAACGGATGCGCGCGGTGCCCCAGGCGAGCTGCGTGAGGCGGCGGATGGCGTGGAACGCGACCTGCGGATCGTCGGCGCAGGCTTGAATAGAAAGATCGCCGCCGGCGCGCGCCTCAATCAGTTGGTCGCCCGGGAATCTGGGTATGTCGATCAGTGCTTCGGGCCGTGCGTTGCCAAGGCCGTAGCGATCCTTGCCGTCTCTGGTGAAAAGGCCTGCGCCGAATCCGAAGGTGAGGGTGAGGCGGGATGGGCCAATTCCGAGTGCGTCCGTTCCGGGCTCCGTGGTGTAGGACGCATCAGCGGCCGAAGGGGGCGGATCACCTCTGGTCAGCGCGGCGGCTGCCTCCGTCCAGCCGCGCAACATTGTAATAACATCGTCGCGCTTTGGAGTATCGAGATCGAGGGCGGCGAAATAGCTGTGGCGCTGCGCCGGTGTGAGAATTCCGCCCTGCCGCGCGCCATGGAACGGTTCTATGTTGTTTGTTTGTTTCGGCGCCGGCGCGTCTCTTTCATGTGCTACGGCGGGAGACGCCGGAGCGAGGCCGGCCGCAGCCGCCAGCAGACCCGCGCTCTGGAGAAAGCCGCGGCGGGAAGCGCCGCGCACATCGTCTACGCTCATGGCGTACCTTCCATCAGCGTGTTCATATCATCCTCCACGTAGAAGAATCCCTTGCCGCCGGGAGCCAGAGCCAGTCCGAAAAGATCGCCATTGCCCGGCGGCGACTGCGCCTCGTCGGTATCCACCCATTGCGCGTAAAGCTGCTTGCCGCCGGCCGGATCGATCTCCACCACCTGCCCATTCTTGGCATTGCAGGTAATGAGATGGCCTGTCGCCGTTAAGGCAAGCGCCAGAGGCCGCTTGAGCAGGCCATCCTGTGCCACGGTGCGGCCGAGGCCTGCACTCGATGTACGGTTCACGGCGTCGTCGATTGCGGCGATCCGGTTGCCCATGGCGTCGGACACGTAGAGCGTGCCGTTGCCGGCAAGGGCAAGCCCCGTGGGACCGACGAGGAACGCATCGCGATCGGCGCGCTGGCCAAATCCGTCCGCGACAACGGTGCGATGCGCAATGGCCGGCGCTTTTCCCGGCGCGATCGACAAATCGAAGCGGACGACCGTGGCGTTGTGCAATGTCACCGGATAGCCGCTGGCCGGATCGCGGACTTCGGGCCCCGGAACGCCCTTGCCGGCCATGCTGACAAACAGCGTCGCCGTGTCGCCCCCGTCAATGGCCGCGATATTGCCCCACGGACCATTGACATCGGGACCGCTCCAGACATCGGCCACGTTGCCGTTCGCGTCGAGCACGAACAGACAACCATCGCCTTTCGTCCGCGTCGTGCCATCGGTGCTCGGCGTGCTGCCGACGATGATCCAACCGCTTTGCAGCATGGCCATCGCGGTGGTGAGGCCGACGCCGCCCGGACATTGCTTCGCTTCCGGCGCGAGGTTTGCGATCAGCCGTGTCGCTCTCGTCGCCGTGTTGAAATCGATGATCGTGGTGCCGGTGCCCTGAAGGTTGGAAATATTGTTGAAATTGTCGAAGAGCACATCGCCCTTCTGAATCGGGTCGGCGGAGACGGGCGCAACAATGACCGCGTAGGGATTCAGATCGCCATTGTCCGAGATGGTGGAAGTCAGCATCGCGTGGCGGTGAACTGTCTCGAGGAACCCGTTATCGGCGCGGGCCGGCCCTGCGCAGAGCACCAGAACCACTGCCGCCTGCGCCCATCGGCGCGCAAGAGAACTACGCATCGTAAGACACCCCGTTCGAAGTCATAACAGAATGTTGGTCCGCACGCCGAACACCGCTTCGTCCTTCACCATCGTGCCGGGTGCGCCGAGTGGATTGAGGATGCCGCGCCCGGATGGACCACATACTGAAAGTCCGGATGTCGGACTGCCGTTGAACACGCCGGCGAGGATTGTCCAGGCGTCGAACGTGCGCCATCGCGCGCGCGCCAAGTGCGGACAGCGGATAGGCGGGGCCGCCGCCCGGCAGGTCCGCCGAGGGCACCATCGGCCAACCGAACATCGTGTTGATGAAATAAATCGCGTTCTGGCTGACCATGAACTCCTGATCGAGACTTTGTTGTCCGATCTTCACGTCGAGGCGATCCTCGTCGAGAAATTTCTGCTGGTACCAGAGCTCCCACATCCCCGCGGCGCGATCGCCTTCGATCCCGTTCGCCGTCTGGAGCGTGCCGAGATTGTCGGCGCTGAAATTGCGTCCCGTGGAGCTGGAGCGCGCTCACATCGAAAGTTCCGCGATGCACGCCGGCGCGCTGCGTGTCGAGCTGGAGCACCATCTGAGTGAGGCCGTCATGCTCGAAACCCTGCTGGTATCCGCCAGTGGCATTGCCGAATCCCTCGCTGGTCTCCGAAAGGCCAAGCGAGACCCCGTAGCGGCTGAGAAAGCTCCGCAATCCCCACATGTCGCCGAGCAGCGCGCTGCTGCGCTCGGAATTGGCGATGAAGGCGAATGGCCGTTTCCCTGGGGAACACTTTCTTCGTTTTCGGTTTCGACGGGAGCCGAGACCGGTGGAGGGTGGCCCGGGCCGGAAATGTACAAAGCAGCATCGAGGCACAACATATCGCCGCAATAGCGCGCACGAGTCTGTGAGCCGGCCAACCCGCTCCGATCCGCATCTATCAGGGCCTTGTTCCAACGCATGGTTTTGCCTCGACGGCGCGCGAGCGCGCTCCTCTCGCGGCTGTATATTGCGACTGGCTCTCAAACGCAATTGCGACTAAGTCGCAATCTTAATTGATGGAACCTTCGGCCCGAGCGCGAAAAGTGTTTTCGGTCCATTAGCCGATTTTCAATCCGCCCGCGGCAATCTCTCCGACCTTTTCCTCGGGACAGACATGACTATCGCCAGCCTGTCGGCCGCCCCGCCGCGCAACATCGCCGTGCCGCTCTTCGCCGCCACTGTTTTTTCGAGTGCGGCGCTGGTCTTCATGGTCGAGCCCATGATCGCCAGAATGATCCTGCCCCGCCTGGGCGGATCGCCCGCTGTCTGGAACACCTGTATGGCGTTCTTCCAGACCGCTTTGCTGGCCGGCTATTTCTACGCGCATCTGTTGAGAAAGTTGCGGTCCGCAAGGCTTCAGGTGGCGATTCACATCAGCCTGCTCGCTGCGGCGGCCTTGATCCTGCCGATCCAGGCGACCGGCGCATTCGGTTTGCCGCCGGTCGGGGCGCCGATCCCATGGCTCCTTTGCGTCCTCGCGATCTCGGTCGGCGCGCCTTTCACCATACTTTCGGCGACCGCCCCGTTGTTGCAGGCCTGGTACGCGCGCGTGCTGCATGGCAATCCGCAGGCCGAAAATCCTTATGTTCTCTACAGCGCGAGCAACCTCGGTAGCATGCTGGCGCTCATCGCCTATCCGACGATCGTCGAGCCGCTCTTGCCGATGCGCGCGCAAACGTTCGATTGGGCGTTCGTGTACTGCGCGCTGTGCCTCCTGATGGCGGGCGTGGGCGCGCTGGTCTGGAACAATGAAACATCTGTTCCGGCGCCGTCTGTCGCGCGCGAAGCCGCCGCGGAAACGCCCGACTGGCCCACGCGCGTCACCTGGGTGATGCTCGCGGCGGTGCCGTCGAGCCTCATGCTCGGCACCACGACCTATATTTCCAACGATGTCGCCTCGGTGCCGTTTCTCTGGGTGCTGCCGCTGGCGCTGTATCTTCTGACCTTCATCATCAGCTTCCAGGCCACGCCGATAATTACACGCGAGCGCGCGCTCCTGTGGCATGCGGTGTCGGTCGCGATGGCAGCTGCCGTGCTGTGCATGAGCACCATGAGTCTCGGAGCGCATCTTCTCGCCTGCACCGGCGCGTTCTTCTTCGGCGCTCTGATCTGTCATCAACGCCTTGCAGCCAGTCGGCCGCCCGTCCGCCACCTGACGGAGTTCTATTTCCTGCTCTCGCTCGGCGGCGTGCTGGGCGGGGTATTCAATGCGTTCCTGGCACCCGTCATTTTTTCCAGTGTCGCCGAATATCCACTGGCGCTCGCGCTTACCGCGCTCGCCAGGCCCTGGAACGCGGTCGCCTTCTCGCCGCGCGTTGCTGCTACCGCTGCCACCGGCGTGCTGACCGCCGGCGCCCTAGCCGTTGTACCCGAGTTGCCGCACGCCGAATTCGTGCCGGTTGTGCTCGCCTGTGCCGCAGCCATTGCAGCATTCTTTGTGAGCGGCCGCGCGCTCCTCTTCGCGCTGGTGGTGGGCGCGCTATGCGCGGAGTCGGTCTTCGTACCAGCCGACAAACATGCCGCCCTGATGACGGCGCGCAGTTTCTTCGGCGTACACCGCGTCGCCCGTGGTTTCGATCCGGCGCTTGGCGGAGATCTGCATCTGCTGTTTCACGGCACGACAATTCACGGCGCGCAGCCGCAGGCCGCAGCCGATCGCTGTGACGCCACAACCTATTATGCGCCGCAAACCCCAATCGGCCAGGTCATTACAAGCGTGCTGGCAGATCACCATCCGGCACGGATCGGAGTTGTCGGCCTCGGCAGCGGAACCGTTGCGACCTATACACGTGCCGGCGATCGCCTGCGTTTCTTTGAAATCGATCCGGAGGTCGAGCGCATCGCGCGCGACCGGCGTTATTTCACCTATCTTTCCGGCTGCGCGAAGGGGAATATCGATGTCGTCCTTGGCGACGCGAGGCTGACGCTCCCTGGAGAAAAGCCGGCCAGTTACGACCTCTTGCTGCTAGACGCGTTTTCCGCCGACACCGTGCCCACGCATCTGCTGACGGTGAACGCATTTCGCATTTACCTGCGTCTGCTCAAGCCTGACGGTGTCGTTCTGATGCATCTGTCGAACCGCAATCTGGCGCTGGAAGGCCCGGCTGCGGCAGCGGCAAAAGAAATCGGTGTCTCCGCCCTGATGCAGCACTACGCGCCGCCCGCACCGCACGCGAGTGCGTTGTCGCTCGCGGCTACCCCCACACAAGCCATGCTGATGGCGAAGTCGGAAGCTGTGCTGGCCGCGTTCCGGCGCGATCGCAGATGGCGCATGGCGCGCGACCACGGCGTGCACGCGTGGAGCGACGACTACACGAACGTATTCGGCGCGCTGATCGATCACGCACTCGGAGAATAACCGGTCGCGGCCTTTGCTTAGTCGTACCACGCCTTTCTGGCTGGGTGCTGGCGACAGACCAGTATTTCCCGAGGCTCCCGGTACGGCTATTGTGGCGCAACGGGTGAATGTTGGCGCCGGTGACTTCAGCGAAGCGATGTGGAAGACTATTGTCTGTTACGGTGTGTTTCTGGCCGCGGGGACGCTCGCGCTGCAATGGCTCGACTATCAGCTTCTCGTGCGCGCCCATTCCGGCGACATCTGTGTTTTCCTGATCGCCGCGACGTTTCTCGGTCTCGGCATCTTCGTCGGCATGCGGGTCTTTGCGGCGCCCGCCGCCCAGCCCTTCGACGGCAATCCCAGGGCGCGAGCATCATTGGGCATCAGCCCGCGCGAGATGGATGTCCTGAATGAGCTGGCCGCCGGCCATTCCAACAAGGAGATCGCCGCCAGGCTGAAGGTCTCGCCGAATACGGTCAAGACCCATGTCGGCCGGCTCTACGAGAAGCTGGGCGCGAAGCGCCGCACGGACGCCATCAACAAGGCGCGTGAGCTCGGCCTTATGCCCTGACGCCCAAGATTCCGACCAACTTATTCCGGGTGATTCGTGACAATCATCCTTTCGGGCGATTGCGCGGCCCGGTTGCGGCGCGGTTGATGGCCGGCAAGCTTTAGCCTTCGAGGGGATTTCCATGTTCCGCAACATATTGTCCTACGGCACCATCGCCGGGCTGACGGTCGGCATCCCGCTTTCCATCATCACCACCGCGTTCGGCAGCCACATGCTCACCTGGGGCATGCTGATCGGCTACACGATCATGCTGATTGCGCTGAGCGCGGTGTTCATGGGCGTCAAGCGCTATCGCGACGCCGATCTGGGCGGCGTGATCGGGTTCTGGCAGGCGCTGCTCCTGGGCCTGGGCATCAGTTTCGTGGCCGGCATTATCTATGTCGTTGCCTGGGAGTCGGCGGTTGCAATCACCGGAATGGATTTCGCGGGCTCCTACAGCGCCGCGATGATCGCGCAGAAGAAGGCCGCCGGGGTCAGCGGCGCGGCACTGGCGAAATTCATCGCCGAGATGAATGCGTTCAAAGTGCAATACGCCAATCCGCTCTATCGCCTGCCCATGACCTTCTCCGAGATATTTCCGGTCGGCGTCCTGGTATCGCTGCTATCGGCGGGATTGCTGCGCAACCGCCGCTTTCTGCCCGCGCGCCGCGCCTGACCGCCACCGGGATCGCGCCACGAGGGCTCGCTTCGCGGCGCGATATTCCGCCTCGGGGCCGCGTGACGGGGCCTTCGAGCGTCGGTGCGCCGGCGATCCGACTCCTCAGAAGCGATCAGCCCCGAAGCTTTCGCCCCTATGGCTTCAGTTCAAACACTGTGCCGGGGCCGGTGTCGTTTCCGCCGCCATAGGCGTCGCCAAAGACGTTGCCGGAACCGTCCATGATCAGTTCGTCAATCGGCTGATTGCCGTCGGCGCAGTTTGCGAGGCTGCAGAAGGAATAGAGCACCGATTCCGTCCAGCTTCCCCCGTTCGGCTTGAGACTGTAGACCGTGCCCCAATTGGCAGCGCCGCCAACCAGCGTCGCGCCGTAAAGCGCGCCGCTGCCGTCACGGATCAGGCCGCCAGCGGGTCCGGTGCCGTCGGCGCAGCCGGTGAGCGAACAGAAATTGTAGAGCACGCTATACGTGGCTCCGGCCGAATATTCGAAGGCCACGCCACAGCCCGTGCTCTGGCCGCACGCCGTGGTGTTGGCGCCGCCGGACGCCGTTGCGCCGAAGAGATTGCCCGAACCGTCCATTACCAGACTGCCCACGGGATCCGCGCCGTCGGTGCAGTTCGTCATGTTGCAGAAATTATGCAGCACGGTTTCGTGCCAGGTGCCGTTGGCGAGCTTGAACATCAGCCCGCCGCCGAATTTCCCGCCCGTCGAGGCCGTGCCGTAGATGTCGCCCGCCGCGGTGACCAACAACCCGCCCGGATCCGCCGACGTATCGAAGTTATGGACCACCTTTTCGATCCAGTGCGTGCCGTTCTGCGTGATGTCGAAAACGGTGCCGTGATTGTTGCTGCCGCCGAACGCGGTGACGCCGAACAGGGGCGAGGTTTCGTCCCAGAGCGCGCTCGACGCCTGCCCCGCATAGGCGAGGCCCAGATCCGGCCCGTCCCCGTCGGGACAGCCGGCCGTGGCGCAGAAACTGTGCAGCACCTTGAGGCCCCAGCCATGGGCGCCATGCGTCAGCTTGAAGACGCCGCCGTGATTGAATTTGCCGCCCAAGGTGGTCACGCCATAGAGGTTGCCGTCGACATCCATGATGACGCCGCTTTCGTCGGCCTGATTGCCGTCGGCGCAATTCGCCAGCGCGCAAAAGGCGTGCAGCACATAAGCCTTGTATTTGCCGGTCACGTTGTTGGGCACCAGTTCGAACACGGTGCCGCCATTGGCCTCGTCGCCATGGGCGCCGGCGCCTTCCGTCGTGCCGAACAGATCGCCCGATGCGTCCCTCAGCAATCCGCCGGACGGATTGCGGCCGTCATTGCAATTGGTGAAGGAACAGAAACGGTGTGACGTCGCCAGCGTGTAGGCTGATGCAGCGCCAAACGGCGCGAGGGCAAGAAGTGCTCCGGCGAGAAGCGCGCCGGCGAAATCGAAACTCAGATTCTTGCTCATGATATCCCCCTTTGTCGGACGGGAACCTACAGCAAAGGCGCGGCGCCCGATACGGGGGGATCTACGCTGTCCCCGCGGGCGGCCCGGCCTGTTCAGCCTGACGAAGAAGTGGACGGGTCCGCGACCCGCGCGGACGCTGCGCGCGCTTGCATGCGAGACCGGCACCGGTCCGGCAACGGGGAAAATTGTGTGCAGGCTGTGCCTGAAGTGTCGCCGAGCCGGCCTAGGCTGACACCGCCAGCAACCGAGGAGACGTGCCATGACCAGGTTTCAGTATCCGGCCGCATTGTCGGCAACCGCTGCATCCTGTGCCGTGTGCCTGGGTATTGCGGCAATGCCTGCCAGCGCCGGAACCCCGTTGAAGGTGCTCTACAGCTTTCAGGGCGATGCCGACGGCTCGCAGCCTTATGCGGGACTGGCCAGGGACACAGCAGGGAATCTCTACGGCACGACCGAGCAAGGCGGCACCGACGGCTTTGGCACCGTATTCGAGATGACGCCGAACGGCGACGGTACCTACGCCTACGAGAGCATCTTTTCACTCACCGGCGGCCCCGAAGGCATTTTCCCGCAAGGCTCGGTAGCCATTGATGGCGCCGGGAACCTCTACGTCACGGCGAGCGGCGGCGGAACGCATGACGGCTCCGTCTTCGAACTCAGCCCGGATGGCAACGGCGGCTTCAACCTGTCCAACAGCTTCGTCTTCAATGGCGTGGGACCGAACGGCAATGACGGCGACGGCGCTTTGCCCAGCGCCGCCGTGATCCTGGACGCCGATGGCAACATTTTCGGCACCTGCGAGCAGGGCGGCGCGGGCAACATCGGTGTCGGCTATGGGACGGTTTTCGAACTGAGCCCCTCAAGGAATGGCTGGAAGGAGACGACCCTGCACCGATTCGGGGACAGCCCCGACGGCTCGTTTCCCCATGGCAGCCTCGTCATGGACAAGGCGGGCGACCTCTATGGCACGACGCCAGACGGCGGCAACCACGGTTTCGGCGGCTACGGCACGATCTTCCGGCTGCACCAGACGAAGAAGGGCTGGGCCGAATCCATCCTCTACAATTTCACCGGCGGTGCCGATGGCATGTCCCCGGCAAGCAATCTGATCCGGGACAAGGCGGGCAATCTCTACGGGACGACGGCTCTCGACATCGGCACCGTGTTCAGGCTTGCGCCGCCGGCCGCGAAAGGCGCGGACTGGACGCTTGCGACGCTGTACCAGTTCGCAGATATCGCCGGGGACGGCGGATATCCTTATAGCGGCGTGGTGTTCGACAAGACCGGAAACCTCTACGGCACGACCTATATCAACGGCGACGGCACGGGCCACGGGGTAGTCTATGAACTCACGCCGGCGCAAACCGGGCCGTGGAAAGAGACGCTGCTGTGGAATTTCACCGGCGGCGGCGACGGGAAAATGCCGTTCGCAACCCTCATCTTCGACATGGGCGAAAAACATCTCCTCGGCACCACGTCCAGCGGCGGCGCGGGCGGCAACGGCACCAACGGCACGGTGTTCGCGCTGAAGCGATAACCGGGGAAACTGAGCCTTCCAGGCCCGGCGTCCCTCAGACCCGCTGGATTGGCCCCGGATAGCGCGCGACCAGCGGGTCGGCGGTGAGGAGCGTCAGGCCTTCGCAGCGGCCCTTCGCGACCAGCATCCGGTCAAACGGGTCTTTGTGGATCGCCGGCAAGTCCGGCACCGCGATGGCATGCTCCCCGGTAATCGGCAACTCGGTGTATTTGTTGTCGAGCAGCGACCGCCGGAAAATCCGCGGATCGAGCTGAAAATTGTCCCGGCCGATCTGGGATTTGATCGCCAGCTCCCACAGGCTGGCGGCGCTGAAAATGAGTTCGTTGTTGTTATCCTCGATCAGTCTGCGCGCCGCGCGCGGCAGCTTTCCGGGTTCGCCGGCCGCCCACAGCAGAAGCTGCGTGTCGATGCGCAGCCGCTTCGGCTTCTCGTGGGCCGCGGCAAGCCAAGAGGGCGGTATTGTGGCGTATCCGGTTTGGAGGTGTGACGGGATTCGGGCCATGGTCTTCGCATGCGGCAGATTTTGAACGATATCGAGGCAGGCAAATTAGCGGACGAACTGGCCCTGCGCGGTATTCCGCCCGAACGTCGATTGCGCGTCATCGTGGAGAGCCTCGACGATGACGATTTGCCGATAGCGGCCATGAATGCCGCCGGCGGCGCCTTTGACTGGCTTGCCGACGAACCCGATCTCTACAGCGACGATGATTTGATCGACAATTACCGGAAATGACGGATATTCCGTGTCGAGGGCCGTCATCCTGACGGATTTTCCGTTCACCGATCTCTCCTCCACGAAACGCCGGCCTGCTCTGGTGATATCGGCAAACAACGATCGCAGAAGCGATGTCATCGTCGCCTACATCACTTCCGTCCTGCGTGACCACGCCGACGGCGCCATCCTTGGGCCCACGGTGAAAACGGACTGAAGACCCGCTCCATGGTCCGCTTCGATAAAGTTGCCACGATCGACAAAAGCATTGCAGGACGTATCGGATCGGCGAGCCGGGAATGGCTGATGGAGCAAAGCAGCAGGTTCTTTGCCATATTTGGATTTGGCGAAGCGGGGTCGGAATTGCGCGCAGGGCGGTAAAGCGTCGCCGTCGAGGTTCTTTCACGAGACGGCGATGCGCAGGCGCTGTGGTTTCTTGGCAGCCGCTTCGAGCCAGGAGGGCGGGGCAGGGGGCGCCCAATAGGGATCGCCCGCAATGTTGCCGGCCACGACATCGAGCGCCGCCGCCGCATCGCGCACGCTTTTCGTCAGCACGAAATCCACGCCGAGCCCGTCCACGGCTTCGCCGAGCTCGGGCGCCAAGCTGACGCGCGCGCGGGTGGGCTTGAGGCCGCAACAGGAGGCAGGAAGGCGGATCGATCCGCCCCATCATTGCCATGCGCGAGCGGGACGGCGCCGGCAGCCATCGCCGAGAGCCATCGGCGGCGCGACGAATTTTGATGATGTGATTGTGGTGCGAACTCTGAAGCGTGACGGCCGTCACGGTGCTCCATCTCGCGATCTGATAGGAAATGGTGCGCCGTAGGTTGTCGTCTAAGCACTAACCTAGGAAGCCTTATCGCCGAATTCCGCGTTGCCTGTTTTTGCCAATATACGATTCGCTTCGGGAGATCTGCGTGAAAAAAGCACTTTGGGATACGTCGATGGATAGCGGCACTGTTGATGTACTGTTACGACACGCGGTGTATGTAGGAGCGAAAATGGTCTGCATTCGCACGACGAGTGCCGCTCTGCCGGCCGCAATCCCAGAGTTCGCGGCCAAGGGAATTGCTGTCTACGGCTGGCGATGGCCAGCGGTAGACCAGCAATTGTATCACGCACCTCATTATTATGCAATGGATGAGGCAAAGTATGTCGGGGGTACCTTAATACCCGCAGGGTTGGCAGGTTACATAGTTGATCCGGAATCCGATGGACCGGGCGTCAACGATTGGAACAGGCATGATACACCGGCGCACATTGCATCGACTGCGGCGCTGGCAAAGGATTTCTGCAATGCAATCCGAAGCGCCGCTCCGCCAGGCTTTCACTTTGGCCTCACATCGGGTTGCGAGTATCCAACGGGGATGTCCTATATACCGTGGGGGGAATTTGTTTCTGCGGCCGACGCGCTATATCCGCAGACTTATTGGCGCTGGCTTTCCAAAACAGGACTTCCACAGGATATTCACGGAGGAACGCCAGCGGCGGCCTACGCGAAGGGTCTAGCTAGTTGGTCAAAGATCGCAAAAGGGAAGCCACTTATAGCTATCGCCGGAGAAATTGGCGTACTCGATGCTACGCGGGTAGCCAATATCGCGCAATATGCTAGCGTCATCGCAACGAGGCAGAGTGAGGCCCATTTCTATTCGGACAGCGCGAACACCCATCCCAGCATATTAGCTGCTATATCGGCGATTTGAGTGGCGAGTTTGGTGTTCCAATCCTGACTCTCGCGACTTCGCCGGTTGACAGCGTAATTCGCGCGGGTGGGTTTGAAGCGACAAGTCCTCAACAGAAGACCGGAATGTGGATCGAACCGCCGCGTTCATTTCTGCGCACTCCGAAGCCGGCCGCCGTGTCGGGCCGGTCGAGCGCGACGGGATTGTGCGGCGAGCCGTGATGTTTGCCTCGGGAGTCGCGGCAGACCGTATGCGGGCAATACCTCCTTGCTGATCGGAATGATGCCGGGCGGCGATGTTCTCCTAGTCCGAACCTGGGGCACCGTCCCAACCCAAGGTGCTGAAATGCTTCTGCCGTCACCGGAACCTACAAGAGTGTACACTTGGCGGTCCTGACGTGGACCTTTTGGCCCGATCTTGGATTTGGGGATTACGCCCGGCCAGTTCGATCTCGTATCCAGCGTGTTAGACAATCGACGTTGCCGCGACCGTGATGGCCGTCACGCTGCATCGGCTTAGATATAGCTAGGGTGGGCGTGTGACCGGGAGCTTACTGTCTGACCCTGACGGCAGAGTGAAGGCGGGCCAACACTTGCTTTCACCTGATTATCACACTGATGTACTCGACTTGGAGCCATTGGGGCAGGCGTTCGAATTCTCCCATTGTATAACCGAAAAGGAGCCGTTTTATGGCGCACAAGCTCACATCTGAAGCCGATGTCCACGCTCTGGTCGAGGAGGCGCGGCAGTACAAGGCAGCGGGTCACGTTTCCGCTGCTAATCAAAGCGAATTCTGCAAATTATGGCCCGATATAGAAAAGGGCCTGGATCTTCTCAAGACCATCTTTCCGGTAGCCTCAATTGCCGTCGACGCAGTTGAAGGTGTCGGAAACGTAATCTGCAAGGGCGCAACAGCGAAACACGCCTAATAAGAATCGTATTTATCACTTGCCCTGTAGCTTATCGAGATCGCGGCGCAGACTGGAAAATCTGCGCCGCTTCTTGAGAAAATTACGTCCGACAATGTCCTCAAGATACCATTCTTTCCACGACACCACCCGTTCAATCTCCGCCGCCACCCGCAGCAGCATCACCTCCTCCCCGAACCTCCCCACAAAATGCACCCCTATCGGCAGCCCCTCCGCGTTCCGGTGCAGCGGGAGGCTGATCGCGGGCTGTCCGGTCACGTTCTGGAGCGCGGTGAAGGGGACGTAATCGAACAGGGCCGTGAAGGCTTTCATGATGTCGCGCTCCTCGCCGTCGAAGCTGCCGAGCTTCATCGGCGGGGTGCCGAGGGTGGAGGTGAGCCAGAGGTCGTAAGTCTCGTGGAAGCGGGCGGCGCGGCGGCCGGCCTGCTGGAGCATGGCTTTGGCGAGGAGATAGTCGCTCGCCGCCACGCGCTTGCCCGCTTCATACATGCCCCAGGTGAGCCCTTCGAACAGCTCGGGCGCGGGCGTCTGGCCGGTTGCCCGCGCGGTGTAATCGATGGCGGTGGCGAGATTGGCCGTCCAGATGGCGATGAAGGAGGGAATGAGCAGGCCGAGATCGAAAGCGGGCGTTGCCTCCTCGAGGATGTGGCCGAGATCCGCGCAGAGCTTCGCGGCCGCGCGGACTGCGGCTTCGCAATCGGGATGGAGCGCGTTGCCGTCGAGTTTCTTCAGTGAGACCGCGATGCGCAGGCGCTCCGGTTTCTCCTGCGCGGCGGCGAGCCAGGAGGGCGGGGCAGGCGGCGCCCAATAGGGATCGCCCTGGATGTTTCCGGCCACGGCATCGAGCGCCGCCGCCGCATCGCGCACGCTCCTGGTCAGCACGAAATCGATGCCGAGCCCGTCCACGGCTTCGCCGAGCTCGGGCGCGAGGCTGACGCGGGCGCGGGTAGGCTTGAGGCCGACGAGGCCACAACAGGAGGCGGGGATGCGGATCGAGCCGCCCCCGTCATTGCCATGCGCGAGCGGCACGATTCCCGCCGCCACGGCCGCCGCCGAGCCGCCGGAGGAACCGCCGGTGGAATAGTCGGGCGCGAAAGGGTTGCGCGCGGGGCCGTAAAGCTTGCCCTCGGTGAGCGGCAAGAGGCCGAATTCGGGCACGTTGGTCTTGCCGAGCGGAATCAGGCCCGCGGCGCGGAATTTGGCGGTGAGCAGGGAATCGGCAGGGAAAGGGATCGCCGGAATGAACCGCGCGCCCTGCCGCGTCGGCATGCCCTTGGCGAAGGCGAGAATGTCCTTGAGGAACATCGGCACGCCGGCGAAGGAGCCGGCGAATGTTTGCTTGCGCGCTGCGGCGCGGGCGCGCTCGAAATCGGCGTAGACCATGAAATTGAGTTGCGGGTTGAGGTGTTCCGCGGCCGCGATCGCCGTCTCGACCAGCTCGGCGGGGCTTACTTCTTTGTTCCGGACGAGTTCGCCGAGGCCGAGCCCGTCATATTTCATGTATTCCGAGAACTGCATCATTGCGCCTAAAATCGCGGTTTGGTCGGCCGCGTGGGAGCTTTTCCCTTACGTCCTGGCGGTTGAAATCATTCAGTTGCCAGGGTCGTGGCATTTTCGCGGCGCATAACAGTTAAGCGCCAAGGCGCCAAGGGGCACGGAACAGGTTCCTCACAAAGCTACCTGGACTACAGGGAACTTGCGGCGCGCTTTGCTTGCTGCTGTCTTCTCGACGACCTCCGCGGCTCCGCGGTGGAATTTTCCTTGGCGCTTGATGGCTAAACCCCTGCAGCCGCATTGTACCCAATGCGGGGCACTTTCGATTCATGAAACGGGCGTTTGCAAATCCGCGGGCGCACCAGCGTAATTTGTTGTAAAATTCGCTGTTATGCCACGCTGGCGCTGCCGCGCGGGGTAGCTTAGTCTCGCGGGTGCGGGAGGGATCATGACCGGAAAGGTTCCAGTCGGACGCGCCATCACGGACGGCTACGCGTTCGCGTTCCGCAATTTTTTCTCGCTGCTCGGGACGTTCTGGCTGCCTTATCTGGTGTTCGTGCTGGTTTCACTCGGGCTCGTCTGGCTCATCGCGCCGGACTTGCCGCGCATGCTCGCGACGCAGGATTTCGATCTCAGGGACCCGATGCGCCTGGTGCGGCTCGCGCTCCTGGTCGGCGTGCTCGGTTTCATCGCCGGCTGCATGGTCGCGGTCGGCGTGCAGCGCAAGGCGCAGGGGTTCCATCCGCGCCCCGTCTGGTTCTGGTTCTCGCTCGGCGCGCCGGTCTGGCGCATGGCCGCCGCGTTCTTCCTGGCCGGGATCGTGATCTTCCTGATCGCCCTTGTGACCGCGGGGGTGTGCACGGCGATCTGGTTCGGCGCGGGCCGGCTCGGTGGCGCGGCGTGGATCGTGCGCGTGCCCGATGTCTGCGCCGGCGCGGCGTTCCTGATCTATGTGATGGTGCGGCTGCTGTTCTTTCTGCCCGCCGTTGTGGTTGCGGAGAATAAAATCGTGCTCGAGCGCGCCTGGATCCTCGGCGGCCACAATTTCTGGCGCATCCTGATCGTCTCTATCGCCGTCGTGGTGCCGGCGGCGATTGCGTTTCACGTCCTCGCCTGGGCGATTTTCGGTCCCGCCGCGAGCCTCAGAATGGGACCAAATGTCGGCGCGCGGGAGATCATGCGCGCCGTATTGTTCAATGTCCGTGCGGCCAGCCCGTTCGCCCTGCTGTACGAATTTCTCGAGCGGATCGTGCTCGTCGGCGTGACCAACGGGGCGATGGCGAGCGCCTATTTCGCCGTCAGCGGCCGCGGACCCGAACCGACGCCGGCTGCCGCTCCGGTCGCGTGAATTTCGCGGTTTTGGCTGGCGCAATGGAGCCTGCTAAGAGGCAGGCCAATTTCGCGGCTGTCGATTCAAGGCGCTCATGACAAGGATTTCCGTCGCCGGGGCGATTCGTTTTGCCTACGGTTTCGCATTCGAACAGATCGGCGCGATCATCGGCCTTGTCTGGTTGCCGCTCGTGCTTGTGGCGATCCTGCAATTCCTTCCCTATGCGATCGGCACGGCCTATCCGGGCGCGGATCCGGGCGAGGAGGGCCGCGCGGCCGCGCTCAATCTCACCTTCTCCACGGTCGTGCTCGTGCTCTATGCGATGAATTGCGTGGCCGTGACACGACAGGCGCTCGGCCAGCGCCAGGGCACCGCGTCGGTCCATTTCACCCTTGGCAAGCCCGAATGGCGGATGTTCGCCGCCATCGTGATCTGCGGTCTGATCCTGGCGGCGAGTGTCGGCATTTACATAATGGTGGGCTCGGGTCTGGTCGCTGCCGCACGAACGGCGCCGCTCCTGGCGATCGCGGCGGGGGTCTACGTCGTCGCGGGGCTTTGCGCCATTGCCTGGCTCGCGTTGCGGCTCATCTTTCTTCTGCCGCCGATCGTGGTCGTCGAGGAGCGGGTGGATTTCCTGCGGGCCTGGATGCTGTCGCGCGGGAATGTCTGGCGGTTTTTCCTGGTGATGGCCGCAGTCACCGTACCGCTCCTGCTGGTACAGAGCGCAGCCATAATTGCCATTGTCGGGCCGGGCATTCTGGCGCCGTTGCCCGACAATTCCGTTGCCATGACTGCCGCGCTGCAGGCGCGCGTCGCCATGGTCGACAGGCACATGGCGACCATAATCGGATTGGCATTGGTATTGGCGCCGTTCAGTCTCGGCCTGACGCTCGGTGCGGCTTCCTACGCCTATCGTGCGCTCACCAGCGAACGGCCTGCGAGCAATCCCTGGCCGGAGCAATGAAAACGCCAGGGTCAGCCTTGCGAGTCTCCGAACGCGAACCGGTCCATTCCTGATTTCGGCGCCGCCAGCTCCAACAACCTGCGTCTCACCTCCCCACTTTATGGCCCAGCTAACTCACCTTTCGTATGCGGGCGGCCGTTGAGATTTTGTTTACGGGCGTTGACCAAGACTTAAGAATTACTTCGTTTGCGATTCGTTCTGATGAAACACAAGAACTGGGGCCTCGCACCGCAAATTCTGGACACGTCGCAAAATGCCTGTTTTGCCTAGGTTTTTCCATTGACGCCCAGATTTTGCCATGTTAGACCATCCTAACCCATGCCGTCAGGTTGTACAGCTCCGTAATCCCACGGCTGCCCGACCCCGGCGGGGAAGAGGGCGGCCGAGCGGGGATGGGCGTCGCAGCGCAAGACATGTTCATGGGGATGCCCACGGGCACGCTCGATAAGAAGGGGCGCGCCTGCATCCCATCGAACTTCCGGCAGATCCTCGCCGCCCAGAGCACGAGCGGAGTCTATATCCGCCGGCATCCCGACAAACCGATGTTGGAATGCTTTGGTGAGAAGGTTTTTGCCCAGTTCGAGCAGGCGCAGCCGCCACAGGAAGACCCGTTTTTCTCGGAAGCCTATGACGACAAAGCCTTCTCAGTTTTCGCACTGACGGAACTGCTCGCCTTCGACGACAACGGGCGTGTACGGCTACCCGACGATTTCATCGCCCATGCAGGTCTCGGCGAGACCGTAAGATTCGTCGGCATGCGCGACAAGTTCGAAATCTGGAATCCCGAGCGGCTCGCGGCAGTGAGCGAGGAGCGGCTCGCAAGCGCGCGTAAGCTACGCAAGCCGTCGGTAACGCCATGAGCGACAATCACATTCCTGTCCTGTTGGAGGAAGTGATCGCCGCACTCGCTCCGCGCGATGGCGCTTATTACATCGATGGAACAATCGGTGGCGGCGGCTACGCCAGGGCATTGCTCGAGCGCGCGAAATGCCGGGTGCTTGGCATCGACCGCGACCCAGACGCGATCCGCCGCGGCGCGACGCTCGCGCAAGATTTCGCCGGCCGCCTGGTGCTCGCGCAGGGACGGTTCTCAGCGATGCGCGAGATCCTTGCGCAGCTGAACGAAACCGGCAGCGACGGCGTTGTACTCGATCTCGGCGTTTCCTCGTTCCAGCTCGACGAGGCCGCGCGCGGTTTTTCGATTCGCAACGACGGACCGCTCGATATGCGGATGGAACAAACAGGCGCTTCTGCCGCCGATTTCGTGAACACGGCGACGGAAGCGGAAATGGCCGATGTGATCGCGGAATATGGCGAGGAGCGTCACGCGCGGCGCGTGGCCCGCGCCATCATTGCGGCACGTCCGCTCTTGCGCACCGGTGAACTCGCCGAAGTGGTGGAAAAGACGATGGGCCCGGCTGCGGCGCGGCAACGAATTCATCCCGCCACGCGTACGTTCCAAGCGCTGCGACTCCACGTGAATGACGAACTGGGCGAGCTCGAGCGCGGCTTGGCTGCCGCAGAACGCGTGCTTCGTCCGCGCGGACGTCTCGCCGTCGTGTCGTTCCATTCGCTCGAAGACCGGATGGTGAAGCGCTTCCTCGCCGCACGGTGCGGGCGCGTCCCGACCGGCTCGCGGCATGAGCCGCAGACGCATTCGGCTCACGCGGCTACTTTTCGGCTTCTTCCCGCGCACACGCCCGGCGAGGCCGAGATTGCGCGCAATCCGCGTTCGCGCTCGGCCCGGCTCAGAGCCGCCGAACGTACATCCATCCCCTTGGCGGCCTAGGAGGCACAGATGGTCCGCATACTGAATTTCGCCTGCTTTGTGATCGCCGCCCTCTGCTGTCTTGCGCTCTACCATGTTTCGGAAGAGACGCGCGTGGCACGCATCCAGCTTGGCGCTGTGGAGAAGCGGATCATCGATGACGACGCGGCACTGAAGGTTCTGCAGGCGGATTGGGAGCGGGAAACGGAGCCGTCGCACATTCAAGCGCTCGCGCAGACACGTCTTGGACTTTCCGACACGCCCACTGTTGCGCTTGCCTCTTTCGACAGTCTGCCGCGTCGCGGCGAAGCAGCGGCCGCAGGGGGCGCGCCGGTCGCGGCGGCAAGCGTAGTTGCGTCCAACCAGGCGGTCGACTCGCATCTTCATCTGGTGGCCGCCCATGCCGGGAACTAACGGGCGGATTTACGCGCCGGTCGCGCGACGACCCGAAGAGCAGGAGACAATCACCATCATTCAGCGGCGGATCGTGATCGCCGCCGGCATTTGCGTGATGGCGTTCGCACTGATCGGGCTGCGACTGGTCGATGTCGGGCTGCTCAAGGGCAGCGTCACCGGCGCCGCACCGTCCGCAGGCGAGCCGATGGCAATAGCGCGCGCCGACCTGCTCGATCGCAACGGAACGGTGCTCGCGCGCGATCTGCCGGTGGCCGATGTCTATGTCCGCCCGCATGCATTGACCGATCGGCATCGCGCGGCGCTCGAACTCGCCGCCGCCACGAAGGTCAGCCCCGCGCGGCTCGAACACGCTTTCGATGGCACACATAATTACGTCCTGGTCGCGCGCCAGGTCGTGCCGGACGCGCAGAACAAAATAATACGCATGGGATTGCAGGGTCTGGAGTTCGAGCCTGCATTCAAGCGTTATTATCCCGAGGGTCTGGCTGCGGTGCAGGTGCTCGGCACGACAGATCCGGATGACAATGGCGTGGACGGTCTCGAACTGGGCCTCGATTCCACGTTGCAAGACGAGCGGCCGGGTAACGGCGTCGCGCTGTCGCTCGATCTGCGCGTGCAATATGCGCTCGCACATGAGGTGGAGCAGGCCCGCGAGACTTTCGGCGCGCGGGCCGGCGGCGGCATCGTTATGAACGTCAATACGGGCGAGGTTCTCGGGATGGTCTCGCTGCCCGACGCGTCTGGCGAGCCCGGAGCAAACGACGCGAATGTCGATGCGCGCCGCAACCGCATGGCGCAGGATGTCTATGAGCTCGGTTCCGTGTTCAAAATATTCACCTTCGCTATGGCCATGGAAGATCACACCACGCGCCTCGACGAGGTATTTCCCATCGGCAGCGGATTCCGGCTTGGCCGCTACGTGATACACGATGCGGAACACATGCCGGCGGCGCTGACGGCGCGCGATGTCCTTGCGCAGTCCTCGAATGCGGGCACGGCGCAGATTGCACTGCGCTCCGGACCGACGCGCCAGCGGGAATTCCTCGCTCGTCTGGGCCTGCTTGGCCGCGTTCACACTGAGCTCCCGGAAGTGGCGGCACCGCTCGTGCCGCGAAACTGGGGTCAGGTTGAAACCGCAACGATCGGCTTCGGCCACGGCATCTCGGTGTCACCCTTGTCATTTGTTACAGCGGCGGCCGAAATCGTGAACGGTGGTCGGCGCATCGAGCCGACCTTTCTCAAACATGATGGCGATGCGCGTGGTGGGCAAGTCATCAAGCCGGAAACCAGTGCAACCATGCGCGAGTTGCTGCGCTATGTGGTCACCAACGGCACGGGCAAGAATGCCGACGTCCCTGGCTACGATGTTGGCGGAAAAACCGGTTCCGCAGAGAAGATCGGAGGCCGACGCTATGTCGCGCACAAGCTTCTCACTTCGTTCTGCGCAGTCTTTCCCATTGAAAACCCTCGCTATCTCGTGTTCGTGATGCTGGACGAGCCGCACGGCACCAAGGCAACCTATGGGTTCGCACTGGCTGCCTGGACCTCGGCGCCCCTGGCCAAGCAGGTAATCGCGCGCATCGCGCCGATGCTGGGCATGTCCGCGGCTTCTACCCCGGTTGTCGCGGCGAAAGACAGCACGTAATGAGATCGGATTCGGGGGCCGCGGCAGGCATGACGGACATCCGCCCGATGCCCTTCGGACTAACAGGACTCGCCAGCGACAGCCGCGAGATAAAACCGGGCTATCTCTTTGCCGCCCTGTCCGGTACGCGCGCGGATGGCGGAGCATTCATCGCCGATGCCGTTCGTCGTGGCGCCACCGTAATTCTCGGTGCGCCCGCGTTACGTGGACAGGCCGAAGCTCTCGGCGCACGCTTTATAGCGGATGCGAATCCACGCCGCAGACTGGCCAAAATTGCCGCAGATTATTTTGGCGCGCAGCCCAGGACCGTCGCCGCGATCACAGGCACAAGCGGCAAGACCTCCGTTACTGTGTTTCTGAGGCAGTTATGGGAGCGTGAAGATCACAACGCTGCAAGCCTCGGCACCGTCGGATTGATTGCGCCTGCAGGGAATATCGGGCTCGACCACACCACGCCCGACGCGATCACGTTACATCGGCTGCTCGCAGGCCTCGAGCATGCCGGTGTCGAACATCTGGCACTCGAAGCATCGAGCCATGGTCTCGATCAATCTCGTCTCGACGGAGTGAGTATCGCGGCCGCCGGATTCACCAATATCGGGCGCGATCACATGGATTATCATGCCGATTTCGCGCATTACCTCGCGGCGAAGCTGCGCCTGTTCGAGCTTGTCGCCGATCGCGGCGTGGCCGCGGTCAATGCTGATGCGGCGCATGCGGAGATGTTCATTCGAGTTGCGCGACAGCGCAATCTGAAGCTCATCACCGTCGGCGCTTCGGGCGAAACGCTGCGGCTCGTTTCGCGCCAGCCGGTGGGCGAAGCTCAGCTGCTCGAGATCGAATATGATGGCACCGTGCGTCGGGTAAATCTCCCGCTTGTCGGCGAGTTTCAGGCTGCGAATGCTTTGCTTGCCGCCGGTATTGCAATCGGCCTGGGTGATCCCGCCGCGCGCGTACTAGCATCGCTTGCGCAGCTCAAGGGACCGCCGGGACGTCTCGAGAAAGTGGCTTATGGGCGCGGTGGTTCGCCAATCTATGTTGATTATGCGCACAAACCCGATGCGCTTGAGACCGTTCTCGTCGCGCTTCGGCCCCATGTGGCGGGCCGTCTCCTCCTCGTCTTCGGTTGCGGCGGCGACCGGGACCGCGGCAAGCGCGCCATCATGGGCCGAATCGCGGCGAGGCTTGCGAACCGGACGATTGTGACCGACGATAATCCGCGCACGGAGAAACCGTCTGAAATCCGCCGTCAGATTCGCGAAGGTTGCCCCGATGCCCTGGAAATCGGGGAACGCGCGGAAGCGATCCGGATCGCGGTCGCAGCACTCGAAACGGGAGATGCACTTGTTATTGCCGGCAAGGGTCACGAAGCCGAGCAAATTATCGGAGATGTTGTGAGGCCTTTCAGCGACCGCGAAGAGGCAACGAAAGCCGCACTGGCCGAAGGCGGGCGAGCGGTTTTGTGAGCACGCTGTGGACATCGCGGGAATTGGAAGCGGCCACGCTCGGCCGCGCTAGGCATGCTTTCGAAGCGAGCGGCATCTCCATCGACACGCGTACGCTGAAGTCGGGCGATCTGTTCGTCGCACTCCGGGGCGATGCGCGCGATGGCCATGAATTCGTTGCCGCCGCACTGGCTCGCGGCGCAGCAGCAGCGATGGTCTCGCACGTGCCCGGTGACACTTCCGATGATGTCCCGTTGCTCTGTGTTGCACATACATTGCGCGGCCTCGAAGACCTCGGACGGGCGGCGCGCGAGCGTGCCCTAGGCCGCATCGTTGCGGTCACCGGCAGCGCGGGCAAAACGACCACCAAGGAAATGTTGCGCCTCGCATTGGGCGCGTTCGGTACCACGCATGCCTCGCTTGCATCCTACAACAATCACTGGGGCGTGCCGTTCAGCCTTGCTCTTTTACCGCGCAAATCTGACTTCGGCGTATTTGAAATCGGCATGAATCACTTCGGTGAAATTCGAACACTGGTCGATTTCACCCGCCCGGACATTGCGGTCGTCACGACTATCGCGCCAGCCCATCTGGAATATTTCGGCAGCACGGAAGCCATCGCCGACGCGAAATCCGAGATTTTTGAAGGCCTCAAGCAGGGCGGAGCGGCGATCGTTCCCGCAGACAATTCATGCACGGCTCGGCTTATCGCACGCGCCCGGCAGGCCCGTGTCGAGCATATACTGACCTTTGGCGAGGCGCCCGGCAGCGATGCGCGGCTCTTGTCGTCGAGCGAGGATTCTTGGGGCATACAGTTGGAAGCAGACATTCTTGGCCATCGATACCGGCTTCGCGTCGGTGCAGCCGGCACGCACATGGCACAGAATGCGCTGGCGACGCTCCTGACCGTCGCGACCTTCGGCGGCGATATCGAACGAGCGGCGACCGCTCTGGAGACCTTTTCCGCGCTGAAGGGCCGGGGCGCGCGCCTCGCAATTTCGCTCGGTGAGGGCGCTGTCGAGGTCATCGATGAGAGCTACAACGCCAATCCCGCATCCATGCGGGCTGCGCTTTCTTTGCTCGGCTCAGCACGGCCCGATGCAGACGGACGCCGCATCGCCGTGCTCGGCGACATGCTCGAATTGGGCGCGGAGAGCAGCGCGCTTCATGTTGCACTCGCGTCGCCGGTTGAGGAGGCGCGCGCCGATCTGGTTTTCGCCTGTGGGCGCGACATGCGTGCAATGTTCGACGCGTTACCGGTCTCGCGCCGCGGCATGTGGGGCGCTACGTCCTCCGACATCGCACCGGAAGTTGTCCGTACTTCGCGCCCAGGCGATGTCATACTAGTCAAAGGCTCGCTTGGGAGCCGTATGGCGGTCGTGCTCGATGCACTCAAATCGGCGGGGAGGCCCGTCTAGCCATGCTTCCCATCATCCTCGTGCACCTCGCCGGTCACGTCGCCATCTTCAACATCTTCCGATATATCACGTTCCGTGCCGGGGCCGCCGTGATGACGGCGCTCATCATCGCTTTCATATTCGGGCCGTCGATGATCCGCTGGCTGCGCGCGCGCCAGGGCAAGGGTCAGCCCATCCGCCCCGACGGCCCGCAGCGCCACGTCCTGGAGAAGCAGGGCACGCCTACCATGGGCGGCCTTCTGATACTAATTTCATCGGTCGGTGCAACATTGCTCTGGGCCGATCTCACCCAGCTTTATGTCTGGACCGTGCTATTCGTCACCGTCGGCTTCGGGCTGCTCGGGTTTGCCGACGATTACCTCAAGGTGGTGAAACATTCGCCTGCGGGTGTCAGCGCCGGCATGAAACTCGCGGTCCAGTTCGTGATTGCGGCTGTTGCAAGCTACATCGTGATGGCGTCGGAGGATCGGGCCCTTGCCGGCACGGTCGCTGTTCCTTTCCTCAAGGCAGTGCTGATACCGCTCGGCTGGAGTTTTATCGCCTTCGGTGCCCTGGTGATTGTCGGTGCTTCCAATGCCGTCAATCTGACGGACGGCCTCGACGGCCTGGCGATCGTTCCTGTCATCATTGCAGCAATGGCATTCGCGCTTATCGCGTATCTTGTCGGCAATGTTAAATTCGCCAATTACCTGGAGCTGCATTACGTCGCCGGAACCGGCGAACTTGCCGTTTTCCTTGCTGCCCTCGTTGGAGGCGGATTGGGCTTCCTCTGGTTCAATGCGCCGCCCGCCATGGTGTTCATGGGTGACACGGGCTCGCTGTCGCTCGGCGGCGCGCTCGGGGGCGTAGCAGTCGCCACCAAACACGAGATCGTGCTGGCCATCATCGGCGGATTGTTCGTGGCGGAAGCCGCATCGGTCATCGTACAGGTTGTATCGTTCCGGCTCACGGGCAAGCGCATCTTTCGCATGGCACCAATTCATCATCATTTCGAGCAACTTGGCTGGCGCGAGCCGACCATAGTTATTCGTTTCTGGATCATTTCCGTCGTCCTCGCCCTCATCGGGCTTTCCACACTCAAGTTGCGGTGAGCACGATGATGATGACTTCAGGCGAATCGGTTTCCGCCGGCGAGGGATCGCGGGGGACGAAAGTGGGCGCTGAGGAGGGGAGTACCCAGCCATGATTCCCGCGCGCGCGCTTGCCAATCGCGACGTGGGTGTATTCGGCTTGGCGCGGTCGGGGCTGTCCGCCATCGCCTCGTTGAATGCCGTTGGCGCCCGCGTCCATGCATGGGATGAGAATGAGGAGGCGCGCGCAGAAGCCGAGCCGCTCGGCGCGCAACTCGCGCCATTCGCCGCCTGGCCCTGGCAGCGCATCCGTTCGCTTGTACTTAGTCCGGGAATTCCGCTCACCCACCCCCGGCCGCATCCGGTCGTGCTCGCCGCGCGCGAGGCGGGCGCGGAAATCATCGGCGATGTCGAACTGTTCGCGCGCGAAATCCGGCCTGACCATTCGAAAGCAGGACGCGCCCCGGTTATCTCGGTCACCGGAACGAATGGCAAATCGACCACTACGGCTCTTATCGGCCACATCCTGAATTCCTGTGGCTTCCATGCGGAAGTGGGGGGCAATATCGGCAGGCCCGCGCTGGAACTTGCGCCGCCGGGAGGTCGCACGATCTACGTGCTCGAAATATCGTCCTATCAGATCGATCTGGCGCCGGGATTCGTTTCCGATATTTCGCTCCTTACCAACATCACACCCGATCACCTCGAACGGCACGGCTCGCTCGCCAACTATGCCGCCGTGAAGGCGCGGCTTCTCGAACAGACGGCGCAGGACGGACATCTCGTGATCGGCGTGGATGACTCCCTTTCGTCCTCGATCTACACGCGACTGGTGTCGAATCATGGCGCCAGAGCGATAGCCGTTTCGGTGGGAAAGATACTGGGGCGCGGAATTTTTGCCGTCGATGGCGAGCTCTATGACGCCTGGTCGAACGGCGCCACAAAGATCATGGCGCTCGCGCAGGCGAGCCATCTGCCCGGCGCGCATAATTGGCAGAATGCGGCATTGGCCTACGCGGCGGTGCGGCCTTTCGTGAAGGATGCGCGCGCGATCGCTTCGGCGATCGTGGGCTTTCCCGGCCTCGCGCACCGCATGGAAGATGTGGGCCGCATCGGCAAGGTGCGCTTCGTCAACGATTCCAAGGCCACCAATGCCGATGCCGCCGCGCGCGCGCTTATGTGTTATCCGGATATTTTCTGGATCGCGGGCGGCCAGGCGAAGGAAGGCGGAATCGCGGCGCTCCTCGAATATGCACCGCGGATTCGCAAGGCGTATCTCATCGGTGAGGCAGCGGAGGAATTCGCCGGCGTTCTGAACAATCATGTGCCGATCGAAATGTGCGGCGTGCTGGAGCGCGCTGTCACGGCAGCCTATGCGGACGCGATGCGCGCCGGCGTGCCCGCGCCTCTGGTTCTGCTGTCGCCGGCCTGCGCGTCTTTCGATCAGTTTCGGGATTACGAGCAGCGCGGGGATCGGTTCCGGTCGCTCGTGGCAAGTCTGGCCGGAACGGCCGAGAGGGAGGCTTCGTGAGCGCACAGGCAAGACCGGGAGCGGGCCATCGCTGGCGGTCGATGGACCGTGTCGCGCTTGTCGCGATGGTAGCGCTCATTGTGCTGGGTCTGATGCTTGCATTCGCTGCGAGCCCGGCTGCAACCGGTGGGCCGATGACCGAAGGCGATTTCCGTTACGCGGCCAAGCAAATCACCTTTGCGGCGATCGCAGTGATAATACTTGCGGCCACCTCGACCTTGTCGCTCCGGACAATCAAGATTTCGGCGACCGTCATTTACATCGCGGCGGTGATCGGCTCGGCGATTGCGCTATTTGCAGGTCACGAAACCTTCGGTGCCCGTCGCTCGATCGAGCTGGGTTTGGTGACGCTCCAGCCTTCCGAATTCCTGAAGCCGGGCTTCGCCGTGCTCGCAGCCGCCGTGCTGGCCGATCGCGACAAGCTGATCATCAGGAAGGAGCTCGCAGCCCTGATCATCGCGACGCCGGCGTTGCTCATTCTGGTCAAGCAGCCCGATGTCGGACAGACGGCACTTCTGCTCGCATTGTGGGGCGCGCTGCTGTTTTTCAACGGCGTGTCCTACATCTGGATCGGAATGCTCGCCGGGGCGAGCACCGCGCTGGGCGGATTTGCCTATCTGCTCTTTCCACACGTGCATCACAGGATCAATCAGTATTTCGATCCACAGCAGACTCCCTACCAGGCCGGACTCGCGCTCAAGGCATTCGCGCATGGCGGGCTCGCCGGTGTGGGTCCCGGCGCCGGTACGGTGAAATATCACCTGCCGGAGGCGCATTCGGATTTCATCTTTGCGGTGGCTGGCGAAGAATTCGGAATCGTGCTGTGCAGCGCGATTGTCATTCTGTTCTGCGTGCTGTGCGTGAGCCTGTTGCTGCGCTCCGCACGGATGAATGATTCGTTCTCCAAGCTAGCGGGCGCGGGGCTCGCCATCGTCGTGGCGCTGCAGGCCTTCATCAATATGGGGGTGGCGGTCAGCCTGCTGCCCACAAAGGGAATGACTTTGCCGTTTATCTCTTATGGCGGCTCGTCACTATTCGCCGTCGCACTCACGATGGGCTTTGCGCTCGCCGTAACGCGGCAGCAGTCGAAGATCGGCGAAGCCGACTGCGATCTGTTCGGCTTCCTCCGCCAGGCGCGCGCGGCATGACGACGATTGTCCTCTCCGCGGGCGGCACGGGCGGCCATCTTTTTCCGGCGCAGGCGCTCGCGGGCGAACTCGAGCGGCGCGGACGGCAGGTCGTGGTGATGACGGATCGCCGGGGACGAAATTACCAGTCGATATTCCCCGGCGCGATCATCGAACAGGTGCCCGCAGGAACATTCGCCGGTTCGTTTGCGGCTCGCTTGTTGGCGCCTTTGAGGATCGCTGCCGGGATCGCGGTGAGCTTCGCCAAACTGCGCAGGATCAGGCCTGCGGCGGTCGTGGGCTTTGGCGGTTATCCGAGCCTGCCGGTGATGACCGCCGCCCGGCTGGGCGGCTACGCCACGGCGATCCATGAGCAGAACGCCGTGCTTGGCCGTGTCAATCGTCGACTGGCTGGCCGCGTAAAGGCGGTCGCTGCGTCGCTGCCCCTGTCGCATTTCCTGCCGAAAGATACTTCGCGTATCGTGTACACCGGCAATCCCGTGCGCGCTGAAGCCGCCAAACTGGCGTCAGCTGATTATGAACCGCTGGGGCCAACCGGGTCGATTCGTCTGTTGGTATTTGGCGGCAGCCAGGGCGCGCGTGCCTTGAGCGAGCTCGTGCCCGCGGCGATCGACTGCCTGCCGAAGTCGCTCCATGCGCGGCTAGAAATTACGCAGCAATGCCGGGCGGAGGACATCGAGCGCGTCCGCGCAGCTTATGGTGAGATCGGCGTCACAGCCGAGCTCCGGACCTTTTTCGATGATCTGCCCGCGCGCATGGCGGGGGCGCATCTGGTGATTTCGCGCAGCGGCGCATCGACGGTCTGCGAGCTCGCTGTGATCGGTCGTCCGTCGGTTCTCATTCCCTTTCCCTTTGCCACCGACGATCACCAGACGGCGAATGCGGCGGTGCTCGCAGACGCGGGCGCAGCATGGCTCGTACAGCAGCGAGGACTTACCGCACAGAGACTTGCGACGATGCTGGAAGAGATTTTTGGAAATCCCTCCGCGCTTGCAGACCACGCCCGCGCCGCACATGCGCTCGGCAGGCCCGACGCCACCGAACGCCTCGCCGATCTGGTAGATCGCATCGCCCATGCGGAGGCGGCATGATTGCGACCATCGCCACGCGCGTGCCCTCCGATATCGGCACGATCCACTTCATCGGGATCGGCGGCATCGGCATGAGCGGCATTGCCGAGATTATGCACAATCTCGGCTATCGCGTGCAGGGCTCCGATGCGGCCGAAAACGCTAACGTAAAACGCCTGCGCAATCTTGGCATTGAGGTGGCGCAGGGCCATGACGCCGCAAGTCTCGGAGATGCGGTAGTTGTCGTCTACTCGTCCGCCGTGAAGCCAGGCAACGCCGAATTCGAAGCGGCGCGGATACGCAAGCTTCCATTGGTGCGACGCGCGGAAATGCTGGCCGAGATCATGCGGCTCAAGAGTTGCGTTGCCGTGGCTGGCACCAATGGCAAGACCACCACGACAACACTGATCGCTGCATTGCTCGATGCGGGCGGCTTCGATCCTACAGTCGTCAATGGCGGCATCATCAACGCCTATGGAACAAATGCGCGGCTTGGCGCGGGCGAATGGGTGGTGGTGGAAGCCGACGAAAGCGACGGTACATTCCTGCGCCTTCCCGCGACCGTGTCGGTCGTCACCAATGTCGATCCCGACCATCTCGACTACTACGGCAGCTTCGATCGCATGCGCAAAGCGTTCCAGCGCTTTGTGGAGAATGTGCCGTTCTACGGTTTCGCGGTGCTCTGCCTCGATCACCCCGAAGTGCAGGCCATGGTGGGCCGCATCGAAGACCGGCGTCTCATTACTTACGGATTCAATCCGCAGGCGGACGTGCGGGCAAGCAATGTCAGCTTCTCGGAGGGCGCCGGCCATTTTGATGTGATCATCGACGACCGGCGCACCGGCGAGGAAACGCTTCTGCCGGAAATCAGTCTTCCGATGCCCGGCGAACATAATGTGCAGAACGCGCTGGCCGCGATTGCGGTGGCGCACGAACTGCGGATCGACGGCGGGCGGATACGCGAAGCCTTGCGGCGCTTCGCTGGGGTCAATCGCCGTTTCACGCGGGTCGGTGAATGGAACGGCGCCGCCATTATCGACGACTATGCGCATAATCCGTTCAAGATTGCGGCGGCTCTGAAGGCCGCGCGCCAGGCCTATAGCGGCCCGATCATCGCCATCGTGCAGCCGCATCGCTATACGCGCCTGCGCGACACGTTCGAACAGTTCTCCACCTGTTTGCATGATGCGGACACGGCAATTGTCGCGCCCGTCTATGCCGCGGGCGAGCAGCCGATCGACGGCATCGATCGCGACGCCTATGCAAATTCCTTGCGCGCACATGGCCACCGCGACGTACGCGTGATCGACGGGCCGGAATATCTGCCGCCGCTGATCGGCGAATTGGCGAAGCCGGGCGGGGTGGTCGTATTTCTGGGCGCAGGATCGATCACCCAATGGGCCAACGGTCTTGAACCCGCTCTCCAGCGCATGGCGGCGGCGGCGTGATGAATCTCCGACTTCGAGACAAGCTGCCCGCCGTGCGCGGCACCTATCAGGAGCACGCACCGCTCAAGGATTTTGTTTGGTTCCGCGTCGGGGGACCCGCGGAAATACTGTTCCGGCCGGCAGACGAAGAGGACTTGCAGAGCTTTCTGGCGAACAGACCTCCTGAGCTTCCCGTCACGGTGATCGGTGTGGGCTCGAACATTCTGGTTCGCGATGGCGGAATCGGAGGCGTCGTTGTTCGGCTGCCGGCAAGCTTCGGCCGCTGTATTGTTGACGGAACTAACGTGCGCGCGGGCGCTGCGGCACTCGACGCCAATGTCGCGCGCGCGGCGGCAGACGCCGGGCTTGGTGGCCTGGAATTCCTCCGCGGCATCCCCGGTACGGTCGGCGGCGCGCTGCGCATGAACGCAGGCTGTTACGGCCGCGAGATCAAAGACGTATTTGTCGAAGCGATTGCACTCGACGCGCATGGACGACGCGTCACGCTCGGACCCGCTGACATTTCTTTCTCCTATCGCCACGTCAGCGCACCGGAAGACCTGATTTTTCTCGATGCCGTGCTGCAGGGTGTCCCCGAAACGCGCGAAGTGGTGCGCGCCCGCATGGAGGCGCTCGTCGCGCAGCGCGAATCCACCCAGCCCGTACGCGCGAAAACGGGTGGCTCCACGTTCAAGAATCCGCCCGGAAAAAAAGCCTGGGAACTCATCGACATTGCCGGTTGCCGCGGACTTATGCGCGGCGGCGCGCAGGTTTCGCCGATGCACTGCAATTTCCTCATTAATACCGGAGAGGCCAGCGCGGCGGATCTCGAAGACCTCGGCGAGGACATTCGTACCCGCGTCCACGCAGCATGCGGCGCGGAGCTCGAATGGGAGATCAAACGGGTGGGCGTGAGATGACCTCGATTCGCCATGTCGCGGTCCTGTTGGGCGGCCGCTCCGCCGAGCGCGAAGTAAGTCTTGTCTCAGGCCGCGCCTGCGCGGACGCGCTCCGGGCCGAAGGTTTTGAAGCGAGCGAAATCGACCCACGCGGCGATGTCTGCGAGGCGCTCGCGAGCATCCGCCCGGATGCAGTTTTCAACGCACTGCATGGCCGTTGGGGTGAAGACGGCTGTGTGCAGGGACTGCTCGAACTGATGTGCATTCCGTACACCCATTCGGGGGTGCTGGCTTCGGCGCTCGCCATGCACAAGGAGCGCGCCAAGGACGTGTTCCGCGCCGCCGGTCTGCCCGTGGCGCGTGGCGTTGTCGTGGATCGGCGCGAAGCGAGCGTGCGCCACGTGATGGAGCCTCCTTACGTCGTCAAGCCCGTGAATGAGGGATCGAGTGTCGGTGTCTTCATCATCCGCAAGGGCGACAATCGCCCGCCGGGGGAAGTAGGCAGCGACACATGGACTCTTGGGGAGCAGGTCATGGTCGAGGAGTTCATTCCCGGCCGCGAACTGACCGTGGCCGTGATGGGCGGCCGGCCCCTTGGTGTCACCGAAATCGTCTCCCGTACGTCATTCTACGATTATGAAGCAAAATATGCCGATGGCGGCTCGACTCATGTATTACCGGCGCGTGTATCACCGGAGGTTGCCGAAGAGGCCATGCGTCTTGCCCTTTCCGCTCACCAGGCGCTCGGCTGCCGCGGCGTGAGCCGCGCCGATTTCCGCTTCGACGACACCGAAGGACGCGCTCGTCTGGTAATTCTGGAAGTGAATACGCAACCCGGAATGACTCCAACTTCTCTCGTTCCCGAGCAGGCGCGGCATGTGGGCATAGGCTTCGGTGAACTGGTGCGCTGGATGCTGGAGGATGCGTCATGCGATCGGTGAGGTCGCGGGCATCGCGCGGCCGCGCATCGGCGAAGCCAGCGCGCCAGCGGGTGCGTACGGTTTCGCGCTCCCAGCCCACCCGCCGCCGACGTGGGGACGACGGTCCCGGGGTATTCGCACGGTTCTGGCTTGCGCTTTGCGCGTTTTTTTCATGGCGCAATCCCGTTACATGGCTGTTCGCGTGCATCTGTTTTGTCATCCTCGTGGGCGTCCTGATCGTCAGCGGCTTTGTTTCCCGTGCCGGAGATGCAACGCGGCACACGATCAACCAGATCATGGCCGATGCTGGTTTCGGGATCGGCAGCATCCGAATCAGCGGCAATCACCGCACCGATCCCGGGGACATATTGGCTGCGGCGGGCTTTACGCCGGGCGAGTCCATATTTGGGGTCGATGTACAGGCGGCGCGTCGGCATCTGCTTTCGCTCGAATGGGTCGCGGACGCAGAGGTACGCCGGCAATATCCCGATCTAATCACCATCTCTATCGTGGAGAAGCTGCCGTTCGCGATGTGGGAAACACCGAATGGGACCTATGTGGTCGAACGCTCCGGTCGCGCCGTCGGATTATTCGATCCGCATAGCTTCCCGCATCTGCCGGTGCTGATCGGCGACGGCGCTCCGCAATCGGCCGCCGAACTAGTCGATGGCGTGGCCGCGCACCGTGCGACGGCGGCGCGCGTGGTGGGTTATGCGCGAATATCCGGACGGCGCTGGAATCTGCTGCTCTCGGACGATGTCGTAGTGAAGCTTCCCGAGGATGGCTGGCAGAAGCAGCTTGATCTTCTGGAACAGCTCATTGTCGACAAGGCGATTCTCGAACGCGACATTTCGGAGATCGATCTGCGCGAACCGGATAATTACATCTTCGTGCTGCGTAACGGACAAAAGCAACAAGTGACGCGGGGGAACTCGGCCTGATGGGGGAATCCATTCGCATGCGCACGAGCGATGCGCAGTCGGAAGCCTACCGGCCGGGCCTCGTAGCGGCCCTTGATGTCGGTACGTCGAAAACGATCTGTCTTGTCGGCAAGGCCGAGCCAGCGAGTCTGCGCGTAATCGGCGCATCGCTGCACGAATCCCGCGGACTGCGCGGGGGTACGGTAACGAGCCTCGAATTTGCGCAGGAATCGATCCAGGAAACGGTGCAGGCGGCGGAAAATCTCGCCGATCTACAGATTCGCAGCGTGCTCGTCTCGGTCAATTGCGGCACACCGCAGAGCGTGATCGCGCGCGTGGCAACCACATTGGGCGGAGCGCTCGTCTCGGATTCGCATCTGCTCGATCTGCTCGCCGAGGGCCGCGAGCAATGCCGGCTCGAAGGACACGAGATCATCCAATGCGCACCCACCTCCTATGTGGTGGATGAAGCGCGCGGTGTGCGCAATCCGAGCGGCATGTTCTGCCAGCGCCTCGGCGCGCAGATGCATGGCGTGGCCGTGAAGCCATCACCGCTCCAGAATCTGAAGCTCGCCGTGGAACGCTGCCATCTTTCCGTGGCGGCTTGCATCTTCGCGCCCTATGCGAGTGGTCTTGCTGTGCTCACGCCCGATGAAATGCAGCTCGGCGCCACCGTCATCGATATGGGCGCAGGCGTTACTTCCATCGCAGTCTTCCTCGAAGGCGAGATGGTGTACGCCGACGTCGTGCCGATCGGCGGCGCCTATGTGACCGCAGATCTCGCAGGAATACTTTCGGCACCGCTGTCGGCCGCCGAACGGGTCAAGACACTCTACGGCGCCGCACTGGGCGATATCGAGAGCGGCACCGACCTCATTGCTATTCCTCAAATGGGCGAAAACGGCGAAGAGGGCGCGATGCGCGTGCCGCGCTCGATGCTCACGCGCATCATCCAGCCGCGGCTCGAAGAAACATTCGCTGAGGTCCAGAAGCGTTTGCGGGCAAGCGGCTTCGATGTGGCCGCCGGCCGTCGTGCGGTACTGACTGGCGGCGCCTGCCAACTTGCCGGCATGCGCGAACTCGTGCAGCGCGTCCTCAACAAGCAGGTGCGCATCGGCCGGCCGCAGGGGTTGCCCGGCCTTGCCGCCGCATCAGCCGGTCCCGATTACGCAACCGCGGTAGGGTTGCTGCTGGCCGGTGCCACCATGCCGCCCGAGTTGCTCAATCCGGAACTTGCCCTCGATCGCCCTCCGCGTCGCGGCTTCTGGGACCGTATCACGAGAGGGCTGCTGGGATGACAAATGCAGTGGGGAAAATTCAAGCAGATACTGCCTTGCGCGCAAGCAACAACGTGATTCAACTATAACAGAGTGATTCGTTGGGCCATTCGGTGAGGAGTTGGAGCAAATGAGGAGAACAGAAAATGCCGATTAATCTGAGAGCCCCGGAAGTCACCGAATTGCGGCCACGAATCACTGTGCTTGGCGTCGGCGGAGCGGGCGGCAATGCCGTCAACAACATGATCGCCTCCAAGCTCGAAGGCGTCGAGTTCATCGTCGCCAACACAGATGCCCAGGCGCTCGCGCAGTCGCGGGCGCAGCGGCGCATCCAGGTCGGCGCGCGCGTGACCGAAGGGCTCGGCGCCGGCGCACGACCTGATATTGGTCGGGCTGGCGCAGAAGAATCACTCGAAGAAATCCTCGAACACCTCTCCGGCTCACATATGGTCTTCATTACTGCGGGCATGGGCGGCGGCACCGGCACTGGTGCAGCACCGGTCATTGCACGCGCGATCCGCGAACAGGGCGTGCTGACGGTCGGCGTGGTCACCAAGCCTTTCGCTTTCGAGGGCGACCGGCGCATGCGCATCGCCGAGCGCGGCATCGAGGAACTGCAGGCTTATGTCGACACTCTCATCATCATCCCAAATCAGAATCTTTTCCGTGTCGCCAACGACCGGACAACGTTCAGCCAGGCATTCGCAATGGCGGATGACGTGCTGCATTCGGGTGTTCGCGGGGTGACGGACCTGATCGTCATGCCCGGGCTCATCAATCTCGATTTCGCGGACATCAAGACAGTGATGTCCGAGATGGGAAAGGCGATGATGGGAACGGGCGAGGCCGACGGCGAGGAGCGCGCCCTCAAAGCCGCCGAAGCCGCCATCTCCAATCCGCTGCTTGACGATGTGTCCATGAAGGGCGCCCGCGGTGTTCTCATCAACATCACCGGTGGTCCTGACATGATGCTGTTCGAAGTCGACCAGGCGGCGAACCGCATCCGCGCCGAGGTCGATCCCGACGCCAACATCATCTTCGGCGGCACGATTCTGGAAAATATGGAAGGCCGCCTGCGCGTATCGGTGGTGGCCACGGGCATCGAGGCCGAGCATGTGGCGCAACTTCCGCCCAACGTCGAACAATTGCGTCCGCGCGCACGCGGTACGGCCCAGCCAATCGTGAAGCCGGAGGCCAGGCCCGTGGCGAGCCCGGTGCATACCCGGGTCGAGGCGCTGGCGCAGGAGATGAACGCGACACTCGCGACGGCTCCTTCACCGGCACCAGTCCATGCTGCGGCGGCCGCGGAGCCGGCGGCGCTTGGCAGGTCCGAGCCTTCTCCAGTGGTTGTGGAGGGGCGCGAACCAATTCCCGAGCCCGTCCGTATCCAGCCCGCGGCTGCCTCGCGTCCCGCACCATCGATCCAGGCACAACCGCAACGACGGGGGCCGTTCGGGCTTTTCGGCGTCCGCCGGAAAACGGAGACGCCGCGCGCAGAGCCGCAAATGTCACCTACGCCGCCCTACGCCGGCCGCGCCACGGCCGAACCGCTGGGACGCAACGCGCAATCCGCCGCCTCGCCGCAGAATAACGCCGACGATCTCTTCGCCGATCAGAAGAAGGACGAATTCGAAATCCCTGCTTTTCTTCGCCGGCAGTCGAACTGACCGCACGCACAAGGCGCGGAGAATGCGGGAATTCTCCGCGCCGGTTCGCGGGCGCAGTTTTTTCGGTGCATTTTGCCGGTCGTCGTGCAATGCCGTGGTTCGGCGATGACCAGGCGATCTGTCCTTCAGGAAATTCATTGCGAAGGAGTTGCGTTGCACGCCGGGTGCCGCGTGCACGCCAGATTGTTGCCCGCCCATTCCGGTCAGGGAGTCGTGTTCCGGCGCGACGACCTTGGGAAGGAAATACTGGCGCGTTACGACCGCGTGAGCGAGACCCGGCTTGGCACCATGATAGCCGAGCGCGGCGCAAGCGTGGCGGTGATCGAGCATTTGATGGCCGCAATCTCTGGCGCCGGTCTCGACGATGTGACAATCGCACTCGACGGTCCCGAGCCGCCGATCCTAGACGGCGATGCCCTCTCTTGGCTGGTGGAACTCGATGCAGCGGGCATTCGCGAACAGCCCGGTGCGCGCAATGGCATCCGCATCCTGCGCCGCGTGGACGTTTCGCGCGGCGACGCGTCCGCATCGCTTATGCCGTCCGACTCGTTGGAGTTCGACCTCGCCATCGCGTTTGATACCCCGGCCGTCGGTAGTCAGCACCTTGCCTGGCATTTCGCCCCCGACGCCTTCCGGCGCGAGATTGCGCCGGCCCGCACCTTCGGATTCATGCACGAACTGGATTCGCTTCATGCTGCCGGGCTCGCGCGCGGTGCCAGCCGCAACAACACGCTCGCAATCGAAGGGGGCCGGCTTCTCAATCCGGAGCTGTTACGGTTTGCCGACGAGTTCGTCCGCCACAAGATTCTGGATGCAGTCGGAGATCTTGCGCTCGCCGGAGCGCCGATCATGGGCCGGTTTGAAGGGCGCAAATCCGGCCACACGCTCAACAACGCCTTACTCCGCGCGGTCTTTGCCGACCCCGAAAATTACGAAATGGTGAGCGCCCACTGACCGGATCACCCTGCACGGGGCCTGTTTTGCGGGCTGGACCGTAGCAGTCGCAGGATGGCATAAGGCGGCCAGGGCGCGAGGCCCCTACCTCCCGGAGAGTCGATTGCATGGTCGCCAGCGAGTCATCGAATCTGTTTGCCAATCGGGAAGCGAAATACCGTTTCGCGCGTGGGCTTGTGGTCGCGTTCGCCTGTGCCGTTCTGCTTTCCGGCTGCTCCTGGCTCGGCCTTGACGATTCCAGCGATGACCCCGACGCCAAATATGTCGAGCGTCCCGTCGAACAAATCTACAACGATGCCTGGAAACAGATAAAGGACAAGAACTGGAACGACGCCGCCAAGCAGTTCGACGAGGTGGAGCGTCAGCACCCCTATTCCGTATGGGCGCGGCGCGCCATGCTGATGAGCGCGTTCTGCTACTACCAGGCGAACAAATATACCGACGCGATCAACGCGGCCGAGCAGTATATCGAGCTGCATCCGGGCAGCCACGAAGTCGCCTACGCCTTCTACCTGAAGGCCATGTCGCTTTACGAACAGATCACCGATACGGGCCGCGACCAGACGAATACCGAGCAGGCGCTGACCGCCCTGCAAGACGTGGTACAGCGTTTTCCCGACACGGAATACGCGCGCGACGCAAGCCTCAAGATCGATCTTACGCTAGATCACCTCGCCGGCAAGGAGATGGAGGTCGGCCGCTACTATCTGTTCCGGCGCGACTATATCGGTGCGATAAACCGCTTTCGCACGGTTGTGGAGCGTTATCAGAAGACGTCGCAGGTCGCCGAAGCGCTCGAACGGCTGACGGAGGCCTATTACGCGCTCGGCGTCTACAACGAGGCGAAAACCGCTGCCGCCGTGCTCGGCGCCAATTATCCCGGCAGTCCCTGGTACGAGGACGCTTATGACCTCCTCATCACCAACAACATGAAGCCGGAGCTCAACAAGGGCTCGTGGATGGAAAGAGTCTTCCAGGGTCCGCGGCTGTAACGGCGATCGCCGACTACGACTGCTCCCGGCGGCGCGGTCTTACCCCGCCTCCCATCTGCGCGCGAGCAGGCGGGCAATGACAAACAGAACGACCGATGAACCAACAAGGATACCAACCTGCGGAAGCAGATGCGCGACCGGCTCGTCGCGCCAGAACACCTTGGTGTAGCCGTCGATCGCCCAAGCGTTGAACGTGAATAGTCCTATCGTTTTCATCGCGTCCGGCATCAGGAAGCGTGGAAACATGCTGCCACCCAGTGCCGACATGGACAGAATGAGCAAGGTCGAGATCGCAGCCTGCTGCGGGCGGGTTCGTGAGAGCGTCGCCAGCACCATCCCGAAGGAGGCGGCTGCAAATGCCGTCGCGGCGGTCATTACCGCGAAGCCGGGAAGGTGGGTGACGAGTTCCAGATGGAATACGGCGGCACCCCACAGGAACATTGCCACGAGCTGCAAAGAAGCAAGCGCCGCGCAATAGGCGAGCTTTCCCGCCAAGAGGGTGGTCATTCCGACCCGCGCGCTCCGCAGCCGGTCGAGCGCTCCGCTCTCGGCTTCGTCGATCAGGGTTCCTGCGGCACCGCTCGCGGTGAAAAGCAGGAACATCACACCGATCCCGGCGGCATAGAATGCGATCATCGGATTGCGCATGTTCGCACCGACGACATCGCGGATGGAAACGGCGACCAGCCCGTTTGCGAGAGCGTTCCCGTCGGGCGACGCGTGCTGCCGGTCGCGGCGCCGCAGCCAGGCCTGAAACCTTGCGAGGTTGGCGTCGATCCGGTTTCGTTGTTCGGGCGTAAGGCCGCCCGTGAAACGGTCGAGATACTTCGTCCCGGCGAGCGCCATCGTGTCCGGCATCGCCGTGAACACAACCTTCTGAAGCATTCCGGCCACCACCTGTGCTGCCACCGGATCCGAACTGTCGTGCAGGATTGTGATAACCATCCGGCCACCGGGTGGGCCAAACGTGATCGGATTGGCGCCGAAGCCTTTGGGAATAAGGATTGCCGCCGGCAACGAGCCTTGCTTCACGGCCAGTTCTGCGGATGCGGCCGTAAAGGATCCTGCATTTGCCGGCACTCCGCCGGCTTCGGACTGCGCGTCCGGTTTGAGGCTGATACGCAACGAGGGCTCGCGCGCGAGCGCTTCAACCAGCCGCGCAGAAACGGCACTCTGGTCTTCGTCAACCACGGCAACATCGACCCGGGGCGTACCTGTGCGCATGCCTCCGAAAACCAGCGCGAAGATGCTGAAGAATGCGAGCGGCAGAACGAAAGCGAGAACGAGTGCTCCACGGTCGCGGCGGAGCGCACGGAATCCGTTGCGGACGAAGACGAAAATCATTCACGGAGCTCCCGTCCCGTCAGTTGCAGAAACACCGACTCGAGATTTGGCCTGTGGAGGGCAACGTCGTTCACTTCAAGGCCGCTTCCCGTGGCAGCGGTGAGAAGCGGTGCAATATCGACCGGCCGCGCTATCGAAAAATGTGCCCGGCCATCCTTCAGCGTTCCGCCCTGCACGCGCGCCCATTCCGACACAACTGGCTCCGGTCCGGCGAGGGATACCGCGACGTCATAACGTCCCCCGAACGATCGGGTAATGAGTTCGTCTTTCGTACCTTCGGCAATGATATGGGCGTGATCGAGGATCGCAATGCGGTCGCACAAACGTTCAGCCTCCTCCATGTAGTGCGTCGTGTAGATGATGGTGGCGCCCTGTCGGCGCAGATCATCGATCATCTCGAATATCCGGTTGCGCGATTGCGGATCGACGCCGACCGTAGGCTCGTCGAGCAATACGAGGCGCGGGCGATGGATGATCCCCGCCGCAAGGTTGAGTCGTCGTTTCATGCCGCCCGACAAGGTCTTCATGAGCGAATTCGCGCGGTCGCCGAGACCCGCCCATTCGAGGCACCACGCGATCGCCTCGGCGAGCTTTTCGTGACGCAATCCCTGATAGCGGCCGAATGTGTCGAGATTCTCCTGAACCGTGAGCAGCGGGTAGAGCGCAAGCTCCTGCGGCACCCACCCGAGCAATGCACGGGCGGCTGTGGAATCGGCCGGCTGGCCGAACACTTGTATCGTCCCTGAATCCGGCCTAGTGCGGCCGACGATGCTGCGGATCAGCGTGGATTTTCCGGCACCATTGGGGCCGAGCAGCCCGAAGCACAGCCCATTCGCCACGGCGATCGAAGCCGCGGCCAGAGCGGTTACGTCTCCGAACCGCTTGGAAACCGCATCGACGAGCAGTGCAGGCTGCGGATGACCAGTTCCTTCCGGCATGAGTGGTGCGACTCGCCCCTGAACCGAGGTGCGACTATAGCCGGCCCCGCCGCCTGTGTCAGATGATGTAATCCGAGTTTGTGGCTCTTTGCGGCTTGCGCATGCTACGGCCTTGGAGCCGCCCATTGATCGGTGGCCTTTTCCCCAGCTCGCAATTTGCCGGTGGGCGTGCCATCAATCATTCGACCAATAAACAATCGCAGCTGGTACGTCAGGTACGAAGAGCTGCCGCCTGCGATCTGCGAACGTGTGACAGTTGATGACCACAGCATATGATTTTCATGCGGTCACGGTGGCGGGGGATGAAATATCCCTCGCACGCTACGCGGGCCAGGTGCTCCTGGTGGTAAATACCGCCAGCAAATGTGGATTTACACCGCAATACGAGGGCCTGGAGAACCTCTATCGGACATACCGGGACCGGGGACTGATGATTTTGGGGTTTCCCTGCAATCAGTTCGGCGGCCAGGAACCTGGAAGTGCTAAAGAAATCGCTGCATTTTGCGACACCATCTACGGTGTCTCTTTTCCCCTTTTCCAGAAGATCGAGGTAAACGGCGCCAATGCACATCCGTTATACAAATTTCTCATGCGGGAGAAGCGTGGTTTGCTGGGCACAGTGTCGATAAAATGGAACTTTACAAAATTTCTGATTGACCGGACGGGACGGGTGGTGGCGCGCTATTCGCCGCGCACAAAACCGACGGCCATCGAGCCTGCCATCCGGGAGTTGCTGTAATCTGAGAAAATCAGTGCGGGCGATTTTCCCCCGGACGCGCCTCAGGAACAAATACTATGAGCCGTTCGCAGCCGGTCAATCTTTTCGATGCGCGGTGGCTTGCGCAAGAGGTAGCAATCCTGCGCAAAGCTCCGCGTTGCCTCAAACGTCACCAGCCGTCGGGCTCATAACCGTGCCAGGGATCCATCCTGGCGGAGTCCCACGGCCCGTTATCGTAAGCTTGCGGCGGAGGCGGGGCCGGCCGGCCGATATCTCCCGGACCAAAGCTGTCCTGCACCCGGAAATGCAGATCCTCCGGCGCGAAATCATCATCGTAATCGCCGTAATCGCCATAATCGCCGGCTGCAGCATCGGACGAATAGGCGCCACCGCCTGCGGCTTCAAATCGCAGTCTCCCGAACCGTGCCTGCGGGAATCCAAAGCGGAAATTGTGCGGGCCGAAGAAAAATGACCTCGAATGAGAGCCATGGAACCCGTGAGAGCCTCCATGAAAGCCCCCGGACGATCTTCCGCCCATTCCTCCCATGCGCGCATCGGCAGATGCCGTAGCAGCGAGGATCGCCGCTCCGATCAACAGAGCCTTGTGCCGGCTGCCCATTGGTTACTCCTGCGTGGATTGCTGGTTAACAAAACGTAAAACCCGGCTTTCGGCTCCGCAAGGGCGCTAATCAATCTTTCGCGGCTTGCCGGGCTCGCCGGGCGAACATTCGAGCGCGGGGCGATCCCACCGGGCGAGTTCTGCCGCGGCGGTGTAGGTGCTCTCCAGGAATGCAGTCAGATGCGCATCGGGGTCGCGCGCGGTGCGGACGGCGTCGTAGGGCAGGATGAATTCGCCGAGCTCGGGACTGAAAAAGGCCTCAGATGGCTGGACGCCGGCTGACCCAAAGCCGTCGGGTGCCGGATACGCGTAGGAATAGAAGGCTGCGAAGTCGATCGGTCCGCCGCCCGGCCAGAAGCCGGCGCTCGATTCCTCATGCGAATAGGCGTCGCGGACGACGCTGTCGGGCAGGTACGGTATCCCGCCCGGATGCGACGGAGCACGCCGGCCCGAGAACCGCGTCACCGCCAGATCGAAACTGCCCCAGAAGAAATGAACCGCACTCGCCTTGCCCAGGAATCCGGTCCGGAACCGGAAGAACACCCGGTGCGTGGCGAGAAGGACCCGCCAGAAGCGGTTGGCGAAATCCGCATCATAGGCGGAATGCACATGATCTTCGCTAAACCGAATGGGGTCTGGAATCTCGTTTGGCCAATCATTGATGCGAGCCGCGATGCCGGCATCGGATAGCATGACCAGATATCGGTCATAGAACTCCGCGACCGTCATCGGATGGAGTAGCAGCTGTCGGACCTGCCCGTCGCTGACGTTCAGCCGAAGCAGATGATCGACGAAATCGAACTCGACCTGGAAGCTGCGCTCCGGGGTGTGAGTCAGCGGCGTGGCGAGGCCGCGCGCCGTGACTTCGAACGTGACGTGCCAGGAATGGTTCAGCCAAGGCGTAAGCGCGACTGGCGTCTTACCCACGATCTGCGTCCATAGTTGCAGCGTCGCACAGGTGTCTTTCCAGTTCGCATAAGGCAGCTCCGGCCATCGATCATTCATGTTGAGCGCTCCCGACAGTGTGGAGAGAGACCTTACCACGCTGGTCAGGGGCTGGTCGGCCAGCTGAGAACTATATGTGCCGAACGGCCATCCACGCTGCCGCCCACACTGCCTCCGAAAATCGTCAGGCCATCGACCCGGAAATTCGCAAGATGCCTGTGCCTCCCGCCCATGCCGCCGGGTCCTCCGAGATGGAATGGTCCCCACGACAGGCCCCGTGCGTCCGCAGGATTGTCGCGGTCCGAATCGTGGGGCGCCAGCACAGCAGGGTCGTCACCGGACCGACGCCCGATGGCATCGCGAAACAAAGGAGACAGATCAATCGGATGTCGGAGGCCCTGTTGTCGGAGGCCCTGTGCGGATATTTCAGCGTCGGAGGAAGAGGAGATAGAACCCGGCGGTTCGGCCGAAGCCGGGACTGCACTCCAGACAAACAATGCAACGCACAATCCGTTGCGCAACATGGCACATGCTCCCCGCATCGCCAGAACGCTGCCGAGCCGAATTCCGTTGCACAGCGTTGTGTCGGGGCACAGGGAAATACGGCTTGGTTTCGCAAGCTACCGGGGCTTGCCCAATGGAGAGCAGCAACATGCGCATCGGCTTTGTAGGGCTCGGCAGGATGGGCGCCGGGATGGCGCGGAGCCTGATCAGGGCCGGTCAGGATCTGATCGTCTGGAACCGTTCGCCGGCACCGGCTGAAGAACTTGTCCGGGAGGGTGCCCGGCGCGCCCGGGGTCTTTCCGAGGTGTTCGAGTCCGATGCGGTGATAACGATGTTGGCAACGGACGCCGCCATCCGGGAGACCCTTCTCGGACAGGGAATTATCGACCGTGCCCGGCCCGGAACTCTGCACATCGTGTCGGCGACCATTTCCGTTCCTTTCGCCCAGGAACTGGAACGAATTCATCACGCGCGCGGACTGGGCTACGTCTCTGCGCCCGTGCTGGGGCGGCCTGACGTGGCTGCAGCAGGCGAACTGAACCTCCTCGTTGCCGGTGAACGCGGCGCTGTGGAACGCGCCACGCCGATACTCAACATGTTTGCAAAGAAGGTCTGGCCATTCGGAGAAAAGGCCGCGATGGCGAACGTCGCCAAGCTGGCCACGAATTTCGCACTGGGTTGTGCGATCGAGACCATGAGCGAAACCTGTGCACTGGCACGTCGCAACGAGATCGATCCGGATGCACTGATCGAACTCTTCACGGGCACGCTGTTCGCGGCTCCGGCCTACAAGCTGTATGGCCCGGTGGTGGCAAATCAGACCTTCGAGCCCACGGGCTTTTTGCTGACGCATGGCTTCAAGGACATTCGCCAAGCGATGGAGGCGGGGGAGCTGTCCAATGTTCCGCTGCCCTTCGCCAGCGTGCTCCGCGATAATTTCGTCGATGCGCTCGCCCATGGCGACGCGGAGAAGGACTGGGCCGCGATTTCCGCGGTCGCGCTACGGCGCGCCGGATTCTGAGATCGTGCTACGCCGCGCTCATGCGTGTGGCATTCACGAAATTCTCTGTTCGGATGTCGAGCGCGCGCCGCGTGCGACCGCCCGGCGCGTGAATGTAGGGCGCGCGGCCGTCTTGCAATCCGGCTGGTGGTGGCGGTCGCAGTTCATAGCGGACCTCCCTCGCATGATCGGCCAGCTGTAATGCGGGATTGAAGACGGAGTGGAATTTCCACAACGACCGGATAAAATTTGTCTGCCCCCGGAGCAGCAGGCGCGCAGAGATCCAGCCGACGTCGCGCAAGGCACGAAAACCGAGATGCTTCTGGTTCAGTACGCGCTGGGTGTTGACAAGCTCCGAATAGAACTCCTCCAGCGGCAACGCCGTGGGCGTGACGGCATGTTGGATATCGAAGAGGCGATAGTCCCGCGTCACGAGCATCGCTCCATCATGCTGCCAGATTTCCGTGCCCGGGTAGGGCGTCGCCACGCTGATATTGACAATCTCCGGAATTTCGAGACACCAGGCGCGCAGAGCAGCGAAGCGCGCGCGGTCCCAGCCGGGATCGGCGATGATGTTGACGGCGACCACGAGGCCCAGCGAGCGCGCAAACTCGAGCGCCTCCATGTTGACATCGTTGGAGCTGCGCTTGCGGTAGCGCTTGAGAGTCTCCTCGTCCGTCGCCTCGATTCCAAGGAAGATGTATTGCAGGCCGAGCTTGCGCCAGGTGCGGAACACTTCCTTGTTGCGCAGCAGTACGTCGCAACGCGTCTCCAGATAATATTCCTTGCGAATGCCGCGCGCGAACAGCGCCTCCGCGATCGCCATGCCGTGTTTCTGGTGCACGAAGGCGACGTCGTCGACGATGAATATTCCCGGCTCTTTTATGCGCGCGAGTTCCTCGGCGATCGCTTCGGACGAGGCGGTGCGGTAGGAACGTCCATAAAAGGTCCACGCGCTGCAAAAGGTGCAGTCCCACGGACAGCCGCGCGCAAATTCAACCGATGCACAAGGATCGAGCGTCCCGATGAAATAGCGGCGCCGGTGTTTCAGGAGATCGCGGGCCGGGGCCAGGTCATCGAGGCTGGTCACAAAAGCGGGGGCCGGGCCTGAGCTTTCGAGGCCGACGGCACCAGGAACGTGACGGAAATCACGGTCGCGCGCGGCCTCAAGAAGGGCTGCGACGCTGGCTTCGCCTTCGCCCGTCAGGATGCAGTCGATCGCCCCTTCCGCATGTTCCAGTACTTCGTCTGAAATGAACGAAATGCTGTGGCCGCCGGCAAATACGAGACAGCCGGGCAGGCGGGCCTTCGCCATTTTTGCAAGATCGATGATCTCGGGAATATTGGCGAGATAATTACCCGAGAGGCAGAGGCAGTCGGGCCGCCACGCATCGAGCACGCGCCGATAGTTTCCGGCAGGCTCGACCTGCAGGTCGCAGATGCGCACTTCGTGGCCGGCCTTCCGTGCCGCAGCCGCGACAAGTTCCAGGCCCAGCGGTTCGAGTCTCAGAAAAACCCGCGTGTACATGAGTCCGCTCGGATGCACCGCGAGCAGCTTCATCGGGCAAGCCTCCTGCCGCACCTGTTATTTTCCGCGTCAACTCGTGCCGCGCGGTCACTGGGAAACTCGCGAAGCGCGGCAAGGATGCACCGCGGCCGCCGCTTCGCTGCCATTGGGCTATTTGACCGTTTTGAGCATCGACGCAGTGTCGGAAGCGTCTTTCTGTGCTGCTGCCATATCGGTCGCGGCTAGACCACTGTTCGCCTTGGCGAGCGCGGCCTCCAGCTCTTGCTTCGTCTGCGGACTGCCTGAATCGGGAATCGCGCCGCTGCCCGTATTGGCGCAGGGGTTGAGTTCCTTGGAATCGAAACCGGCTCCGCCGGGACCCACCAGACAGTTCACTACGTGATGGAGATGGATATGGACGCCGGCAATATCGCTTGCCTGCGCCGCAAGGCCCGCATGCGTGCCGGCAGTGGTGATCTCCCCGCCTAAATCCGCGGCAAGCGCCGGCGAGACAATAAGCAGGGCGCATGTAGTCAGAGCTGCGATCGCACATCTGTTCTGGCGCATTTGTTCCCTCTTTGCGCGTGGTCGGTTACAACCCTATCACGGAAATCCGGCTCAATGCAGGGCCGCCTCCACTGCCTGATCGCGAAAATTTCCGGCGGCCGGACAATTGGCCTTTCCTTAAGCCGTTCCGTATAAGGTTGCGTTGGAGCCGCTACACCTCCAGAGGTCCTATTCCGCATGATCGGTTTCTTGCGCTGGATGCGACGCGTCGCACTCGGCACGCTCAATGGCATCGCGATGCTCACGTTTTTTGTCGTGCTGGTTGTCGGGGCGCTTTTCTTGGTGGGGCTTATCGAGGGCGACGGCTTGCCGTCGCAGATGGTGCTGAACCTCGATCTGCGAACCTCGCCCCCGGACTCCTCGCACGCGCCCGACCTGTTCTTCGAGCGCCGTACGCCGCCAGTCATGGATACGGTCTTGGCCCTCGATCGGGCCGGGCGCGATTCCCGCGTGAAGGGTGTATTCCTGCAGCTGGGCGGCGGCCTGTCCGTGGCGCAGGCCGAGGAAATCGGTGCCGCGTTGATACGCTTCCGGGCCACCGGCCGCTTTGTCATCGCCTACGCGCAGGGATTTAACGACAGCGGCCTCGGCGATTATCTGACGGCTGCGAGCGCCGACCAGATATGGATGGAGCCCAAGAGCCCCTTCAGCGCGGCCGGGACCGGCGCCGGCGCGATCTTCCTGCGCGGGTTGTTCGACAAGATTCAGGCCGTGCCGCAGATCGTCAAGCGCTCCGACTACAAGAGCGCAGCCGACATGTACATGGAAAAGGGTTACACAGGCCCTGACCGCGAACAGACGACCGCCTTCCTTCAGTCCTGGTATAACAGTGCCGTCAGGGCCGTCGCGGCAGAACGAAAGCTCAATTCCAAAAACGTCGTTGCCTTCCTTCAGTCGAGTCCGCAATTCGCCGAAGACGCGAAACGTGTGCATCTCATCGACGAACTTGGCTTTGACGATCAGGCGAAGAAGGCTGCCCGTGACCGGGCGGGCCGCGCCAAGCTTATCACGATGGGCGATTATGCGCGCGCGACCGAGGACGAGGGTCTGGTCGGTCACGGCCCGCAAGTGGCGCTGATCGAGGCGGCGGGGGAGATCGTGGATGGCTCCGCTGATCACGGCTCGCTCGGCGGCAGTCAGGTGATCGCCAGCGACGATTACGCCGAAGCCTTCCGCAAGGCGCGCAGAGACAGCGGCATCAAGGCTATTCTCTTCCGCATCGATTCCCCGGGAGGGTCAGTCACGGCATCCGCGCAAATTTTGGAGGCGGTGAAGGAAGCGCAGGCCGCGGGCAAACCCGTGATCGTCAGCATGGGACCGCTGGCTGCATCGGGGGGATATTTTGTCTCGTGCTCGGCGGACAAGATCGTCGCCGAGCCCGCAACGCTTACCGGCTCGATCGGGGTGCTGACCGGGAAAGTATCATTTGGCAAATCGCTGACGCTGATCGGAGTCGGAGCCGCCGACATCGGCGTCGGGAACAATGCGCTGTTCGATTCGGCGGTCGAGCCGTTTACGCCCGAGCAGCTCGCCAATCTGAACGGCCAGGCTGATGTGATCTATATGGATTTCAAGCAGAAGGTTGCGCAGGGCCGGAAGCTGACGCTGGCGCAAGTCGAGACAATCGCCAAAGGCCGTGTGTGGACCGGCGCGGATGCGCGACCGCGTGGTCTGGTCGACGATCTGGGCACGTTCTGGACGGCTGTGGGTGCAGTAAAGACGGCGATCGGTGTTTCGCCGGATGTGCGGCTGGTGTTCAAGCAATATCCGGAAAAGGAAGGATTCTTTGAGGCGCTTGCCGATTTGCTGAGCGGGTCGGCCACTGGAATACGCGCGGCGGAAGGCCTTTCGACCTTGATGCGGAGCCCGGCCGTGAGCACGCTGGCGAATGCGATTCAGGAAGCTCCACGCGGCCAGGTCGAGCTCCGCTCAACGAATCTGCCCGGGCAATAGAATATTCCCGGACGGGACTCGTATCAGGTACCTGGGCAGTAGCTCTTCTCAATCGGCAGGAGCGGATTGGGAAGCGGCACGGTACGTGGTGTGTCGCGACAGAGTTGATAGCTCTGGGCAACGATCCGGTCCAGATCGCCCCCTATTTCCTGCTCGATGCGTTGATGCTCGACAGCTCGTCTAGTTACGTCGAATTCGGCTTCACCGGTTTTTGAGTTGCGATGAAACAGCGGTCCGGCAATGACGTCACGCAGGTATTCCGCGCCGATCCCGAGAGAAAATAGTTTGTTCAATCGGACCGATGCATCTTCGGGCGATCCGAGGAACGCATCGCAATCGAGCGAGGCGGCGGAGCCGGGTTCAAGCGCCGGCCACACGCGCAGGAATTCGGCGATCTGCATGTGCCAGAGCACTGCGGCGAGTTCGAGGTCGGACATCATGAGCAGTTTAACTGTCGGCCATCGCGCCTGGATATGGCCGTCCGCAAGCAGCGCAAGAAAGAGCCTGCGAATATATTTTCGGCCCTCTTCGCCCATCTTGTAGATGGAAATCAGGAAGCTCCGGCAATCCGAATACAAAAACAGCATCCGTTGCCCTGCGGGCACCGTTATAAGCTGTAACAGCGCATTGGCAGCGGGCGACGGTTTGATCGTAACATGCTCGCCTGGGCTGAACGGTCGCGAAAGCAGGACCAGCGCATGCTGCGCCGCGCTGGACGCTGCATCCCTTGAGACTGCTCCCGTCCGCCGGGCTGCTGCAATGTCAACAAGGACCTGGGGTTCGCAAAGCGACAGGTTCCGGCTCGGCCGATCCAGCATCCTGGCGAGCAATGTCGAGCAGCAGAAGCCGGTATGCCAGATGATCCTGGCCGGATTGCTTGTCGCGGAGGGCCGATCGATTGCGCTTCCGGCTCGCAATCGCGGCGAACCTGAACGCTCCCAACGGCCATCGAGAAAGGTCTGCGCCGCGAGGAGAGGGCGATCTGCGGCAACCAGAAGAAATTCCCCGCGCTGTGAATCGAAGCCTTCCGAAAACCAGTGCGGATCCGCCAGGGCATCCGCCTCCGATGGGGCCTGTCCGGCTATGTTCGCATCGCTCGACACAGATGTTCTTTCGACCTCCGCCGGGACACTGCACGGCTGGACCGGAGCGGACAAGGGAGAGAAGATAGGGAACGGAGCGGCGGAGTAACCGGATGGGCGCACCGGCCGATGAGTTGCAGCAGCTGGCGGAAACGGGAGACAGCGAAGCCCAGATCGCACTCGCGCGTCGCCTTGAGAGCGAACAAAGAAACAGCCTGGCGCGGGGATGGTATGCCCGCGCTGCGAAACAGGGCAGTGTTCCGGCTCTACGGCTGTTGGCGATCAATCTCCTGACCTGTCATCCCGTTGTTGGGCAGGACGGTGTGAACATGATCCGCTCGGCAGCCCATAAGGGCGACGCGGAAGCCGCGTATGTCTGCGCGATGCTGGCGGCGCAGGATCATCGGCTCGAGAATCGTTGGGCGATCGCGCGCGAATGCCTGGAACGCGCCGCCGAGCGTGATTGGGCGCCAGCGCTGGAGCAACTTTCATTTCTTGGCCGGATGGGCGCGATGGAAGACCCTGGCATGCTGGCGACGCCGTCGCGCATGGTTGAGGTCTCACAATCGCCGCGGATCGCTCTCGTCGAAGGCTTCGCTTCGGACGAGATTTGCGACTGGCTCATCGCGCGCGCGCGCCCGCGCATTGGCCGTGCGCTGGTCTATGACGGAGCTATCGGCGGAGGACGCGAGGAAGAAGCGCGCAACAACAGTTCGGTCAGCTTCAATCTCGTTCAATCCGATATCGTGCTGATGCTGGCCCGGGCGCGCATCGTCGCGACTGCACAATTCTCTCCCGAAGGGCTCGAAGCCACGGCCGTGCTTCATTATGCACCTGGACAAACTTTCGAAGCGCATGTTGATTTTCTTGATCCAGGGGTTCCCGGGTATGCGGCTGATCTCCGTGCAAATGGTCAGCGGATCGCGACATTTCTTCTGTACCTGAACGAGGGTTACGATGGCGGCGAGACGGATTTTCCGCAGATCGCCTGGCGCTACAAGGGCCGCAAGGGGGACGCGCTGCTGTTCTGGAATGTCACCTCCGCCGGAGATCCTGACGAGCGCACGCTTCATGCCGGGTTGCCGCCATCGTCCGGCGAGAAATGGCTGCTCTCGCAATGGATCAGGCAATCCGCCGCATAATCGCCAGCCCGGATGCGAGGTCCTCCACGGCTCCGGCTTGCGCCGCGTTGTGGGCTGGCGCTCCCGGGTCGTACAAGGAAACGGTGACTGAAGGAGAGCACGTCCCATGGCGGAGGGGACTGCCGAGCGTATCCCGGAATTGATCGGCGCGGCCCAGGAGGCGATGCGCGCGGGACGGCCTGCGGACGCGGCGCAGCTCTGGGAGCGAATTCTCCTCGTCGCGCCCGAGCATCCGCGGGCATTGTTTCATCTGGGCCAGTATGCGCTGATGCGCAAGGATTACGCGCGGGCGCGGGAGCGTCTCGAGCGGGCCGGGCACGCGGCTCCGAAAGACCCCGCGATTCCATTGAATCTTTCGTTTCTGTACCGCGCGACGGGGGACGCACAGGCCGAATTGACGGCGCTCACGGCCGCCCTCTCCATCGATCCTTATTTCTATCCTGCATTATTGGGCAAAGGGATGCTGCTCGAGCGCACCGGCAATAAGCGGCAAGCCGCGCGCGTGTACAAAGACGTGCTGTCGATCGCGCCTCAGGAGGATCAGAGCCCCCCAGAGATGCGGGCACCGTTGCGCCGCGCGCGCGAAGTGATGGAGCAAAATGCTGCCGAACTCGATGCCTGGTTGCGCGCGCGCCTCGACCCGGCAACAGCACGTCACGCCCAAGAAAACCTCGACCGCTTTCAAGAGTGCAGGGACATCGCGCTCGGACGGAAGAAAGTCTACACATCGAACCCCGTCATGCTGCATTTTCCGCGGCTGCCGGCGATCCAATTCTACGATCGCACGGGGTTTCCCTGGCTTCAACGGCTCGAGGCTGCGAGCGATACGATCCGCGAGGAGCTGGAAGTGGTGCTGCGCGAGGACGCAGCGGAAATGCGGCCCTATGTGCTGCATCCGGAGGGCGCACCCCTCAATCAATGGGCCGAATTGAACCGCTCGCTCCGCTGGAGCGTGTTTTTCCTGTGGGAGCATGGCAAGCGAGTCGATGCGCATTGCGCGCGGTGTCCAAAGACGGCCGCTCTATTCGAAAGTCTTCCGCAGATGGCCCTGACCGGATTTTCGCCGAACGTGCTTTTCTCGGTGCTCGCACCGCACACGCGCATCCCGCCACACTGTGGAGATACCAACGTACGTCTTGTCGGACATCTTCCCCTCATCGTTCCGCCACACTGCCGGTTCCGCGTCGGCAATGAGACCCGCGAATGGCGTTACGGTGAGGCGTGGCTGTTCGACGACACGATCGAACACGAGGCATGGAACGACAGCGATAAAGTCCGTGTCATCATCATCTTTGACGCGTGGAACCCTCACCTCACACCGTCCGAACGCGAGCTTGTGACGGAACTGCTCGGTGGACTGACCGACTATTACCGCGATTCATTCTTGCCGGGATAGCGCAAGCTGGGAACAGGCGTGCGCGAGTTAATCCGCGGGATAGCCGAAGCGCTCGACCCATGGCCGCAGCGACGGCAATACCGGCGCCAGTTGCTTTTCGTAGCGATGCCAGTAGCCGATTCCATCGGGATAGAGACGCTGTCGGACCTGACTGCTGCTGACGGATCGGATGGCTCGCGATCTGGCACTCCTGTCAAAGTCGCGCATTGAGTCGGTCCATTCCATGCCAAGGTGGCGACAAATCGCGAGGACGCTGTTGTCAAATTCCGAAACTATATCCTCGTAGCGAACCTCGAATATATCGAGCGGCAGTTTGGAACGACAGAGTTCGCCGCAACGCATTACGCGGTCGTAGAATCGGGCCGCATCGGCAAGTGTGAGCAGTTCGAATGTTGTGGGTTTCACCTCGAGATGCCTGCGGAAGCAGCTCAGGATCACGTCGCGCGGATCCCGCACCTGAAAGATGATCTTTGCCGAAGGGAAAAGCCGGGCGATCAGAGGAAGAAACAGGGTGTTAAAGGGTTGTTTCTCGACGAATATCTTGTCGTCGGGTTTTGCGCCAAATGCCCGTACGCGACGCCAATACGTTTCCCGTGCGAGGTCAAGCTCTTTACCATGCGGGAGGTAAAGGTTCGGCGAGCCATCGGATCGACCCATATAGCCGGGACATAAACCGGCCAGGGTTTCGCGTTCCTCCAGAGTTTCCACATCGCTATGCGCCGCGAGTACCTGTTCGAGCAGTGTTGTACCCGACCGCATGAAGCCGAGCAGAAAGACGTGCCGCTTCGCCGGTGATGAGTCGGAGATTGCCGGTTCCGGGGGTGACGCGACCTCCTCTTGCAGGCCGACTATGAGTTGCTCGACGCGGCCCGCGAGCCGGGCCTCGCCGTCAAAACGCAGCTTGTAGAGATCCCGAAGAATTTCATTTTCTTCGGTGTAGGCTTCGAAGGCCGTGTCTGTGCGGTCCTGGCCGTCGAAAGCATCCCCCAGCAGACCCAGTGCCAGTGCCCGCGTCTCGTCTCTTGCAGGAAATGCGGACAGAAGTGCGCCGAGATGTTTCTCGGCTTGGACAAATTCGCTGTCATGTATGTCGCACATCGCAAGCGCGATGATCGCCGTTGGATGCGCAGGAACGACCCTCAGGGTCCGTTCGGCGAACCGTCTTGCTTTTGCCGAATCTCCAGCTCGCGCCGCGGCCGCGGCAGCAGCCGCAAGCGCATCGGCATGATCGGGCCGCAATGCAATGGCACGCTCGTGTGAACGCAATGCCGCAGTAGGTTCACCGGCGGCGGAGCAGGCACAACCCTTGAGGTAGTGGGCCTGGGCATCGGCTGGAGCGATTCTGATCGCTGCATCGAAGGCGGCGATCGCATTGGCGGGGCGTCCCAGCCTGAGCAAAGAGATACCGATTGACTGAAGTATCTCGGCATCATGTGGCGCAAGGGCAATCGCCAGTTGGAGTTCGCCCAGCGCTTCGCTGTTGCGATCGTTCAGCTGCAGCCACCGCGCCCGCGCAGAGTGGAAAGCGGAATGGCGCAGTCCGTGACCCAGAGCGGCGGCAGCCATATCATTGGCCCGACCGGGATCGCGCTCGGCCACAATCGCACGAACATAAGCCAGTATGGTTTCCACCGTCGTCCCTAACGCCCTCGCGGAACCACGTCGAATGCGATCGTCGTGCGGCTCTGAGAAGAGCGGAACGGCTGCGTTCCGTGCCACATGTAGGAGGGGAAGAGAACGAGCAGACCGGAGACCGGCTTGACCGTCCGTCTGACGGGTTCTTTCAAGCCACAGTCGAAATTCGGTTCTCCGAACTTGATCCAACCCTCGTCGCTTCCCGGACGCTCGACGGCATCGGGCAGGGCGACGTAATAGGCAGAACTGATCCAGCCCTTTGGATGCACGTGATTGGTATGAAAGCCGCAATCGCGCAGCCGCGATGACCAGGAGGCCGCGTAAGTGTATTCCGCGCGGCGGCGCCGGAATAGGGGATGATCATCGTTCTGATCCATCCGTGATACATAATCGGCAACGGCAATATCTATCTGCGCGCGCAAGAGTTCGACCGGCTGATGTCCTGCGCCGAAAATGTCGTCGAGCGTCTGGGTTCCGCTGCGGAGAGTTTGATCGATGCATTCCCGTCGGTCGCGATGCAGGCAGTCGAGCCAGGCGTCGAGGTCAGCATTGAAACTTTCAATGTTCTTGTAACCGGGCGGAGGCGCGATCTCATAAACGCGCACAAGTTTCTCGTAGTCGTTGAGCCCTTCGTCTCCGGCATCGGAAAGCTGGCGGAGCGCGAGGCCCCATATCGCTATTGCTATCTGGCTGTCGGGCTCGATCTCGAGCGACCGTTCCGCGGCTCGCCGCGCCTCCTCCGACGAGGCTGCCCGCAGGAGAGTCTCCGCATAATTACGCCAGGCCTGTGCGTTATTCGGTTCCATACCGACTGCGATTTCATGTTCCCTGACGGCCGCGTCGTACTCCTTAAGGTTTGCAAAGATCAGCCCGAGTGCATCGTGGGGTGCGGCCTGTTGCGGGAGGAGATGCGCCGCCCGTTCGAATTCTTGGCGCGCGGATTCGTAGTGTTCCTGGAGGTACAGAAAATTGCCCTTGTCGAAGTGGATCTCCCCGACTTCGGGGAAGAGCGCGGCCACCTCATCGTAGGAACTGAGAAATGTCGCGTCGTCGCCCAGCCGGTAAAGCAGCTGATTCAAATCGCGATGAGCGAGCATGTTCAGGGGATTTTGCATGATTGCACGGCGGTAGCACGCAAGCGCTTCCTCGAGCCGTCCGACATGTTGCAGGGCAATGCCGCGATTGTAATCGGCAAACGGCAGCTCGGGCACTTTCTGCTGTGCCGCTTCGAAGAAACCTAATGCTTCGCGATGCCGCCGCTGCATGTTGAGCGCGACACCGAGATTGTGTTCGAGGGCAGCGGTTTGCGCGGGATCGCGAACGCCGAGAACCAGCGTCTGGCGCAGCAGGCGCTCGGCCTCCGCCGGCCTCTCGAGCTCGTTCAGCTCGGCCGCCAGGCATTGCTTGGCGAGGATGTAATTTGGTTGGAGGCGTAGCGCCTGGCGGCAGCATTTTTCTGCTTCGACGTGGTCGCCCTTTGCGGAATGGGCCAGTGCGAGACTTAGATGAGCCTCAGCGTAATTGGGTTTGAGCCGTATGGCCTCGCGCAGGTAGCCGATTGCTTCATCGAGCCGGCCCTGCGATCGCAACAGAATTCCGAGATTGTGATGGATTTGCGGCTGGGCTGGACTTAGCTGAAGCGATTGACGGTAAAAGCTCTCCGCCTCAGCATTCTGTCCCTGCATTCCACGTATGACGCCCAGCAACTGGAGCGCATCCGCAATGGGAATTATCGCGAGCGGGCGAAGAAGATTTTCGGCCTCCGAAAGTTCGCCACGGTTCAAATGCCGGAGCGCCGCCTCGAGCGCCGCCCGGATTTTCGTATCGCCGGGAGGTTCCTGGGCTGCCTCCCCAGCATCAGGCGGTTCCGACATGGCTTTTTCTTGGACGGGAACCATAATTACTCCGTGGGGTAGCCGAAGCGCTCGATCCATGGCGCGAGTATCGGACGCAGCGGTTCGAGCTGCGCGGCGTAGCGCCGCCATTGTGCGATGCTGTCCCGATAAAGCTTGCGGCGTACCTGCGGGGCGCTCGGAGAGCGGATGTCCTGCGTTTTCGCCGTAAGGTGAAACTTCATCATCTCTTCGCGGAAGGAGACGCCTATAAAGGTGCAGACATTGGCCACGCAGCCCTCGAAGTCTTCGACAAGGCGCTCATAGCGGTGCTCATGAACAAAGAGCGGGAGCTTTGCGCGCGTTACTTCCGCCACGTTCATCACTGCGGCATAGGTGGAGGCGGCTCCCTCCAGCGTCAGCAGCTCGTACATGGCGGCGTTGATCTCGAAATGGCGACGGAAACAGCTGAGCACGACGTCGCGCGGATCGCGGAGCGCGAATATTATCCTGGCCTCGGGGAACAGCTTCGCGATCAAGGGCAATTTCAGCGTGTTGAGGGGATTCTTGTCCACCATCACTTTGCCCGAAACTTCGAGACCAAGCTTTCCCACACGCTGCCAGTAGTCGCTGCGGGCAGCAGCAAGTTCGTCGCCGGATAACGCAGCGAGCGTGGCCACGCCATCGCGGCGAGTCAGATAGCGCTCGGCCGTGTGCGCCAGAACGTCCCTTTCCTCGAGCGTGACAATGTCAGGATGGCTTTGCAGCACCTGCTCCAGAAGCGTGGTACCGGAGCGGAAGAAGCCCAGCAGGAATACGTGTCCGGCGGCTGCACCGTCCACGGCGCCGGGTAGAGCGGGAGCCGGCCAGTCCGCGCTCGCAACCTTTTCGAATTGAGTGGCGAGCGCCGCTGCAAATTCTCCGATTCGCACCCGCCCCGCGAACCTTGCGGCGTGATATTTTTCGAGTTCCAGATTCTCGGCAGAGTAGGCTGCAAATGCTTCGTCGGTTCTGTTCTGGCCGTCCAGTGCATCGGCTAAAATTCCCCAGGCCGAGGCGCGTCCTCGCCCCGAGAGTTCTGGTTTTCGGACGACTGGCCTGATACGCTTTTCTGCGGCGGCGAAATCGCCGTTGGCGTTCTCCGCCATCGCCAGCGCCGCAATCGCGGTTCCCTGTTCGGGATCAAGCTTCAAGGCTCGCCGCGCAAAGTCGCCGGCCTTTTCGAACTCGCTTTTCCGGGCCAGGACGGAGGCGAGGCATGCAAGGGCCTGCACGTTCCGGGGGAAAAGCGCGACGGCTCGTTCGTGCACGCGCTGTGCGCCATCGAGATCTCCTGTCATGCCAAGCGCGATGCCCTTGCGATGGTAGCTCAGCGCATATGTCGGATCGATCTGGATCGCTTCGTCAAACACCTCAATCGCCTCATCGAGACGATAGAGCCGCGTCAGACAAAGGCCGATCGCATTAAGAAGCGGGACGTCGCGCCGCAAGAATGCGCGCGCCCGTTGAAATTCGCGAAGTGCATCAGAGAATCGCTGTTGCTGTTCCAGCCAAAGGGCACGTGCGCTGAACAGCGTGGGATGGGTTCTCCCTTGGGAGATTTCGGCGTCCGCAAGCTGAAACGCCAACTGGAATTCCGACGCAGCGACAGCTGCCGCGATCTGGTTGAGCACAGCCTGATCCGGAGCGTTCGAGTCGGAAGAAGCCGCGTTCACCACGTCGGATTGTCTCCGAAAGCGACAAGACGAGATCGCAAGTCATCCATTCAAATGTGCCCCTTGCTTCCTTGATTCACCGCCGCTCCAAACCGATCGATCCACGGCTGCAGAAGCGGAAGGATTGGCGCGAGCCGGTCGGCATAGCGTCGCCACGATCCGATTCCCGCCGAACTCAGGCCACGAGCGATCTGTATCGCGCCGGGCGTTGCAATCGCCCGGGTTCTTGCGCGTTCCATGGCATCCCACGCGGCGTCTTTGGGATTGAGCCCGACATAGCGAAAAAGGGCGACCACGCAGTTGTGGAAATCGCGCACCAGAGTCTCGTACGGAATTTCGACCATAGTCAAAGGCAGTTTTGCACGTAAGATTTCGAACAACCGCATCGCGCCATCGTAGAGCCGCGCCGCGCCTTCCAGCGTCAGCAATTCGTAGTTGGTGGGACTCATCCGGAAACGCGAGCGGAAGCAGCTGAGTACAATGTCGCGCGGATCCCGGGACATGAAGAGGATTTTCGCATCGGGAAAAAGTTTGGTGAGGAGCGGCAATTTCGCTGCATTGTAAGGCTGATTGTCGACCAGAACCTTGCCGTCGAATGCGAGCCCGGATTCGCGCAATTCTCGCCAATACATTTCCCGGAAAATCCGCAGATCGCTCCAGTCCAGGCCTGACAGTCGATTCATGCCCTCCGGATCGCCGAGAAATTGTCGCACAGCTCCTCCAAGACCGTCTCTTTCGCCTGTTGCGCAGACATGCGGATGGGCGACGAGCACGTCCTCCAGAAGCGTCGTTCCCGAGCAGGGAAATCCGAGGATGAAAACATGGCCCGCTACGGGGCTGGTTTCCGGCAAGGTCCGGCTCTTGGACTTCCAGGCGCTCGCATCCGCCGCACTGAAATAACCGATGATTCGGGAGAGATAGGCCGGCACGGATTCAAGCTGCGTCGAGCGGAATTGCGGCGCGTACAGCCGCGCGAATTCCCGGTTACAGGTCGTGTAGGCGGCAAACGCTTCGCCCGGCTTGTCCTGGGCATCGAGACAATCACCAAGCAGGCCGTGCGCCATGGCGCGTTCCCGCGAGCCTGTGCGTCCCTCTACGACAACCTGCCGGAGGTGTGCTTCGGCTCTTTCAAGGTGCCTGTCTTCGAATTCGCAGAGTGCGAGGGCAAGGTGTGCCAGGGGATGCTGCGCTTCAAGCCCGAGCGCGCGCGCCGCGTGACGTCTGGCCCTCTCGCCCTCAGCCGTCCGGGCCGCCAGATAGGCCAGCCGCGCCGGCGGATCGGCAGAGCCCGCATCAAGCTGCTCCGCGCGCAGGAATGCCTGTCGCGCGTCTTCCAACAGGCCAAGATCCTCCGATATCCAGCCCAGATTGAAATGGGCCGGCGCGAATTCCGATTGTTGTTTCACCGCATCCTGGAATGCCCTGCGCGCCTCGCCCGATCGATTGAGCCGCGCGAGGCAGAGACCGAAGGCGTTGCTGATGAACGCGTCGTCGGGAGCAAGCAGCCGCGCCCGTTTGAGATCGTTCAGCGCATCGTTCGCGCGGCCCTGCTGCTCGTACCAGTAGGCGCGAAGATTCAGCAGAAGGGGCTCTTCGAGGCCCTCGGACAGCGCCTGCCGCGCCAGCCTGACGGCGCGTTCCGTATCGGATGCCGCAACTGCGGCATGGACCTCCCGCAGTCGCGCGGCCCTCTCCGTTGGCGGCGAAGTATCAGGTTGCACGAGAATGAGTCTGTTCCTTTTCGTTTTTCTGAGGCCGTCGCTGCCCAGTGTCAGACAGCAAGACGGCGATCAGCAGATTTCCAGAAATCCGCAGTCCACGAATCTTGCCGCCAGCGCCAATCTGATATCGTCGCCGATCGCCCCTGGAATCTCTCTGATACAAAACTCCGGCGTATTGGCGATAAACGTCACGCACTCCGCCGCGCCGGGATGGATCAAATGGTGCCCGCCCGGATACGCAAAATCGATCCGGCCGCTGTTGCTCGCAAGATGGCTTATGCCCAATGGGCTGTGACGCAGTCGGGTTGATGGCGAGAGTCCGGCACGTGGCGCGGGGACGCCCAGTTTTTCGAAGTTCCCGATGACGCGAGAGGAACGGCGCTGCAGCGCCTCGGCTATGAAGGAATTGGCGTCGCATTGCTTCGCGAGGGATTCAAGCGCGCCGCGTACCCGCTCCGGAATATCGCCGAAATCCCCCGCCTGGGCCTGGGCGCCGGCGCGCGCGCCAACCGTCTCGCGCAAAGGTCTATCGACGTCCGACAGATAGTCGAGGCAGGCGATGACCGTCTCACGCAAAGTGAGCGGGACGAATCCGATCGACAGGTGGATGGAGTCGGTCACGGCATCGACCCGGTGCGTGGTCCCGCGTGGGAGATAGAGGAGGTCGCCAGGCTCTACCGGGACTTCGGCGAAACGGTCGACCCGCGATGGGGCGTCGGACAGTGTTTTCCACGCGTTTGGCAGTTCGGACGGCAGGCTGGAAATGAACCAGCGTTTATTACCCTTCAGATGAACGACGATAATGTCGTAATCGTCGTGGTGAACAGGGGCCTTGGCGTCGCCCCGGCTCCAGAAAGCTTCGACCCGGACGGGCTGATGGAACACGAATTCCATTGCCCGGATGAGCTGGTCGAGCTCCGGCGTCAGGCTCCGGATTTCGGGCAGCCGGACCGTATAGCCACGCGCGTGAAAGGCTGCGATTTTCCTGCGAAAGGAAATTGCATCCGAAACCGGCTCGATAACCGGCGGCGGACCGCTGGGAGCAGCCGCGTGGCAGCCGATCTTCGGCGCAAGGCCGGCGAACGAATCCAGAAGAATGCGTTCGGGATCCTCGCCCAGAAGAGACCCGCGCGCGCCTTTGTGACGCGCCGCATCGAGCTTGATGAAGCGTTTTCCCACGATTTCGTCGAGGAACTCGCCGAGCGGCATTGGATCAAGGAGCCGCCGAAATAATTCTTCAGCCTGCCGGAGGATCATGGAGTGTGTGTATATCGAGCCGTTCGATGATTCCAGACGGCTCTCCGGAATCCGTAACTCCGCCCATAGGAGCTGGCCGGGGGCACGGCCGGGTCGATCCGTCCGGCCTGGGTCGCAGCCGCTGCATCGCGGCGTCATGGTCCCGGACTATCCGGTCCCGGTGCTTCAATCGGTGCGAAGAGGGCAAAAAAAGCGGCGGCCCCTCGGGCCGCCGCTCAGATGCGTATTGTGCGTGGCGCTTAGTACTTGATGGTCGCACCTACGAAGACCGTCCGGCCGAGCGAGTCGTACACGCCCGGATAGGTGTTGCCGTTTCCGAAGAATGCCAGGCTCGAGGCGCCGACGAAGTTTGTGTCCAGGTATGGCGGGTCCTTGGCGAACAGGTTGGTGACGCCCGCACGGAGGTCGATGCCTTCGCGGACCTGCCAGTCCGCAGCCAGATCGAACCAGTCGAAGGAACTGATGTGGTTGTCGGAAACGTCGCCGCAGGGAACGCCGCAGTCGCCGTCCAGCAGCGGATTGCTGGTATTGGCGTCGAAATTCAGGCCGCTCGTATGGCGCCAGTCGAAGGAGACATCGACGTCCCAGGGTGAGGTCCAGGTTACGCGGAATTTGTGCCGCCATTTCGGACTGGGCACGCAGGTCGTGCCGAACAGTCCGGTCCA
>DATAYG010000145.1:0-40372 GCA_036272695.1 Rhizomicrobium sp. | reverse complement strand
CGCTTTCTCTTCCCGCTTGAGCCTCTCGGGGCGCGACCCTATAGGATCGCGGTCGCACAGAGCCGGAGGGGCAAGTGGAAAATCCCGCGCTGGAAGCGCACGAACATGCGGAGCATGCCGAACACGCGGCGCATGCGCATGATCCGTTCATATCCCGCGTCGCCATAACCGTCGCGGTTCTGGCGGTGCTTGCCGCCGTCGCCGGAAGCCTGGAGACGGTGGAAGGCGGGCGCGCGCTCGGCGCGTCGAGCGAGGCCGTCTTGCATCAGGACAAGGCGACGGACGCCTGGGATGAATTCCAGGCCGACGGACTCAAAAAATACATGTACATGATCGCGGCCGATGCCCAGCCGACCCACGCCTCCGACTACAAGGCCGAGGCGAAAAAGCGCTCGGCAAAGCAGGTGGGGGACCGCAAAAAAGCGCAGGAAGCCGAAGCCGAACGTGACAGGCTGTTGGCGGAAAGCGGAAACCACGAGGATCGGCATCACTGGCTGACCGGCGCGGCCACACTGTTCGAGATCGGCATCGCCATGTCGACCGTCGCGATCATCACCAAGCGCCAATGGCTCTGGTATGCGGCGACCGCTTTCGGGGTCGGCGGGCTCGGTCTGCTCGCAACCTCTTATTTATTGTAACGGCCGCGCGCCGGGCGCTTGCCTTGACCGGAACAAAGGCCTCGCCTATCTCGGGTTCATGGCAATTCGCCCGGTCCTGATCGCGCCAGATCCGCGCCTGAAAGCTCTCTCACAGCCCGTCGATAAGGTGGATGCTGGGATTCGCGGCCTCGCGGACGACATGCTGGAAAGCATGTATGCCGCCGACGGAATCGGGCTTGCCGCGATCCAGATCGGCGTACCCAGGCGCGTGCTGGTGCTCGACCTGGCGCGGAAGGAAGGCCGCAACGAGCCGCGCGTGTTCGTCAATCCGAAGATCCTCTGGTCTTCGGAGGAAGCGGCAATTTACGAAGAAGGCTGCCTCTCGGTCCCCGACATCTGGGAGGAGGTCGAGCGGCCCGCTCAGATCCGCGCCGAATATCTCGACACCGACGGCAGGCTTCAGACTCTCGAAGCTGAGGGACTGCTCGCGACCTGCCTCCAGCACGAGATCGATCATCTCGACGGCATTTTATTCGTCGATCATCTCTCGCGCCTCAAACGGACAATGGCGCTGCGGAAACTCGCGAAAGCGCAGCGGCTGAAGCAGGCCGGCTGACGGGCGGCGCGTGAGCTTGCGCCTCGTCTTCATGGGCACGCCGGATTTCGCCGCGCCCACCCTCGCCGAACTGATCGGCCAGAGCCACGAAATAGCGGCCGTCTACACGCAGCCGCCGCGGCCCAAAGGACGCGGTCTGGCGGCTGAACCCTCGCCCGTCGCGAAATTCGCTTCAGCGCACGGATTGGAGGTACACACTCCCGCGTCGCTGAAAGGAGCCGACGCGCAGCACCTGTTTGCTGCGCACGACGCCGATGCAGCAATCGTCGTCGCTTACGGATTGTTGCTGCCGAAACCGGTTCTCGATGCGCCGCGGCTCGGATGCTTCAATCTGCATGCTTCGCTACTGCCGCGCTGGCGTGGCGCGGCTCCGATCCAGCGCGCAATCATGGCGTGCGACAAGCAGACAGGCGTGATGGTCATGCGGATGGAGGAAGGCCTCGACACGGGACCTGTCCTGATGGCGGAGCAAACGGCCATCGGCCGAAAGACCTACGGCGAATTGCATGACGAACTCGCCCGCCTCGGCGCAGATCTCATGGTCCGCAGTTTGGCCGCGCTGGAACGCGGCAGCGTTGAAGAGCGCCCGCAGCGCGATGACGGCGTAACCTATGCAAGGAAAATCTCGAAGGAAGAAACCCGCATCGATTGGACGAACCCGGCCGTCGAACTTGACTGCCTTGTCCGCGGATTGTCACCGCAGCCTGGCGGCTGGTGCGAAGCTCGCGGCGAAAGGCTGAAAATCCTGTATGCTGTCCCCGTGGAAGGCAGCGGCACGCCGGGCGAAATTCTCGACGACCATCTGACGGTTGCCTGCGGCGCAGGCGCGCTGAGGCTCACGCGCGTGCAGCGTGCCGGCCGGGCGGTAGCCGATGCCGAGGAATTCCGGCGCGGCTTTCCGCTACGCAAGGGAGAGCGATTGTGAGTGCAGCTTTGCGCCCGTCCTTTTGGCGCCGGATCAGGAACTCCTGGCGCAACCGCCGCAACATGTTGGACACGGTCGACGTTACACCCGAAGGCGTGGCCGCGTCGGAGGGCCGCCGCACCACAGAGATACGCTGGAATGACATCGTCCGCATCGATTGCGGGACGCGCGACACGATTTCCATGGATGTCTTTTTCGTCGTGCTTCACACCACGGCCGTGAAAGTTGCGATCGACGAGTTCGCGGACGGCTTTCGTGTTTTCGAGCAGGCAATGTTCGAACACTGGCCGCAATTGCGGGAGCGGTGGGTCGCGCTGCAATGCGGCCCGCTTCACCAGCCGCAATATGAAACGCTCTGGCAGAGATGAGGGATGTTACTAACCTGGGACCGCGGGCGTCTCGCCCGCTCGGTCGTGCGGGAGACATGCCCGCGGTCCCAGGTTAGGCGCAGCCTTGCATGCGCTATCGTCTCACGCTCGAATATGATGGCGGACCATTCGCCGGCTGGCAGCGGCAGGAAAACGGACCCTCAGTGCAGGCCGCACTCGAAACCGCGATCTTCAAATTATCGTCCGAACAGGTGACGGTTACCGGCGCTGGCCGCACCGATGCGGGCGTGCACGCGCTTGGCCAGGTCGCGCATTTCGATCTCGAAAAGACCTTCACGCCGGAAAAACTGCGCGACGCGCTGAACTATCATCTGCGGCCTGATCCCGTCGCTGTCCTTGAAGCGCGGATCGTATCTGACGAGTTCCATGCGCGCTTCTCGGCCACATCGCGGCTTTATCTGTTCCGCATTTTGAACCGCCGCGCGCCGCCGGTGCTCGAACACGGACGCGTCTGGCATGTGGCCCGCGAACTCGATGCAGATACGATGCAGGCTGGCGCGCGGCACCTCATCGGCAAGCATGATTTCACGACATTTCGTGCGGCCGAATGCCAGGCGCAGTCGCCGGTGAAAACGCTGGATTTGTTGAGCGTGCGGCGCGCCGGCGAGGAAATCCACATCGAAGCCAGAGCTCGCTCGTTCCTGCATCACCAGATACGCTCGATCGCCGGCACGCTGAAGCTTGTCGGCGAAGGCAAATGGCATCCGCGCGATGTGGCGTCCGCGTTAGCCGCCCGCGACCGCTCGCGCTGCGGGCCGGTGGCGCCGCCGGAGGGGCTTTATCTGGTGCGGGTGGACTACGACGCCGAAGCCGGCGGGTCTGAAAAATAGCTATCGAGAATCGACGCGTAGATCGCGGTGAGTGTCTCGATCTCCATCACCGGAACACATTCGTCGACCTTGTGCATGGTCGTGCCGGCGAGGCCGATTTCGGCGACGGGGCAGTAATTTCTGATGAAGCGCGCGTCGGACGTCCCGCCAGTCGTCGACAATTGCGGCGCGCGGCCTGTCACCGATTGAACGGCGTTTGAAAGCAGTTCGGTGAAGGGGCCGGGCGCGGTCACAAAGGGAAGCGCGCCGGCATCCGCGCTGACTTCCACGTCGCCGCCCATTTCCTTTGTCACCTCATCCGCAAGAACACGAAGGCCGCGGACAAGATCATCGGGCGTGTGAAGATCATTGAAGCGGATATTGGCCGACGCGCGCGCCAGCGCGGGCGACACATTGCCGGCGGGATTGCCGACGTCGAAAGTCGTGAAGGCAAGTGTTGACGGCTCGAAATGCGGCGTGCCGGTATCGAGCGCCTCGCGCGCAATGCGTGCAACCAGGGTCGCGAGAACCGGAATGGGATTGAGCGCCTTGAGCGGATAGGCGGTATGGCCCTGCACGCCGCGCACAACAATATCGACGCGCATGCTGCCGCGGCGGCCGATCTTGATCGTATCACCGGCACAAGCTGAGGCGGTCGGCTCGCCGACAATGCAATGATCGATGCGCTCGTCTTTCGCGGCCAGCCATTCGAGAACCTTCGCGGTGCCGTTGACGGCCGGACCTTCCTCGTCGCCGGTGATGAGGAGGCTGATCGATCCGCGCAACGGTTTCTCAAGATGCCGTGCAGCGGCCGCGGCGAATGCCGCGATCGCCGATTTCATGTCAGCCGCGCCGCGGCCATAGAGAAAGCGGTCGCGTATCTCGGCCGCGAACGGATTGGAGCGCCAAAGTGCGGCATCGCCCGGCGGCACGACATCGGTATGGCCGGCGAAGCAGAAATTCGGCGCACCGCTGCCGATGCGTGCGTAGAGATTGTCGATCGGCGCCGTACCGGGCGCCTCGAAGCGCAACCGCGTACAGGAAAAGCCATGCGGCGCCAATGCCGCCTCCAACACGCCCAATGCGCCCGCATCTGCCGGCGTCACCGACGGGCAGCGGATCAGTTCCTGTGCGAGTACGACGGGATCGAGCATGATGGTAATGTATCAGCCAGCAGTGCCGCGCAGGCAATATGATGTGCGCTCGCATGCGAACGCGCCGGAGAATTATTAATGACCGAAGCCATCCGCCCGATCACGCTTGAGGAAATCCGAAGCGCCCGCGCGCGCATCGCCGGCACGGTCCTGCGCACGCCGCTGGTCCGGCTGAAACAGGGAAAAAATGCGCCGGATATCCGGCTGAAGCTCGAGAATCTGCAACCGATCAATGCGTACAAATTGCGCGGCGCGGCGAACGCCGTGGCTCTGCTGGCGGATGAAGAGCGGCGGCGCGGCGTGTGGACGATCAGCGCCGGCAATGCCGGCCAGGGAGTGGCCTATGCGGCGATGAAAGCCGGCGTGCCATGTACCGTGGTGGCAATCGAATCCGCGCCCGCGGCGAAGGTCGAACGCATGAAGGCGCTCGGCGCGCGCATCGTGCCCGTATCCTATGCGCGCGCCTGGGCGGCACTCGAGGACCGTGCCTATCCCGGCGTCGAAGGTACTTTCATCCATCCTTTTGATGATCACAATTTCATCGCCGGCAATGCCACGATGGGTCTGGAGATCCTGGAAGACGCACCCGAGACCGAAGTGGTCATCGGCAGCATTGGCGGCGGGGGACTTGTCGTCGGCGTGGCGAGCGCGGTGAAGGCACTGAAGCCCGGGATCGGCGTATTCGGGGCGGAGCCGGAAACGGCGGCGCCGGCCGCGCTGTCCTTCACCAAGGGCTCGCCTGAGACATTCCCGGACTGGAAACCCTCCTTCGTCGACGGCGCCGGCGGGCGGAGCATGTTCCCGCGCATGTGGCAGCGGATGCAGGGCCTGGTCGATGGCAGCCTCGTCGTGAGCCTCGATGAAACACGGAAAGCGATGCGCCTGCTCGCGGACAAGACGCGGGTCGTCGCTGAAGGTGCGGGCGCGCTCGCACTCGCCGCCGCGCTGAGCGGCAAGGTGGGCACAGGGCCGATCGTCGCCATCGTCTCGGGTGGCAATATCGACCTCGCGAACTTCTGCGAACTCATCGCGGTACAAAGCGCGGCTGAAAAACCATAACAGCGATTTTAACAGCGAATATCAAATAAAGCTTCGCGCCCCCGCGGCGTTCGTAAGTTTGGTTTTCCCTCCCGTAAACGGAATTGAATGGCATTCGCGGCCGGCATTCTTACAGTCGCCGAAAATCGCCAGCGGCGGAAATGATAGAGATTTCAGATAGCGACTCCTCCGGTTTCCAGCTCCACCGCTTTGATGGGGCGCTCGGAGCGGAGATTATCGGCCTCGATCTGTCGCAGCCACTGACCGACCGGACGATCGCGGAAATCCGCACGTCGCTACTCGAATGCGGTGGACTGCTCGTCTTCCGGTCCCAAATCTTCACCCCCGAACAGCACGTCGCGTTCAGCCGGCGTTTCGGGCCGTTGATGATTCACGTGCTGCAGCAATTCCTGTTGCCCGGTCATCCGGAAATTCTGCGAGTCTCCAACATCGTCGAGAACGGTCGGCCGATCGGGCTCGGCGACGCCGGCTCGATCTGGCATTCCGATCTTTCCTACACGCCCGAACCCAGCCTCGGGTCGCTTCTTCATGCTCTGGAACTGCCGGCAGAGGGGGGCGATACGTCGTTCGCCAACATGACCGCCGCCTATGACGCCCTGCCGGAAGACATCAGACATCGCCTCGACGGAAAGAGCGCGGTCCATTCCTACGTTCATGGTTATGAGCAGTATGGCGGATCGCGGTGGCGGCCGGCACTTACACAACAACAAAAGGCCGAGGTCCCCGAGGTCATTCATCCTGTCGTGCGGATCCATCCCGAGACGGGACGCAAGGCCCTGTTCGTGAACGAGGCCTTCACGTCGCGCATTCTCGATGTTTCCGACATTGAAAGCCGCGAGCTTCTCGATTTCCTTTTTCCCCACTGTGCGCAATCGCGGTTCGTGTACCGGCACGAATGGCAGGACCGCGATCTCATCTTCTGGGACAATCGCTGCACAATTCACAAGGCGCACGGCTGTCCGGCCGAGCTGCGCCGTCACATGCATCGCACGACGATAAAAGGCGATGCCCCGCGTTAGGACCGCATCCCCGTCACGGCGCGGGCCGTTACATCATGGCTGCCATTTCCGCGTTGACGAGAGCAATGAAGGCTTCGCAGGCGGGCGTGGGCGTTTGGGGATAGACGATCCACAAGGACCTGTCCTCCGGAAACTGCTCGATCGTTTTCACGACCAGATTCTCGGCTTCACCGTTTCGCACGCAAAGAAACGGCACAATCCCGATTCCCATGTTCCGTGCGACCAGCTTCTTGACCGATTCCAGTGTCCCCGTTTCCACCGAAGCATTGAGCGGAACATTATTCTGGCGAAAAATCCCCGCCACGCGTTCGCGCAATTCGGATAACTCCGTAAGCAGGATCAGCGCCTCGGTTCCCAGCGCCTCCAGCGGGATCGATTCGCGCGCGGCCAAAGGATGGCGCGGGTTCAGGAGCGCAATGAGGCGATCCTTCATCAAGAGATCCGCCTTCAGCTCCGGGTCCTGCGGCCGGTTCGCCACCAGGGCTACATCCACATCGTGACGCCGCAGAGCCGCGAGCATGGATTCCGAATAACCGATCGATATTTTGAGCTTTACGCCCGGATGCTTTTCCTGGAATGCGTGGGTAAGCTCGGGCAGCAGGTAATTGCCGATGCTCTGATTGACCCCGATGCGCAGATTGCCGCGTTTGGCGCCGCGAATCTCTTCGACCTGCACCAAAGCTTCGTTCAGCTGCGAAAGCGCGCGTTTGGCATGCTCGAACAACACTTCGCCCGCAGCGGTCAGCCTGAGCCCCCGGCTCGCGGACCGCTCGAAAAGGACGGTGCGAACTTCATCCTCCAGCTTCCCGATCGCCATGCTCACCGCCTGCGGCGTCCGTCGCACACGCTCCGCCGCCTTCTGCAGCGACTGCTCTTCCGCGGCCGCGACGAACATTTGCAGCTGCATCAGTTCCATGGTGTGTCCATTGGGGTCGGCAGGAGAAACCGCGTCGTTGTCAGACCAGCAGCGAATCACGGCGTCCCACTCGATGCAAGGTGACCGCTCTCACGGCCCGCTGGCGGGTCGTGAGAGCGTCCGGACGCCAAAAAAGGGGCGGCCCTTGGTCGGAGCCGCCCTTCGACACGGGTGAAATCACGTCTGAAGGGGGTGTAATTGCATGCCTGTCTAAATGTCCGCAATTGAAAGGGAGGAACTACGCAACATTGGAGCCGCCTGACTTCCAAGCGATAGCAATTTTTGAACCCTGACGCTGCGGAACGCCCATTACAATTCAATAATATTTGCGCGGCAGAAAGCGGAATTTGCTAACAATCCACGCAGGCGAATCTCGCAGCCACTTTGATTTGCCGCCGCCACTTGTTCGACATGGGATCAAGATTATCCGGAGCCATGCCGCATTGACCGAAACATCTGTCCCCGAAAGCGGCACTTACGGGCCAGTAAACGGAATTTAATGGCGACCACTGCCGATCCGCGACATCCTGATGGCGCACCTTGCGAGGAAGTTTCATGCATACCGCAAAACTGCATCGCAAAACAAAAGGGGACGATATCATGTTGAAATTCGGGAATCTCCGGTCATATCTGCGCGCCACCGCCGCGCTGCCATTCGCGATGGCCGCTCTGACTGCGGGCCACGCGTCGCCCGCAGCCGCACAGGAGAAAGTACTCTATACCTTCCAGGGCTCGCCTGATGGCGCCTTTCCCGAAGCCGGCCTGATCGGGGACAAAGCGGGCAATCTCTATGGCACGACTTTTCATGGCGGCAACACGGGCTGCAATTTCAGCGCCGGTTGTGGCACGGTCTTCAAGCTCGCGCCCGACGGCACCGAAACCGTGCTCTACACCTTTACCGGCGGGAGCGATGGCGGCGAGCCAACCAACGGCGACGCACTGATCCGGGATGCAAAAGGCAATCTATACGGCACTACCGGAGAAGGTGGCGCCGATGATGCCGGCGTCGTCTTCAGAATTGCGCCGGATGGCAAAGAGAAAGTGCTCTATAGCTTTACCGGTGGAAACGATGGCAACATCCCCCGCGGCGTGATCCTGGACAAAGCGGGCAATCTCTATGGCACAACAATTTTGGGTGGCGCCAATGGTGTGGGTACCGTCTTCAAGCTCACGAAGACCAAGGGCGGCAATTATACCGAATCGGTACTCCATAGCTTCGGTAGCGGAAGCGATGGCACGCGACCCTATGGCGGCGTGATCGAGGACGAAGCTGGCAATCTCTTCGGCGCGACCAATACAGGGGGTCCGAACAACGATGGCGTGGTCTACAAAATCACGCCTGACGGGAGCGAAACCGTACTCTACGCCTTCACCGGCGGAAGCGATGGTGGTGTTCCCGGGTATGAAAGCCTGATCCAGGACAGTGCAGGCAATCTTTACGGCACAACAGTGGTCGGCGGAAACCAGGCCTGCAGCCAGGGTTGCGGCACTGTTTTCAAAGTTTCCCCCGAAGGCGAGGAAACCGTGCTCTATGCCTTTAGCGGCTTTGCCGATGGCATGAATCCCTGGAGCGGCGTGTCCATGGATAGGAAGGGCAATTTGTACGGCGTGACGTTGGGCGGCGGCAACGGGGGCTGTGACCCTGATGAAAGCTGCGGCACTGTTTACAAGCTTACGCCCGACGGCAAGCATACCGTGCTCTATGCCTTTAACGGCGGAAGCGATGGCGGGGCGCCCTATACCACCCTGATCAAAGATACGCCCGACGGAAAAGGCGAACTCTTCGGCACAACGGAGTTCGCCGGCAGCAACCGTAGCTGTCTTCAAGGGTCGGTGGGCTGCGGCGTCGTGTTCGAGATCGAGAAATAAAACTGGCAGTCCGCGGCTATCTCGCGCTCGCAACGTCAGATTGAAGGGAGCGGCCGGTCGTCCGACCGGTCGCTTTTTTTTGGTACGAAAGGTTGCGCAACGCCGGCTTCGTTATTGGAGCGAAAACAATTTGTACCTGGAAAGTGGCGCTTACGGGCCAGTAAGCGGAATTTGATGGCGACGCCTGCCGATCCGCTACATCCTGTTGGCGCACCTTGCGAGGAAGTTTCATGCCTACCGCAAAACTGCATCGCAATCAAAAAGGGGACGATATCATGGTGAAATTCGGGAATTTTCGGTCATATCTGCGCGCCACCGCTGCGCTGCCATTCGCGATCGCCGCGCTGGCTGCGGCCCAAGTGTCGGCGGCGCTCGCGGCCGCACCGTACACGGTACTCTATACCTTCCAGGGCTCGCCTGATGGCGCCTTTCCCGAGGGCGGCCTGATCGGGGACAAAGCGGGCAATCTCTATGGCACCGCTGCCAAGGGCGGCAACACGGGCTGCGATTTCAGCGCCGGTTGTGGCACTGTGTTCAAGCTCGCGCCGGACGGCACAGAAGCCGTGCTTTATACCTTTACCGGCGGAAGCGATGGCGGCGAACCCGTCCTTAGCCGCCTGGCCTTGGACGGAAAAGGCAATCTATACGGCACGACCGAAGAGGGTGGCGCCAACGGCGACGGGGTCGTCTTCAATATTTCGCCGAATGGCAAAGAGGAAGTGCTCTATAGCTTTACCAATGGAAACGATGGCGGCAAGCCTTCTGGCGGCGTGATCCGGGACAAAGCGGGTAATCTATATGGCACGACCGAACATGGTGGCGCCAATGGTTCGGGTACCGTATTCAAGCTCGCGAAGACCAATGGCGGCGGTTATAGCGAAACGGTTCTCCATAGTTTCGGTCCCCTCCCAGACGCCGAGCTACCTTTCGGCGGCGTGATCGAGGACGAAGCTGGCAATCTCTTCGGCGCGACCAATGGGGGAGGCGCAAACCTCGATGGTGCGGTCTACAAAATCGCGCCGGACGGCACCGAAACCGTACTCCACTCCTTCACCGGCGGAAGCGATGGCAACCAACCTGGGTATGAAAGCCTGATCGAGGACAGCTCAGGCAATCTCTACGGCACAACAGTGGCTGGCGGAAACCAGGCCTGCAGCCAGGGTTGCGGAACCGTTTTCAAGGTTACGCCCGGCGGCACGGAAACCGTGCTCTATGCGTTTACCGGCTATAGCGATGGCATGTATCCTTGGAGCGGCGTGTCCATGGATGGCAAGGGCAATTTGTACGGCACGACGGCGGAAGGCGGCAACGGGGGCTGTGCCCCTGATGGAAGTTGCGGTACTGTTTACAAGCTTACACCCGCCGGCAGGCATACCGTGCTCTATGCATTTACCGGCGGGAGCGATGGCGGGTATCCCTTTGCCCCCCTGATCAAAGACAAGCCCGACGGGAAGGGCGAACTCTTCGGTACAACGGAGATAGCCGGCAGCAGCCGAAGCTGTCTTCAAGGATCGGTGGGCTGCGGCGTCGTTTTCGAGATCGAGAAATAACACTGGCAGTCCGCCGCAGTTGCGCGGGCGCTCGCAACGTCAGACTGAAGGGGGCGGCCGGTCGCCCGACCGGCCGCCTCCATTTTCACGGCAGCCCGCCCGAATTTCACCGTCCCAAGCCTCCATGACGATAAACAGCGACGTTCCGCGTTAGCGTGGAGGAATTCCGTGATGGGCGGACATGCGGAAATCTGTGACTTCGAGCGCACCGTTTATGGACCTCCGGCTCTCTACGAAATCAGTTGGAGTTGTAGGGTGCGGTTGGCTGCCTTGCGATTTCCTCGATTACCGGTGTAACGAACGCCTGGCAGGCTGGCGAACGGGTTTGGGGACACACGAGCCATGAAGATCTGTTATCCTGAAACTGTTCGATGGTCTTGACGACGGGCTCCCCAGCTTCCCCAATTCGATCGCGAAGAAACAGCACGACTCCGCCCCACATATTCCCCGCCACCCTCCGCTTGATCGACTCCACACGCGGCAATCATTCACGCTTGCCGCAACGCGATATCGGCAGATCTCCCTGGCCTGAACAAACGCCGCTTACGGGGATGTAAATGGAATTTGATGGCGGCAGCAGCCCTTCCGTTGCATGTTGTCCGCGCATCCATGAGGGAACGTTTCATGCACACGGAAAAATTCACCGGTCGAAGGTCAGTGGGGCACCTCCTGCTTTCCGGCGCCATCGTCATCGCTCCATTCATTTTGCCCGGCGTCGCGTGCGCCGAGGGATTGCTCTACTCTTTTGGCCCGCCCCCGGACGGCGCGCTGGCTTCCGGCGTCATTCGCGGTTCCGACGGGACGCTTTACGGTACGACCTCCTGGGGAGGGCAGTACGGATGCAACGAGGAGGGAAATTGCGTGGGCACGGTCTATAAAATCACTCCTCACAAGAAGGAAGTCATCCTTCACCGTTTTGGTGATACAGGAGGATATTATCCGTGTTGCGAGCCTGCAATGGACAGCTCGGGAAATTTGTATGGAACCACGAGCTCAGGCGCTGGCGCTGACTATTACGGGGTGGTCTTCAAGCTGACACCTGCGGGTATATATACGGAGCTGCACAGCTTCACGGACGGACCTGACGGCGGCCAACCCTCAGGTACTGTTGTTGATGCCAAGGGAAATATTTTTGGTGTCGCTGAGACAGGAGGGGCAAACAACGACGGCGTGCTCTACGAGATCACTTCGCAAGGCAGCTTCGAAGTCTTGCACAGCTTTGCGGGGACCGACGGTAGCTACCCGGTCGGGACGCCAATGGTGGACGATAAGGGAAATGTTTACGGCACAACCCTGACTGGTGGCGCAAACAATGTCGGCGTCGTTTACGAAGTGACACCCAAGGGGGAGGAAAAAGTACTTCATTCGTTCGCCTATCAAACCGACGGTTCGGAACCCCTTGCAGGTGTTGTGCAGGATGGTGACGGCAATCTGTACGGAACGACGCAGGGAAGCGGGCCGAACGGCGGTGGCACATTATACGAGCTGGCTCCGTCGGGAGATTTCATTGTTCTCCACGCTTTTAGCCAAACCGGCGGCGATGGCTGGGCAGTGGACAGTCCTCCGACACTCGTCAGGAACGGGAAAGGCAAAATCGAGCTTTACGGTATCACCAGTTTTGGTGGGACATATAACGCCGGCACCGCATACAAATATTGGGGTATGGGGCATTACAAGATCATACACAGCTTTGCCGGCGGCAGTTCCGATGCGTACTTGCCCCAGGGATCGTTGGCGGCTGGTCCAGGCGGCAGATTCTATGGAGCCAGCAACCAGGGTGGCCCTGCCGATAATGGCACAGTATTTGAATTCAAGTCGAGGTAGTAATAACCAACTGCAGGGAGGCAACGGTCACAAACATATTGACGAAACTCGGGAGAGCGGCGAGCGATCATCTTTTTTGGTCGAGCCGCCGCCTCCGGCCGTCGCAGTGCAGGCTCCGTTGTTCGGTCTTCCAAGCAAGTCCGGCTGGGGCTCAGGCGGCGCCGAGATGGATTGGCGCGAAGGCGCGCTTGCGCCCTTGCGGCTTCACGACAATGTCCACGTCGCAACCGAGCCTTGTCAGCATCCGCATGATGCGTTCCACGGAGACATCGGGAAATCGCCTTGGGCATCCGCGAAAGATCGGGCTGGCTCAGGCCGGTTATGCTGGCCGCAGCGGTCTGCGTGAGCTGTCTTTCCTCAAGCACGTCTTGTAGCGGCTCACGAGTTCGGCCTTCAGCAGGTGCGTCTCTGCATCGGGAAATCCCAGATCGGCAGATTCATTGCCTGGGCCGCGCCGGACGATGCATCCGGGTTTCCACTTATAGCGAACTTCTCCTGCGGGACGCCTCCTGATCGTCATGGCCGGCCCATGAACACCGTCGCATTCCGTGTTCATGGGTCGCCGGGACGAGCCCGGCGATGACGTTTGAGTATACCAGAACCTCCCGCCCGGATATGCTCTCAGTGATGACGAGCCGGCAGAAATCAGAGGCGATAAGCAGGAGCGCGGACGCAGCGGCGGAGGAAGAGTTCTCGCGGCTTCTCGATGCGCTCCATAAGCAGCGCCCTCTGCGCCATCCGGAATTGCGCGAGGCGGCGCGCGCGCTCGATGCCGGCCGGCCCGACATTTCCGAACAGTTGCTGGCGCCGTACCTCCGCAAACACCCGGGCGACGTCGATGCGCTGAACCTCATGGCCGACACGCTCCTGCGCCAGGAGCGGAAAGCGGAGGCCGAGGCGCTGCTGGCGCAATGCATCGCCCGCGCGCCGCACTTCGATCTTGCGCGGTTCAACTATGCCAATGCGCTGCAGCAGATGAACAAGCCGGACGCGGCGCTGGAGCAGGTGGAGATCCTGTTGCGAAAAGAACCCGGCCACCCGCTCTTTCGCGATGTGCAGGCCGTGGCGCTTTCTGCGATGGGCCGTCACGAAGCGGCACTGGCCGGCCGCAGATCGCTGATCGCCGATTATCCCGGTTCGTCGAAAGTCCAGGTCAGCTACGCGCAGGTGCTGAGAACGAGCGGGCTGCAGGAGGAATGCGTCGCCGCGTTCCGCAAGGCGATCGCGATCAATCCCGCCATGGGTTTTGCCTGGTGGGGCCTCGCCGGGTTGCGAACCTACAAATTCGATTCCGCGGATATCGCGCAATTGCAGGCGCAGCTGTTGCGAAGGGACATTTCCGCGAGCGACCGCGTGCATCTGCTGTTCACGCTCGGCAAGGCGTTCGGCGATCTCGCGCGGTACCGCGAGTCCTTCGATGCCTATGCGCGGGCGAATGCCTCGCGCCGGCTCGCCTCGAATTACGACCCGGCCTCGGGTTCGCGGCAGCTGGCGAAATTCAAGGCATTATACACGCCGGAATTCTTCCAGGCGCGCGCCGGCAGCGGCGCGGATTCTTCGCAACCGATTTTTGTCGTCGGCATGCAGCGCGCGGGCTCGACATTGCTCGAACAGATACTTTCAAGCCACTCGGCCATCGAAGGCGCGGGCGAGATGGCACACACCCGCTTTCTCGCGCGCCGCCTCGAAGACACTCTCGGGGCCCGCAACGGCACCGACTATCCGGGTGTGCTCGCGCAAATTGATCCGGGCGAATTCCGCGGATTGGGCGGAGAATATCTCGCCGCCACGCGCACGCGCCGGCCGCTCGACCGGCCGTTTTTCATCGACAAGGACCCGTTCAATTTCTGGCATATCGGTTTTTATCAGCTGATGCTGCCGAACGCGCGCATCATCGATGTCCGCCGTCATCCGCTCGGCTGCTGTTTTTCCAATTTCACCTCGATCTTCCTCCACGGCCTCGCCCACACTTACCGCCTCGCCGATCTCGGCCGCTTCTATGCGAATTACGTGGAGATGATGGCGCATTACGACCGGGTGCTGCCGGGGAAAGTCCATCGCATATTCTATGAAGACCTGATTGACGATCCTGAACGCGAAATCCGCCGTACGCTGGAATGGCTGGGCCTGCCCTTCGAGGAGGCCTGCCTCGATTTCCACAGCAACAAACGCGCGGTGAATTCCGCCAGCTCCGAACAGGTCCGCTCGCCCCTCTACCGCGACGCGCTGGAACGCTGGCAGTGTTACGAGCCCTGGCTGGAGCCGTTGAAGGCGGCGTTGGGGCCGGTGCTGGAGCTTTATCCGGAGGTGCCGGAGTTCACAACGAACTGAAGGTTGACGGCATTTACCTACAGGCATACGCGAGCACCATGCGCTACATCGGCATCCGCGATCTTCAGAAGCTGTCCGGTGAGAGGCGCCTGCCGGGGCCAACGGCCGTCATGTCGCGCCTGCCCGCCGCGTTTGTCCAGATTGCGGCGAATTGCAACTCTGATCCGGAACATTTCCCTCACGCGGGAGTGAGTATGCAAGAATTGCGGGTCGGCGCGGCGGCCGGGAATGTCAGGTCAACTCGGCAGCGAGCCTTGCCAGAAAAAACAGCAGGATTGCCGCGCAGATACATATCACCAACAGAACAATCGGGCCGGGAGCCGCGTTGATCGAGTCGAGAATGTGCTGCAGGCCGATCCATGAGGTGTGGGGAAGCTTTATCTTGTACCAGTTTGCAAAGTGGACGGGTGTCCAGGTGCCGGTCTTCAGCCAATCTCGCAGGTTGCGGGATTCGGCCACAATGACAATGGCGATAGGGGCAAACGCCACCGCCACTGCACTGGCAAGCAGCACGCCCGATAGATAGGAACCAAGCCTGGTTCGGTTCATTCCGCCGCAACCCCGCTCTTCGACGGCCCACACTATCAAAGATTCCCCAGAGAGGGCCACCCGCCAAGCCAGATCGGCATCGGGATTGCGCGCCAGGACGGGTATTCGCCGATTGCGATATCGGAATTTTCTCTGTTCACCCGCCTTCCGGCCGAAGGTCCGTCCGTCCACAGGTTCGAAAATGCGCAAAGCCAAGTCTGCCGCAACAGTCGAAAATTCGTTCCGGCACTGGTTCCTGATGGAACGTATTCGAGGACAGCGCTCGGAACCCGGCGTCACTGCAGAGCAGAAAGGCCCGATCGAGCGAGCGGTCGCTGGGCTGGGATTACAGCCTGATATGGACGCGCATCGGCGATGCACATTCGCAAATTTCGCTGTCGGAGTTGTAACCGGCTTTGTCGCCGTTTCTTTCTCAAATCGCCCTTTTGGGCGATGGTCCGGCATCGCGCCGCATGGTATGCGCGGGCCCGCCATCCTGAGGGGAACACGCCATGACGCTTCCACTGTCCGGCACGCCGGTGACATTTCTGTATGTGAGCGACCGCGCGCGGACGCTGGCATTCTATGGCGAGACGCTCGGCCTGCCGGTACGCAGCGCCGATTCCGACGAGTACGGCGAGGTCCTCGATCTCGGCGGGGCGCTGCTGCGCATCACGATGATGGCGGACCACAAGGCGCATCCCCATCCCGTGCTCGGCTGGAATGTCCCCGATATCGGCGCCGCAGCCGAGGCGCTGCACGCGCGGGGAATTGCGCTCGCGATCTACGAAGGCATGGGCCAGGACGCGCGCGGCATTTGGACCGCACCGGACGGCAAAACGAAGCTCGCCTGGTTCGCCGACCCCGACGGGAATATGCTGATGCTGTCCGAAGGGTAAACGCTCACAACGCCGATGCTGGAAGCCGATGCAACGGATGGCATTCGGCGGAAATTCATCTTCGCTCAACTACCAAGGGAGCATAACGCCGGGCCTGCGGAGGTACCATGCAGGACGGCGTTTTCACCGATACGCGGACGACGGTTTCGTACGACCCGGACTCCTTGCGACTGTTTGCCCGGGTCCTCAACGGCATCGGATTTGCCATCGGATTTTGGGTGCTGGCCTGGCCGCAGCCCTACAAGCTCGCGGTTCTGGGCGCCATGACCGCCTTTGTCGCCGCACTCGCGGTCAAGTTGCTCTCGCGTCAGAGGCTCGGCATCACGGATGCGCGGGGGGGAAACTCCCGGCCGGGGGTGCAGGCGCTGTTCCTGATGCCGGCACTTGTCGTCCCGTTGCGGGCGCTCCAGGACATCAATCTCCTCGAGTGGCAGCCGGTGCTCCTGTGGTCGCTCGCGCTGGCGGCCGGGCTCGCGATTCCGCTTTTCGCTGGCGACAAGGAATTGCCGAAAAAACCCCTCTTCGCGGCGTTCCTGCTGATTCTCACCTATGCCTATGCCTGGGGCTCGCTCGCCGAGGCGAATTCCATGTTCGACACCTCGGCGCCGCAAATCTTTCAGACGACCATCCGGTCAATGCATGCCAATTACGGCAAGTCGACCAGCTATCATCTGCGGCTCGGTCCCTGGAACGGCAGGCCGGCGGGTGACGATGTCCGCGTGCCCCGCGCGCTTTACGTCCGGCACCGCGCGGGCGAGACCATGTGCGTTGCGCTGCGGAACGGATGGCTGGGCTTTCGCTACGAAGAGGCCAGGTCCTGCTGGTGATGCGGCGCTGGAAACCGCACCGGAATCGTGTTCCTCGTCGTCAGCTCTTCAAGCTGAGACGGAACCGTGTGGTCTGCAGAGAGAACGATCATCCGCGAAGGATGGGCTGAGAAAATCGCCCTCTTTCGAAATGGCGCTGCGGTTTCATTTGCCGAAATCATTGCTGCATGGCGGAGCGATGCGGAATTTCGCGGCTTCTTCATTCGCCTGCTCGCCGATGCGCCCTATCCAGCTTTCTTCTGGGAAATGCCGCCGGTCCGGCACGACACGACCAGGCGCGATTATGAATTCGTCGTCATCCGCAGCGATGCGCTGGCGCGCATGCCCGAGGACCCGGACGCTTTCGCGGCGAAATTCCGGGGCACGGCGGAGTCGGTCGTCGCCTTCCACAACCTCGGCGGCGATGCGCTGCTGGTTGCGCCACGGCCGGTGGCCGATGCCGCATCCTATGCGCATATCGCAGCCTTTCTTCGCAGCGCGCCCGAAGCGCAGCAGCACGAATTGTTCATATCCCTTGCCGATGCGATCGACCGTGAACTTCAGCGCAGCCGGGAGCACATCTGGATCAGCACCTCGGGCCTTGGTGTAGCCTGGCTGCATGTCCGGCTGGATTCATTCCCGAAATACTATCAGCACCGTCCCTACGCAGAGGACCGCTGACGGCGCGCCTACTGCACCAGCGCTACGTTCTGGCAGCGCACGCCGTTGATCCAGACATCGGCTTCGCCGAGGCCGACACCCGTCAAATGAGTCAGATCGTCGACGACGCTGTCGAGCGGCGAGGCGACGCCGTTCAGCGTGGAGACGACGGCCGCGCTGATCTGGTTCTGGTTCAAGCCGAGGCCGAGACCCAGCACCTGCACGTTCAGCGACAGGTTGGAAACCAGACTGGCCAATGCGGCGTCGAGCGCATTCTGGGTCGAAACCGTCTTCACAACGCCGTTCTGGATGTCGTCGGAGTCGAACGTCACGTTCTGCCAGTCCGAGCCGCCGAGATTGATCACCGACTGGCCCGTCACCTGGAGAAGCAGCAGGATATTGATCATCGTGGCATTGCTGACGGTGAGCTCCTGCGAGAAATTGTTGAGCTGGGATAGGTTCACTGTGCCGATCGCGGCCTCTCCGACGCTCGGTGACACCGAAAGGGTCACCGATTCCGGCGCGGCCGGTTCGCAGGTCAGGCTGGAAAGCTTGGCCTGCGCCGATGCGAGCTCGATATAAATCGGCAGGTCGATCGTTGTGACGACACCCGGCAATCCCTGTGGCGTCACATGCGCATCGATGTAGAGTCTTGCCTGCGCGGTAGAAATAACAACATTGTTTGCATCGGTGATCGTCAGCCAGGGCGTACTGGCGGGGCGCTGCCCCACGGCGAGCCACGCCGAGATGCTCCCGATCCCCGGCACCATTCCGGCAAGATTGAGCTGCACCTGACGGCCCCCCTGGGCCAAGGTGAGCACCGCATTGGCGAGATCGAGCGCATTGACCGAAAAGCCCGAAGGACCGTTCGCCTGGACGTAATCCTGACTGCCATAGGGACCGAGATTGAACAGCTGTCCGACCGCGATGGATTGCTGGTTTGCCGCGGTTGCGATTTCCGTGACGGCCGACGCAGCAGCTGAATTGCCCTGCTGCGCCAGAACGTCGGCGATCGCTGCAACAGCGGTGTTGGTCTGCGCCTGCGCCGCGAGCGTCTGGTTGAACGACACGCCGGTGACACCGAGACGTGTCGCAAGCGCATTCGAATACTGGAACAGATCGACCTGTGCGCCCGCGAGCGCGTTGTAGTCGGCGACCGAGAGATTGACCGAACTTCCCGTGAGCCCGCTGAGCAATGCATTCGCGACCCCACCCTGGAGGCCGGCGAGCCTTGTGCCGATTGAAAAAGAGACGAGTTGGCCGGTCGTGGCCGTCGCGCTGCGCGCTATGGGTATAGTCTGTTCGCCGAGGAACATACGCGTGAAATAGAGATTGGCGCTGCTTGAGACGGTGACGTTCGCGGCGTTTTCGGGGCTGGCGCCGGCCACGAAGCGCTGGGCGGGCGGCGTGTTGATATCGGGTGTATAGTTGCCGGTCACCACCGTGGTCGTGGCCGGCCGCTGCAGGTTATTTGTGGCCACGGTTTCCTGAGCGGCGGTGTCGGCCTGGGAAAGATTGCCGGCAGACGCCATGGCGGCGAGATCCGCTACGCCCTGCAACTGCCGCGTCTGCAAGTACACCGATCCGAAATCCACCGCCGCGCCGGTGAAGCCGACGACGACCACGAGCGAAATGGCGGTGACAACAGAGACGGCTGCCCGGCGGTCGCGACGGAAGAACCCGGCCGACCGCCGGATGCGCATCAATACCCCCCCAGCTTGACGGCCGCCGAACGGACGATGGTGGTGGAAGGCATGGGAAGAATGCCACTTGCGGCCCAGTACGGCGTGCTCGCCGCATTGTAGGAGACGCTGATCGCGAAACTTTGGCCGGAGCCCTGATAATTGACCGTGGCGAGGTTCGGACTGAGCATACTGTAATTTCCGATCTCGGCATTGAATGTACTTTGGGCGAGGCTCTGGCGCTCGCTGTCGGTCAGGCCGGCAATCGCGGCGCGGGCGGCGTCATTGGCGATCTGCTGGAGGCTGCTCGCCATCCAGAAATAACCCCCATAGGAAACCGTGCCCATCAGGAAAGTGAGAAGCGCGGGCGCTATGAAAGCGAATTCTATGGCGGCGGAGCCTTTCCGGTTGCACCAGATTGCGAAGCTGCGGCGGCGCGCTGCCGCGCGGCGAGAGCCAAGATTTGTCACGGGCCTTTCCTCCACGGTTTTGTTGACCGCCCCTAGGCCAGTTCCCTTCGCGGCTATTCATGGCACTCCCGGGGTGCGGGTAAAGCCAGTTCCGCGAGCGTATTTATCCCCGGCTTAAGCATCCATTCGGCATTTGTTTCGACTAGTCGGCAAAAAAGCTTCTCAGGGGCCGCGCACACCCTGCTCCACCCCAGGCAGTCTGTGCGGCGCGAAGCGTGTATACTTGTTCTTCGCCATTGCAGACGATGGCGTCTCGTTTGAGTTTGGCCGTCAGAACCCGCCCTGATGCACAGCAACACCACCACGACGCCAAACGTCACATCCGCAACCCGGCGCATTCTGCCCTGGCTCGTGGCGGTGGCGTTCTTCATGGAGTCGCTCGACACCACGATCCTCAATACCGCCGTTCCGATCGTGGCCAAGGCGATCGGCACCTCGCCGCTCAGCATGAAAGCCGTGATGGCGAGCTATACGCTGAGCCTTGCGGTGTTCATTCCAGTGAGCGGATGGGTGGCAGACCGTTTCGGCACCAGGCGTGTATTTGCCTCGGCCATCGGCATTTTCACGCTCGGTTCCTGCCTCTGCGGCCTCATGAGCAACATCCACCTGCTCGTCGCCTGCCGCGTGCTGCAGGGCTGCGGCGGCGCCATGATGGTGCCGGTCGGCCGACTCGCGCTCGTGCGGAGTTTTCCCAAATCGCAGCTTATCCAGGCCATGAATTTCGTCGCCATTCCTTCGCTCATCGGACCCATGCTGGGCCCCACGGCCGGCGGCTTCATCGTTGCCTATCTTCACTGGCGCGCGATCTTCTTCCTCAACGTGCCCATCGGGATCATCGGCCTCGTGCTCGTCTGGATGAAACTGCCGGATTATCGCGAGCGCACCCAGCCGCTCGACGTGGAAGGGGTCATTCTTTTCGGCACGGGGCTCGCACTTCTTTCCTATGTGCTGGAAGTCTTCGGTGACCATTCGCTGAGCGTGCCGGAGATCCTCGGGCTCCTGTTTGTTTCGCTCGCGCTTCTGTTCGGATATGGCGTGCACGCCGAGCGCATTCGCTGGCCGCTCCTGAGGCTCGGGCTCTTCCGCAGCCGCTCCTTTGCGGCCGCCGTGACCGGCAGCTTCGTCACGCGGATCGGCATCGGTGGCATACCCTTCCTGCTGCCGCTGCTCTACCAGGTGGGGCTGGGCTTTTCGCCCGTGCAATCCGGCCTGCTCATCATGCCCCAGGCCGTTGCCGCGATGAGCACCAAGATTTTCATCCGTCAGCTTCTGGAGCGTTACGGCTACCGCAGTGTATTGATCGGCAATACGCTGATCATGAGCGTGTTCCTGATGCTCTTCGCCCTTATCGGCATCGGCACGCCTGTCTGGCAGATCGTGCTGCAGGGGTTCTGCTACGGCGCGCTGACGTCAATGCAATATACCAGCATGAATACGCTTACCTATGCCGATGTGCGCCCGTCACGCACCAGCGCGGCAAGCTCGATCGCCAGCACCGCGCAGCAGCTGTCGCTGAGCTTCGGCGTGGCGGTGGCCGGGCTCGCGACCATGTTCTTTGTCCCCCCGGCCGCGCGCAACGTACCTGTGGAGATGATCCACGGGCTTCATCTGGCCTTCCTCGCGCTTGGCCTCTTCACCGCACTGTCGACGGTTGTGTTCAGCCGGCTGAGGCCGGAAGACGGCGCGGATGAAACGCAACAGAAGGATATCCAGTTGGGGTGAGCATCAAAGCTCCGCGGCACGCATGGACACGCATAACGCGCGCTTGTGCAGGCCTCATCCAATATCATCCACTCGATTTCCCAGAGCCTCAAAAATTTTGGCTGCGAATTACCGGTCTCCTCCGAGAGTCTGGGCATAAGTTTTTCCATAGGGGTAGAACAGGTCTTTGCGTCCCTGCTGCCAGGCTGTCTTGAGTTCGGGGGCGGTGATGTCCCAGTCGGGCCGGCATTTCTTCAGGACGGCGCGCAGATCCTGGCGCAGCTCTTCGATCGTCGGCCTGCCAAAGAACCAGTAGCCGTTGTAGATTTTGTGGACCACGAGACCCGGCTCGAGCACCAGCGTGTGGGGAATCATCGGATCGTGGGCAGGATCGGTATATTCGGCGATGTCGAGGTCCTTCTGGACGATGCGGCGCGGGTCTGAAAGAAACGGCCAATGCGCGTCGACGCCGGCGCGATATTCGTTGGTCTCCACGATGCTGTCGGTGCTGATCGTCACCAACCGGCAATAGCCGACGTCCATTTCGCGATGGAGCTGGACGAGCAATTCGGCCTGTCGCCTGTCCTTGGGACAAAAGCTGCCGCGGCTGAGCATCAAGACCATGGGATCTGGCCCCTGCAATTCGGAGAGTTTGCGGTGCTTTCCCGTCTGATCGGATAGCTCGTAATCGGGAAATACAGCCCCCGGAACGATGTCGGATCGCATGCACCTCTCCAGCGGTCGGATGTCCGGCGCATCCTGTGCACGGGCGGCAATCTTCCGCAAGAACGCGGTCTAAAGGCTCTTGGACGACGCGATGTTTATTTCCCACTGGCGTTCGTCGACGCCACGGACGAGCAGCAAGATTGCGAGCACCAGCATTGCGAGGATTGTGGGCAGCAGAAAGAAGGAAGAGGCAAAGTCGGGCGCGACGATGTTCGCAACCATGCCGGTCGCCGTGGAAAGACCCGCAAGCGCGAGCAGCACGCCGAGCCATCGCGGCAGATAGGCTGAAACAAATACCAGCCGGCCGAGAAATATCCACGCCATAGAAAGGCGTCGGCACGCTGACACTGCTTCCGTAAAGCCTGAGCAGCAGGAGGATGCCGATCCATCAGGCGAGGAGCTGCGGGGACCAATGTGCGTTCACGGCTCAGGCCGGCTGCAAGGCGGCGGGCCTGTACCATCCCGTGAACCGCACGCGGATCATCCAGACGATGAGGAACGCGAGCCATATGAATTGCGGGAACAGCAATGCTATCGGTACATGCGAATGCCCGGGAAGGAGACGCGGGAGCCCGTTGGTGAAAGCCGAGCCGGTGGCGAGCATGAGCGCAAGAGACATCCGCCACAAATGCCGCGCGAGGCGTGGCGCGCCCGTGATGCGCCCGGCAAGAATCACCTTGGCGTCAGCAAAGCTCGCGATGGCGAACACGGCCGTGAAAGTAAAGACCGCAATGCGGATCGGACCCGTGATCGGAATGGCGCTCTTGAAGAAAAGCGGAAGGCCCATCGCAACCTCGAAACTCGTTATTCCGAACGGCACGCACAGACAAAGAATCACGAACAGCGCTATCTTCTCGGGATATCCGATACTGCCATCCTTGCGTTGCGCAGTGAGCCAAGCCGTTACGACGAGATAGATTACAAACGTGCCGACGACCAGATTGACGATCTCTCCCGGCCGCACGACCGCCAGAAAGATGGCGAAAACCGCCATCACCAGCATCGAGACGAAAAATACCGTACCTGCGCTGCGATGAAGGCGACCACCCTTGCGGGCGAGTGCTGCGACCGTTCCAGAAAACAGCCCGACCGTGCCGCCGCCGATATGAAGCACAAAGGCAAGAATTGTCACATCGTGCAGCAATCCCGCCATTTGCCCTCCCGCCGGTGGCGGTCTCTCAATATGCGTCGGTCGCCCGCGGCCATTAGCACAGATGCTGTGCTATAGTCAACTATATCACCAACGACTGATCGTGCCAGAAGCCGTAGCGCGTTGCGAATGAATTGGGGCCCGGCGAAGTCCAGCTTGCTAAGCCTTGACCACCACGGCGCGCGCCGCTTCAGCCTGCTCCAATCTCCTATTGCCCCATTCCACCAAGGCACGGATGACAGGTTGCAGGGCGCGGCCGTCTTCGGTCGGCGCGTAGCGCACGCTCCGGCGTGCGTCGTCGCAGACCGTGCGCGAGACGAGGCCGTCGCGCTCGAGTTCACGCAATTGTGTGGCGAGCGTCTTGTTCGCTACGCCGTCGAGCGCGCGCGATAGTTCGCCGAAGCCGCGCGGGCTCTGCAGCAGATAATGCAGCACCAGAGGCTTCCAGCGGCCACCGATCACGCCGACTGCCGTGCGCAGCGGGCAACCGCCCACGGTGGTGGGAATGCCGCCCGGCGGTGAACAAGTACGGAATTGCATGCTGCCCATCGCGCGCCCTGACTCTTCGATCACCGCATCCTAACAGCGATACACAGCCGATGATATTGCGTAGATCAGTGTCATCCGTGGTCGCAGGTCTCCTTGCCGCATTGGGGGGCGCTTCACTTCAAGCGGCTGGGGCGAAATGACGACACGGCCTCTGGCGGCCGGAGCAACAACGACGGCACCGTTTTCCGGATAAAATAATCGACGGTCGTCGTCGACTGGAACAATACCTGCAATCAGGAAGGAAGCATTGTCGGATCGCTTTGCGATCCGACATCCGCGCGATGTGGTTCCGAGCTGTTTCTGCCGGCATTTCGATGGTACGGCATACAGCGCTCAATTCCCGCAATTTCCGCCGCATGGCGCTGCGCGCAATGGCGGTGTAAAAAGCGCGCGATTCAGCGGGCGCAGGAAGCCGAGAGTGTCTGCCATTGAACTGTTGGAGCACATCCCCGGAATCGACGTTGCAAAGCTTGCTCCGCTGCAGCGCATCCTGCTCGTCACCGATGGCACGCTGACCGAGATTCTCGAAGCCTGTCTTCTCGAGCCCATCGAACTCGTCAAACTCTCCGAGACGTTGCTGAAGGGCAGGGAAGTAAGCGCGCCGACCGGGATCGAAAGAGACGAACGCGTATTGGAACGCAAAATCAATCTGCGTGGCGCGAAATCCGGCGTCCGGCATGTCTACGCCGAATCTCTCATTTTGGTGGACAGGCTGGACTCCTCGTTCCAGAAGGAACTTCTCGAATCCAACATTCCGCTGGGCCGGCTCTGGCGCAGCCACAGACTGGAAACCTTCAAGCAACTTGTGAGTGTTGCATGCCGACCGGCGCGTGAACTCGGCGCGCATCTCGGCTGCGCCGAAAACGCGCCCGTACTCGGACGCATTTACGACGTGTTTTCCGCCGGACGCCCGGTGATGCGCATTGCGGAGAATTTCTGCGCCGGGACGGCATGCGTCCCGGCGCAGTCAACGACAATGCGGTAAACTAATGGCCGCTGTCGGCTTGCGGCTGCTGTGCAGCCGGCTGCTCATGCTTGGCCCACCAGCTCACGCTGTGGCACTCGCGTGTGGCGCCGAGCCGGCTGCCGGTGATCATCATGGCGTTCTTGCATACGATCTCGTCGGGATTCTGCGGGGTACCCGCCTGTGCGACAGAGGTAGACTGCGTACCGGCTGCCGGCGCTGCAGCTTGCCCGGTTCCGGCCGCGGCCGGCGCAGCCTGGGGACTCGCGGCCTGCTCGCTTGCCGGCCCTGCAGTCTCCGGATCGGCCAGCAGCGACGCAGGCGATAACGCCGCCAGGGACAACATAACAACCATTACTCCGATGCGCATAAACACTTCTCCTTCGGCGAAACCAAACCACACCGGGTTCAGACGTTCGGCAGGCAGGTTTTCCCCACCCCGATGTCTAAAAATTTCGATATCGGGCAGTTCGCCATCCTGGTGTATCGTTGCGGCCGGAGGTTCCACGCCATGAGCGGCGATCCCAAGGAAAGACAATTCTGGACCGACATGCTTGCCCGCGTCCGGAGCCGGACGCGCGCGGACCAGGATGCCGAGGATCTGCTGCACAGCGCGTGGCTGCGACTCTTCGCCTATCGCGCTGAACACGAGGTCAAGGAGCCGGCCGCCTTTCTGGTGCAAACTGCGGCGCATCTTGCCGTGGACCGGCACCGGCACGTGCAGCGCACCAACCCGCAGTCGATCGAGGCCTTCAGCACCAGCCTCGAAGACAATTCGCCGCTCCAGGATGAGGTTTTGGAAGCCCGTGAACGTCTAAGGAGGGTCCAGGCGGGTTTGGACAAGCTGCCGCCCCGAACGCGACAGGTGTTTGTCATGCACAGGGTGCAGGGAATGAAACTGCGTGAGATTTCCGCCTCGCTCGGTATCACGCAAAGCGCTGTCGAGAAGCACGTCGCGAAGGCTGTGCTGTTCCTCACCGAGTGGATGGACGGGTGGTGATGCAAATCACGCGCGGTATCCACCCCGAAACCAAGGCGGAGGCGGCCGCATGGCTGGTACGCCTGCATGCCGATGACCGCAGCCGCACCGATGAAGACGCATTCCGAACCTGGCTTACTTCCAGGCCGGAGAACGCGCGCGCTTTCGAGGCGGTCACGACAATCTGGGATCTGAGCGAAGGTCTGCGCCGCGAGGACAGCCTGGTGCAACGGCGGCCGCTGCTGCGCCGGCGCTCCGTGCTGGCCGGTATCGGTACGGTGGCTGCGGCGGGCGCCGGTTTTGCCGTCTGGCAGGAGGCCTACGCAGGCGTCTACGAAACCCGGGTCGGCGAGCAGAAACATGTGACGCTGAGCGACGGCACCGTGGCCTTTCTCGACACCGATACCCGTCTTCGCGAGCAGTACACCAATGCCATTCGCGCGGTGGAGCTCGATCGTGGGCGCGTGGATTTTCGCATCAAGTCAGACATGCGCCGGCCCTTCATGGTGGAGGCGGCGGGCCAGCGCATCCTCGCCGACCGGACGACGCTGGATGTGCGTCGCGACGGGGACCGTATCTCCATTGTGCTCATTGAGGGCCGCGCGACTGTCCTTGCCGTGGCACATGCAGAGCGTCAACGGCTTGCGCTTGAGGGCGGCGAGCGTGCGATCGTGGCCGAGAATGTCACGCCGCATATCGACAGGCCCAATCTCGCTCCGCTCGTGGCCTGGCAATATGGTCAGGCGATGTTCGAGAGCGAAACACTGGCAACCGCTGCCGCGGAAATGAACCGATACTCGACAGTACGGCTCGTCGTAGACGATTCGGCCATTGCAAATCTCAAGCTGAGCGGCGTCTACCGCGTCGGTGATAATATCGCGTTCGCACGTTCGGTGTCGCAGCTTCTCCCAGTGATCGTCGAACACTATCCCGATCATATCGAACTGGTTCGCGACGAATCCCGCATGCCGGAGGGGTGAGGAAACAGCCCTGCCCGTTCGTCTGACTCATGGGGACAGTCGTCGCGAGCAAACAGGGGACAAACAATGTACCGGGGGCGGGGGACCAGGCTGCGAGAGGCACTGGTCGGGAGCGTAGCGCTTTTTGCGCTTGCTACGGGTCTTGTGCAGGCCCAGGACGCAAATTTCGCCATTCCGGCGCAATCGCTCGCGCAGACGTTGCGGGACATCGCGCGCAGCAGCGGCGAAAACATACTCTTCACTCCGGAATCTGTGTCCGGTCTTCGAGCGCCGGCGTTGAACGGAAAGATGAACGCGCGGGATGCGGTCACCCGCGCGCTGGCCGGATCCGGGCTCGAGGCCGTACCTGACGGCAGCGGCGGGATCATCGTTCAAAAAAAAAGCCTTCGGCGAACTGATCTCGCCGCACCGCTGGATCAGGCGTCGCTGACCGGACCGTCGGATGTGGAAACCGTCGTCGTCACGGGCTCGCGCATCCCGCAGACCAGCCTGACGAGCCCAAGCCCCGTCGTGGTCATCGGTCAGGAAGAACTCAAGTTCGAGGGGGCGACCGATGTTACGACGGCCCTCAACAACCTGCCCGAGGTTTTCGTATCCCAGAACAACAACATCTCGAACGGCGCGACGGGTACGGACAACGTCAATCTGCGCAACCTTGGCACCTCGCGCACCCTCGTTCTCATCGATGGTGCGCGGCTCATGCCCGGCGATCCCATCGATCCCGCGGCGGATATCAACAACATTCCGGCCGCGCTCGTTGATCATGTCGACGTTCTCACCGGCGGTGCATCGGCCGTCTACGGATCCGACGCGCTTGCGGGCGTGGTGAATTTCATTCTGCGCAAGGATTTCGAGGGAATCGAGCTCGACGGCACGTACTCGATTACCGAGAACGACAACAACACCGCCCGCTGGCGGAATCTGACCCAGGCCCAGATCAACGCAGGCGGGCTTGGCTATGCGCAATCGCCCTATGGAGTCTTCGACGGCCAGACCACGGACGCAACGTTGCTCATGGGGGTCAATTCCGCGAACGACAAGGGCAACGTGAGCGTCTATCTCGGCTACCGCACAATCGCCCCCGTGCTGGAGACGACTCGCGACTATTCGGAATGCGCGCTCGTGCCTGTCGCCCAAGGCGACGCCTGCTCCGGATCCTCGCAATACAATCAGTGGTTTTCACTCGACAACGCTTTTGGCGGGGCACCATCTGATTATTTCGAAACCGGATCGGGCAAGGCAGGCAGCGGCAAGTTCGTCCCGTTCACGGACGGTCCCGGCCAGACGTTCAACTTCAACCCCAACAACTACTTGCAGCGTCCCGACACGCGCTACACGGGCGGCTTCTTCGCGCATTACGACGAGAGCAAACAGCTCGAGGCCTATGCCAATTTCATGTTCATGTCGGACGACAGCACGGCACAGATCGCACCATCGGGCCTGTTCTCCGGTTCGGGCACGCAGCCGGGCTTCACTGTCGATGTCAATTGCAGCAATCCGCTGATGACGGCGCAGGAGAACCAGCAGCTGTGCGGTCTGCTGGCGGGCGACAAATATGTAACGGCCAACGGCAGATCGTTCTGGAACGGAAATGGCAATGCACCTGGACTCTCAGGTAATCCGTTCGGTGCCGCGGGTCAGGCCAACCTTTTCATCGCGCGGCGCGATGTGGAAGGCGGCAATCGCACTTTCGAGCTTAGACACACTTCATATCGCATGCAGGTCGGCTTCAGGGGCGACCTCGACGCCAACTGGTCGTACAATGCATACGCGCAGGAGGGTTTTACGCGTTTTGCGCAGGCCACACACGGAGAGTTTTCCGCATCGCGCGCGCAGAACGCGCTCGAGGTCGATCCGGCGACGGGAAAGTGCTTTGCCAACGAGGCGGGCAGTTCTTTCTCCTGTGTTCCTCTCAACATCTTCGACGGTATCGGCTCCATCACCCCGGCCATGCTCGGCTATGTGAAGGCTGACGCGATGCAGATGGGCTGGACGGAAGAAAAAATCGTCAGCGGCTCGACGACCGGCAACCTGGCTGATTGGGGCGTGAAATCACCTTTCGCGCGCGATGCCGCGATTGCGGTGCTGGGCGCCGAATACCGCCAGGAAAACCTCACCTTTCTGCCCGACTATGAATACCGGTCCGGCGACATCGAAGGCGGCGTGGCCGTACCCGCGGTTCCCCTGTCGGGATTCAACGTGAGCGAAGGCTTCGGGGAGCTCCAACTGCCGCTCGTCCAGGACAAGCCGCTCGTCGAGGACGCGACCCTGAAAGGCGGCTACCGCTACTCGTCCTACAGCGCGGCGGGCGCGACGCATAGCTGGTACGTGGCAGGAGACTGGCAGCCGGTCGACGATTATCGCTTCCGCACCAGCCTGCAGCGCGCCGTCCGGGCGCCGAACGTACTCGAACTGTTCACGCCACAGATTACGGATCAGTTCGAATCCTCGTACCCCGGCACCGATCCGTGCGCGACGATCGTCACCGGTCAATGCGCGAAGGTGCCGAACCACGGCACGCAACTGCTGTTCTGTCCGGACATGGCCTGCGACTCGCAGGCTGGAGGAAATACGGCGCTGAAGCCGGAAAGCTCCACGACGCGCACCCTCGGGTTTGTCTACACGCCACACTATCTCGACGGTTTCACCACCAGCGTCGACTGGTGGGATATCGATGTTTCCAACTACATCTCGGTGCTTCCGCTCCAGGAAATCCTGGACGAGTGCTATGGTGCCCCGGCCACGCCCCAGAGCGAAGCCTATTTCTGTCCCTTCGTTCACCGCACGCCATCGGGCATGCTCTACGGAAATGGTTACGTATCCGATGATTCGGTCAACACCGGTTATCTGAAGACGAAGGGCGTCGATTTTCAGGTCGACTACCACACGGACACGGCCGACTGGTGGGGCCTGAACGAGGGAACTGTTTCAGTCAGTCTGATCGGCACATATCTGCAGTCGCTCGTCAACGAGCCTGTGCCTGCCAATCCGCTGACGCGCCAGTCCGCATCCACGAGCGCCTATGATTGCGCGGGCCTTTACGGCGAGATTTGCGGCACACAGGCTCCCAGATGGCGCAACAAACTCAGGCTGACCTGGGCATCGCCCTTTGACGTGCAGGTATCGGTTCAGTGGCGCTTCATCGGTGCCACCAAATTTGACGCCGATACTACCAATCCCCTCCTGGACGGAGGTCCGGGGATCGTGCAATGCCCCAACAGCCGAATTACTGTCGCCGGATTCCAGGATTGTTCGGACGCGCGGATCAGCGCGTACAACTACTTTGACCTGTCCACCGGCTGGCAGGCCAGAAGCGGCGTGGAGCTGCGTGTCGGCGTCAACAATATCTTCGATATCGAGCCCCCCGTCCTGACCGAGTACATCGCGCCCCCCTTCGGCAACGGCAACACCGCTACGGGAGCCTATGACGTGCTCGGGCGGACGATCTTCGTCTCCGCCACCATCAAATATTAGGCATCCCCGGTGGAATCGCGACGCCACCCCTTGATGTCATTCCCGCGAAGGCGGGAACCCAGCAGCGATGCCTAATTCACTGGAGATAATTCCATGCACCGGATTTGTATTGCTATCTTCGCGTTTTTTATCTGCGGCTTTGCCGGAGCCGGCAGCGCTCCCGCGCCTCCCTATCCGCCCGCGCCACGCGGTACGGTCGTTGATCATTACTTTGGAACTGCGGTGCCAGATCCCTACCGATGGATGGAGAATTCGCAAGACCCCGAGTTGCGCAAATGGGTCGACGCCGAAAACAGGCTGACCGAAGCCTATATGGCAAGGAATCCCATTCGGCCCTGGATCGCGAAACGGCTGACAGGCCTCTGGAATCTTCCAGGCGAAACGACTCCCGTGCCGGTTCACGGACCGCGACTGTTCTTCCGCCGCAACGCGGGGCTGCAGAACCAGTCCGTGCTCTACGTCCAGGACTCGTCCAGCTCGAAACCGCGGGTGCTTGTCGATCCAAATGTGATTTCACCAGACGGATCGGTCGCGCTCTCGGCCTACTGGCCATCACCCGACGGCAAACGTCTCGCCTACGGTCTTTCGCCCGGCGGCGGCGACCGGGTGGACGTGCATGTGATCGATGTTGCAAGCGGCAAAGAGCTGCCCGATGTGGTGCACTGGCTCAAGACCTGGGATGTCGCGTGGACAAACGACGATAAAGGATTCTTTTATGCGCGCTTTCCCCGGCCCAAAGGCGACGCGATCAACCAGGTGGTCGCTCATGAGGCTCTCTATTATCATGCGCTCGGCGCGCCGCAATCCGCAGACAGGCTGATCTATGCCCGTCCCGATTTGCCCCGCTGGCTCATCGCGCCCGACATCAGCGATGACGGGCGGTATCTCTTCGTCGTTTTCAGCAACGGAACCGCGCCGGCCAACGAACTTTACATGGCCGATCTTGGCGATCCGCTGAAGCCGGACATCGCCGCGCCGCTGAAGCCGGTTTATCTCAGGAATGATGCTTATTACACCCCGATCGACGTGAGAAACGGCGAACTCTATATGCAGACCACGCTCGGCGCTCCGCGGTGGCGGATCGTAGCAGCGAAGCTTTCCGACCCCGATCCCGGCCACTGGCGCCCGGTCGTGCCGGAAGGCAAGGGCGTCCTGCAGATGGTCAGCTTCACCGGCCACCGCCTCGCCGTGAACACCATTGTCGATGCCGCCGCGCGCCTCGATCTCTACGACACGGACGGCAATGCCGTTCGTGCGATTGCGCTGCCGGCATTCGGCACGATCATGGGCATCAGCGGCCTGCAAGACTCCAATATTCTCTATTACAGCTTCAGTTCGTACCTGTCGCCCACGAGTACCTATCGCTACGATGTGCAGACGGGGAAAACCGAGACGGTGTTCTCGCCCGCCATGACGTTCGATTCGTCGAAATACGAAACGCGGGAAGTCTTTTATCCTTCGAAGGACGGCTCGCGGGTGCCGATGTTCATCCTCGCCGCAAAGGACGTGAAACTCGACGGAAAGAACCCCACCATCCTCTACGGCTATGGCGGTTTCGACAGCTCGCTCGTGCCGTTCTACAAGCCGCCCTATCCGCTATGGATGGAATTGGGAGGAATTCTCGCTGTGCCGCAACTGCGGGGCGGGGACACCTATGGCGAAGCCTGGCACCGGGCCGGAATGCTCGACAAGAAACAGAATTCCTTCGACGATTTCGCCTGGGCCGCAAAATACCTGATCGAGAAAGGCTACACCTCTTCGAAGCACCTCGGCATACAGGGCAAGTCCAATGGCGGGTTGCTCATCGGCGCATCGATCACGCAGCATCCCGAACTTTTCGGCGCCGCCTATATCGAGCACGGCGTGCTCGACATGCTCCGCCGCGAGCATTTTTCGGGTGGCCAGATGACCGATCCCGAATACGGGTCGGCCAATGATCCGCGATCCTTCAAATGGCTGTATGCCTACTCCCCGCTGCAGCGTGTCAAGGACGGCATGTGCTACCCGCCGACGCTGATCTCCAACTCCTGGGACGACGACCGGGTCGTGCCGATGCACGCGTTCAAGTTCACCGCCGCCCTTCAGCATGCGCAGGGCTGCGCCAATCCGATACTGTTATGGACGACGGGCGCGACCGCCCACAGTTACATGCCGACGGATCAGGCCATCCAGCAATATGCCGATGTGTGGGCTTTCGAAGGTTATTATCTCGGGATGACGCGGGCGTCGATTCCGCATCTGCATTGATGGATTGGCGAAAGGAATCGTACATGCGCCGGATGTCTCTGGCACTGATCGCATCCGGTATTTTCGGGATTGCCTGCGCTGCGGGCGCGCCGCAGCCGGCCTATCCGCCGGTGCCGCGCGGCCCCGTCGTTGATAATTACTTCGGAACCGCCGTACCTGATCCCTATCGCTGGATGGAGAATTCGCAGGATCCGGGGCTGCACACATGGGTCGATGCCGAAAATCGCCTGACGCAATCCGACATGGCGAAAAATCCCCTCCGGTCCTGGTTTGCGAAGCGACTGACCGCGCTGTGGAATTTTTCGAGCGAAACAACGCCTGTACCGGTTCACGGTCCGCGCCTTTTCTTCGAGCGCAATGCGGGCCTGCAGAACCAGTCTGTCCTGTACGTCCAGGATACCCCATCTGCCAGGCCGCGCGTGCTGATCGATCCGAACGCGCTCTCGCCCGACGGCTCGACGGCGCTCTCGGGATATTATCCTTCTCCGGACGGCAAATTGCTTGCCTATACGCTGTCGCCCGGCGGTGCCGACTGGATGGAAGTTCATGTGCTCGACGTTGCCAGCGGCAGGCGGCTGCCGGATGTGGTGCACTGGCTTAAAGCCTGCGCCGTGTCATGGACGAATGACGACAAGGGATTTTTCTATTGCCGGTACCCGCAGCCGAAGAAGGGCGATGAAATCAGTCAGCTGATGGTTCACCAGACTGTCTATTATCACGCGCTCGGCGCACCGCAATCTGCGGACCGGCTGATCTATGCCCGTTCGGACCAGCCGAATTGGTACATCGTATCCGAGGTAAGTGAGAATGGCCGCTATCTCTTCATCATCGTCAGCAGGGGCTCCGCGCCGGAGAACGAGCTCCATGTCGCCGACATGGGAAATCCACTCAAGCCCGACGTCGCGGCGCCGCTGAAACCACTCTACGTCAAGGGCGACGCCACCTATCAGCCCATCGACGTGAAGGATGACCTTCTCTATCTGCAGACGACGCTCGGCGCTCCGCGCGCCCGAATCGTGGCAGCGAAGCTTTCAGACCCCGATCCCGCCCATTGGCGCACGGTGGTACCGGAGGCGAGTGGTGTCCTGCAAGGCGCCAGTTTCGCCGGCTCATATCTCGTCGTGGACAGCATCGTCGACGCTGCCGGCCGCATCGACCTGTATGACACCAATGGAAAACCGGCCGGCAAGATTGCGCTGCCCGAGTTGGGTACCGTCATGGGTATCAGCAGTCTGCAAAGCTCCGATGTCTTCTATTACAGCTTCAGCTCGTACCTGCGACCCACCAGTACCTATCGCTATGATCTGCGAACGGGAAAAGCCGAGACGGCGTTCGCGCCGGACCTGAAGTTCGACGCATCGAAATATGAAACGCGTGAGGTATTTTATTCCTCGAAAGACGGAACGATGGTGCCGATGTTCGTACTTGCCGCGAAGAATGTGAAGCTGGATGGAAGCAATCCCACCATCCTTCTGGGTTACGGCGGCTTCGACAGCACGCTCACACCCTTTTTCAAGCCGCCCTATCCGGTGTGGCTTGAACTGGGTGGTATTTTTGCCGTCGCGCAACTGCGCGGCGGCGACACCTATGGCGAAGCATGGCACCGGGCCGGAATGCGCGACAGGAAACAGAACTCGTTCGACGATTTCGCCTGGGCCGCGAAATATCTGATCGACAAGGGCTACACCTCGACGAAACATCTCGGAATCCAGGGAAAATCCAATGGCGGGCTGCTCATCGGCGCCTCGGTCACGCAGCATCCTGAACTCTTCGGCGCCGCCTATATCGAGCATGGCGTGCTCGACATGCTCCGCTTCCAGCATTTTTCCAGCGGTCTGCTTGCGGCTCACGAATACGGATCATCCGATGATCCCGCCGCGTTCAAATGGCTTTACGCCTGGTCGCCGCTGCAAAACGTCAAGGACGGCGCCTGCTACCCTCCGACGCTGATCACGACTTCCTGGGACGATGACCGCGTCGTACCGCTGCACGCGTTCAAATTTGCCGCCGCCATGCAGCATGCGCAAAGCTGTTCCAATCCCGTCCTGCTGCGAACCACAGGCGCAACTGCTCATAGCTACATGCCGACGGACCAGGCCATCGCCCAGTATGCGGATGTGTGGGCGTTCGAAGGTTATTATCTTGGGGTCACGCCGGCCTCGATTCCGCAATTGCATTAGACGGCCTAAAAAGGGGATCGATCCGTGCGCCAAATTACTCTGACCCTTCTTGCATCCGTCGCATTCGGCATTGCCGCGGTGGCGAGCGTAACGGTGCCGGGCCACCCGCCTGCCGCCCCGATCCGGCCGGTGACTGACACCTATTTCGGAACGACGGTGGTCGATTCCTATCGCTGGATGGAGAACCGGGCCTCACCGGAAGTCATCAGCTACATGCTGGCGCAGGGCGCCTATGCCCGCCATGTTCGGGGGCGGATCCCCGGCCGCGACAGGTTGGAGGCGCGCATCGCCGCGCACACGGGCGGCGGCGTTCTTATCCTGGGTGCAGGGCGAGCCGGCAAAGGGCTTTTCTTCATGAAACGGACGCCGGACGAGGATACGTGGAAGTTTTACGTCCGTGAAAATGCGAGCGGGCCCGACCGTCTGCTCCTGGATCCCGACCGTTACACCAGCAAAGGCCAGCACGCTTCCATCAGTTTTGCCACACCGTCGCAGCAAGGCGACAAGTTTGCTTACGGCATCGCATTGGGAGGCTCCGAACGCAGCGTCATTCATGTGATGGATGTCGCCACGGGAAAGGAGTGGCCGGAGACGATCGACCGCGCCGATCAGGCCGGACTTTCGTGGCTGCCCGACGGCTCGGGTTTCTTCTACAAGCGTATGACCGCGACGAAACCGGGTGAGCCGGAGACTGCGCGTTATCTCAACGGCCGGGCCATGCTGCATCGACTCGGCACGAGCCCGGACAAGGATGTCGCGCTGATCGGAACGGGCGTAGCCGGTTCGCCCTCCGTGATTCCGCAAGATTTGACCTGGATCAACAACCAGGCGGGCACGGATCAGGCCGTGGCAACGATTTCGCATGGTTCCGAACCTGCATCCGAACTTCTCATCGCACCGCTCGCGGAAGCCATGCATCCCGGCGCGCAGTGGCGGAAGATCGCCGATTCACCCGACGGTGTGATCAACTACGCGCTGCACGGAAACACGCTCTATCTGCTTCTGCACAAGAATGCGCCGCACTACAAAATCATTTCTCTCGATCTCGCCACGCTTGATTGGGCGCACGCAAAGACTGTCGTTCCCGAAAGCGGGCGCGTGATCGAAGACATGGAGCCGGCCGCCGACGGCCTCTATATCCTCGACCGGGACGGAGCGATCGGCCATTTGCGCCGCTTCGATTTTGCCGGCGGAAAGATCGAAGAAGTCGCGCTGCCCGTCCAGGGATCGGTCGGCTATCCCTCGACGGATCCTTTGCAGCCGGGTGCGATCGACAAGCTGGAAAGCTGGCTGATGCCCGAGCAATGGTTGAGCATCGACGGCACGAATGTCTCGCCGCTGAACCTCGCGCCCAAATGGAAGGACGATCTGTCGGCATTTGTTTCAGAGGAAGTGAAAGTTCGCGCGCGCGACGGCGTGCTGGTTCCGCTCTCCATCCTTCACCGCAAAGATCTCGCCCGCGATGGCAAGGCGCCGCTGCGGCTCATGGGTTATGGTTCTTACGGCATCGCCATGTCGCCGCGTTTCATGCCCAATATGCTCACCCTGCTGGAGGACGGCGGCATCTATGCGGTCTGCCATGTGCGCGGCGGCGGTGAATTCGGCGAGACCTGGCATCTGGCCGGCATGAAAGCTGCCAAACCCAACACTTGGCGCGACCTGATCGACTGTGCGGAATATCTGCAATCGCATGGCTACGCCTCGCCCGCCACGACGGCGATCGAAGGCGGCAGCGCGGGCGGCATCACGGTCGGCATGGCGCTGGTCGAGCGGCCGGATCTGTTTCGCGTGGTGCTCAGCGAGTTCGGCGATTCCAATGCGCTGCGCGCCGAGTTCGAGACCGACGGCGACGCCAACGCGCTCGAATATGGCAGCGTGAAAACCGCAGCCGGATTCCGTGCGCTGCTGGCGATGGACGCCCTCTCGCATGTGAAGGACGGCGCGGCCTATCCCGCCGTGATGTCCACCACCGGATTGAACGATCCCCATGTCGCGCCCTGGCAGCCCGGCAAGATGGCGGCACGCCTGCAACAAGCCACGTCGAGCGGCCGTCCCATCCTGCTGCGTGTCGACCCCGACGCCGGTCACGGCAGCGGCCCGACCAAACATCAGGCCGACGCCGTCATGGCCGACCAGACGGCGTTCATGTACTGGCAGATGGGCAAGCCGGACTATCAGCCGCGGCGATAGGCGCGCCTGTTTTATCAGGCAAAAACAGGCGGTTTTCGCAAAACGCCGCGACAAAGCGCGGCCGGACGTCCGAACCGCCTGATCTGTCAAAGGGTTACCCTGAAATCTGTTGTTTGCGGCAACAGGCGCGGCACCGGCGCATAACAGGAACAAACACGGGAATAACAGTACCAAACCGCGGCCGATTGTTTCACGTGAAACATTGGACCTTGAGCCGGTTGGCGAATTCCGCCCCGGGCAGCTCCGCGGCGCGGGGCCCACGATCATTGAGACCCTGCGGGCAGTCATTGGGCACTGCAGCGGTTTGAAGATTTCATAGGGTAATGCGAAACCGGAGACTGTCCCCGCCTCCATTGGCTGCTGGCTTTGTGAACCGCTCAACAAGCTCGCCTCCATTTGCCAGGATCACTCTTTGGGACGCGATATTTTCCGGGTGCCTTCGCGTGGCTTAAGCGCGACTCCAATGCGCGAACATGGATCACGCCTGTAATACCAAGGGCCCTGGTGACGCACCCTTTTGTGTCATGGCCCGCGAATCCGGAGCCACCCAGTTGGATTGGCACAAGTGTCGGCAATCAGGCAAGCAATCCCGTTGCAGGGCTGGATTGTTTCACCTGGCCGGCCTGCATTTGCGGGTCGTGACAAATTTTGGAAATATCTGAAAACGGCCTCGGGCATAACCTTGGCGGAGCCGCTTGAGGGAGCCGAGGATACCGGGATGGTGAAAGCCTATCTCGCGCGCTACGCATGGCAGGGAATTCATCGCCTGCATGCCGAATCGGTAGCGGCACGACAGAAACGAAGCACACGCCGGATGGGCGAAAACGACGCCTGGCAATGTGCCGTCGCCGGGCGCATGATTGCCTCGCTCGTCGGCCACCACGCTGCGTTCCGGCTGCTCGGTCCCTGTTACGAGGATTTTCGGCGGCCCGATGCGGCAAGGCGCACTACATGATTGAGACATCGCGCCTGAGGCTGCGGCCATGGATGGAATCGGACGTTCCCGAATTCATTCGCGTCACCAACACGCAGGCGGTCATGGAATATCTTGGCGGCGTGCAGAATCCCGAATCTTTTCATGGCGGATTTCTGCGCGCCCGAGCTTCCCAGGCCGAAAACGGTTTCAGCTTCTGGATCGTGGAGCGGTCGAGCGACACCGCGCTGCTCGGTTTTTGCGGGCTCAAACGCGGCAATGTCGGACCGATTAGCGGCGAGATCGAAATCGGCTGGCGCCTGCGCGCCGATGCCTGGGGACAGGGTTATGCGCAGGAGGCCGCGGCGGCGAGCCTCGCCTGGGCCTGGCAGAATCTGACCTCTGCGCGAGTGATGGCCATCACCGCCGGAGGAAATACGAGAAGCCGGCGCCTGATGGACAGGCTGGGCATGCAGCGGATACCGAAACTCGATTTCGACTATCCCGACCTTCCGCCGGACAGCCCGTTGCGTCCGCATGTTACCTATGCGATCGCGCGGCCCGCGGCCGCCTGACGGTTACAGCAGCCTCATCCGGTCGTTTGGAATACTCGCCATAGCCGGACGTAGTGGTGATCCACGATTTCGACCGGTGCTACCCCTCCGAGGTCTACACAAAGCACACGCAAATCTGATCATTGATCCTGTCGGCACGACGAAACAAGTGAGGGAATGAAATGGCAGTCAAGCCACGCGATTATATTACTCCAGAGGCCTCGATCTCCGACTCGTTCCCTTAGGGTGTTTTGAAATCGAACGGGATCGTTTTCTTCCCCCTCTGTTGTCATTCCTGCGAAAGCGGGAAACCAGCAGCGTGATTGATCCGAAAAGGCCGGCGACCCGGGTCCCCGCTTTCGCGGGGATGACAGAGTGAGGGGTGAATCTTCAGGGCCGCTGGTATTACCTCGTTTCATTGGTGCTTGCCGATTTGCCAAACATATTTCGCCTTTGACATTGGCCACGTCATCGCACCACTTCCTACGGCGCCACCGCTCCCGTCAGCACGGTGAGGCTCTGGGCGGGCAGCGTGTATTCGACGCCCTCCCCCGCCCGAGACGGTCGCGGTCGGTCCCGCGCCCCAAAGCGACGCAAAAAGCGGTAATGCCATTATGGCTCTCTGCATCCGCGTCACCCTTAATGCACGCCACGACAGAACTCCAGAGTCACCCCGGGTCGAAACGACGATAGGTCTGACGGGCATCGAGCGGCAATATCTGTTTACGTCCGACACTGACCGGCGCCTCGCTCCAACTCAAGAACTGCAAATCATTGATTGAATGCAATAAGATCCGGGCGTAAAATGTGGCCGGTTTGATGGGCCTGCCGTCATGAACGCTTGGGTTTCTCCCTTCTTGTATCGCAGTTGGCCTCTGTTTGCGGCGATCTTGGCGATTCTGCCACGAGCTGCCGAGTGCGGCAACGCAACAATATTTCGGGTACCGGGCAGTGGGGTAACCGAACCGACGGCAATAAACAATGCTGGCGACGTGACCGGTTGGTATGAGGTTCAAGGTTTTCTGCGAACGGCCAACGGAACAATCACAACATTTTCCGTCCCGAAATCCATATTGACCACCCCGCTGAGCATCAATGCGAGCGGCGCAATCGCCGGCTGGTATTTCGACAAGGATTACAATGGCCATGGATTCATACGCAACCGGGACGGGACGATAGAAACAGTCGAGCTCGCGCTATCGACGGAGCCGCAGTCCATAAATGACAAGGGGGTAATCACCGGTTGATATTCTGATGGAGGCAAAACACATGGGTTTGTACTGCCCCCCAAAGGTACAGCCACGTCGTTTGACGCTCCCGATGCGGTGATAACTGTCGGAAACGCGATTAATGCTGGTGGGATGGTTGCCGGATTTTACACGGACACCATTGGTGCGTTACATGGATTTGTCAGGTCGCACGATGGCTCCATTGCGGAATTCGATGCCCCCGATGCGGGAACAAGCCAGGGAGAAGGAACTGTTTCCCAGACCATAAATAAGGGCGGCTCAATCGCCGGCTATTACATCGACTCGTCAGGAAAATATCATGGAATGTTGCGCGATCGGAGCTGTCACCGAGTTTGACGACCCGGACAATGGCGGTTGCACGGAGGCGGCGGCGATCAATATGAAGGGCACGGTGGCCGGCTTCGATGCTT
>DATAYG010000144.1:0-42973 GCA_036272695.1 Rhizomicrobium sp. | reverse complement strand
ACCTTCACCACGCCCTGGTCCGCGGCAATCACGAGTCCGACGCCCCCATAACTGCCGGACGTCTTTACCTGCATGTCGGCGAAGGTCTTGGGATCGAAATAACTCGAATGCGGATCGAGATCGGAGATCATGCCGTTGAGCGCATCTTCGATCATTTTCCGATCTTCGGGCGCCTCGACATAATCGGCACGTACCGCGGCGAACGCGGCACCGAAGCGATCGAGTGCCTGGTAGCTGGACTGGGAATCGCTGTCGGCCGCGCCGCCGGCAAGGGGCAGTACAAGGAACGCTCCCGCGAATCCGGCTACTGCGCCGATCGCGGCAAGCCCCGCGCGTAGCATGACTTGTTTCATCTTCCGCCGGTAATCCCTTCGCCGGGCAGCCCACCTTGGAAAAATGGGCGCCCACAACCATAAATCAATTCGCCGCAGTGGTTTTTCCGGTGGTGTTCATGGCCACTTTGCCGCGCAGCAAATCCAACGCGTACGAGAGCTGAAAGTCGTCAATCTTTTTGCCTGCGGGCGGGTGTATGACAGGCGGCGCCGACTTCTTGCCGGCATTCTCCGCGTCGAGATGGCCGGGAAGATTTGCTTCGCTCAAATGCTCGAGCTTGGACTCGGAATTGTCTTCGTCGCCTTCCGCCACCGCCACGTCCGGAATGATGCCGGTCGCCTGGATGGAATGACCGGAAGGCGTGTAGTAGCGCGCCGTGGTAAGCCTGAGCGCGCCGCCGCCTTCGCCCAATGGAATGATAGTCTGCACCGAGCCCTTGCCGAAGGATGTCATGCCTTCGACCGTCGCGCGTTTGTGATCCTGCAGCGCGCCCGCGACGATTTCGGAAGCCGACGCCGTGCCCGCATTGATCAGGACGATAACCGGTTTGCCGTCAGCGATGTCACCCGGCTTGGCGTCATACCGCGCCGTGTCTTCAGGGTGGCGTCCGCGCGTCGATACGACCTCGCCGGAATTCAGGAAGTCGTCGGAGACCTGCACGGCTTCGTCGAGCAGGCCGCCAGGATTGTTGCGCAGGTCGAGCACATAGCCGCGAATGCCGGGGCCGATCTGATGCTTGAGCTCTCGGACGGCGTGCTCAAGCCCCGGGCCGGTCTCTTCGTTAAAGGCGCTCAGCCGGATGTAGCCGATGTCGCCATCCCGATGGAATTTCACGCTGTCGACCTGAACGATGGCGCGGGTCAGCGTGACGTCGAATGGCTTTTTGGCACCGCTGCGCAGCACCGTCAGGGTAATTTTCGTGCCTTGCGGCCCCCGCATCCTGGCGATGGCATCGTTGAGCGACATGCCCTGGATCGGCGTAGTGTCGATCGCGGCGATGTAGTCGCCGGGTTTGATACCGGCATGGGCCGCGGGTGTATCGTCGATCGGGGAAATGACCTTGATCAGGCCGTCTTCCATTGTGACTTCCAGACCCAGCCCGCCGAACTGGCCCTTGGTCTGGATCTTCATGTCGGCAAAGGCTTTTGCATCCATGTAGCTCGAATGCGGATCAAGGCCTGACACCATGCCCTGGATGGCCGAGGTAACGAGCTGGCCGTCGTCGACGGGATGAACATAGTCGGCACGGACGCGCTCAAACGCATCGCTGAACAGGTCCAGCTGCTTGTAGGCTGAATCGTTTGCGCCATGGGCGGAGGGGAACAGGAGCAATGCGGCACTGAAGCCTGTGACCATTCCCATGCCCACGAATGCGAAACGCTTCATGTCTACATCACCTTTCTGGGTTCGACGGCCAGCCAAGGCGCCGGACTGGCGCCCTTTCCGTTCTGCCGCACTTCAAAGTAGAGCCTCATCTCCGTGCCGCCATGCGGCATCCTGCCGACCGGTTCGCCGGCGAGCACCTGATCGCCCGCCCGAACGTCAACCCGCTCGAGGCCCGCGAGCACCAGATCGTAGCCTCCAACACCATGCAAGATCAAGACGAGGCCGTTTTTATGGTAAGGTCCGGCGAAAAGGACTTGCGAGTCCGCGGGTGCGATGACCTGCGCGCCCGGCGGGGGGAGGAAACTGATGCCCGGCGCATGTGGAGCGTCCGCCGGCGCCCCATCTCCCATCTCCATGCGGCCGACCACGGGCCTGAGCAGCGAATGACGTTGCAGTCCCTGGCCTTGCGTATTGCGCGCAGCGACCACGACCACACCCTGTACGGTGGGCGCACTGCGCAGCGCCGCCACCTTCCGCAACAGGACTTCCAGGCTTTGCGCCTCATTCGCGACTGCGTCGAGCCGGGCCGCGAGATCGCCATACTGGGCATTGGCCGCATCGGCCTCGCGCGACTTCATCGCGAGAAGTTGATCGAGCTGACCGCGCGCGGTTCCAAGGCGTGCCGAATTCTGCGCAGCCTCCGCCCGGCGGCGGACCAGCTCGGCACGCATCCGCTTCATCGCGTCCAGTCGGCGCGCGAGCTCTGCCGCGGCGTGGTAAAGCCGGGGCAAGGTCGCGCCGAGCAGCATCGCCGTGTGCGCCCCGGCAAGCGCGTCGCCCGGCCGGATCGCCATCACCGGAGGCCGGTCATGCTGCATTCGTTCAAGGATCGCGAGCAGGGCCGCCACTTTGACGCGTTGCTGAGCGAAGCTTGCGGAGAGCTGCGCCGACTCCGTCGTCAGCCGGCTCACGTCGTTGTCGAGCGCGATTTTCTGCTGTTCGAGATCCTGCACGCGCGCCGCAGTCGTAATCAGTTGCTGGCGCAGAGCAGCAGCCTGTGCATTGAGCACATCGCTGCGCTGCTTCGCAGTTTCGACGGCCGGACGGGATTTAGCGATTTCGCTCTGCAGCGTCCGGTATTGCGCGGCCGAACTCGGCATATGGTCGGCCGATGAAGCCGGCACGGCATTGGAGAGATCTTCGCTATCCGCGGCCGGAGCCGGTGTTTCCTGCCGGGGCGCCTGCGGTTGCCGTTTCCTCCAATGATGATGTGCAGCCGATGCCGTGGCCGTGCCGGCCAGCATGGCGATCATGAGCAGACGGAAAACCCTCGACCTCAGACGCGCATCTCCGCCTTTGCCGGTTGTTTCTCGATCAGCGAGTGACCCGCCATCTCATGCGGCTTTTCGATGCCCATGAGATCGAGTAGCGTGGGCGCGACATCGGCGAGCCGGCCCGGAGAAAGTTTCAGCGGCGTCTTCGCGCCCACAACGATGAGCGGCACGTCGAAGGTCGTATGCGCAGTGTGCGGCTCGCCGGTTTCGGGATCGCGCATCATTTCCGCGTTGCCGTGATCGGCCGTCACCACAAGCACGCCGCCCGCTTTTTCCACGGCAGCACGCAAACGGCCGAGACAGGCATCGATCGCATCGACGGCTTTCTCCGCCGCGGCGAAGATGCCGGTGTGCCCCACCATGTCGGCATTCGCATAGTTCACCACGATGAGATCGTATTTGTCCGAGGCGATGGCCACTTCGAGCCGGTTGGTCACTTCGAAGGCCGACATTTCCGGCTGGCGATCATACGTCGCGACATGTGGGCTCGGCACGAGGATGCGGTCCTCAAGAGCGAATGGTTTCTCGCGGCCACCATTCAGGAAGAAAGTGACGTGGGCGTATTTCTCGGTCTCGGCGACGCGGAGCTGTTTCAATCCGAGCTTCGCCACGAGATCGCCGAGCGTGCCGCGCAAGGATTCCGGTGGAAACAGCGCCGTCATGAACGCGCTCAGCAGCTCGGAATATTCCGTCATTCCGGCGGCGGCCGAGAATTTGATCGGTTTCTTGCGCGGAAAGCCATCGAAGTCCGGATCGATAAGCGCGGTCGAGAGTTCGCGAGCGCGGTCAGCCCGGAAATTCGCGAATATGAAGGCATCGCCGTCGCGCATTCCGCGATAGTCGCCGATCACGGTTGGAATGACGAACTCGTCGCCCACGTCCTTTTCATACGACTCTGCAATCGCGGCATCGGCGCTTGCGCTCCTCTGGCCGTCGGCAGAGGCGATCGCATCATAGGCTTTGGCAATGCGATCCCAGCGATTGTCACGATCCATCGCGTAATAACGACCTGAAACCGTTGCAATAGGCGCATCGGGGATGCCTGCAATGGCCTGCTCGAACAGGTGCAGAAATCCTCGCGCGCTGCGCGGCGGCGTATCGCGCCCGTCGAGAAAGACATGGATGCGGATGGGCAGGCCGGCTTCGGCAATAGCGCGGACCAGCGTCACGATATGGTCCTGATGGCTGTGCACGCCGCCGGGCGATACGAGCCCCAGCACATGCACGGTGCCATTCCCTTCCTTTGCTTTCGCGATGAGGTCGCGCAGAGCCGGCCGATTGGCGAGACTGTGGCCGGCAATGGCGTCGTCGATGCGCGGCAGGTCCTGCACCACGATGCGGCCCGCGCCGATATTCATGTGCCCCACTTCCGAATTGCCCATCTGCCCCGCGGGCAGGCCGACCGCGCGGCCCGAGGTGGCCAGCGTGGCATGCGGGCATTCGGCCCACATGCGACGGAAATTTTCTGCATGTGCACGCGTGATGGCGTTGTCGTCGGCGTCGGGCCTGCAGCCCCAGCCGTCAAGGATGCAGAGCACGGCTGGCCGCGGCCGCTTCTTCGCGCGGGTTGTGACGGACTTCTTCATGCGCGAATCGGCCTCTGCGGCATGGCGTGAAAATAGGAAAGCGCCGCATCGCTGTCCATGCGCGCGAGGGCTGTCTTACTGCGCGGGATGCGGAACGAAGCTGCTCCAGTCCAGTCCGGGCGCGCGGGGCAATGTGGCCGGGTTGCGCGGATCATAGGGCACCCAGCGCGCCTTGGGCGCCGCCTCGACAAAGGTGTACACATGGCCGCCGGGCGCGAGCAGGATGGCAAGCGGCTCGACGCTCCAGCTCTCGAGAAGTTCGCGCCGGAACCGGCCGCCCCCGGGATCGAGCAGCTTCGCAGCAGCGCCATGCGTCATGCCACCGGTATGTGTGCTTACCAGCGCACGCAGCGCCCCCACATAGCTGCTCCATTCTACGGTCAACACGGCCTGGGCGGCCGTTTGCACAACCGCGACGGCCAGCACGACCGCAAGCACCGGCGGCGTCGCGAAGCGCGCAGGCGTCAGTCCCCGCCGCCGCAGCAGAAGAAACAGTCCCATAAGCAGCGTGGTCAGCGCGACGGGCAGCCCGCGCGCCGCAAAGAACCGGCTTGGCGCGATCATTTGGGCCGGGTCCGCGGCAAGAACAGTGAGCAGAACAGCAAATATCACGATCGCCGCGATTACGGCTGCACGCCCGCGCCTCGCTCCAGCCACGAAAGCTGCAATGCAGCCGGCAACCGCAACCGCGCTCAACACTGCCGGAATATTGGGCGCCTGGGGGCTGCCGAGGAATCCCCCCAGCATGCTGGCGAGGAAATCGCCGCGTTCGATTGCGCTGCGTGGAAACAGGATCCAGCGCGCCATGTGGCCGGCACCGGCAAGCGCGATCGCCGCCGCGAGAAACAGCGCCGCGCGGCAGAATCCCTTCGCATCGCGGACTTGCAACGCCGCGGCCAGCGCGATGACGAGGAGGCCGAGGATCGCGGCCTCATGCGAAAAGGCGCAGGCCGCAGCCGCCGCGATTGAGGCGAGCGCACCGACCGTGCTGCGACTGCGGAATTCGATGAGGAGGAAAGCAAGCCACAACAGGCAGGACGCGATGATGCCTTCGCCGATGCCGATGAAGCTTGTTGCCGGAATCGCAAGAACGAGGTTGAGCAGTGGCCCCGCGATCCAGCTCTTCTGCCCGCGCGGCAGCACCAACCAGCACAGCGCAGTCAGAATCACCGGCCACCCGGACGTCCCCAGCGAAAACAGCACGCCGAGCGTCCACAGATCATGAATGCCTATCCGCGTGCCGGCCACTGCAAAGCCCTGCTGCAGCAGCTGCGGCACGAGCCTCGCCGGTTCGAACAGCTGAAACGTGCCGTGCGCCGCGATGCCGAGCAGGTAATAAGCCCCGTCATAGACGAGATCGCGCGCGACAAAAATCGCCGCAGCAGCCGTCAGGCCCGCGAGCCCGGCCGCGATCCAGAAGACCGGCGCCAGCAACGTTCGATTTTCCGCAGGGGCCATTCCGACTGACTGTCTCATTGCCGCGATCATGAAAAGCCTTTTTTCGTGCGTGGCCGGACGCCGGTGCCCGCGCGTCCTGTTTTATCAGGCAAATACAGGCGATTCTCGCCAATCTCCGGAACAAAGCACTGCCGGACGCGCGAATGGCCTTGTCCGTCAGTCACTTGCGCCGATACGTGTTACTTCCGGTAACAGGCGCGGCCTTCCACGGATCAGGAGCAAATACGGGAATACAGAACCAAACCGCGACCGATTGTTTCACGTGAAACATTCGCGCACGAACTAACGGCCTTCCCAATAAATTCACAAACCGGACGCGAGTTGCGTTTCCTGTTCCCGGTAGAACTTACAACAGGGCGCGTTGACGGTCATCGCGCGCCAGGGTTCGGGGTTGGCCGGCACGCTTAACGAGACGCACCACACTGCTCTGTGGCGACGGATTGCCAAACGCACGCGATCTTCCCATTATGCATGCCCGCGCCGGATTGCATGCCATTCTCAACAGCCAAAAAAGGCCGACGCTTTGGGGGCAGCCGGATCATGGAGGAGCGGCACATGAAAAATCTCTCTGTTGCCCTGTTGGCAGGCGTCATCGCCTGCCTCGTGCCGGCTGGTGTGGCGGCGAAGACCAAGCCCGGCAACCTGACGGTGCTGCATTCCTTCGGTGGCGACGGGGACGGCGTCTATCCGGAAGCCAGCCTCCTCTATCTGAACGGCACATTGTATGGCACGACCAATGGAGGCGGTACCGCGACCGATGGCCATGGCTGTGGCTGCGGCACCGTGTTCGCACTCGATCCGGTGACTGATGCGGAACACGTTGTTTATTCCTTTTGCGCCAGGCGGAAATGCGTCGATGGCAGCCCTCCAATCTCGAGCCTCGTCGCGGTGAAAGGCACGCTATACGGAACAACTAGATGGGGCGGCGTTTATGATGCGGGCACGGTGTTCGCGGTCGACCCGAAAACGGGCAAGGAGAGGGTCCTCCATTCATTCGCCGCCGGCCAGGACGGCGCGTCGCCCTACGGGACCCTGATCGATGTCGAGGGTACATTATATGGGACGACCCAAGCTGGTGGCTCGTCCTGGGACGGCACCGCATATTCGATTGACCCGCAAACTGGCGCCGAGAAAGTGCTTTATTCGTTTTGCTCCCAACCGGCCTGCTCGGACGGCGCCAGACCAGAGGCCAGCCTGACCAATGTGCATGGCGAGCTGTACGGTACAACCTATAATGGCGGAAATACAGGCTGCAACGGATATGGCTGCGGTACGATATTTGCCCTCGACCGGGTGAGTGGCGCGGAAACGGTCATACATGCCCTAGCCGGTAGGAAGGACGGAGAATTTCCGGCGACCGGGCTGACTCATTTCAAGGGCATTCTGTATGGGACAACCTTGTACGGAGGCGCGAACCGCTTGCCCTACGGCACTGTTTTTTCCGTCGATCCTAAGAGCGGCGCGGAGACGGTGCTGCATTCCTTTTGCAACGTCGGAAATTGCCGCGACGGCAGGTTTCCGGAAGCAGGTCTGGTCGCGTTTGGAGGCGTGCTTTATGGCACCACAGCCCTCGGGGGCGACGGGGGTAACTGTGACGACGAAAATTGCGGCACGATATTTGCCGTCGATCCGAACACCGGCGCGGAGACTGTGCTGCATGCCTTCTGTCGCCAGAACATGCGTTGCGCCGACGGCGCGTACCCCGAGGCCGGCTTGATCGTGGTGAACGGCACGCTGTATGGCACGACCGGTGAGGGCGGTGCCCGTCTTCTCTATGGCACAGTGTTTGCCATTTCACCTTGAGGATTTTCGCGACCCCCAGCAACACCATTCGAATTCACACGACACGAACTACATTTCCGCCTACATTTCCGCGTTCTCAAACCGAGAAGTCCCGGAGTTCGGCGGCATTATGGTTATTATAACGTTCGGGGCGGAACCGGGAGGACCGGACCTTTGGTGCGGAGCCCCTCGGGCTACCAAGACCTCTTCGAGATGCGTGTCATTACTGCGCGGTGGTGATTTGCTATATGTATTCCGTCTTCCACCGCCAAATCAGCTGTGATTCCGGCGCACATCTCACCTCCGGCGGAGACGCCTTTCGTTGGCGCGCACCACGCGACCGTAGTGTCTGACGACACCTTGCAGGTCCACCCCTTGTGCGATCTTCAGGTTCGCTTCCGTCGCCGCGGCGACTTTTTCGGCCACCATGCGGCGCGCCTCGCGCTCGGCCACCGCTCCGCCCTTTGCCAGCCGCAACATGCGCAACGCGACGACCCGCTGCGCGGCGAGGCTCGTTTCCGTCATCTCCGTAAACAGCCGAAACCAAATGTCGAACATACGATCCTCACCGAAACTGCGGGATATCAGGCAACGGCGCCGCCGTCGATCTAATAGGAAAGCCTGGGATACCAGTTCGTGCCGCGGCCGCCCGGCGTGAGATCAAGGATATTCCACAGGGACGCGATGTCCGGCGCGCCGCGCGGGTCCTGGCCGGGATCGGCCATGGCGCCGCTCATTTCTCCTGCCCAGAACAGGCGGACCTGTTCGCCCGCAAGGCGGTAGACGACCAGGGCGGGATATTCGGAACCGTCCGGCGTCAGCACGCCCATGTCGGAAGGATAATCGTCGCCGCATTGAACGAAATCGAGATCGGCCCAGCCCCGCTGCCGGGCAAAAGCGAATTGCCGCTCGACAGTCGAACGCCCGATGACGAAAAGCGAGACGCGCTGTCTAATGTCGGCGGCATTGGCGTTCAATGGGCCGAGCAGATTGGTGCACATGGGACATGGCTCCGCCCGCTGCGGCCCGTACATCCAGAAATAGGTGACGAGCGTATCATGCCCTTGGAACAGATCCCGGAGCGAAACTTCGCCGCGTTCCCTGCCCAGAAACCGGTAGTCCCGCACGATCACCGGACCGGGCGGCAACGCCTGCCGCTGTTCCGCGACATCGGCGATATGACGGCGAAGCTCTATTTCATCCGCGAGAAGTGCCTCGCGCGCCCGCGCATATTCCGCGCTCTCGCCGGGGAAAAGCGGCCGCCGCTTCGCGGCAAGCTGCCCGGCATCCACAAATGCATGGGTCATGCACAACCTTCCATGATAATTAGCCAACCGGCCCGGCAGCGATGTGCGCGAACGCGCGCGTGAAACATCGATATGCCCCCTGTGACAGATAACCCTCGGTCGAGACGTTATAGCGATTTGCGGCCTGCCGGTCGAGCATGGGCACGCCGAATTGAATCCGCCATTGTTCGGGGCCATGGCGCATCCCATATCGGTATCGTGAGCGACAAGGGCATCTCCCTGCAGCAATCGGAATTGTTCCCGGCCAAATCCGTTTCGGCGCCATCCGGCTTCCATTACCAGGACGAGTTTCTCGCCATCGACGAGGAAAAGGCGCTTGTCCGCTGGATCGAAACGCTGCCGCTGAAGCCGTTCGAGTTTCGCGGCTACCTCGGCAGCCGGCGCGTCATGTATTTTGGTTTCCGGTATGACTACAACCGGCAGGCGGTCGATACAGCCTCGGCCATTTCGGCAGAGCTCGCGCCGCTGGTCGCACGTGGCGCGCGCTGGTCCGGCCGTGAGCCCAGGGACATCCGGCAAGCCATGGTCACCGAATACGCGCCGGGCGCGCCCATCGGCTGGCACAGCGACAGGCCGCAATTCGGCGATGTCCTCGGAATATCGCTGCTCACTTCTGCCCCATTCCGGCTGCGCCGTCCCATGAACGGGAAATGGGAGCGAAAGACGATCACCCTCGCACCAAGATCGATCTATCTCATGTCCGGCGAAGTCCGGAAGGCGTGGCAACACAGCATCCCGCCGCTGGCGGAGCTGCGTTATTCCGTCACGCTGCGGACGCTGGCTGAAGGATTTGTGAGCAAGCTCGAAGAGCAGCAATCGGCTGCTTGACGGTCACCTCTTCCCCTCGGGAAGAAGCGCGAGCATCGAATCCTTGTTGGGGCGAGCGGCGATCCGGATCTCCGCGAAGGCAACCCCACCAAGTGCATCGGCGGCGTCATGACTGATGCAGCAGGCGAGCATGCGCGCGCAGAAACAGGCTAATCCTGCGCGTTTGACGCGATCAACCAACAAACGCGCGCTGCGGGGCGAATAGATCAGTATGGCATCGAGCGTGTTCGACCGCAGGGCGTCGGCTGCGGCGGAAGGCAATTCCGCAGCATCGATGATTCCGTAGACCACGCAGGTACGAATATCGAAACCGGCCTCGGCGAGTATCTCGGAAAGCGCGAGTGAGGCGTTGGTGCTGGCGGCGTGAAGCAACGCGCCGGCTTCGCGTCTCAGTTCCGCGCGGACCAGCGCGGCGAGTGCGGCGGCGTCGCCTTCCGCGTCGCGGATGTAACAAAATCCTTCCTTTCTGGCTGTTGCGGCCGTCTGCGCGCCGACGGCGAACAGCGGAATATCGCGACGCGCGGTGCGGCGGGCGAATCCGCGCACGCCATTGCCGCTCGTCGCCAGCACGGCTTGCACGCCTTCGAGGGGCGGCTCGGGACCGTCGAGATAATTGATCTTGAACAGCGGCGCGATGACCGCCTCATGCCCGCGCTCGGCCAGCGCCTGCGCCGTGCGCAGCGAATCTTCGAGTGGCCTTGTAACAAGCACGCGCATTCATGCACCGTGTGGGAGGTGCGGAAAGTGATGGCGAACCGCAGAGACGCAGAGACGCAGCGGAAGTGTGGCGCGCGCGCGCCTTCGCGCGCATAATTCCCTCTGCGCCTCTGCGCCTCTGAAATTTTTTTTCCGCCTCCGCCGAGGCTTCGGCGGACAAATGAATTCTCCGGACCCGCCGAAGCAACTGCGAAGGCGGGCCACACCTCCGCGTGAACCGCTCGCTGCCAGGCGGACCGTTCTTTCCAATTCCAAACACATCCGTTTCGTTCTACATGCAGGCATGGAAATTAGCACGCTCACCGTTCTCGGCATCGAGACCAGCTGCGACGAGACCGCGGCCGCGGTGGTGCGCGGCGCGCCGCCCGGACCGGGCGAAATTCTGTCGAACGTGGTCTTTAGTCAGATCGAGGATCACCGGCCCTATGGTGGCGTGGTGCCAGAGATCGCCGCGCGGGCGCATGTGGAAATCCTGGACGGCGTGATCGAAGAGGCGCTGGCGGGCGCAGGATTTACGCTCAGCGATATTGACGCCGTGGCGGCGACGGCCGGGCCGGGGCTGATCGGCGGGGTGATGGTGGGGCTTGTCACGGCGAAGGCACTGGCCCTCGCCAGCGGCAAGCCGCTGGTCGGCGTCAACCATCTGGAAGCGCATGCGCTCACTGCGCGCCTCACGCATGGCACGGCGGTTCCCTTCCTCCTGCTGCTCGCCTCGGGCGGCCACTGCCAGCTTCTGGCTGTCGAGGGCCCAGGCGCTTTCCGCCTTTATGGGACGACGATCGACGATGCGGCGGGCGAAGCCTTCGACAAGACGGCGAAACTTCTCGGCCTTGCCTATCCCGGCGGACCCGCCATCGAGGAATTGGCCAGACACGGCGATCCCAAAAGCCTGGCGCTCCCGCGGCCCATGCTCGGCCGTGAGAATTGCGACTTCTCCTTCGCCGGGCTGAAAACGGCGGTGCGCCATGCGGTGCGCAGCGACGCGGTGCCGCGGCCCGAGGATGTGGCGGCTTCGTTCCAGCGGGCCGTCATCGACGTGATGTGCGACCGCGCGCGCCGTGCAATGCGGCGCTTCACGCGCGAGTTCGCGCCGGATCGGAGCCGGCTGGTCGTCGCGGGCGGCGTGGCCGCCAACGATGCGCTGCGCAGTGCGCTCTCCCGCCTCGCGGCGGAGGAGGATTTCCTGATTACGATCCCACCGCCCAGGCTGTGCACCGACAATGCGGCGATGATTGCCTGGGCGGGAATCGAGAGATGCGCCGCCCGGAGTTTCGATCCGCTTTCGCTCGAAGCGCGGGCGCGCTGGCCACTTGCCGCGGCCGCTCAATAATAGGCGAACTGCACCAGCGAGATGATGCCCGCCAACACCAGAATCGAGGCCTGCAGGGCGCCGATCACAGCGTCGTTCACGCGCGACTCTGGCAGCGGCACGCGATTGGAAACTGGGGTCATGGGGTACTCCTTTTGCGTTCCGGCGGCGCCAACACACGCGCCCCGGCCTTCCGCGGGCTCCCATAGCCCGACGCAGCGCATGTAGTGTGGAGTTCGTGATAGTCTAGTGATGCACTGCAACATAAACCATCCATGACAGGCACAGAGGTGAGGATGTTCTTCTTAAGCTATTGAGTTAATTGACTAAATTTCTGCCGAAGTTGTGTTGCAATGCAAAATTGGCATGGTAGGGGCTGTGCACTTGTGTGAGCTGAACAATACTGCGAGGACCTTTGAATGACCTCCGCGATGCGAATCGCCACCTGGAACATCAATTCCGTCCGGCTGCGGATCGGTCACGTGCTGCGGTTCCTGCGGCAGCGGCAGCCGGACGTGCTTTGCCTCCAGGAGACGAAAGTCATCAACGAACTGTTTCCGGCCGAGCCGCTGCGGAAAGCCGGCTATGTCCATCAGGCGATCAACGGACAGAAAGGCTATCACGGCGTCGCCATCCTTTCGCGCCTGCCGTTCCGCCGAACCGAGGCGATCGAATATTGCGGCAAAGGCGACAGCCGCCATGTCTCCGCGACCTTCGAGAACGGTGTTGAACTTCACAATTTCTATGTGCCGGCGGGCGGGGACATTCCCGATCCCGCCGTCAATCCGAAATTTGCGCACAAGCTGGATTTTCTGCGCGAGATGACGCGAGGGTTCGAAAAGCGCCGCGGCCGCAACACCGACCCACTCGTTCTGGTCGGCGATCTCAACGTCGCGCCCCTCGAGAACGACGTCTGGAGTCACAGGCAGCTGCTGGACGTCGTCAGCCATACGCCGGCGGAGACGGGCCTGCTCGGCGAGGCGCAGGCGGCCTTCGAATGGATCGACGTGACGCGCAGCATCGTGCCGCATGACGAGAAGATCTATTCTTGGTGGAGCTATCGCGCGCGGGACTGGGAACTATCCGACCGTGGCCGCAGGCTCGATCACATCTGGATCAGCCCCGGGCTCAGGGGACAGGCCACCGACCACGCGATCCTGAAGCCCGCCCGCGGCTGGCAAAAGGCTTCGGATCACGTGCCGGTAATGGCCACGCTGGCGTTGTAGCAGATGCTATTTACTGTGCCGTGGTCCAGAACTCTTTCGTGTCGGAGAATTTCTTCCAGCGGGCGACGGCGTCATGCCAGGTGTGCGCGGCACGTTCGAGATGCCAGCCATAGACGATGCCGGCCGCGAAGGAGAGATCGGAACGCGCCTGAGGACGAGGTTCGTCGGCGGACACCAGCGCTTCCAAAATCGATCGCGCCACGGCGACATCGTTGAGGGCACCAAGCACGTCCTGCATCCGGGAGAGCCGCGAAACAAATTTCTGCACCCGCGATCTTTCGAAGAACGGCACGAAGAACTCCGCAGTGTAACGCAGCTTCTTCAGGCTGATGCGGAGCTCATGCCGTCCCGCATCGGACAGCGTTTCGAGGCCCTTGGCGCTCTTGCAGGCCTGGCGCCTGCGATGCGTCAGCATCCGCTCCGCCACCGCGCGCGCCGGCATCTGAAGTGCGACGATGCCCTTGCTCGCCCCCTTGCGCTGCGCGTCGATCAGCGGCCACACCCCGCGGTCGATTGCATCCGCAAAATCCGCCATGAACATGCGGAAACGCGGTCCCGCCACCTGCTGCGTGGCATCGTTCCAGGCCCGCCGCCGTGCCGCCTCGGCACGCGCGCGGAGTACGGCAAAGGCGTCCTTTGAACCATTGGCGCTCGCCGCCGGCTCGAAAAGCTCGGTGACGAACACGTCGAGATCGCGCGCCGGTGCAAGCTGACCCGCCAGAAATTTTGCCCTGAGCTTCAACGCTTCGAGCTGCGGCGTGCGGAACTCGCCCCCGAAAGACGCGAGCGCCACCCTGAGCCGCCTGAGCGCCACGCGCAGCTGATGCAGTCCCTCCGGCTCACGGCTCTCTGCCGTGGCCGCCATATTGGCCGCGATGTGCCAGCGGCACTGGACAAGCGTCAGCCGGAAAGCGTCGAAGGCGATCGCGTCCTGGGGGACGAGCGAGGTCTGCGCCTTCTGAGGTCTGGGCCTGAGACCGGTTCTGGATGCATCCGGCTCGTAGGCGAGAAGCGCGGGAACATTCCGCGCAGAGCGCAGCTCCGGGCCGTCTCGCGCAGCCATTGGCGAGAGCAAATCAAATTCGTATTGCTGCCCCATTTCCAGGCCGCATTGTTTCCGCGGGTCCCACCGATTCCCGCCGCCCATCATCCATGAATCCAAACTGTCATCAATGGGCGGGATGGGCGTCACGCCCGGCCGAGCCGAGAAATCCGCGGCGGTCTGCCCGAACGCCGATCGCGGCCGATGGTCAGGGCGTATACAGGAGGCCATGCAATCTGCTGTCGGCGCCGGACAGATAATTGCCGGTGATCCCGCGCTGCGCATCAATTCCGAAAGCAAAGGTGGCGACCGAACCCGCGGGATCGAACGACGTCGCGGTGCCATCCGGCGAATAATAATAACCATGCGATACAAAATCAAAGTCGTAATAATTGCGCGTGACCACAGAGCTGACGTTCAGTGCCCGCGCCAGGGTGTCGTCTGCGTTCGAAACATCGATGCTCGTGATGCTGCCGTCCGCCGCCCGGACGAACCCGTGGTGGGAACCACCCAAGTCCGTGTAGTAGCCAGTGACCACGCCGTCCGAATTAATGGCGTATGCCTGCGTATCTATCGATCTTTGCGGATCGAATGTCGTGATCGTGCCGCGCGCCGCGCGGACAAATCCGTGGGGTTCGCCGTTTGCCGTACAGCTCCCGGCAACCATGCCGCTGTCATTGATGGCGGAAGCATAGGTTCCTGCGGCTCCCGAAACGTTGAATACCTGAATTTGCCGTTGGACAGACGTATGAAACCATGAGCGGCCGCGCCCTTGTCCAAATAATAGCCCGTAATCGCGCCGGCCGAGTTGACGTCCGCCGGATCGATCTCCGCCGCCACGCCCGGGCTGAATGTCGTGATCTGCCCCGCGCTCGTCCGCAGGAAGCCATGATACTTGCCGCTGCCGTCCGCATATCGCCCGGCGACCGTGCCGGAATCGTTGATGCAGTCCGCAATCGTCGACGTCGATCCGGAGACGCTGAACGAAGTTATCTTCCTGCTGCTGTCGCGCAGGAATCCACGGGAAACCCGGGAGCTGTCCATGTAATAACCTGCGATGGCGCCACTCCCGTTGATGGCATAGGGGTAGGTGGCAATCGATCCGGCAGGATCGAAGCTGACGATCCGCGCGGCTGCCGCGGGCATGTCACGCCCAGCAGCAAAATCAGGGAAGGCACAACGCGCGAACCATATAGTGTCCACGTGGTGATGTCCGCGGGCGCGCGCAGATGCGGGGATTCCTGCTCGTACATGACTGCTCTGTTTCCTCCGGGATGCCGAATTTTGAATGCGAAAATTGCGCATCCCGCATGATAGCTTCGTGTAACGGTGCGCGGAATTCAGGTCTGGCCGTCGGGTTTCAAGCGTGAAATGGCGTCAGACCGGCGGCCCGTTCACTGCGGAAGCCTCGCCCACGCCGCGATCGTGATGAGCGCGCGGCCGCAGGCGGCTTCGGCGGGGAGCGCGGTCGTCTTGCAGAGCGCCTCGGTCTCGAGCAGCAGGTCGAGCGCTTCGCCGAGGCGTGCTTCGCTCCAGTTCCGCAGCTGCATCTTGAAGCCCGGTACGCGGGTGAAATGAACGGGAGGCCGTGCCCGCTTGATAATGATATCCGCGCTTTCGCCTTTCGCCACCTGCGCTTTTGCCAGCGCGAGGCGCTGGAAGTGACCCAACGCGACGCGCACCAGCCCGACCGGTGAGACGCCAGCGGTCCACAGCCGCTCGAGCGTCCGGTCGAGCCGCGGCGCATCGCCCTCGCCCGCCGCATCGCAAGCTTCCTCGATGCGCGCTTCCGCTTCGTCGCCCATGATCGCGCGCACGTCCTCAAGCGTCACGCTCTTGCGGCCATGCATGTAGAGCAGCAGCTTCTCCACTTCGCGCCGCGTCGTGCCGCGGTCCGCACCCAATAAAGAAACAGCTTCTTCGAGCGCATCGGGCGCGATCGCAGCACCCTGTGCCTTCAGCGAACTGCGCACCAGCTCGGCGATCGTGTCGGGCGAATCGAGATAGCACGCAATGGACGCCGCGCACGGCGATTCCTCGAAAGCTTCGCGCAGGCTTGAATCCTTGGCGAGGTCGCCCGCCTCGACCACGACCAGTGCTTCGGATTTCCTGTCGGCAAGAAACGGCGCCAGGATGCGCCCCAGCGCGTTCGTCGCAGCGCGGATGCGCACGACGCGGCGGCCGCCGGTCATCGACAGCGCGGCAGCCTCGCCATAGAGCCGACCCGGGTCCTCGGCCAATGCCGCGCCTTCGATCTCCGCAATGCGGAACGGATCGCGCAGATCGGGAACGATCGAGGTAATAACCTTCTCGGCGCGCTCGCGCACCAGCCCCTGGTCGGGCCCGTAAAACAACACCGCGACGAGATCGGGCGGCAGCCGCGCGAGGAAGCGTTCGGCTTCAGCGGGCTTGATGAGCATTCAGGCGCCCGCGTGCTTCAGGAAATATACGCCGAGATCGATACGAATGCGGTCGGCGAGGTCCTGCGTGGCGAATTTTTGGGCGTCCTGCTGTGCGACGAGCGTGGCATAGGGTGAGGCCACCACGTCATAGGCGGCGACGGAGGTTTCCGATCCCTTGGTGATTTCCGCGCCGGTGTGGATGTTGCTCAGCGCATAGTCGGCGATCATCGTGTAAGTATAACGGGTGATGTTGCCGTTGGTCTGGATCGCCGTGCCCTCGACCGTCTGTTTCACGGCCACCTTCAGCCGGTATTGTGCATCGTTCTGATGGCCCGGACCCTGCAGGAGGTCGATGAGTGTGTTGCGCAATTCGTAGCCCGCGCGCTCGGCGACGATCGGATCGACATAAATCGAATGGAAAACCTGCTGCCCGCCCGGCTCGGCATCGTTGCGCGCGAACAGCGGATGAAAGCTGCAGGCTCCAAGCCCCACTGCGAGCGCGACGCAGGCAGCGGCATATAATTCCCGCGCGCTCATGTGACGATGTTCACGATGCGCTCGGGTACGACGATGACGCGCCGCGGAGTCTTGCCGCCGAGCGCGCGCGCCACACCATCGAGCGCGAGCGCGGACGCCTTCACCAGGTCGTCATCGGCACCGCGCGCAATCGCGATCTCGCCGCGACGTTTGCCGTCCACCTGCACGGCGATGGTGATCGTATCGGCGCGCACCAGACCGGGATCGGCGATGGGCCATCGCTCCTCGACCAGCAATGATTTGTGACCGAGCGCTTCCCAGCAGGATTCTGCCAGATGCGGCATCATCGGCCCGATCAGTTTCACCAGTGTTTCGAGCGATTCACGCCGAACAGCATCGGGCACATCTGCCGGTGTTGCACTGACGGCATTTGCAAGCTCGTAGATTCGGGCGACGGCGCGATTGAAGCGGAGCGCCTCAAGGTCTTCCGTCACCCACGAGATGGCGCGATGTGTTGCACGCCGCAATTCGAGCGCCGGTCCCGAAACCGTCTCCGTAATTTCTGCGCCGGCCGGCTCCGCGATCTCCATTTCTGTAACTAATCTGTACACGCGCTGCACGAAACGCCAGCAGCCTTCGGCGCCGCCTTCCGTCCATTCGATGTCGCGTTCGGGCGGCGTGTCGGAGAGCATGAACCAGCGGATCGTATCCGCACCATAGACGTCGATGATCGCCTCCGGCGCGATGACGTTCTTCTTCGATTTGGACATTTTCTCCGAGGGGCCGGTCTCGACCGGCTCGTCGGTGCCGCGCAGCCGCGCCACGCCATCGACTTTCTCGACTTCCTCGGGCAGGAGCCACTGCCCCGTTCTGTCGCGATAGGTCTCGTGACAGACCATTCCCTGCGTGAACAGGCCGGCGAAGGGCTCGTCGATATCGACATAGCCCAGGCGCTTCAGCGCGCGCGTAAAAAACCGCGCATAGAGCAGATGCAGGATCGCGTGCTCGATCCCGCCGATATACTGATCGACCGGCAGCCAGTGGCGCGCGGCCTCGCGGTCCACGGGTTGAGGCGCCGCAGTGTTGCAGAAACGCACGAAATACCAGGACGAATCCACGAATGTATCGAGCGTGTCGGTGTCGCGCAGCGCGGGCTTGCCGCATTGCGGGCAGGTTGCATGTTTCCAGGTGGGATGGTGATCGAGCGGATTGCCCGGCAGATCGAAACGGACGTCGTCCGGCAGCAGGACGGGCAGTTCGGATTCGGGGACAGGATGAATGCCGCACTCCGCGCAATGGATCATCGGGATGGGACAGCCCCAGTAACGCTGGCGCGAGACGAGCCAGTCACGCAGACGATATTGCACGACGGCCCGGCCGCGGCCTTCGGCTTCGAGCCTGAGACGCACTTCCTCTTTCGCCGCGGCCACGTCGAGCCCGTCGAGAAAGCGCGAATTGGCGAGCTTCCCCGGCCCGGTATAGGCCTCGTCGCCGACACGGAATTGCTTCGGATCGGCGCCTTCGGGAATAACAACCGGCAGGACCGGAAGTTTGTACTTGCGCGCGAATTCGAGATCGCGCTGATCATGCGCCGGGCAGCCGAAGATCGCGCCCGTGCCATAGGCCATCAGCACGAAATTCGCGACATAAACGGGAAGCTTCCACGCCGGATCGAGCGGATGGGCGGCGGTGAGGCCCGTGTCATAGCCGAGCTTTTCGGCGGTCTCGATAGCCTCTTCCGCCGTACCGAGCCTGCCGCACTCGGCGACAAACTCCGTCAGCGCCGTATCGCGCGCCGCCAATTGCTCCGTGAGCGGATGATCCGGCGACAGCGCCACGAAGCTCGCGCCGAACAACGTGTCGGGCCTGGTCGAGAACACGTCGACACTGCCGCCATTCGACAGGTCGAAGCGGAATTCGAGCCCCTCGGAACGGCCGATCCAGTTCTTCTGCATCAGCCGCACTTTCTCGGGCCAGCGCTCGAGCTGGTCGAGTGCTGCGAGCAGTTCGTCGGCGTAGCCGGTGATCCTGAAGAACCATTGCGCGAGCTTGCGCCGTTCCACGAGCGCACCGGAGCGCCAGCCGCGGCCTTCGATCACCTGCTCGTTCGCGAGCACCGTGCCATCGACCGGATCCCAGTTCACATCGGCCTCGGCGCGATAGACGAGGCCTGCCTTGTAGAAATCGACGAACAGTTTCTGCTGCTGCGAGTAATAGGCGGGATCGCAGGTGGCGAATTCGCGGCTCCAGTCGATCGCAAGCCCCATCGCCTGCAACTCGCTGCGCATGGCTTCGATGTTGGCGTAAGTCCAGTCGCGCGGGTTCACGCCTTTCTCTCGCGCAGCATTTTCCGCCGGCAGGCCGAAAGCGTCCCAGCCCATCGGGTGCAATACGTCATAGCCTTGCGCGTGACGGAAACGCGCGAGCACATCGCCCATTGTGTAGTTGCGGACATGCCCCATGTGGATCCGCCCCGAAGGATAGGGAAACATCTCGAGCACGTAGCTTTTCGGGCGGCCCGGATTGCGGCCGGCCGCGAATACATCGCGCACGGCCCAGGCGGCCTGCCAGCGTTGTTCGGATTCTTTGGCGTTGTAGCGCGCCATATTCCTCATCCCTCGGCTGCGCTGCAGCCGAGGGAAAGGGCTACAACGCGGCGAAACTAACCGCCAGTGCCTTCGCTCGCCAGTCGAAGCTCGCGCGCCCGCGTCAAAATGGCGTCCTCAAGCTTGGTCGCGGTCTGCGAATTCACTTCCGCGTCCACCCAGCCCTCGTTGGAGCGCGTTTGCCGGAAGACGGCGACCTTGAGGCCGTCGGCACGCAGGCGGCGATCGAGAATGTAGATCGTCAGCTTCATGCGCTCATTGGGATTGGACGGCGCGGAATACCAGTCGGTGATGATCACCCCGCCATAGGGATCGGCCGAGGCGAGCGGCATGAACGCCAGCGTGTCGAGCGTCGCGTGCCAGAGGTAGGAATTGACCCCCAGCGTAATCCGCCCGCTGTTGCCCGAAATGGCTGTTGTGCCGGTCGTCATGTCAGAGGTGTCGCTGGACGAACCGCAGGCCGCTACCAGCAGCCCGCATAGCACCACCGTCAGAAATCGCATCTAATCCTTCGCCCTTTTATCCGGCCCCATGGGCCGTCGACACAATCCCCGCCGGGGCGGCCTTATACGTTCACCGTGTTGGCCGCGCAACGGCTTGCGCCCCGGAACCGGACAGCGAGGCCGCCAATGGCGGCGAGGCCCACGAGGTCGGCACCTGCAAGCCGCCTTGTCGTCCGCGCATCCGTCCCTCCCAGCGCGTAGACGGGAAGAGGCGCTGCGCGCGCGATCCATCTGGCGCGAAGATTCCCGAGGGCGGACCTTCCGGGATGACTCGCCGTCGGAAATACGGGCGAAAGCAGAACCGCGCTGGCGCCGGCCCGCTTGGCGCGGAGGCAGGCATCGAGCGAATGGGCAGCGCAGGTGATGAGCCAAGCCGGCCGCCGGACCCGCCAGCGCGCGGCCAGCCAGATTTTCTGCTCGGGAAAATGCGCCCCATCCGCTCCGAGGCGCGCTGCCAAGGTCGGATCGTCCGCGACGATCCATCTGAAGCTCCGTTCGCGCGACAGACGAACAAGCAGCTCTGCGAGCGCGATGCGGCGCACACTTTCACGCGCCCGCAGCACGACAAGACTTCCGCGTGGCAACGCCCGGATGGCGGCGCGCGGATCGGGCAGGCGTTCGTCATCCGTCATCAGCACGAGTGCAGGCAGCGGCGAACCTGCGGCGCGCTGGAGCGCCCCCGCCGCCCTTGCCAATTGTGCGCGTGCAAGGCTATCCGCCAACCAATGTCCTCGCCCGATTCGGCCACGATAAACTTCGCCGACATCCTTGCGCGCATCGAAGCCGCACGGAAGGCGGCGCTGGCGCCTGCGCCATCCACCACGCTGGTGGCCGTTTCGAAAACCTTTGGACCGGCGGAGATCCTGCCCGTGATCGCTGCCGGGCAGCGAGTCTTCGGCGAGAACCGCGTGCAGGAGGCGAAAGCGAAATGGCCGACGCTGAAGGATCAATGGCCGGGCGTCGCACTGCATCTCATTGGACCGCTGCAATCGAACAAGGCGCATGAGGCGATCGAATTGTTCGACGCCGTTCACTCCGTCGACCGGCCGAAAATCGCGGAAGCCCTGCGCCACGAAATCGACAGGGCAGGCCGCGCGCCGCTCCTGTTCATCCAGGTGAATACGGGCGAAGAACCGCAAAAAGCCGGCGTCGCGCCTCAGGAGGCGCCGCAGTTCATTGATCTTTGCCGCGAAACGCTTTTGCTGCCGATCTTCGGGTTGATGTGTATTCCGCCGGCTGACGAGCCGCCCGCGCCGCATTTCGCCCTACTCGCGAAAATCGCCCGCGCCCATGGCCTGGAAGGGCTGAGCATGGGCATGAGCGCCGACTTCGAGTCAGCCATCCGCTTCGGTGCAACGCATGTCCGCGTCGGCTCGGCGATATTCGGACAGCGGATGGCCGCATAAGTTGGGCGATAACAACCTAATTACATACATTCGCCGGGTGCAATGCCATTCAGCTCTGCGATGTATGGCTTCTCATAGAAAATGCCCCGCCTTTTCAGCCTTGGTGCGGAGATAGTTTCGGTTGTGGGCGTTGGCCGGAAAGGCGTGAGGGACGCGCTCGACGACGGAGATGCCGGCGGCATTCAACGCCTCGACCTTCTGGGGATTGTTCGTCATCAGGCGGACGGTTTTTAAGCCCAGCAGCGTGAGCATCCGCGCAGCGATGTCATAGAGCCGTTCGTCGCGCGCGAAGCCCAGCCGCTCATTGGCCTCGAGAGTGTCAAAGCCTTCGTCCTGCAGACGGTAGGCGCGCAACTTGTTGACGAGCCCGATGCCGCGGCCTTCCTGGGCAAGATAAAGCAAAACCCCGCCGCCCGCTTGGGCGATCGCAGCAATGGCACCGCGCAATTGGGCGCCACAGTCGCAGCGCAGCGAGCCGAGAAGATCGCCGGTGAAACATTCGGAGTGCAGTCGGACGAGAGCGGGCCGGTCCGTCGGCGGGTCACCGATCAGGATCGCATAATGCTCCGGCTCGCCATTGCCGGCGCGAAAGGCGGCAAGTTCCGCCCGTTCCGCACCTTCCAGAGGCACACGCGCACGAGTTACGAGCGTCAGTTCATGCGCGGCCAACTGGTCGTAATCGCGAATCCACTCTGCAGGTATTTCCATCGTATCTTCGCCGCCAAGCCTTGGCGAAACTGCGAGAACGGCCGGCAGCAGACCCGAAAGCTTTGCCAGCCGAACCGCCGCAATGAAAGATATGGGCAGATTCCCGCGCACCGTTTCAAATGGTCCTTTGAGCGGAAAGGCAAGGTCGGCGGTCGGATCGGCAATGGCGCGCAGCATGGCCCCATCGAGAGGCAATGTCGGCCGCAGCGCCACCACTTCTTCCGTATAGAGTCGCAGTTTGAGTGTCCGCGCCCGGGCGTGGCTCAAAACCAGCAATGGCGATCCGGACCCTGCCTGTCTGAGCGCAGGCGGTCCGGCCGTCTCCACGGCGAGCGCGGTGATCGCTTCGCCGCCCCCGGTCCCAACGATCCGGACGAACCGGCCGGCGCGGAAAGCGTCCACAGCGCGGGCGATCCGTGCCAGCCCGTTTTCGGGACCCGCCGGGGGATCAGGGTTGTTCACAGGCGCTTGATCGCGCGTTTCGGGCATCGACCCCACATACACCCCGCGCCCGAAACCGGGTAGAGTTCGAAATCGATGGTTCGAGGAGCTGCGCATGCCAGGCACCAGGCGCGTTCTGCTGGTCGATGACGACGTGATGCTGCGGGAGTCCCTTGCCGAGCAGCTTTCGCAGGACGACGGCTTCACCCCCGTCGAGGCGGGAAGCTGCGGCGAAGCCCGGGAGCGCGTGGGTGACGGCCTCTATGATTTCATGATTCTCGATGTCGGCCTGCCGGATGGCGACGGCCGTGCCCTGTGCCGCGAGTTTCGCGAACAGGGTATCACCTGCCCCATCATCCTGTTGACTGCCAAGGACTCCGACACCGACGTCATCGAGGGGCTTCAGTCCGGGGCCAATGATCATGTGGCCAAACCCTTCCGCTTCGCGGTGCTGGCTGCGCGTATCCACGCCCATCTCCGCAATCACGAGCAGAGCGAAGAAGCCGTCTATCGCATCGGCCCCTACACCTTCCGCCCCAGCGCAAAACTGCTGCTCGATCCCAAGGGCAAGAAGATCCGGCTGACGGAAAAGGAAACCAACATCCTCAAGCACCTGCACCGGTCGGGCGCGACGGTGGCGCGCGAAACGCTGCTCCACGAAGTCTGGGGCTACAATCCCGCCGTCACCACCCACACGCTCGAAACCCATATCTACCGGCTGCGTCAGAAGATCGAGACCAACCCCGGCGCGGCTCAAATCCTGATCACCGAAAGCGGCGGCTACCGGTTGGTGGCTTGAGACGGCTGCCCGGACGCAGCACTATTTTGCCGTCATGCGAAAGGAACATGGGAGCGGCGATTTTTTTGCGTTCTATACGCACCAAACTGCGCGGCCTATGTGAACTCCAGCGTCTTCAGGGCAGGCCATAATGAACCGAAAAATGCGATCCTTTCTCGGCGGCGCGGCGGTTGCCGCGGCGTTAATTCTCCCGGCCGCCGCCTCCAACGGCGATTGGATCAGCTGGCCCGCCAAGAACTTCAGCGCCGACGCCATCCGGGTGGAAGACATGGTCGGCACGCTGACGGTGAATGTCCGCAACGGCGGCCCGGTTTCCGTGGAAGTGGCGGGCGTGAAGGAGCGGGTGAATGGCATCAGCATTCACGAGGAGGACGGCAAGGTTGTGATTGACGGCTCCGACGCCGACGAAAACATATCCGTCTGGAACTGGCGCAACTGGTTCAATTTCTCGACGAGCTTTGAGCCGCGCGAGGACAATCTCTCGGTCAAGGTGACGGTGCCGAAGGGCGCACGGGTGGACGTGAGCGATCTCGTGGGCGACGCCACGATCGGCGACACCCAGGGCGAATTGCATTTCGAAGCAGCCGCCAGCAAGGCGCGGATCGGCCGCGTAGGGCCGGCGCATGTGTCGCTCGGCGGCGCGGGGCGGATTGACATCGCCCAAGTGAACGGACCGCTGCATCTCGAAGTGGGCGGATCGGGGAAAGTGACGGTCGGGCCGACCCAGAGCGTGCATGCGGAGATTGCCGGCTCCGGTGACGCGGCATTCGGCGCGATTGCGGGCGGCCTGTCGCTCGACATCGCGGGCTCGGGCGACGTGTCGGCGGCGAGCGTCAACGGCCCGACGAAAATCGATATCGCGGGGTCGGGCTCGGTCAAGATCGCCGACGGAATGGCCAACCCGCTTCATGTCGACATCATGGGCGCGGGCAATTTCGTCTTCGGCGGCGTTGCGGTCGATCCGCATATCGATGCGGTCGGTTCGGGCACGGTGAAGCTCAAATCCTATCGCGGCCATCTCGACAATGAAGGCATGGCCGACGTGAAGATCGGGCAGTAAATCAGTCCCCAATGCATTCCCGCGTAAGCGCGAACCCAGAGGCGCTATTCTTCCCGAGAACGCTGCGAACTGGGCCCCGCTTTCGCGGGGATGACAAACTATAATTCGGAATTGATAACCTAATTACTGCAATACGCGGGGCGCGTAGCGGTGGAGGAGCGGGCCGTTCTTGCTGAGCCAGGCCTGCGGCGTTTCCGCATCGCCGACCAGCTCGCGGACGAGACTCCAGAAACGCTGGCCGTGATTCATATGCTTCAGATGCGCGACCTCGTGTGCGACCACATAGTCGAGCACGAAAGGCGGCGCGAGAATCAGACGCCAGGAGAAGGACAGCGAACGCGTCGTCGAGCAGGAGCCCCAGCGGCTCGCCGTGTCGCGCACGGTGATGCGCTTGGGCTGCACGCCGATCCGCTCCGCATAATGGAATGCGCGGGCCTCGAACATCTTCCGCGCCTCCCGCTTCAGGAAATCGAGCAGCCGCCGCGGTGCATGTTCCTTCTGTCCGGCAATGCGGATGACCCGCGACCCCTGCTCGATCCACACCGGTGCGGGCCCTTTTCCAGCCGGACGGATCGTATGCTCCTCGCCGCGGAACGGAACGCTCGCGCCGGCTTCGAGCTCGACAGGCTCGGGTACATGGGCGAGCCGCCGCGCAATCCAGCTCGATTCCGAGCGCGCGAAGTCCATTGCATGGTCGAGGGAGCGCCGCGAAGGCGCCACGACACTGACCTCCCCTGTCGAGGGATGGACCTTGACGATCAGCCGCCGCGCGCGGGGGTTGAGCCGAACAGTGACCTCTACCGGACGTCCCTCAATGCGCAGCAGCACGCGGCGCGCATGGGAGCGGGTAGAGGTTGTCGGCTTGCGCATGGCTTTCCTTTATCGGACGGGCTTGCTTCTCTCGCAACCTGCCCCAAGAGGCGAACCACATGACCCCACGTCCCCGCTTTCACCTTGCCTTTCCCGTTCGCGACCTTGCAGAAGCGCGCGCTTTTTATGGCGATCTGCTCGGTTGTGGAGAGGGTCGTTCCGCGGTTGACTGGGTCGATTTCGACTTCTTCGGGCACCAGATCGTCGCGCATTTAAGCCCCCCTTCGGAAGCTCACAAGTGCCAAAATCGCGTAGATGGTGAGCTGGTTCCGCTGCGTCACTTTGGCGTCGTTCTTTCCCTGCCGGAGTGGGAGGAAATGGCAGAAAAACTGCGAGAAAAGGGGGTAAAATTTCTGATTGAACCCACGCTCCGGTTCCGGGGCCAACCGGGCGAGCAGGCCACCATGTTCTTGGAAGATCCGAGCGGCAACGCGCTGGAGATCAAGGCCTTTGCCGAGGATTCCATGGTGTTTGCGAAATGAACCGGCCCCAGACGATCGCCGTGGCGCTCGGTACGGCTTCGCTGCTCCTGCTGCTGGCCGTCCTCGGCTTTCAGTATATTGGCCGTCTGCCGCCCTGCGAGCTGTGCCTCTGGCAGCGCTGGCCCCACGTGGGCGCGGTGGTCGTGGGCTATGGCGGACCGCTGCTGATCCGCGCCGGACTGCTCGAACGGGGAGCAGCGCGCAGCGTTGCCGGACTTGCGGTCCTGCTGATTGCCATATCTGGCGCCATCGGCGTCTATCACGCAGGTGTGGAATGGCATTGGTGGCCGGGTCCGCAGTCCTGCACCGGACCGGCCTTCCGCTTCACCGGCGCACCGCTGGACCTGAACGCGCCGGTGGTGGCGTGCGACATGGCGGCCTGGCGGCTCTTCGGGCTTTCCCTCGCCGGCTATAACGCGCTGATTTCCTTTGCCATCGCCGCGACAGGCGCCTTCCTCCTCGCCCGCGGCGGAAGGAAGATATGAGCATGCGCCGGGGACGGCGTCCGCCAGCGCCGGGAACGCCCGCAGGTTGGGAAACGGCTGAAATGATCCGGGTGGATCACGCGGGCGAATATGGCGCGATGCGGATCTACGAAGGCCAGCTCGCCGTGCTTGAGGCGCGATCGCGTGACCGCAAAGCGGTGGCCGCGATCCGCCGCATGGCGGAACAGGAATCCCGGCACCTTGAGCGCTTCGACCAGCTGGTGAACGAACGCAAAGTGCGCCCCACCGCACTGTCGCTGGTCTGGCAGGTGGCGGGATTCGCGCTGGGCGCCGGTACCGCCCTGCTGGGCACGCGGGCCGCCATGGCATGTACGGCCGCGGTCGAAGAAGTCATCGACGACCATTACGCCGGGCAGATCGAGCGCCTCGACCACGATCCCGAGCTCAAGGAAACGGTCAGCGAATTCCGCGAGGACGAAATCGCCCATCGCGACGAGGCGTTGGCGCATGGTGCCGAGGAGGCGCTGGCCTATCGGCTGCTCAGCGAGACCATCAAGGCCGGCTGCAGGCTGGCGATCCGGCTGTCCGAAAAACTCTGAACAGCGTTCAGGGCTCCAGCACGCTATCCCAGTACAAAAAGTCCGCCCAGGACTCGTGCAGATAGTTCGGCGGAAAAAGCCGGCCGTTGTTCCTGAGTTCGTTGATCGTCGGCTTGCGCGGATAATGACGGGGATGCATGCCGATGTGATGCGCGAGCCGGCCGCCCTTCAGGAGATTGCACGGCGCACACGCCGTCACCACGTTGTCCCAGGTCGTGCGGCCGCCCCGCGAGCGGGGAATGAGATGGTCGAACGTCAGATCCTCGGGCGAACCACAATATTGGCACTCGAAGCGGTCACGCAGGAACACGTTGAACCGGGTGAAGGCCGGATGCTTGGCGGGCCTCACATAGGTCTTGAGCGAAACGACCGAGGGAAGCTTCATCTCAAAGCTCGGCGAACGCACGGTTCGCTCATACTCGGCCAGAATGTTCACCCGCTCCAGGAAGACGGCCTTGATGGCGTCCTGCCATGACCACAGCGAGAGCGGAAAATAGCTGAGCGGACGGTAGTCCGCATTCAGGACCAGCGCCGGACAGTTATCGGGAACGCGCGCGGCGCCTAACACCGGAATACTCCTCTGAAATCAGCCTCCTTACAGCGAGCGGCCGGAGATTACGGGGAACCCCCGCAATTGCCAACAAGTCCGACATCAATCTACCCGATTCGGAATGACAGGATTGCGACAGATTCAGCCCACGGGGCAGCTTACTTCCGGAGCCGGCCGCCGCAGCGATCCGCTTGTCGCCATCGCAAGAAAAGTCGCGCCGAGGAGCAGCCCTTCGGGCTCGATCGTGTGTCCGGAGCCCCGGGAAAGATGCCACTGGACGAGGGCGCCGGCCCGGCCAAGGGCGCCTGCGGCGAGAAAAAGCGCCTGGGGCGGGATCACGGTGTCCACATCGCCATGGATCAGAAGGATTGGCGGCGTCTCGGGCCCGAGGGACGGCAACGGTTCGGGCGCCGTCAACATGCCGGAAAAACCGAGGATCGCGGCGGGCTTTACGCTGCGACGGAGACCCACATGCAACGACATCATCGTACCCTGGCTGAAGCCCCCGAGGACGAGCCGTTCGGGCGGCAGGCCGATGCGTTTCAGCTCAGAGTCGACAAATGTCTCGAGCGCGGGAGCGGCACTTTCCACCCCGCGATGGGCTTCCTGCGGATCGAGGCGGGAAATCGGAAACCATTGATAACCGGCGCCCTGACAGCGCTCCGGCGCATTCGGCGCGACGAAGGCCACTGTCGGAAGAAATTGCTGCAGATGGGGCGCGAGGCCGATGAGATCGTTTCCGTCCGCCCCATAGCCGTGGCACAGCACCATGAGATGGGTGGCGCTGCCCTTCGCTGCCGGAACACGCGGACCGTTGAGTTGACGCTGACCGAAAACCAAGACTGCTCCACCGCTCGCAATCGAATCCGATGATTGTCACCCGCTTCGCGCCCAGTCCAACAGGATATCTGCATCTCGGTCACGCCTTTTCGGCGCTCTCGGCATTCGAGGCGGCGCGCGGCGGCCGTTTCCTTGTGCGCATCGAAGATCTGGACCCGGGACGCACCCGCGACGCATTCGTTGCGGCCATCTTCGACGATCTGCGCTGGCTGGGACTTCGCTGGGAAGAACCCGTGCTTCGCCAATCGACCCGCTCTGAAGTGTATCGCGCTGCTCTCGATCGGCTGGACGAACAGGGCCTGCTTTATCCGTGCTTCTGCACCCGCGCGGATGTCTCCGCCGAGATTGCCCGCGCCGCCGAAGCACCGCATGGACCGGATGGCGCACTCTATCCCGGCACGTGCCGCCGGCTGAGCTCTGCGCGCCGCAAGGAGCTGCAGAACGCGGGCACCCCGTATGCGTTGCGCCTCGATTCGCGCAAGGCTGCCGCGCGTCTCCCGCAACTGACATTCGCCGAAGCCGCGCTTGAAACAAACTCGCCGGACAACCAGATCGCAGTTCATCCGCTTCTCTTCGGAGACGTGGTCCTCGCGAGAAAAGACGTGCCAGCGTCCTATCATCTCGCGGTCGTCATCGATGATGCGGAGCAGGGCGTAACGCTCGTCACGCGCGGGCGCGATCTGCTGCCGGCTGCGCATATACAGCGTGTGTTACAGGAGCTTCTCGCATTACCCGCGCCGCGATATGCGCATCACCGGCTGATCCTGGACGAGAGCGGACAAAAGCTCTCCAAACGGGAGGGCGCGACGAGTTTGCGCGTGCTGCGCGCACACGGCGTTTCCCCGGACAGAATACGGTCGAAATTTGTTCAGGGCTGACGCGCTCTGCAACAACCGGATCGGGATCGGGAACCATAGCGGCCGTTCTGCGTTGCGCACTTTCCTTTCCGCCACGTGTCTTAACGACAGGATTGGCTTGGGGAACCCGACAGTGCCGGCGCGCATTACGAAATCGAATGACTTGCTTTGTGTTTGGTCGAACGCCCGTGTCAAGGCCCTACCCCGACAAACAACGTCTGCAATCTCTGTTGCTCGCGTTTTTCCTCGCAGCAGCGCCGCTCGCCGGTTGCGCTTTCGCGCAGTCGGAGGGGCAGGAGCAGCAGGACAGCGCGAACGTCGATCGCGCGAAGCAGCACCTGTTTGACAGCCTGTCGGCCGAGACGCTCGCAGGCTTCAATCTGTTCATCTACGTCGACAAGGCCGAGGACGGAGCGCTCGCGCAGCGCATGTACATATTCGAGAAAATGGATTCGGGCGAACTTGCGCCGCTTTATGACTGGCCGGTTTCCACCGGGCGCGCGCGCGACGAGACCGACCCGCATGGTCAGGCGCAGTCAACGGTGACGCCGCGCGGCTTCTTCGAGCTCGATCCGAAACGGATGTATGTCGATCACACGTCGTCGCAGTGGGACGAGGACATGCCCTATGCGATGTTCTTCAGCTGGAAGCCGCGTGGACACGACACCGGCCTCGCCATTCACGGCACGCCGGAAGAAAATTACACGGCGCTGGGCAGTCCGGCGAGCGCGGGCTGCATCCGCCTGTCGATGGAAAATGCCCGCACACTTTTTGAGCTGGTCCAGTCGCGTTACCGCGGGCCCACGCCGAGACTTGCCTATCTGGATGGCGACGGCCAGGTGAGCAGCGAGGGCCTGCTGCTTCACGATCGGGATGGGCGGCTCAAGATGGCCGACGGGTATTCCGTCCTCGTCCTCGTCGACGATTACGCGTCCGAACAGCGCGTAAGCTCGCTCTACTAGCTGCTCCGGCTCGTAGCTGTCCCAAGTCGCACCGCTCTGCTAGCGTACTGCCTGCGCAAACCGACGGGGACGTGTCGAACATGAGCGGATGGAATGTGACGGGGCGCCTCGCCGCCTTCTTATTTGTTGGGTCAACGCTCGCATCCCTGCCGGCGCCGGCTGCCTCGACCGACTGGGGGCAATTCCGCTATTCGCTGGGGAAAGACGGGGTCAATCCGCACGAAAAGACGCTGGGCGCAAAGAACGTCGCCAAGCTCTCGAAGCTCTGGGCCGCAAAAACCAGGGGCGACATCTATTCCTCCGCCGCCGTGGTCGCCGGCACCGCCTATGTGGGTTCCTATGACGGCAGGGTGTATGCGTTCAACGCCGCGAGCGGAACGCCAGTCTGGACCGCCGCGACGAAGGGCCCGATCATGTCCTCGCCGGCAATTGCAAAGGGCGTGCTCTATATCGGTTCGCTCGATGACAAAGTTTATGCCTTCGATGCATCGACGGGCGCGCAAATCTGGTCGTTTCCAACTGGCGATGTGGTGCGCGATTCGCCCGCGGTCCAGAACGGCGTCGTCTATATCGGCTCGGAAGACGGAAATCTTTACGCGCTTGATGCAACGACGGGTAAACAAGTCTGGTCGGCGCCTGCCGGCGGAAAGATCGATGCCTCGCCCGCCATTGCAGGCGGCATCGTCTATGTCGGCACGCTGAGCGGCGACGTCATCGCCTTCAACGCTGGTAACGGAAGTCAGGTCTGGGTAGCCAATCCGGGCGGCGCCCTCTATTCCACACCATCGGTCTACAAAGGCGCGGTGTTTGTCGGCTCGACCAACGCCAACGAATATTCCTTCGATGCCAAAACCGGCGTGCAGAACTGGGTGGAAACGACGAACGGCAATCTCTGGGGCTCGCAGGCGGTCGACAAGGGTGTCGTCTATGTCGTCTCGGGCGGCACCGGCAATTACGAGTGCTACGCCTACAATACGGCGTCCGGCGCACTGATCTGGAACAGCGCCGACTTCCAGGGCGAACTCGGCTCTCCGCCCACCGTGGCGAATGGCGTCGTATATTTCGGTTCGAAGGACGACAGCCTTTACGCGCTCAGCACGAAAACCGGCGCGCAATTGTGGAGCTACGCCACAAAGAACCAAGTGATCGCTTCTCCCGTTATCGTCAACGGAACGGTTTATCTCGGTTCTAACGACGGCTATCTGTACGCGTTCGGGCTCAAGAAGAAATAACGTCCTCGACGCTCGCCAGCACCAGGATCTCGCGCATGATGGCGTCAAGATCGTAGTCCTTTGGACTGAAAACTGCAGTGACGCCGGCGTCTTTCAGCCGCGACTCGTCCTCCGCCGGAATGATCCCGCCGGCCACCACTTTCACTCGCGGCAGGCCTGCCTGGGCAAGCTTTGTCATTACTTCGCAGGCGAGTGGCACATGGGAACCGGAGAGGATCGAAAGCCCGACGATGTGCACGTCATGCTGGCGCGCCGCGGCGACGATTTCGTCGGGTGTGAAGCGGATGCCGTCATAGATGACTTTCATGCCGGCATCGCGGGCGCGGATCGCGATCTGTTCGGCCCCGTTGGAATGGCCGTCGAGCCCCGGCTTGGCGACGAGGAAGGTCAGCGGCCGGCCCAGCTGCTCTGAAACCTGTGCCACGCATTCGCGCAGCGCGAGGATGCGCGGCTCGTTGCGCGCGGGCGCATCCGGCGCAACCCCGGTCGGTGCACGATATTCGCCAAACACCTGCCGCAGCGTTTCCGCCCATTCGCCGGTCGTCGCGCCGGCGCGCGCGCAGGCGATCGACGCCTGCATGATGTTTTCGCCGCTGCACGCCGTTTCCCGAAGGCGCTCGAGCGAAGCGGCGACCGCATTTGTATCACGTTGCGCACGCCAGGCTTGCAGCCGCGCAATCTGTTCGCGCTCGGCACTTTCATCGATCACTACGAAATGGCCATCGCCCGCGGTGAGCGGCGAGACTTCAGTCTCGGTATATGCATTCACGCCGACATGGTTTTCCGCACCCGTTTCGATCGCCTCCACTCGCGCGGCGTTGGAGCGCACGAGGCGTTCTTTCATGTATTCGAGCGCCCGCTGCGCGCCTGCGCCGCCGAGGTCTTCGATGCGCGCGATCTCGCTGCGGATTTGCGACGCAAACATCGCGGTTTTTTCTTCGATGACGCGCGAGCCATCGAATATGTCTTCATGGTCCAGCATGTCGGTCTCGAATGCTGCGATCTGTTGTAGCCTGAGCGACCATTGCTGGTCCCAGGGCCTCGGCAGGCCCAGCGCTTCATTCCAGGCCGGCAGTTGCACCGCGCGCGCGCGCGCCTTTTTCGACAGCGTCACACCCAGCATGCCGAACAGGATGCGATAGACGTTGTTCTCCGGCTGCTGTTCGGTGAGCCCTAGCGAATTCACCTGCACGCCGTAACGGAACAGACGCAGCTTCGGATCGGTAACGTGATATCGTTCTCTGGTAATTTGATCCCAGACCTCGGCCATGGCGCGAAGCTTGCAAACCTCGGTGATGAAGCGAACTCCGGAATTGACGAAGAAACTGATGCGGCCGACGGCTCTTGGAAAATCCTGTTCGGAAATCGCTCCACGTGCGCGGCAGGTACCGAGCACTTCGATTGCCGCAGCGAGCGCAAAAGCCGCCTCCTCCACCGGCTCGGCGCCGGCTTCCTGCAGATGATAGGAACAGAGATTGACCGGGTTCCAGCGCGGCATCTCCGCGCTCGAGAAGGCGATGACATCGGCGGTGAGGCGCAGGGCGGCACGCGGCGGAAAGATGTAAGTGCCGCGCGCCAGATATTCCTTGATGATGTCGTTCTGCGTGGTGCCGGCGAGTCCCGCGCGCGCGACACCCTGTTCGTCGGCGAGTGCCACATAGAGGGCCAGCAGCCAGGCTGCCGGCGCGTTGATCGTCATCGAGGTGTTCATCTGTTCAAGCGGCAGGCCGTCGAACAGTGCCCGCATGTCGCCCAGATGGCCGATGGGCACGCCGACCTTGCCGACCTCGCCGCGTGCCAGCGGATGATCGCTGTCATAACCCGTCTGTGTCGGCAGATCGAAGGCGATGGAGAGGCCCGTCTGGCCCTTGGCGAGGTTGCTGCGATAGAGCGCGTTCGAGGCCGCGGCGCTCGAATGCCCGGCATAGGTCCGGAAAATCCAGGGTGAATCGCGCCCGCTCATCTCGCTATCATCCTAAACGCATGTTGGCGCAGTCTGCATGCGGGCAAGCTTGACAGGGCTGCCTATGCAGTCGGATGCTGCGCCGCAGCATAATACATTCTGCATGCGCGAAAAGACATTTCGTGCGTTTTGATAGAGCGGGACAAAGAGGGATCCATGTCGGCAGAAGCCAAGCCTATACTTGAGGTTTACAAGGATCTTTACGGGATCGGCGAGATTCCGCCGCTCGGCCATGTGCCGCAGCAGATGTACGCCTGGACCATCCGCAAGGACCGGCACGGGCCTCCGGAAGAGTCCATGAAAATCGAGATCGTGCCGACCTGGCCGCTCGATTCCCACGATGTCCTGATCCTCGTGATGGCCGCGGGCGTGAATTATAATGGCGTGTGGGCAGGCTTGGGCCAACCTATTTCCCCCATCGACGGCCACGGCAACCCGTATCATGTCGCAGGCTCGGACGCGTCGGGGATCGTCTGGGCTGTCGGTTCGAAGGTGACGCGCTGGAAAGTGGGCGACGAAGTCGTCGTGCATTGCAATCAGGACGACGGCGACGACGAGGAATGCAATGGCGGCGATCCGATGTTCTCGCCGTCGCAGCGCATCTGGGGTTACGAGACGCCCGACGGCTCGTTCGCGCAATTCGCCCGCGTGCAGGACCGCCAGCTCATGGCGCGGCCGAAACATCTCACCTGGGAAGAATCGGCCTGCTACACGCTGACGCTGGCGACGACCTACCGGATGTTCTTCGGCCACCGGCCGCACTCGCTCAAGCCCGGCCATAATGTACTTATCTGGGGCGCGAGCGGCGGACTTGGCTCATTTGCTGTTCAACTTTGCGCAGTATCCGGCGCCAATGCGATCGGCGTGATCTCCGACGAATCCAAGCGCGATTTCGTGCTGTCGCTCGGTGCCAAGGGACTCATCAACCGCAGCGAATTCCAATGCTGGGGCGCGATGCCGAAAGTGGGCACGCCTGAACATGATTCCTGGACGAAGGAAGCGCGCCGCTTCGGCAAGGCGATCTGGGAGATTACCGGCAAGGGCCGCGACGTCGACATGGTGTTCGAGCATCCCGGCGAGCAGACTTTTCCAGTCTCATGTCTTGTAGTAAAGCGCGGCGGCATGGTCGTGTTCTGCGCCGGCACCACCGGCTATAACATCACGTTCGATGCCCGCTATGTCTGGATGCGGCAGAAGCGCATCCAGGGCTCGCATTTCGCCAATCTCAAACAGGCGAGCGAAGCCAACAGGCTGATGATCGAGCGCCGCCTCGATCCCTGCATGTCGGAAGTTTTCCCCTGGGAGGACATCCCGCGTGCCCACACCAAGATGTGGAAGAACCAGCATTTGCCTGGCAACATGGCCGTGCTCGTCAACGCCCCCCGCCCGGGACTGCGGACGTTTGAGGATGTGATCGAGGCGTCGCGGGACTGACCGGCCCGATCCCGACTGTGCTGGACGCGTCTTGTTGCGGACGCTTAGAATAAGGTCCTACGAAACGCTTTCGGGGAGAATTCCAATGGCCATCGACGAAAACAGGCTTCATGCATTCCTGAACAAGGCGGTCGGCGACCTCGGCGCCGCGATGAGTGCGGTCCTGGTGACGATCGGCGACGAGCTTGGTTATTACAAGGCGTTGGCGAAGGAACCGATCACGCCCGCAGAGCTCGCGCGCGCCACAAATACCAATGAACGCTATGCCGGCGAATGGCTCGGCAACCAGGCCGCCGGCGGCTACGTCGATTACGACGCCGCAACCGGCAAATACCGGCTGAACGCGGAACAGGCTCTATGCCTCGCCGATCCCGGCGGGCCGGTGGATTTGCCCGGCGCCTATCTACTGGTGCAGGATCTGTTTCATGTGCGCGAGCGGGCGCTGGAAAATTTCCGCACCGGCGGCGGCATGGAATGGGGCGAGCATCATCCCTGTCTGTTTCATGGCACGGAACGTTTCTTCCGGGCCGGCTACAACGCCAATCTTCTCGGCTCATGGATTCCCGCGCTCGATGGCGTGAGCGAAAAGCTCGGGCGCGGCGGACGCGCCGCCGATGTCGGCTGCGGCCATGGCGCGAGCACCGTGCTGCTCGCGAAGGCCTATCCGAATTCCGAATTCATGGGCTATGACTATCATCCCGCTTCGATCGAAACGGCGCGCACGCGTGCGAGCGAAGCGGGCGTACGCAATGCGCGCTTTGAGGTTGCGGACGCCACGACCTATGATGGCCGGGAATTCGACCTCATCACGTTTTTCGATTGCCTGCACGACATGGCCGATCCCGTGGGCGCCGCGCGGCACGCGCGTGAGGCGCTGAAGCCGGGCGGCAATTGCATGATCGTGGAGCCGATCGCCGGGGATCGCCCGGAGGACAATCACAATCCCGTCGGCCGGGTCTACTACGCCGCGTCATCGCTGGTCTGCGTGCCCGTCTCGCTGGCGCGAAACGGCCCTGCCCTCGGCGCCCAGGCCGGCGAGCAGCGCCTGCGCGATATCGTTGTTACCAAAGCCGGATTTGGCACGATGCGCCGCGCCACGGAAACGCCGTTCAACATCGTGCTGGAAGCGCGGCCTTGAAGAGCGGGCTGTTTGCAGTAATATCGAAATAAATCAGGGGAGGGATAAATGAAATTTCTTTTGACCGTGACGATGGCAACGGCAGCGGCGGCGAGCTGTCTGAACATGCCCGCCGCCGCCGTAAATAGCGACAAGGCCCAGATCGAGGCGCTCGAAGATCGGTTTGCGGCCGCGTTCAACGCCAAGGACCTCGACGCGATCATGAAGGTCTACGAGCCAGGTCCGGGCCTGTTTGTATTCGACGTGACGCCGCCGCGGCAGCATGTCGGCTGGGAAGACTATCGCAAGGACTGGCAGGACGCGCTCGCCGGAATGAAGGGGCCGGTCAAATTCGAGATCAGCGACCTGTCCATCACCGTGGACGGCGACGTCGCTTACGGTCACAGCATCCAGCGCATGACCGGCACGAATACGAAGGACAAAGCTGTCGACGTCACCGTGCGCGTCAGCGACGTCTACCGCAAGCTCAAGGGCAAATGGCTGATCGTCGAGGAGCATGTTTCGGTGCCGGTCGATCTCGACACCGGAAAGGCCGATCTCACTTCGGCGCCGTGAAGTCGCCGGCGGCCCCCGCCCTCACTTCGCGATCATCACGTCGGAAGCCTTGATAACGGCGATTGCCTCGTCGCCGGGCTTAAGGTCCAGTTCGTCGACGGCTTCATTCGTGATCGAAGCGGTGATGATGACGCCATTGCCGATATCGAGACGGACATGCGCCGTCGTCTGGCCTTTCTGGACGGAAGACACCTTGCCCCTGATCTGGTTGCGCGCACTGAGTTTCATGATGTGCCTCCATGGATCGTCTATTACCGGCCTTCCATCGTGACTGACTCAAGGGACTTCCGCATATTTTTTAGGGGAAGCCCGGGATTCGCGGGCGTGATGCAATGACGGAAACAAAAGATGACGAGCGCCGGGCGGCGCTGCTTACGGCCGAGAAACAGGCGGAAGCGCTGCTGGCGGAGATCGAGGCGGCCGGCTTCGTTGCGCCCGGGCGGAGCGAAACCGAGGTGGAGGACGATATCGGCCTGCTGGCCGAGGCGCGTTTCGGTGTCGAACGTCACTGGCACAGGCGCATCGTGCGCGCCGGCGCGAACACCCTCACCACCGCCTGGGATTATCCGCCGCTACGCATCATCGAGCCCGACGACACAGTTTATGTCGATCTCGGCCCCGTCTTCGAAGAATGGGAGGCCGATATCGGCCGCACCTATGCGCTGGGCAATGATCCGGCGAAGAATAAACTCGTGGCCGATCTGCCGCGCGTGTTCGCGCGGGTGCAAAGTCATTACACCAATTCACCGGAGATCACCGGCGCGGAGCTCTACGCCTTCGCGCTGGAAGCCGCGGCGGATGCCGGCTGGGCGTTCGGCGGCGCGATCGCCGGCCACATCGTCGGCGAATTCTCCCACATGACGCTGCCCGGCGACCGCGACCTGAACCGCATCAGCCCCAAGAACCCGACATCGATGCAGAGCAATGACAGCATCGGCCGTCCCAAACATTGGATTCTCGAAATCCATCTCGTTGACCACGCCAGGACTTTCGGCGGGTTTTACGAAAGGCTGCTTTGACGCTCCCTCCAACCGCCTCATCGCCGGGAAGCTGTCCCGGCGACCCATGAACACGGGCTATGCCGGTTCATGACAGGGGTCGGGACAACGGCCCGGCCATGACGGGTGTATTATATGCGGACCACTCGACCTGCGAAAAAATCTGCGTGGCGCTGTCGGCTTCGGCAAACCCCATCCGTCCTTTCAATGTGGCTCAAGCAAGGAGACAAACAATGCGTGTGATGGTGCTCGTGAAGGCGACGGGGGACAGCGAAAAGGGCTTTTTTCCGGAGGAACCCGAGACGGCCGAGATGATGGCGGCGATGGGCCGGTTCAATGACGAGCTGGACAAGGCCAGTATCCTTGTCACGGCAGCAGGCCTGCAACCCTCGTCGGCGGGCAAGCGCATTGCGTTCGACGGTGCGGGCCGCACAGTCATCGACGGGCCTTTCGCCAACGCGAGCGATCTGGTTGCTGGCTATTGGTTATGGGACGTCAAGGACATGGACGAGGCGGTGGCCTGGGTGAAACGCTGCCCCAATCCCATGCGCGGACCCAGCGAGATCGAAATCCGCCCGCTCTATGAGTTTGGCAATCCGGTGGAGAAAAGCTGAGGCGGGCTATTCCTCGAAGCGGCTCGTGGCGTCGCGATCGCGTTCGTAGCGCCGCACGAAGGGAAACGGCGGCAGCCACGACTCGCGGCGCACCGTCCAGAGTTCGTAGGTAGGCGTCAGTTGGTCTGGGACGTCGAGCGATCCCAGATTCACGCCGATTTCGTCTTCGCTGCGTCCGAAAACGGGCGAGCCGCAGCGGGAGCAGAAAAACCGCCCTTTGTATTCGCGCGTCTCGCCGGTGATCGTCACCGCGCTTTCGGGGAATATCGCGGAAGAATGAAACAGCGCCCCATGATGCTTGCGGCAATCCAGACAATGACAAACGCCGACCCGGTAAGGCGCGCCTTTCGTCACAAACCGCACATCGCCGCACAGGCACCCGCCGGTGAATTGGCTCATCACAGCTTACTGCATTTGCCCCTGCAACGAGACAACACAATGGTTGGCCGCTGTGTGCTTGAGCGGCAGATGAAGCGTCGCCATGAAGCCATGCGCAATGCCGTTCTCGTCGATGCCGCTATAAACGACATCGTAAACGGAGCCGTCCAGGGTCAATGTATTATCGGTATTGGAATAGATTTCGTTCTCGGCAAATGCGTAGGATCCGCCTTCGCTTCCCTTCTTCGAGCCGTCTGAAAACTTCTCGAGCACGAGCGATACGCCGTTTATCTCTCCGTTCCAGGCATAGGTTCCATCAGCCTGATCAAACGCGATTACGCCCGGGCTGGCTGCGATGGTTGCGCCAGTACTGTACTTGTCGATCGACACGGCCCCGGTCGTCTTGTCGACATCCACCACGATCTGGCAGGTCTGCGAATACTGCACCGCATAATTACCGGAAAGGCCGGTTGATGCCATGGCGGAAGAGCAAATCACACATGCCGTGGAAGCGGCCAAAAACAGGAATTTCATGGGCTTCCTCCCTTCAAAGAGTTGCAGGCTAGGAGGTGTACACCCAACAAGTCAATCTGGGCCCAAGCCAATTCCAGTTGGAGAGCGGTGATGCGCTTGAACCTGCGGATGCATGATCTCGCCGGATCCGGCGTCTTTGAAGGAGCGCCGGAGCATTGGCGCGCATGCACTCCCGGCCGGACGTCTTGCCGGCTTGCGCCTTTGGCGGGTCGCCCGTTTGATGGACTTCCGCCCCGGCCCTGCATCGCGCATAATCACCCCATGCCCGCGCCGGAATATCTTGTCGCCGAGAGGCTGATGCCCTTTCCCGAGATCGAAAAGATCGTCCTGTTCGGCTCGCGCGCCCGGGGCGATGCGATGCCGCGCTCCGATATCGACCTCGCGGTCGCCTGCCCGCGCGCCGATGCGAAGGTCTGGTCGGATATCGTCGAAGCGGCGGAAGAAGCGCCGACGCTGCTCCGGATCGACCTCGTCCGCATGGAGACCGCGCCGCCCGAACTCCTTGCCGAAATCGCCCGCGAAGGACGCGTGCTCTATGAACCAGCGGCGGCCAGACGGAGGGTTTGGGCGCGACAGACGCGCTGCACACGCGTGGGAGTGAGCGCTCTTAGAATCGATGGCAAAGTGCGATCGCGGCCGCAGCGCGTTTCATAAAATTGTGCCCGATAAGCCGAATCGCAGAAACTTATGCACAGGTGGTTCTGGAGGAGGGACCGTAAGACGCTTCACTTTTCGGAATTCGTCAGTAACTTGCAGAAGAGGCTGGCAACAACGTTTGTCGGACCGAATAACCAGCGTCTTGAAGCCAAGCTCTTGCGGGGCTTAATCGAGTGCATTCGATTTGTATCCTCTCGTGCAGCGCTTCGAAACGAGACCGCGCGACCTGGGCTGAAAATCTATACACGTCGGAGTCTTTTTTCCTTTCTCGTCGCTATGCGCACGCGAACTTCGATTCGTGGATTATTATGTCCGCGAAATATGGATTGGTCCTTCCTGGCAAGGTCGTCGAACCCTATGACAGGTGCATACAGGATCTTAAACCCGATGAACGTCACGCTCTCGCTCAAGAAATGAATGCCCAGTTTGGCAACATCGACCCGATGCGAGTGTCGCAACTCACCTCGCTATGCCGTCCAGAGTACAACGAGGTCCTAGAGATGGCGCACATTCAACCTGGACAGGCCCCGTTTGCTTCACTCGCAAAGGAGGAAAAGCACGCACAATTGCAATCACTCACAGACCCGCGTGCTACTGAAGGCACTCTCAACGATGCATACACAATTATCGAAAAGCTCATTGCAAAAACGCGGATTGCCGAATTTGCAGGATGCAATTCGGAAGGACATGCCGTCCGCAGGTATATATCTGTTTTTTGACTCAAGAGAACCGCGCCTAAGGAATCCAAATCAATTGCGCGCGGTTCGCGTGGGCACGCACGGCGTTGCTAACGGGTCAAAGGCAACATTGAAGGATCGCATGCGAACTCACTTCGGAACGTTAACGGGGGGCGGAAGTCACCGTAGTTCCATTTTCAGACTGCACATTGGTCGCAGCCTAACTGCGGCAGGAATGACGGAGGCTGTTCAAAGTTGGGGACTGCCTGAGGCGCCAACTGCCACCCGTTTGAAGCGCCGCGAAGAGGCGCTTGAAGAGCGGGTATCTCAGTATATTGGCAAACTCTTGGTTACGACAATTGAAGTTCCTGGGTCATCTTCCAAAAATAATGATAGAGCCTATCTTGAACAAAATCTAATTGCTCTTCTGTCAAACATGCATGCGCCGCTTGATCCCCCAAGCCATCACTGGCTGGGGCGCTGTTCCGATAAGAAGGAAATTCGCAAGAGCGCTTTGTGGAACGTAAATCACACCTTGCAGAATTTTGATCAACGCTTTCTCGACATGCTTGATTACTACGTGTTGGCAGCGCTTGGAACAGCCCCTCGAGCGAAACCCGAAGCTCCGGCTAACTGGGCTCGCTCAGTTCGCAATGATTCACGGCAGTTGAGCTTCTTGGTCAGCCCATGACACTATCTTCCGTAGAACAATCTGTTCTTCACAGGCACTTGAAAGCCGTTTGTCATTTGAATTACGCTGCGCACTCAAGTCTTACAGGCAAGAAGCAACGTCAGTTGGGATTTATTCTCGGCGCCGGCGCGAGTCACGACCTTGAAATTCCTGCCTGGAATAAACTACTTGATGCTATCGAGTGCGAACTGTCGTACAAAACAAGTGACAAGTCAGCTCCCCAAAGCTATCGTGGTGAGCAGATGTTCCAGTTCTTCCGCAAGAAGCAACTCGCGACGCTCGAAATAAGTGATCGGGACGTCAAGGAGGCGAGCGTCAACACAAGTTGGCGCAAAATCGTTTCAAAATTCCTTTATGAACATTATCTCAAGAACGAACGAGAAGATACTGAAGCTTACAAGGCCGCACTCACAGGTCACGAGTATCTAATGGAGATCGCGAATATTGCGATCGAGCTCGATCTCGTCATCACTCACAATTTTGATAATGCACTGGAAGTTGCTGTTTCGATGGTTGAAAGCCAGCGTGCCCCCAATCGTCGGTTCCATTCATTCTGGAAGCCTGATCCATTCCTTCGGCCTGACGTACTTAACGTATATCATCCTAATGGTTATATACCCACTGAAGGCTTCAAGGGCAGCGACAGCATCGTTCTTACCGAAGCAAATTTCGCGGATCATTTGGCGAACACGAACAATGTCGAAGCAAGTTTTCTACTCGGCCATCTATCGAATAAGACTTGGCTCATAATCGGTCATTCATTGGCAGATGGAACGTTGAAAAATGCGCTCAGGCTTCACGCTGGAAGGCGCCCGGGACATATAAGTTACTATGTCCACTTCCTTGCAGAGGGGGAAGGTGCTCTTTCTCCGGAACAGCGAGAAGCGATACGTGAAGCGAACTTTACGACCTATAATCTTTATACGTTATTTCTTAATTCGTGCGAGATTGCAGGGCTTTTGCGGCTGATCAAAAGAGAACCCGGAGACCTCAAGAGTGAGATTGTATTGTCTGGTTTAAAGCCTCGCTTCGTGTACTATATGTGCGGAGCAGTCTCGTCCGGGAAATCCACGATTCTCAGTCATCTGCGCAGCGTCGCAACCGTGGAAGAATGGCCAGACCGGATGCCTACGGCCATGAACAAGTTTTCGATGGATACGACATTGGAAGAAAAGACAGATATTAATGAGAAGCTGAATGTAGCGATCTTTAACAAGAATGAGGAAATCGATAACATTAAGGTTGGAATTGTAGTAGTTGATCGCGCACCTTTGGATTTTATTGCCTTCCCAGATTTCGATGAGGAAGACCCGGCGACGACTGCCAAAAAAAGATACGAAAAGGTACTTAAGCCATTTGTTGAGGCTAATTTTGTGAATCTGTGTCCTGGACAAGTTATCGTTATTCAAGCAGAGCCAATAACGCTTCTAGAACGCCAGATTCAGCGAGGGAGACCTCCGCGCGATGAAGATCCAACGTCGGATAAAACACTTCAGGTGTTAAAACGTCAACAGGAGGTGATGCTTGATATCTATGATCCAGTGATAAAATTGGGTAGCACTACCTGGGGTTACTGCTGTTCGATTGCCGAAGGTGTGCAAGATGTTATTCGGATTATTTTTTTCGGCGAGTATCATCCATTTGATTTTGGGGCCAGACTTGGTGCGTTCTTGGAGAGAGCGGCACCATGAGGTCTAAGCTCATCTACATTGCTGCTCCGCTTTTTTCGGACGCGGAGAAGTACGCAAATGTGATGATATGCTCCGTCGTCGAGCGATACTGCAGTGTATTTTTGCCACAACGGGACGGCCAACTGATTCCAGACTTAATAACCCGGGGTATGTCG
>DATAYG010000143.1:0-22678 GCA_036272695.1 Rhizomicrobium sp. | reverse complement strand
CCGGTCTACGCCCTCCCTGCCGCGCAGGAGGAGTTCATGGGCGCGGTTGCGCGCACTGTGGAGGAGTACGACCTCTCGTTCACCGCGTATCGGAGCATCTGCGCCGCCTGCAAGCTCTTCGATTTTGATCGCATGTGCTGGACGAACTTCGAGGGTGTTCCGACGGCCGCGCCCTGCGTCCCCGCACCCTTTGGTTAAGGCGCAAGTGCGCCTGTTAAGCCTGTGTTCAGGGGCACTCGGCGCGCGAAGGTAAAGAGCGCTGTGGTTACGCAATTATTTACCTACGAATCTGTACGGTCCCGGCGCACAAACCAGCGTCACTAAGCCGGAAGCATGGGCCCGCCTGCGCCAAACCGCACGACCCCGCAAGAGCCAAACTACGAGCTCGACACGATCCGGCTCGTGTTCCGCGATCCGTCGATCGAACGTACCTTCGAGCGCGAAATGCTGCAGAGCTCGCTCGATATCATTCGCATCTATGTTTTGGCCGGCACCATGCTCTATGGTGCCTTCGGGCTGCTCGATCGGATCGTAGGCGGCAGCACGCTTCCGGCCCTGCTCGTCATTCGTTTCGGCTGCGCAGTACCGGTCCTGGTGACCGGATTCGTTCTCACATTCTCGCCGGTCTTCGCAAAGATCGGACAGTTCACACTCGGTGCCATTCTGGTGGCGAGCGGACTCGGTGTCGTGATCATGACCATGATCATGCCTCCGCCCTACAACGCGCAATACTATGCCGGCGTCGTGATGTGCGTCATATACAGTTCCAGCCTCATTCGGCTGCGTTTCACCTACTCGGCCACGATTTCCACATTTCTCGTCGGCGCATACCAGCTTTCCGCAGCGTTGGTGAACCCGATCCCGCTGGCCACATTCGTGAGCAACGATTTCTTTCTTGTGATGGCCACGGGGGTCGGTCTTTTCTCCGGCTATTACCAGGAACTTTATGTCCGCAAATCCTATGTCAGCCAGAAGATCATCGAAGCAAAGAACTTGACCCTGAACGCGCTGCTGGTCGAGGCGGACAACGCCAACAAATCGAAGAGCGAGTTCCTGGCCACGATGAGCCACGAGTTGCGCACGCCGCTGAACGCGATCATCGGATTCTCGGACGTGCTGCACAAGCAGCTTTATGGCAGTCTCGGCAACGCCCGATATCTCGAATATGTCGCAGATATCAATGCCAGCGGGCTGCATCTGCTTGCGATCATCAACGACATTCTGGATCTCGCGAAAGCGGAGGCGGGCAAGCTTGAGCTGCGGGAAGATGTCTTCGATCTCGTGTCCTGTCTGCAGGCCTGCGTGCAGATGTGTGCCGGACGGGCGGATGAAGGCAGCGTTGCGCTCGATCTCGCGGCGGCGGAACCCGAGATCGAGATCCGTGCGGATGAAAGGCTGATCCGGCAGCTGGCGCTCAATCTCATCAGCAACGCCGTCAAATTCACGCCGCCGGGCGGCCGGGTGGATGTCCGGGTCCGTCCGAACGAGCGCCGCGAGATCGTCATCGAGGTCGCCGACACAGGTATCGGCATCCCGGTGGAACATCTGGAGCGCGTATTGCGGCCATTCGAGCAGGTGGAGCGCGCCCTGTCCCGTCGCCACGGCGGCACGGGGCTGGGTCTGCCCTTCGCCAAGAAAATCGCCGAGCTTCATGGCGGTTCGCTTGTGCTCGAGAGCGAGGTCGACCGCGGTACGCATGTCACCGTGCATTTGTCGGCCAACAGGCTTATGCCGCAAAGACGCGCGTTGCCGGTGAAAAAGGCCGTCTGATCCGATCAGCGCTTCTGAATATACAGCAGCCGCACCCGTCCGGTGCACTCCGTCTCCGTCCATGCCTTTGCCGGATCGAGACCCTGCGTCCAGGCAAGCATCTGGGCGTCGCTCCGATAATAGAGCGACCAGTCGGTGACGAATTCCATCGGCCACAGATTGCTCAATGGGGTCTCGTTCATGTTGCCGATGATCAGCAATCCGCCCGGGATGACGAGCTCATAGAGACGGCGCACCAGACTCGCCGCCCGTCTGTTGGTGAGATAATCGAGCAGGCCGACGGAATAGATCAGATCCTGCGGCGGCAGCCTATCCATACCTCCCGTGCCGCGCAGCACGTCGGTGAAAGAGACATGGAGGCAATTGAGCCGGCAGCGGTTATCGCTGCGCAATATGTACGGGTAAGAAGCACGATAGGCGTAGTCGAGAGCGCGTTGCTCCTGGTCGATCAGCGTAAACTCCACGCGGATCGGTGCCGAGCGGCTCCGGGCGAGCCAGGTTTCGACCTCACGCGCCGAACCGCAGCCCAGGCTGAGAACACGGGCCGGGCGGTTTGCTTCGATTGAGCAGACAATCTTACCGATGTCGCCGCGCACCACTTCCATGCGCGTCTTGATACATTCGGCAACTTCGAGACCGAGCCGGTGCAGAAGCATCTGGTAGGCGTCGGTCCCGGCGCGCTGCCAGTCATACACCTGGTTCATGATCCCAAAATCACCGGGATAGCCAAGCGGCTTGGCGTAGGAGCGGTCCCAGATGGCGCCCCCGCGCAATTCAGGCGTCAGAACGAGTTCGGTGTATTCCTTGACCGCCTCGCGGCGCTCGCGCTCATTCATGACGCTGCACACGAGGTCGTTGCCGGCGCGCCAAAGCACGCGCCATTCGTGGACCAGTTGTGTCTCACAAGCTTCAAAGACGGCAATGTGATCGAAATCATGCGTGAATTCGGTGGGAACGGACAGGTTGGCATCGATGACCGTTCGATAGCCGCGCAGGAGTTTCACGACATCGGCGCAGAAACTGCGATATTCCAGCGGCACCAATGCATGGGCTTGGGCCAGGCTGGAGCGGGTTGCGATCTGGGCCTGGAGATTCCGGTTGATCAGTTTTTCCAGCTCCATCACACGGTCGACGAAGCTCAAAGCGACTCTTGCGCCGAAGATGGTTTTTTCCGCCCAACGAACTTTGGCGTCTGATTCGAAGATTGGCAGTCCCGCCTGCTGGATCGTGAGCTTGACCGTATCGCCGACGGCGAGGTCATCATTTGCCGCGTCTTTGGTAATGGCGGCCACGCCGCCCAGGCTGATGTTCTGGATCTGGTAGGCCGCCGATCCGATCCGCACGCGCGGCGGGCGGTGCGGGAACAGCGCGCGCGCATCATAGCGGGGCGGGCGATAGCGGGTTTCTCTGCCCCGCGATCCCTGCAACTCTTCGTACGCAAGCATACAAACCCCCTACGAAAAGGCTGCCGCCTTCCCGCCGAGACACTCGCACCAAACCCGTTTGCCCCTGATGGCGGCACGCCCGGTTCCGCTCAAGGGCAATAGTTAACGAGAAATTAATATAACGATCGCAAGGTTAATATCAAGCAAAATCCGGCAGTTGCGGCAAAGCGGTTAATTATCTCGCCCAAATTCCTGCGTGACGATTTCGTGAATCCGGCCGCAGAACTCACAGCGCGCGCGAATGACGCCGTCCGGATCGGACAATTCGTCCCGCTCCGATTGCGGGTAGGCGCTCAGGACTGAAGCGATCCGGCCGCTATCGCAATCGCAGCGGAAGGCAACAGTTTCGGCGGGGTGCACGCGCACTTCGTCGTCGTGGAAGAGCCGCCACAGCAATGTTTCCGCAGCCAGAGCGGCATCCACGAGTTCGAGGTCCTCGACCGAGGCAAGGAATGCTGCCAGCCGTTCCCAGTCATCGTCCTGAAGGCGGCCTTCCGGCGTCGCCTGCAGCATGATGCCGCCGGCCACCCAATGGGAATTTGTCTGACCCGGCGCGCGAACCGAAGCTGCGGCGAGCCGGATGGCCGTCGGGAGTTGCTCGGACTGTGCGAAATAGGCCTCGGCCGAGGCAGCGATGCTGGCTGCTGCGAGCGAGGCGATACCCTGATAGCGTTGCCCGCCCGATTTCGGCTCGATCGTGATGGCAACTACGCCTTCGCCGGCAAGCACGTCGAAAGAGGGCGCGTTGCCGAGCGCCGCGTAACGTTGTTCGTCCAGTCGCGCATAGGAGCGGATGCCGGCAGGCCGGCCGTCTTCCGCGCCATAATAATCAGCTGCGACGAGGTCGAGCGGCCCGCTGCTCTTTGTCTGCACGGTCAACCGGCCCTCGAGTTTCAGGGCCGAGCCAAGAAGGGTTCCCAAAACACACGCTTCCGCCGCCACCCGCGCCGCGGGCTCGGGCAGTACATGCGCTTCGAGCGCGCGCGTCGACACGGCACTCAGCCGGACCAGCCGTCCGCGCAACCCGGCAAGCGGCAGATCGAACGGAAGAACGAAATCCGCCGGCGGGGCCGGTTGATAGTCGCGGTTTTCTCCGCTCACGAAAGGCACCAGGCGAGAATGGCCTTCTGGGCATGCAGCCGGTTTTCGGCTTCGTCGAACACGACCGATTGCGGCCCGTCGATCACCTCGTCGGTGACTTCTTCGCCGCGATGGGCGGGCAGGCAATGCATAAAGATCGCGTCCGCCGCGGCTCGCGTCATCAACGCATTGTTGACCTGATAACGGCGCAACAGATTATGCCGCTTCACGGCATCTTCGTCGCCCATCGAAATCCAGGCATCGGTGATCACGCAATCCGCGCCCGCGACGGCGCGTTCAGGGTCTTCGCCGAACTCGACTTCGGCGCCTTCCCGTGACGCCCAATCGCGCAAGATTTCGCGTGGCGCGAGTTCCTTTGGTGTTGCCACGCGCAGTTGGAATCCGAGCCGTGCCGCGGCATGAATCCAGGAGGTAAGGACGTTATTTGCATCGCCTGTCCAGGCCACCGTGCGGCCGCGGATCGATCCCTTTCGCTCCTCGAATGTCATTATATCCGCCATCACCTGGCAGGGATGGGACATTTTCGTGAGGCCGTTGATCACGGGTATGTCGGCATTGTCGGCCAGTTCCTGCACCATCTCGTGATCGAGCAGGCGGATCATCACCGCATCGATATAACGCGAGAGAACGCGTGCGGTATCGGCGATCGTCTCTTCGCGCGCGAGTTGCATCTCCGCACCTGTCATCATGATCGTGGTGCCGCCGAGCTGGCGCATGGCAACGTCGAATGAGATGCGCGTGCGGGTGGAATGCCGGTCGAAGATCAGCGCCAGCACGCGTCCCGCAAGGGGAGCGTCCGTGTCGGGCACGCCATGCGGCAGTCCTTTCCGCGCCCGCTTTCGCCGGCAGGCATCATCGATCATTTGGTTGAGGGTCGCGGAGTTCAGATCGGCAATATCGATGAAGTGCCGCGGCGCGACGGATGCTCTGTCGGGCATCGTCATGCCGCCTCCGAAGCCTTCGGGCAGGAATCCGCAGTTTCGGAGATAATGCGGATGGCCTCGCGCACATGTTCTTCTTCGACGATGAGCGGCGGCAGGAGACGCACGACATTTCCACCGGCGCCGACCGCAAGCAGGTGCCGCGCACGCAATCCCTGTAGAAATTCGCTGTTGGGTATTTTCATTTTCAGTCCGAGCATCAGCCCCTGGCCCCGCACATCCTCGAAGATGTGCGGATATTCGTCGGGCAACGCCGCCAGTTGCTGACGCGCATAATTCGCCACGCGTTCGACGTGCGGCAGGAAATCCGGCGCCAGCACGACGTCGAGAACGGCATTGCCGACCGCCATGGCAAGCGGGTTGCCGCCGAACGTGCTCGCGTGTGAGCCGATCGTCATGGCGGAAGCCGCGTGTTCCGTGGCGAGACAGGCGCTCAGGGGAAATCCACCGCCGATGCCTTTGGCGATGGCCATGATGTCTGGTGTAACTTCTGCCCACTCATGAGCAAACAGCTTGCCGGTGCGGCCGACGCCCGTCTGCACTTCATCGAAGATCAGCAGCAGCCCATGATCATCACAGATGCGTCGCAATCCGCGCAGGAACTCAGGGGTTGCCGGCCGCAGGCCTCCTTCACCCTGTATCGGTTCGATCAGTATCGCCGCACTCGCCTCCGTGATCGCCGCTTCGACGGCGCGGAGATCGCCGAACGGCACCTGGTCGAAACCATCCGTCCTGGGACCAAATCCCTCCAGGTATTTCGCTTGCCCGCCGGCTGCTATCGCCGCGAGCGTGCGGCCGTGGAAGGCGCCTTCGAAAGTAACGGTCCGGAACCGCCCACCGTCGCCTCTGGCGTAGTGATAACGGCGCGCCATCTTGATCGCGCATTCGATCGCCTCGACCCCCGAATTTCCGAAGAAAACCGTGTCGGCGAAAGTTGCATCGACAAGCCGTCTCGCCAGCCGCTCCTGCTCCGGCACGCGATAAAGATTTGACGTGTGCCAGAGCTTCGACGCCTGCTCTGTCAGTGCAGTGACGAGCGCCGGATGCGCATGCCCGAGCGCATTGACCGCGATGCCGCCCGCAAAATCGAGGTAACGGGTGCCATCTTCCGCAAACAGCCATGGGCCTTCGCCGCGCAAAAAAGCCAGATCTTCGCGGGCATAGGTCGGCAAAACGGCTGGGATCACTTCGCTCTCCTGGCCTGGTTAAGGATACGCAGCCGGGCGCGCTTTATGGGTCCTGTGCCCGGGAGGGTCAAGGAAAGCGCGGAGCGTTTCCTTTCGGGTTTCCGGCCAAGACCAGAAAAGGCGCGTTACAAGTTCCGGGAAGGAACGCGGCGCGTTTCCGGCCGGAGACCTGTCCCAAGCAGCGCTAGGCATTTCGTTGTCGCGTTCACGACAGTTTTGTTGTCACTGTGTTTTCCACAGTACTTATACAGCCGCTGCCGGAGCGTCGACGATATCGGCGCATTGTTGCGCGCGGCTCTTGAAGCGCCTTCAATGGTTGCGGCCGCGGTCCTGATGCCCCTTTCCGGAGTGCCCGGTTTTGCCGTCTTGGCCATTTCCGGCTTCCAGTCCAACCTGCCGCGCGCTCCAACGTTCGACTTCGTCGGCGATCGAACTCCAGCGCGTCGCGATATCCAGATAGGCCGCAACCTGGTCGTCGGTCGCCGCTTTTTGGGCTCGTTGCAGAGCTTCCAGCGCCAATTGCCGATAGAACGCTATGCGCTCGATGTCCGAGAGCGCGTCAATGGATCGACCCACAGCCATCCCCGAACCGCCCCAACCGATACCAAGCTCGCTAAATCATTGATGCGGGTATGGTTCCCGCAGGGCCGGTAAAATTCCTGGGCCACACAGAACTTTGCCACCAGGGCTTTTCGCTCGATGGCATAGGGCACGCGTGCTTTCTGTGGACAATATGGAGTTTCCTTGCATAGAACTTGTATCGTGCGTTCATGCTGCTACGATATTTAGGTCCCAGCAGGGGAGACAGAAATGAGCTGGACGGATGATCGCATTGAACAGCTGAAGTCGTTGTGGACCGAGGGCCTGTCCGCGAGTCACATCGCCAAGGTCATGGGCGGGATCAGCCGCAACGCCGTGATTGGCAAGGTGCACCGGCTGGGCCTTGCCGGCCGGGCCTGCCCGCCGCGGGGCGAGCGCATCAGGCTCGCGACCACAGCCCGCCATTCCATGCGCACTCATATTCCCCAGCCGCCGATCGTGGAAGAGGAGCCAGTCGTACTTGACGACGGCCATTTCGCGACCGTGCTTACCATCAACGACCGGATGTGCCGCTGGCCGATCGGCGATCCCGCCGACAATGAGTTTCACTTCTGCGGACGGAATCCGAAGGGCGGTTCGCCCTATTGCGAGGCCCATTCGCGCAAGGCCTATCAGCCGCAGCAAATGCGGCCGGAGAAGCGGCGCGCGGTGGGGTAGGTGATTATATCCTGGCATCCCCCTGGCATCCCCCTGGCATCCCCCTGGGGCCGCGGGGGTCCCGTCCGCTAATCTCTCAAATCTGCGGAGGCTGCATACGCCCGTGGAAGCAACGGTGCAGGCCAGACACCGCGGACCGAGATTCCTCGCAAATTATGCGGATGGCGTGTTCGCTTGGGGCGTGCTATGACACACCCAAGTTCTGTAAGGGTGGCGGGGGGCATGGGCAATCGGCACGCGCGTACTCGGAATAACTCGTCTGCGTGGCGGATTGCCCGGCTTCTCTTCTGCTGTGCGGCTCCCGTTCTGCTTTGCGGGGCAGCTCCCGCGATCAGCGCGGTGAAAGCAAAGGCCAAATTCGTTACCTTCAGGCAATGTCACAGGCGGCAAGCGGGATACGGTACGGTGGTCGCAGCTATCAACATTGCTGGCGATGTCGCCGGAACCTGCAGTATCAGGCACCTAGGTTCTTGGGGGTTCATAAGAGTAGCTCATGGCAAAGGCATTGGGTTCGAGGACGGAACCTATCCATACAGCATCAATGATAGCGGTGAAGCAGCGGGGATAACGGCAGATGGAAAAAGCTTCATCTACGCGTCCGGGGCCGTGACCACATACAGTATCAAAGGCGCGATAGCGACCGCAGGGTGGTCAATTAATCGAAGTGGCAAAATAGCAGGCTATTACAATGACAATGCAGACGTAAGCCACGGCTTTGTCCGCGAAGCAGACGGAACAATCTCTAAGTTCAATGATAGTCTGGCGGGAAACGGAAATTATCAGGGAACGCTGGCACGCGCAATCAGTAATCAGGGCGAGATTACTGGATATTATGTCGACCCGGGAGGGGAGGCTCATGGGTTCATACGGACCCGCAAGAACAAATATACGACAATCGATCCAACGGGATCTCAGGGCACGCTGGCCGTAAGCATAAGCGGCGTGGGTGCGGTCACCGGCGAGTATTATAGTGGGGGTGCCTCGCATGGCTTTGTGCGCTCCGCAGAGGGTACTATAACCAGCTTTGACGCGCCGGACGGTGGAGAAATTGTATACGTATTAAGTATAAATAATGACGAAAGCGTCGTTGGCGAATATTTGGATGTGGGTGGAATAAGGCATGGATTTCTGCGTTCGGCAGACGGGACATTCACACCAATAGATGCGCCTGGAGCGGGCACGGCTCCTCAGCAGGGCACGGTGGCCACGAGCATCAATGACGATGGGGAAATTGCAGGTTACTTCGTCGATAGTCGCGGGACGTACGTGGGATTTCTGAGGTTTCCGCGCTGACGGGCGCCGCCGCCGCCAAATAACTTCTCCAGCACGTTGCGACTCGGCAGGCTATCTCTACGGTGCGGCGGAAATAGGTGGTGCATATGGTTACGGAAACGTGTTTGAAGTCGGCGCCGACGGGACGTTCTCATCCTCTATTCGTTCACCAATGGCCCCACCTCCGACCTGATAATAGATCAGGTCGGCAATCTATATGGCACGACGTCTGATAGCTTTGGCGGTGCCTACGGATATGGCACCGTGTTCAAGCTGACACCGTAACTCCGGATATCAGACTTGCACCTGCAAAATCGGGCTCCTCTCCCCTTTAGCAGCATCGGGGAGAGGAAGCTCCGAAATCAATTCACGAACGTATCGTCCAGCGCATAGCCGGCGGAACGCACCGTGCGGATGGGGTCTTTTTCGCCCTGGACGTTGAGCGCCTTCCGCAACCGGCCGACATGGACGTCGACGGTGCGCGCTTCGACATACACGTCGGAGCCCCAGATCGCGTCGAGCAGCTGTTCGCGGCTGAAGACGCGGCCGGGATGCTGGATCAGATGATCGAGCAGCTTGAACTCCGTCGGCCCGAGATGAACATCGTTGCCGGCGCGGCGCACGCGATGGGCGGCACGATCCATCTCGATATCGCCAACCTTCACCACATCCTCGGCGAGGCTGGGCCGGATGCGGCGCATCACTGCGCGCAGCCGCGCGAGCAGCTCCGTCATCGAGAACGGCTTGACGATGTAATCATCGGCGCCGGTGTCGAGCCCGCGGATGCGGTCGGTTTCCTCGCCGCGCGCGGTGAGCATCACGATGGGAACGTTGCGCGTTTCCTGGCGGCTTCTCAGGCGGCGGCAGACTTCGATGCCGGAGAGCTGCGGCAGCATCCAGTCGAGCAGCACGAGATCGGGCTGGTGCTCATTGGCGACCAGGAGCGCTTCCTCGCCGTTCAGCGCTTCGAGCACGCGGTAACCCTCGCGTTCGAGATTGTAGCGCAGCAGCGTGATCAGCGCGCCTTCGTCTTCGGCGACGAGGACGGTGGGTTTCAGCATCATATCTTCCGCTCGAATGGAACAGTCGTGGATGAGGTGACATCGGCCTTGGGCCGCTCGCTCGCGAGATGTCCGCCGCTCACCATGTGATAGACGGTCTCGGCGATGTTGGTGGCGTGATCCCCGCAGCGCTCGATGTTCTTGGCGACGAACAGAAGATGCGTGCACAGGCTGATGGTGCGCGGATCTTCCATCATGTAGGTCAGCAGCTCGCGGAACAAACTGTTATAGATCTCGTCGATCTCGTTGTCCTGCCGCCACACGGCTTCGGCGCCGGCCGCATTGCGGTCGGAATAGGAATCGAGCACGAGCTTGAGCTGTTGAAGCGTCACGTTTCCCATGCGCGCGAGACTCGAGGTAAGGCGGATCGGCGGTTCGCGGTTGAGCACCAGCGCCCGCTTGGCGATGTTCTTGGCGAGATCGCCGACGCGTTCGAGTTCGCTGGCGATTTTGATGGCGGCAAGCGTGTCGCGCAGATCGATGGCCATGGGCTGGCGCAGCGCCAGCACCTTGATCGCCTGGTCCTCGATGAATTGCTGCAGCTGATCGATTCTGGGATCGCCGGCGATAGCCGCCTCGGCGAGCGACATGTCGCGTTTGCCGATGGCCTCGATGGCGTCGGCAAACTGCGCTTCGGCAAGGCCTCCCATCTGGGCGACGCTCGTGGAGAGCGCCTCGAGCTGTTCCCCGAATGCCTTGACCGTGTGTTCGCTCATATCGATCTTCATTGTCGGGCGCTTCATGAGAATCCACCGCGCCACAGATGCCTGCCTAATCAGTAAGCCGCAAGGCTTTGTGACAGTTCAGCATCAATTTCGTGACAATGACGGCTCGGGCACCGCATGGCGGAGGGCAGGTAGGAGCACGGTGAACGTGCTGCCTTCGCCGGCCTTGCTGTCGATCAGAAGCCGGCCGTGATGCCGGTTCACGATATGCTTGACGATCGCGAGGCCCAGCCCCGTGCCGCCGCGCTCCCGGCTGCGCCGCACATCCACGCGATAGAAACGCTCGGTGAGCCTGGGAATGGCCTCGCGCGGAATCCCTTCGCCATCGTCCTTCACCGCAATCGCCACGAAGGAATCGGCACTGTGGCGGCCGGGCGGCGCGATGGGGCCGGTGGCCGTCTCCACCGATATCCAGACATGGCCGCCGGGGTGGCCATATTTGATCGCGTTGTGCATCAGGTTCTGGAACAGCTGGATCAGCTCGTCGCGGTCACCGACGATCGGCGGCAGGCCATTCGCCTCCGTGACCGAGAGGACCATGTCGTCGAGCCGGGCAAGGCCCTGGAGCGCGGCAGCCGCATCCTGCACCACGCCGTGGATGTCGACTTCGTCCTGCGGCGGCACATGTTCGTTCTGCTCGATGCGGGTGAGCGAGAGCAGGTCGTCGATGAGGCGGCGCATGCGGCCGGCCTCGATGCTCATGATGTCGAGGAATTTCTCCCGCGCTTCCTCGTCGTCCCTGGCGTGGCCCTTCAGCGTGTCGATAAAGCCCGACAGCGCTGCGAGCGGCGTGCGCAGTTCGTGGCTCGCATTGGCGACGAAATCGGCGCGGGCCTCCTCGGCCCTGAGAGACGCGGTGACGTCGTGCAGCAGCACTGCGGTGACGCGAGGGCTCTGTTCGGTGCGCGTTACATAGGCCTGGTAATGCTGCTCGACAGGTACGCGGACGGAAAAGCCCACCGATGCGGGATCGCCGGTCGCCGCGGTGCGCTCGATCGCTTCGAGCAGGGCCGGCGTCCGCAGCACGGCGGAAACGTGCTTGTTCTGCGTGTCGGTGCCGACGACCGCGACCATGGCGTTGTTGGAGAGGATCACCCGGTTCGCCTCGTCGAGCAGCATGAGCGGATCGGGCAGGCGCTCGAGGATTTCGCGGGCGCGGGGCGGCAGGGCGGCGCCCATGCTCTCCGCGGTCTGGGCATTCGCGGCTGTGCCCTCCTCGCGTTTCTGTGCGCCGATCGCAAGGGCTGCGGCTGCGACGACGATACAGGCGCCCATAAGCATCGCCGGTGCAAAGGCGGAAGGCAGAAGCAACACCGCCGCACCGGCCAGAAGGCCGGCACAAAGCCACCAAAGCCCCTGCTTCAGCGCCAGCCGCTCGAATGCCGACTCCATGCCTTCGCCACCGGATCCGTCCGCATCATATGCGCGATTCGCGATCCTGCGCCGGTTTTATCAAGGCTTCGTGTCAGTGCGTTGATCCGTAGACGGACGAAGGGCCGGTTTCCGGCCCGATCGCAGCGTCGCCGCATCAAAATCACGTGTGTTGCGGCCAGGCGAGCGGGGCGACGCGCGGAATGATGACGCCCCAGGCGAGGATACCGACCAGCGTGATCGCGCAGGCGGCCGCGAACGCCCAGAAGAAATCCCCGGTGCGGTCGATGACGAAGCCGGTGATCAACGGCCCGACGATGCCGGAAATATTGCCCAGACAGTTTTGCACGCCGACCCATTTGCCCGCGGCGCGCGGGCCGGCGAGGGTTTGTCCGATCGCGAACACATTGGCGGAGCCCGGCCCAAACGAAACGCCGGCAAGGAACAGGCTGCCCATACAGACGGCCATGTTGCCGAAGGCGCAGCCGAACATGGCCAGCGCGAGGCCGGCATGGCTGGCGATGATCGCGGTCTTGCGCACCCGGTTCGCACTTGCGCCTTTTTCCATCCAGAAATCTGCGAGCCACCCGGTGACCTGAGCGCTCGCCGCGTAGACGAGGTAGATCACACCCGCGAGCGTCGCCATTTCCGGCACCGTGAATCCGCGCCATTTTACGAGGTAGAGCGGCAGCCAGGAAATTACGAAATAGAATGCGTAGTTGCTGCTGAAATGGCCGAGGCAGGCGCCCCAGAGTTCGCGCCGGCTGAGCAATTCGCGGAAGGAGGGCTCGCTCCCATGCCCTGTTTCCTCTCCGCGCAGGGTGACTTCGCGGGTCGCTTTGAGCCAGGGGACGAGCCAGAGGAGCGAGGCGAGACCGAACGTAAGAAAGATTGCGCGCCATCCCAGCTGCGCCATCAGCATGCCGCCGGCGAAGGTGCCGAAAGCGGGCCCCAGCGCGAGGCCGGTCGCGATGGCGCCGTTCGCCACGCCGAGCTTTTGCGGAGGCAGATGGCGCGCGAGGAGTTTGGAGCTGCAGGGAAAGGCGGCGCTCTCGCCGACGCCGAGAATGAGCCGCAGCGCGATGAGGACTCCGAATCCTGCCGCAAGCCCCGTCGCCGCGGTCGCGAGCGCCCAGATCGCCACGCCGAGCGCGAGCGTGCGGTAGGCGCTGATGCGTTCGGCGAGCCAGCCCGCGAGGATCTGGCTCGGTATGTACGTCCAGTAGAAGGCGGAGAAGAGCAGCCCGATCTGCGAGCCCGTCAGATGGAGTTCGTCCTTCATCAGCGGCGCGGCCGTCGCCAGATTGCCGCGGTCCACATAGTTGATGAAAATGGCGACGGCGAGCAGCGCTACCACACCCGCACTTATTCCTGCGCGTGATGGCGCAACGGTTTCGGTTGCAACCGCCATGATTTGTCCCGGCTCGCCCTGTTCGCCTTGCTTCAGTTACGGTGGACCGGGTCAATTCGTCTGTCCAGCCCGGAGGTCACATGCACATGACCATCGAACTCGATCACTTGATACTCGCCGCGAATGATCGCAAGCGCAGCATCGATTTCTACACGGCGGTCATCGGCTTGCAGCACGAAGGCGTAGACGGACCATTCTCCATCCTTCGCGTCTCGCCGGGCTTCGTGATCCTGATCGCGCAATGGGGCACATCGGGCGGCGAACATCTCGCGTTTGCGATGTCGAAAGCAGAATTCGACGCGATGTTCGCGCGTCTCAAATCAGCAGGCATCGCCTATGGCGATCGCTTCGATTCCGTCGGCAACATGCAGGGACCAGGCGAAGAAACCGGTGCCCGCGGCATGGGCAGGGCTGTGTACTTATTTGACCCCGACAAGCATCTGCTGGAAATTCGTCACTACGATCAGACCGGGCAGTAGCACTGCCGGAAGTCGTTATTTGCCGGCGTCGCCCTTCGCAAAAGGCACGACCAGTCCAACAAACGCCTCTGGGCGCTCCAGATAGAGCAGATGTCCGGTGTCCGGCACGACGACGCGTTTCGCATTGGGCATCAATGCTTCGACGGCGCCCGCCTGGGCCTGATTGTCGGCAATGTCGTACTCGCCGACCAGAATGAGCGTGGGCACGGCGATGGTCGGCAGCAGCGGCCTGGCAGGCGCGCGGGGAAGGGCGGGATCGGCATGCGTTATATCCTGGGGATTGGCATGCAGGAGATCGACGATCCGCTTGCGAACGGCGTCGTGACCCGGCGCAAGACACCAGCTGTCGCGGATCGCGCCGTCGACATCGCCATGCCTGAGTCGCTGCAGAAGCGCCGTCAGCCGCGCGATGAAATAACTCGAATCGGCCAGTCCCGAAACGGACGGTCCGACGAGTACCAGGCGGTCGACGGCCTCGGGATGCGCGAGCGTGAAATCAACGGCGAGCCCGCCGCCGGCCGAGCTTCCCACCAGCACACCATGGCCGACGCTCGCCGCACGCATGACGGCCGCAAGATCATCGAGCGGCGAATAGGCCGTGATGGCCGCCGGCGACTGGCCATAGCCGCGGCGGTCGTAACGCACCACACGGAAGTCCCTGCAGAGAAGTGGCCAGACGGCGTCCCAGGTCGCGGAATGCAGGATGCCGTCGTGAATCAGCACGACGGCCTTCGATCCGCCGCCGCATGTCTCGTACCAGATGCGACCGTCTCTGACCGCAACGAATGAGCCCGGCGGCGGCTGAACCGTCGGAGCAGGCGCCGCCGCGCAGAGGAAAGAGATTGCGACAGAGGCGGCAAGGCGCGGCAACGGCCGAAGCAGACTCATGTCCAAATTCCTGTTGTCCCAAGCCGCGCGCCGCACGGATACGAAATGGCGGCGTTGACAGCAAATCGGGCCCCAGCTAGAACAGAAACAGAACGCCGCCGCCTCGGAGCGCACCGCACCGATTCATTTTCAAGGGGGATGAGGTGAACAAAAAGCCAGTCAACAAAGTCGCACTGGTGCTGTGGATTCTGGCGGCACTGTTTGTGGCAAGCGAGCTATGGACGTTTATCGATTTGCTTCAGACGGCCAGTTCCCTTCACGGCGGCGAGACTTATCTTGTCGGACAAGGTATCACGCAGTCCGTTCGACTTACCTTCATGGAAGCAGCCAATCTGACGGCAGCTGGCATGCTTATCGAACTGGTCGACCAGATCCGCTGGACGATCGTTCGTGCTGCCGAAAAATCGTAAGGACTATTGATCGCTATCTGACAACTCGTCGTCGCTGCTCTCGTCGTCGTCCGTATCGGTGTGGTGCGAGCGGGCTTCAAGTTTGCGTTCGGCGCGGTCGAGTGCCCGGTTCACGCGTTCTTCGATTTTCGCGTCGATATGCGCCTTGGCGATTTCTTCGCGCGCTTGGGCAAGCGCCATGTCGACCTGCATCTGCACCTTGCGGCTGTCATATTTGTTCATGGCCTCGGTCATCGCCGCGTGGACGGCCGGCTCGGCCTTGCGCGCGGCTTCCGCCGCGTGCTCGCCGATTTTTGCGCTCACCATCGCCTGTGCGATTTCCGGTCTTACGCGCTCCAGTGCCTCATGAGCTTCGCGCGTCGCCCTGGCTACGGCCGCGTCGATCTCCGGCTGCGCCTCGCGCACGGCTTCGCGCGCGGCCCGCGCGGCTTGTTCGCTGGTCCTGGCCCGGGCGATGGCGCGTTCAATTTCGGGACGCGTTCGCGCGACGGCTTCGCGTGCTTCGCGTTGCGCACGGACGATGGCGGAGTGGATGCGTTCGCGGTCGGCGCGCGCCAGGCCGTGGATATGTACATGCATATGTTCCATTGCCGGCGCCGCGATCGAAGGAGCTGCGGGTGCGGCCGGTGGTTGCGGCGCGAGCGGTGGTTCCGGAGCAGGAGGTGCTTCCGGAGCGGGCGGCGCGAGAGGAGCCGGCGGCGCCAGGGGCGCAAGCGGCGCGGTCTCGATCGGTGCCGGCTCGGCCCGCGTGTCTTGCGCGAGCGACGGGCAGGCAAAGGCGATGGCGCCGGCAGCAACGAGGCCGAGTCCGGTAATTCTGACGACGTCCATGGAGGTAACACCCGTGCGCAGCGAAGTTGGTTCGAGAACGGATTCGACGCGCGTCTCAAGCGCCGAAGGGCCGGCCATGAAAAGCGACAGCGCGGAGAGCGCGGGCGCGCGCGTGCGGAATTCCGCCGCCAGTGCGAGCAGCTGCCCGGCATAGGAAGAGGGCTTCATGCCGGCAAGCAGCACGGAATCGTCGGCCGCCATTTCGGCTTCGCGGCGCAGGGCGCGTGCACCAAGCCAGACGAAGGGACTCGGCCAATAAAGCGTGCAAACAAATAATGACAATGCCTGCACCAGGCTGTCGTGGCGCCTTATATGGGCGAGTTCGTGCAGCAGCACGGCGTGCAGCCGCTCGCGCGGCCAGAAGATGGCCGTGCGTGGTAGCAGGACGACAGGCTCGAACATGCCCCAGGTGATCGGTCCTTCCTCGGAATCCGAGATGCGCAGCTCGCATTCACGGCGGGTGGCGGTGATCCGCGGTAGATCTTCGGGCGCCAGCGCGAAGGGCCGGCTTCGGCGACGAAGCGCGGCGAGGCACAACGCGCTGAAGGCGAAACGCACGGAAAGGATTGCGATTCCGAGCAGCCACAGCGCAGCGAGCACGAGTGCGACGTGGGCCGGATCGAGCGTCATTGCGCTGTCGGCGGGCGTGGGCAGTGTGGCGGCGGATGCGGCTTCGCTCAGCGACTGCACCGGAATGGCCTCGGGCGAAGCAGGCAACAGGATGCGCAGCGGCGAGGGCACGACGGCGGCGAGGAGCGGCAATATCAGCACTGCGCCGAACGCACCGGCCCAAGCCAGATGGCGTGCGCTGGCACGCTTCTGCAGTGCAAGGGCCCAGGCGAGGGTCATTATAATCATCGAACCCGCGAGCAGTTCGCCCGCGAAAAGCAGGGTGCGCAATGCGAAGAGCTGGGTCATCGTCCCTCCTTCCTGGCCTTGTCGATGAGCTGCGCGAGACGGTCGAGGTCGCCAAGCGGAATGTCGGCGTCGCGGCGCGTCAGCATCGCGGTGACGGCGCGTTCGACGGAGTTGTCGAAGAAGGTGGCGAGCAGGGAATCGAGTGCGCGGCTGCCCATCTGCTCACGCCCCACGAGCGGCGCATAAATATAGCGTGTGCCGTCGCTTTCGTGCCGCACATGACCTTTTTTCTCGAGAATCGAGAGATGGGTGCGAATGGCGGTATAGGAAGGAGGATCGGCGATCTGTTCGCGGATTTCGGCGGCCGACGCTTTCCCGAGCCGGTACAGCGCCTCCATGATCTCGCGCTCGCGCCGGCTGAAACCGGCATTACCGGTTTTCTCGTCACGAGCGCTGTTCGGTGGTCCGGTTCGTGCCATGCCAAAAAATTGGCACGACAACGAGGGGGCGTCAACGGCACACCCGACACGTGACAGATTATTCATATCCGCCGGTCTAGGGAACGGGCGCGCAATGACCAGGACGGATGGTTGCGCTTCCCCGAGGGTTCGGCTCTATTGCCGGTGGTGCGAATGGGTTCAGGGGCAATCATGTGGCGTTGGGTATCGGCTTGCGCGCTGGGCGCCGGCCTTGTTTGTTGCTTCGGGGCGGACCACCTGGCCTATGGAGCACCGCCCGTCGAGGCGTTCGGAAATCTTCCCGCCGCGGACTTGGCGCAAATCTCTCCCGACGGAAAGCATCTCGCGATCATCAAGCCGATCGATGGCCGCGAGAAAGTGGTGTTCATCGACCTGACCAAGCCGGACGCAAAGCCTTACATCGTGGGCATGGATGGAGGCTTGGCCGGCGAAGTCTTTTGGAAGAGCAACGATCGCGCGATCTGCATCTTCCAAGCCACGCTTGGTTACAAATTTTACAAGGGCTTCGACGCTTACAGCCGCGCCCTGGGCGTGACGCTTTCCACCCAGACGGCGGTGCTGCTGATGAACAACGCGCCCTGGTTCCGGCGAAATTTCGGCGGGGGCCATATCGTCGATTTCGCGCCCGGCGACCCCGACCATGTTTACATGGATGAATTCGACAAATGGGACCGCGAATTCACCCTCGATCTCTACAAGGTCGACCTGACAACCGGACAGGCGGAACGCGCATTTCGAGGCACGCGCGACACCGTCCGCTACGTGATGGACGGGAACGATCATATACTTGCGCGGATCGACCAGGATGACGCCCTCACCGACCATGTCTTTGCCGGCGCGACCGAGATCTACGATTATCCCGTAAAAGGCGGCGCGAATTTCGATATCGCTGGCGTTACAAGCGGCAGCGATCCGCAATTTGTTACCTTGCGCCCATCCTCGCATGGGACGCAAGGTCTTTACGCCTGGGCGCCGTCTGCCACCGGGTCGACGCTGTTCGAAGACCCGACCTATGATCTCGATCATGTCATATACAACCGGCAACACTCGCAGGTCATCGGCGTCAACTATGCCGACGATTTTCAGCGCACCAAATATTTCGATCCGACGATGCAGCAGATTCAGGCCTCGCTGGAAGCGGCCTATCCGGACCAGTCGGTGTCGGTCCTGTCGAAGGCCGATGACGGCTCGTCTTTCGTCGTCCTCACAGATGGTCCAAGAAATCCGCCGCTGCTGTCGCTCTATACGCCCGCAAGTCACCAGACGAAGATTATCGAAGAAGCCTATCCCGCGCTGCACCCGTCCGATCTGGGGGAAGAGAAGTCCTATCCCTACATGGCGCGCGATGGTCTCGCGATCCATGCCTACCTGACGCTGCCGCCGGGCGCCGCGGCACATAATCTGCCGACTATTATTTTCCCGCATGGCGGGCCGGAAGCGCGCGACATGCTGCAATTCGACTGGTGGGCGCAGTTCATGGCGTCACGCGGTTATGCCGTGCTGCAGCCGAATTTCCGCGGATCGTCGGGCTACGGGTCGGACTTCATCAAGGCCGGAGACGGGGAATGGGCCGGAAAGGTCCAGTATGACGTTCAGGACGGCGTGAAGAAACTCATTGCTGACGGCATCGCCGACCCCAAGCGCATCTGCATTGTGGGCGCGAGCTATGGCGGCTACATGGCGCTCGCCGGCGCGACCTTTTCTCCCGGCCTCTATGCCTGCGCCGTCAGTTATGCCGGGCCGTCCGATCTCGACCGGCTGCTGTACACCAACGGTTTTGAGTCGGAGGCGATTTCGGTCTGGAAACGGCGCATCGGAGCCGATCTGGACAGGCACAAGCTGGATCAGCAATCGCCGGCGGATTTTGCCGATCAGGTGAAAATTCCGGTGCTCCTGCTTCACAGCGAACGCGACACGACGGTCCCCATCATACAAAGCGAAATCGAGGACAAAGCGCTGGAACATGCCGGCAAACAGGTGGAGTTCGACATATTGCCCGGCGACGATCATTACCTCGAATTCGCCGACACGCGAATTGAGCTTCTCAGGAAAGTGGAAGCGTTTCTCGCCGCGCATATTGGGGACACCGCGGATAAGGCGGCGCACTGAACGGGCGTTGCAGCGGCTGGTTAGGTGCCAAGTGCAATCGCCATCGCCTGTTCTTCTGAAAGTTGAGATCCCAGGCGATGGAGCTGGGCTGTTTCCTCGTCCGCCAACACGTCTCGCAACAGAAAACGGGTGCGTTCGATTGCGTTGTGTCCCATCGGCTCGCGCGTGCGGCCGAATTTCTCATATACCGCGTTCGAATAGCCCGCGATGAGGGCGGCGTCTTTCGCGCGTCCGGCCAACGCCGCGCGCAGCGCCAGATGGTCGAAGAGCCAGAACAGCCGGCCATAGTCGCGAAGCAGCGGCGCGGCTTCTCGCGCCACAATCAATGCCTCGTTCAGATCGCCCCGCGCTGCAAGCGCGCCGGCGAGAACGCCGAGCACAAAGCCGAGCGTATCGGACTGACGTGCTTCGCGGAGCCGAAGCGCAAGTTCGCGTCCTTCCGATATCGCGCCATCGAGGTCGCCTCGCTGCAGCGAAAATTCCACCCGATTGACGGCTACGACCAGCGCAATCCTGCGGGCGCCTACCATCTCGCACAGCCGGGTCGCTTTTGCCCAGGCGTTGAGCACATCGTCGGGGCGACCACGAAATGCTTCGATGCAGCCCTGGGCGGTGTAGGTTCTGCCCAGCGTCCGCAGCCATCCGCCATGTTCCAGCAAACTCACGGCCTCCAGGATTGTCCGATTCGCATCCTCGGTGCGGTTGAGCATGAGCAATGTGAACGCCAACCCCGTAAGCGCGCCACCGAGACCAAAATCATCGCCCATCGCACGATAGAGTCCCGCGGCGCACTCGAGCTCCCCATGCGCTGCCCTTATCGCCGCAGTATCCAGCGATATGTCCCCCAGGCCTCGCCTTAATGGTGCTTCCAGTGCCGGCGGCGCATCAGGCCGAAGGCGTGCCGCCGCTGCGCTCAATCGCCGTCTTCCTTCTGCACACAGCGACAGCTCCCGCCACAATGGCCATGACGCGCCCGCGAGCGCCACGGCGTCGTCGGACTCTTCGCCCATCGCCCAATCGAGCGCGCAGCGCAGGTCGTCGAGAATTGGTGCGTGCCGCTCGAGCCAGACGCCATCGCCGGTGGTCTCCAGTTCGCAACCCGCGATTTCGAGCGCGGACAGGACGTAGCGCGCGTGCCGCTGCCGTGTTGAATGTGCCTCGCCCGACGCGTCAAGCCGTTCGAGCATGAACCCGCGCGTCGTTTCCAGCAGCCGGTAGCGTTGCATCCGCGATCCCCCAGCCACTGCAATCATCGATTTGCGGACGAGATTGCCGAGATGTTCGAAGACACGCTCTTTCGGGACGGCGCCGTCGCCAGCCACCGCTTCGGCCGCCTCCATTGTGAAGCTGCCCGCGAACGCGGCGAGCCGGCAGAGAACTGTTTGCTCGGCGGCGGATAGCAGACCATGACTCCATTCCAACGTGGCGCGCAGTGTCGAGTGCCGCGGCGGCGCGGTGCTTCTGGCGCGCAGCCAGGCGTCCAACGATCCGCCGAGTTTCGCATCCAGGGCCTCCAGACCGAGCGGTCCAGCCCAACTTGCGGCCATCTCGATGGCCAGCGGCAAGCCATCCACGCGGCGACAAATACTGGCTGCGGTTGTCAGGGCCCCGTCGTCGATCCGGATATTTGTGTCGGCTTCCAACACTCGCTCGATGAAAAGTTCGATGGCAGGCGCGCTACGCAAGTCGGCGTTCGGCATTGCACCTTCGGTTGGCACCGCGAGCGGCGGCACTTCCAGAACCTGCTCTCCGAAACATGATAGCGCTTCGCGGCTGGTTGCGAGAATTTTCACACCGGGCGCGGCGGCGAGAAGCGCTTCCGCGATCCTGGCGCAAACCCCAAGCACCTGCTCGCAATTGTCAAGCACGATAAGCAGGGATTTTCCGGCGAGATAGCGTTGCAACGTGTCGAGCGGCGTCGCCTTCGCACCAATTTTGACGCCGAGAACCGAAGCGATGGCGTCGGGCACGACCTCGGGGGCCATGAGGGAAGCGAGCTCCACCAGCCAAACGCCGTCATGGAAGCTTTGCGTTGTGTCATGGGCAACCTGCAAAGCCAGCCGAGTCTTTCCGACCCCTCCGGGCCCCGTCAGTGTGATGAGACGTCCATCAGCCAAGAGAGTCGAAACGGCGCGAAGTTGTTCGTTTCTGCCGATCAGGCGCGTGGGCCCCTTGATCGTGTCGTCCGTCCAGAACGATGGGAGATTGCCCTCGCGTCGCGTGGCCTTCGTGCGCGTGCCCAATTGCCGGACGCACTCTGCGAGGCGATATCCGCGACCCTGCTGGTTCTCAATGAGATTGCTGCCGAGCGCTTTGCGCAATGCGTTGATATGAACATACAGCACATTGTCCCCTGTCGCGGGGCGGCCGCCGACGAGCGACATCAGATCCTGATTTGTTACAAGCGCGCCGGCGCGCTCGACAAGGGCCAGCAGGATGCGAAAATCCGTGCGGCCAAGCGGCACCGGCATTCCGTCCGCAAGCAACCGCCGCTCCGCCGGATCCAGGGTAAACCGGCCGAAGGTATAGGGCCCACTCACGGTTCAACTCCCAAAAGCGCCCGGCCGCCGCGGCTCAGTATCTCTCTGAAGACTTTTAAGCTCTTTAAGGAAGACATGGGGGGCGCTTTTCGTCAAGAAACGCCCGACGTCGAAGCGGCATAGGCCCGGGCGGCAATAATGTCGCTCCAAAAGGGGAATTAACATGTGGCAGAATTCAACGGATCTTTTATCGGCCGGTCCTGCACGCTCGGTCAGGATTGCGCTGATGTGCAGCGTGGCTGCCGCAAGCGTGGCGTTGAGCGCCGCCGCTTCTGACGCCAAGGCGTGGACATTCACGAACTTCGATCCGCCGAATGCGGTTGCGACATGGCCCGCCAGCATCAACCATGGCGCAATTGCCGGTTCCTATCAGGTTAGCAGCGGAGTTTACCACGGCTTCGTGCGGGCTGCCAACGGGACGGTCACGTCATTCGACCCGACCGGGTCGGCCGGCACTCATGCGACCGGGATCAACAAGGCCGGCACCATCGCGGGTTATTACCAGGACAGCGGTGGGGTAAATCACGGCTTTGTGATGGCTGC
>DATAYG010000142.1:0-3060 GCA_036272695.1 Rhizomicrobium sp. | reverse complement strand
GTGCATGTTCGGATGTCCGATTGGATCGAAGGCATCTGTCGATGTGACGCACTGGCACAAGGCGATTCGCAAAGGCGCGGTGGTGCAGACATGGTCGCGCGTGCGTGAGGTGACGGTGGATGAGCGGGGCCGCGCGCGTTCCGCGATTTACTATGACCGCCAAGGCAAGGTACATGAGCAGCGGGCGAAGGTGATTGTGGTGAGCTGCAACGGGATTGGCACGCCGCGGCTGTTGCTGAATTCGAAATCAAATCTGTTTCCGAACGGGTTAGCGAATTCGTCGGGGCTGGTGGGCAAGAACTTCATGACGCATCCGTTTCGAACGCTGGAAGGAGTGTTCGAAGCGCCGATGGACGGGCATTTGGGCCCGTTTGGCATTCCGGCCATGAGCCAGCAGTTCTATGAGACGGACAAAAGCCGCGGATTTACGCGCGGCTACACGCTGCTGCTGGAACGCAGCTTCGGGCCACTGCATCAGGCGTGGGGCAGTTTTTCCGGGCATCCGGTTGCGTGGGGACAAGATCATCACAAAGCCATGCGCCAAAGGTTTCCACACCTAATTCGCGTGACTGTGATGGGCGAGGATTTGCCGGAGGAACACAATCGCGTGGAACTTGATCCGAATCTGAAGGATACCAGCGGCATTCCTGCGCCGCGCGTGGTCTACGGCTATGGCGAGAACAGCCTTGCGATGCTGGACCACGGCGGCAAGATGGCGCGGCAGTCGTTAGAAGCGGCGGGCGCGATTGAAATTCTGGATAGCGGGCTGGTGACTCCGGCGTATCACTTGATGGGGACGGCGCGGATGGGAATAGATCCGAACAAGTCTGTTGTGAACTCGTCGCATCGCGCACATGATGTGCCGAATTTGTATGTCGTGGATGGCAGTTCGTTCGCAACATCGGCGGCGGTGAATCCCACATCGACGATTGGAGCGTTGGCGTTGAGGGCGGCGGAGAAGATTTGGGCCGACAACAAGGCTTAATCAATCGAAGACGCTGACCGGCATGGTTCCGACAGACGTGATGAGCGGACGGAATTCCATGTAGGGCAGAATGTCGCGATCGATGTCGATGCCCGGGGCGATTTCGATGAGTTCGAGGCCGCCCGCGACGAGGCGAAAGACGGCACGCTCGGTAATGTAGAGAACGTCCTGACCGTGCTTGCGCGCGAAATCTGCCGAGAAGGTGATGCGCTCCACGCTGTTCACGAATTTGCGAACTTTGCCTGGCTGCTGAATGCTGAGGCGACCGTGCTGCCAGGCGACTTTGGAGCCCTGCGCGTCAAAAGTCCCGCAGAAGACAACCTTTTTCGCATTTTGCGCGATCTCCATGAAGCCGCCGGGGCCGATGAGATTGCCAGCGAGGTGGGAGACGTTGACGTTGCCGAAGCGGTCGGCTTCGCCCATACCGAGAAAGGTGATGTCGATGCCGCCGCCGCTGTAGTAATCGAACTGTTCGACGGACGAGACGATGACTTCGGGATTGCGGGCAGCGCCGAAGAGGCGGTCGTCGAGCATGCGGCCGTTGTGCACGCCCTGCTCGACCGACATCCAGAGATCGTCAGACTTGCCCTGTTCGGCGATAACCCCGAATATGCCGCCAGGAATGCCGAAGCCAAAATTGAGAGACGAGCCATTGCGCAGTTCGAGAGCGGCGCGGCGAGCAATTACACGGCGCTCGAGCTTGTCGGGAATCGCCGCGGCCATTTGACCGACATGGGCGCGATGAGTGCCGCAGATGCTGGGGTCGTAGTTGAGGTCGTAAAACTGCTGCTGGGCAGGATGCTCGATGACGGCGTCGATCATGATGCCGGGCACGCGAATGCTGCGCGGATGGAGCGAGCCTGGTTCCACAACTTGCCGCACCTGGGCGAGAACGCGACCGCCGCTGTTGTGCGCGGCGAGCGCCATGGTGTGAATATCCATGTCGATGGGCTCTTCTTCGGGGCTGATGTTGCCGCGCGTGTCGGCGTAGGTACCGCGAATGATGGCGACGTCGACTTTGAACGGCTTGTAACGAAGAATTTCCTGGCCGTCGATATGCATCAATTCCACGAGTTCTTCGCGGCTGCGCGCATTGCAGCGACCGCCGTCGTGGCGAGGATCGACAAATGTGCCTAAGCCAGAGTGAGTGAACAGGCCGGGACGGCCGGCGCCGATTTCGCGGAGAAGATGCTGGACAACGCCGCCGGGGAAACAGTAGCCCTCGATCTTTTCTTCGCGAATGAGCTGTTGAATCTTCGGCGACCAGGTGAAGTGGGCCGCGACAACTTTGCGCAACATGCCTTCGTGTGCGAAGCGATTAGTGCCGAGCGCGGCGCGATCGCCGAGGCCGAGCGAGTGGACGAGCGTGAGATCGCGCGGATGGCCGGTTTCAAGAAAGCGCGCTTCGATGGCTTCGAAGATGGCTTCGGCCGAGACCATACCGGCGCCGTTGCCGCTGATGGCAATGGTGTCGCCGTCTTCGATCAACTCGGCGGCGGTACGGGCATCTAGAAACTCAGCGGTACTCATCGATTTCGATACACCGGTTTGCGTTTTTCGCGGAATGCGCGTACGCCTTCGGCGCAATCTTCAGTGGTGAGCGTCTGGGCGGCTGCCGCGGCGCTGTGGTGGCGAAGATCTTTGTGGAAATTCGCGAAAATGCCCTTGGTCAACGCCATGGCGGCGGGACCGTTGGCGCAGAGGCGTTCGAGCCATGTGTTGAGCTGGCGATCGAGATCGTCTTGATCCTGTGCCATGGCCGTGATCAATCCCCAATCGAGCGCTTGTGCGGCGGTGATGGACGATCCGAGCAATGCAATATGGCGTGCGCGGGAGTTGCCGATGAGTTCAGCGAGCCGGCCGATGCCCGTCCAGCCGGAGATCATTCCAAGCGTTACTTCAGGCAGGCCGAGTTTGGCGGATTGAACAGCGATGCGAAGATCGGCTGCCATGGCTAGTTCAAGACCGCCGCCAAGAGCGTGACCGGAGATGGCGGCGATGACCGGTTGAGGCAGCGCGGCGAGCCGCTCAAACACATCGATGCCGGGGAGTATCCAATCGCGCGCCATTTCGTT
>DATAYG010000141.1:0-11595 GCA_036272695.1 Rhizomicrobium sp. | reverse complement strand
AGCCGCGCACCTTTTTGTCGTCGATGGCGCCGGCTCCGTACTGCCCGCGCACCGCGTCTTCGGGCGTGAGTGTATGCACCGCCTGGAACAATTCGGCCTTCTTGCTCCGCACCGCGTCGGCGTCGAACGATGACGGCGGTTCCATCGCCGTCATCGCGACAAGCTGGAACAGATGGTTCGGCACCATGTCGCGCAAGGCGCCAGTCGCTTCGTAGAACTTGCCGCGCTCCTCGATGCCGATGGTTTCCGACACCGTGACCTGCACATGGTCGATGCGGTCGCGGTTCCAGATCGGCTCGAACAATCCGTTGGCGAAGCGCAGCGCCATGATGTTCTGCACCGTCTCCTTGCCGAGGAAATGGTCGATGCGGAAGACCTGGCTTTCCTCGAGATGCTTCAGCACCTGGGCGTTCAACGCTTTCGCGGATTCGAGATCATGCCCAAACGGCTTTTCGATCACCACCCGCCGCCAGCCATGTGACTCGTCGGTCAGGCCGACATTCGAAATGGACTCGACGAGGGGACCAAAGAACCGGTCCGGCACGGCGAGATAGAACAGCGCATTGCCCTGCAGGTTTTCCTTGTTCTCGCGTTCCTCGAGATGTTTCTTGAGTTTCCCGAATGTTCCCGGATCGTTGAAATCGCCCGCGACATACGACATGGCCGAGCCAAGCGTATTCCACGTGTCGTCGTCGATGGCGGCGGCCTCGAACTCGCCGCCGCCCTGTTTTACCGTCTCTTCCAGAAAGTCATGGAGCTGTTTGCGCCAGTCGTCCGCACCGATGTCGTTGTGATCGACGCCGACGAGTGCGAAGGGCTGCGGCAAAAGCCCGGAGCGGGTGAGGTTGTAAAGCGCCGGAATGATCAGGCGCTTGGTCAGATCTCCGTTCGCGCCGAAGATCACCATGGCGCAGGGCGCGGCGCGCTCCGCCTTCATGACTTAGCGCCTTTTTCGAGCTGACCTTCAATATGTCCCCCGAATTGGTTGCGCAGCGCGGACAAGAGTTTGTCCCCGAAATCGTGGTCCAGTCGCGAGCGGAAACGGGCGTAAAGCGCTGCCGAAAGCACCGGCGCCGGCACGGCTTCCTCAATGGCGGCATTGATCGTCCAGCGTCCTTCGCCGGAATCATCGACGAAGCCCGAGAATTCGCTCAGTTCGGGGTTTGCCGCGAGCGCAATGGCCGCAAGATCGAGCAGCCAGGAGGAAATGACGCTGCCACGCCGCCAGACTTCCGCGATATCGGGCAGGTTGAGCTTGTACTGTTCGGCTTCGGATGCGTCCTCGGCCTTGTTGTGCAGGATCGAGAATCCCTCGGCATAGGCCTGCATCAACCCGTATTCGATGCCGTTATGGACCATTTTCACGAAGTGACCGGCACCCACGGGCCCCGCGTACAAATAGCCCTGTTCCGGGCGCGGATCGCGGCCGTCGCGTTTGGGCGTGCGGTCGATCGTGCCGAGGCCGGGCGCGAGTGCTGCGAAGATCGGATCGAGCCGGTCGACGACGTCCTTCTCGCCGCCGATCATCATGCAATAGCCGCGCTCGGCGCCCCACACGCCGCCTGAAGTGCCAACATCGACGTAATGGATTCCCTTCGGCGCCAGCGCGTGCGACCGGCGGATATCGTCGCGGTAAAATGTATTGCCGCCGTCGATGATGGTGTCGCCTTTTTCAAACAGCCCGCCGAGCTGCGCGACGGTGTCGTCGGTCGGCTTGCCCGCAGGCAGCATCACCCAGGCGGCGCGCGGCGGTTTGAGCAGCTTTGGAACGTCGGCCAGCGAGTGCGCGCCTTTCGCGTGCTCGCTTTCGAGTTTCTGCACCGCCTGCGCATCGCGGTCGAAGGCGATGACTTCGTGCCCGTGTTGCATCAGGCGGCGGGCGATATTGCCGCCCATCCGCCCCAGTCCGATGATCGCAATCTGCATGTAATCCTCTAGCCGGCGTGGTTATCGGAACGACAAACTATTTTGTCATCCCCGCTTTCGCGGGAATGACAGCAAACCGGATGGCTTGCGGTCCATCTGGATTCACGACGCCACTAGCCTAACGCCTCATTGACGGCGTTCCGGAGCGCATCCAGGCCGCGGGGGAGATCGTGCAGATGCAGACGCACCACGCGGCGCTTGCGGTCGTTCAGCACTTCGAAATCGCCCACCGCCTGCGCCAGCTGCACGCTGCCGAAGGTCAGCTTGCTGTTCTCGAGCGGCACATCTTCCGCATGATCGCAGGTCAGGGTGAGGAACACGCCGCTGTTCGGGCCGCCCTTGTAGGCCTGGCCGGTCGAGTGGAGATAGCGCGGCCCGAATTCGAGACAGGTTGCGACGTGCTTCCTGTCACGGACGCCGAGCCGCAGATCCTCGAGCGTGGAAGCGTGCTCCGGTGTCGGCGGCACATAGGCGAGAAGCGCGAAGTAATCCTTTTCATGGATGCGCGAGAGATGGGCGCGCAGGCAATCGGCGAGCGAGCGCGCCTCGGTGCAGTCTTTCCGGATCGCGGCATCGGCAAACACCGCCACGCCGTCATGAACATAGTCCGGCCGCTGGCGCAGCGGATCGTCACCATGCTCCATCTGGTCGGTCAGTTCGCGCGTGCGCTTCTTGGCTTCTTCGACATCGGGCTGATCGAACGGATTGATGCCGATCACCGCGCCCGCGACCGCGATCGCGATTTCCCAGACGAAGAACATCTGGGCGATCTGATGGACGTCGTCGATGACGAGGCGCAGGACGGGGTGGCCGCTCCCCGCGAGCGCATCGAGACGCGGCTGATATTCGTCATGGCTCGCAAGCTCGAGATGCACGAACACGCGATCCGGACCATACGCCGACGGATCGCTCAATCTTTCCTTGTCGATCGGGACCAGGCCCTTGCCCAGTTTGCCGGTCGATTCGGCAATCAGCTGTTCGAGCCAGGTGCCGAGACTGCCGATAGCGGGGGACGCGATGATGGTAATTTTATCGCGGCCGAAATCGCGCGCGAGAACGCCGAGTGCCGCACCCAGCTGCACGCCGGGGTTCACCGAAGGCGGTACCATGTCGGCGCAACTCTGCCGCGCGATCTCCGCTTCCTGCAGCAGACGTTTGAAGTCGATGCCCGTGGCGGCGGCCGGCACAAGACCGAAATTCGACAGCACTGAATAACGGCCGCCGATCGCCGGATCGCCATGAAATATGGCCTTGAAACCGTCGCGCTTCGCTTCCTGCTCCAGCGCCGTCCCTGGGTCGGTAATCGCGACGAAGTGCTGCGCGGGCGGCGGCTCGGCTTCGCGCGTCACCGCCATGAAATGGTCGCGCAGGATATTTGGTTCGAGCGTCGTGCCCGATTTCGAACTGACGAGAAACAAGGTCTTGCCCGGCTTGATTGCGTGCTGGACCGCGAGAATTTGTTCGGGATCGGTGGAATCGAGCACATGCAATTGCGGCCAGCCCGCGAGATGGCCGAACGTATCGCCCAGCACTTCCGCGCCGAGGCTCGATCCGCCCATGCCGAGCAGCACGACATGCTCGGTGCCTTCGTCTTTCACCTGCCGTGCCAGCTCATCGAGCTGCGCGGTGTCCGCGCGTTCGCGCGCTGTTATATCAAGCCAGCCGAGCCAGCGGTCTTCGTCGGCATTCGTCCATAGGGTCTTGTCCCGCCCCCAAAGACGCCGGATGTTTCCTTTGGTTGCCCATTGCGCGACTTCGTTGTCGACGGCGCTTTGCGCGGATCCGAGCGTGCTCTCGAGACGCAGCAATTTCGCGCCAAGAATTTTCGCCCGCTTGGCGGCGAGTGCGCCGTAGAGCTGATCGGCGGCTTTGGCGAACAGCTCTACGCCTTCGGTCACGAGTTGGTTGGTGATCTGTTCGAGCGACACGCGGGCCTTGTCGAGGCCGGCAAGCGTCTTGCGTGCTTCGTCGACATCGGCATCGAGCGTCGCGGCGGGATGGCCGTGATCGCGAAAAGCGTCGAGCGTTTCGAGCGGTATGGTGTTGACGGTATTCGGCCCGATCAGCGAATCGACATAGAGCACGTCGGAATAGGCTTTGTTCTTCGTGCTGGTCGAGGCCCACAACAGGCGCTGCGGCCGGGCGCCGAGCTTTGCAAGCTTCTCCCAGCGTTCGCTGGCGAAAGCCTGTTTGTAATATTGATAGGCGAGCTTTGCGTTGGCGATCGCCGTCTTGCCCTTCAGCGATTCGATGAGGCTGCGCGTATCTGCGCCGGCCTGAGCAAATTTCTTGTCCAGCTCGCCATCGGTCTTGGTATCGATCCGGCTGACGAAGAAGCTTGCGACACTGGCGATGAAATCGAGTTCCTGCTTGGTGGCCAGGATTTCGAGGCCCGACAGATAGGCTTCGACGACTTCTTCGTAGCGCGCCTGGGCAAAGAGCAGCGTGATATTGACGTTGATGCCTTCGCCGAGCAGCGTGCGGATGGCGGGCAGGCCTTCGCGCGTGCCGGGAATCTTGATCATCAGGTTCGGCCGCCCGATCTCGGCCCATAGCGCGCGCCCTTCGGCAATGGAGGCATCCGTGTCGTAGGCAAGATAGGGCGAGACTTCGATGCTGACATAGCCGTCGGCGGCATGCGTCGCGTCATAGACGGGCCGGAGCGCATCGGTCGCTGTCTGGATGTCATGCACGCTGAGCCGGCGGAAGATCGCGGCGACGCTCGATCCGTCGGCTGCGAGCGACGCGATGTCGGCGTCGTATTCGGTGCCGTGGCTGAAGGCTTTTTCGAAGATGGAGGGATTGGAGGTCATCCCCTTGAGCCCGTCTTCGGAAATCAGGCTGCGAAACCGGTCGCTCGCCAGGAATTCGCGGCTCAGGAAATCGAGCCAGACCGACTGGCCGTATTGTTCGAGCTGCTTAAGCCTGTTCATTTGTTACTCCCCAGCCGCGCGAGCTGGGCGCGCACCGCCTGCTCGACGGCCTCTGCGGTGATTCCGAAATGTTTGTAGAGATCGGCCGCCGGCGCCGACGAGCCGAATGTGGTCATGCCGATGCGCGCGCCGTCGCGGCCGACATAGCGTTCCCAGCCGAACGTGGCTCCGGCTTCAACGGAGACGCGGGCGGTGATGTCGGGAGGCAGCACGCTGTCGCGATAGGCTGGCGGCTGGGCTTCGAACAATTCCCAGCTCGGCATGGAAACGACGCGCACCCGAATGCCTTCCTTCGCGAGCGAGTCCCGCGCTTGCACCGCGATCTGCACTTCGCTGCCCGTGCCAATGACGATCGCCTGCGGCGAGGCCCCGCCCGGATCGGCGAGCACATAGGCGCCCTTGGCCGCGCCGCTCGCCGGAGCAAATTTCTCACGGTCGAATGTCGGCACCTTCTGGCGCGTCAGAACGAGGCAGACCGGCCGGTCGCGCAGCTCCATGATCACCCGCCAGCATTCGGCGACTTCGTTGGCGTCGGCGGGCCGCAGCACCATCATATGCGGCATGGCTCTCAGGCTCATCAGCTGTTCGATCGACTGATGCGTCGTGCCGTCTTCGCCGAGGCCGATGGAATCATGAGTGAAGACGAAGATGCTCGGGATCTCCATGATCGCCGCAAGCCGGATCGCGGGCCGCATGTAATCGCTGAAGATGAAGAAGGTGGCGCCGAAGGCACGGATGCCCGACAGCACCATGCCGTTGACGATGGCGCCCATCACATGTTCGCGGATGCCGAAGTGGAAATTTCGGCCGGAGTAATTATCCGGCTCGAAATCGGTGTTGTCCTTCAGGAGCGTCTTGGTGGAGGGCCAGAGATCGCCCGCGCCGCCCATCAGCCACGGCACTTTGGCCGCGATGGCATTCAGCACCTTGCCGCCGCTGTCGCGCGTGGCGACGCCCTTGTCGTCGGGAGGAAAACTCTCGATGCCCGCATCCCAGCCTTGCGGCAGTTTGCGCGCCCGCATCTGTTCCAGCTCGCGGGCGAGATCGGGAAACCGGTCGCGATAGCGCGCCTCGAGATCCTGCCATTCGCGGAACAGATTTGCACCGCGCGCGCCGATCTTCTCCGCAAAGCGCTCCGTCACACCGTCGGGCACATAGAAGGTCTTATCTTCCGGCCAGCCATAGGTGCGTTTGGCGCCGCGCACTTCGCTTTCGCCGAGCGCCTCGCCATGGGCCTCCTTGGTGTCCTGCCGCGTAGGCGCTCCATAGCCGATATGGCTGCGCACGATGATGAAGGTCGGTTGGTTCTTGGTGGCGGCAGCGATGCTCAGCGCCTCGTCGATCGCCGCGGTGTCGTTGGCATCCGGCAGGTGCAGCACGCTCCAGCCATAGGCTTCGAAGCGCGTCGCAATATCTTCATCGAAGGTGATCGCGGTATCGCCTTCGATCGTGATGTGGTTCTGGTCGTAAATCCAGACGAGGTTCGACAGCTTCAGATGGCCGGCGATCGACGCCGCTTCGTGGCTGATGCCTTCCATCATGTCGCCGTCGCTGCAGATCACCCAGACGCGATAATCGAACAGCGGAAGATCGGGCTTGTTGAAATGTGCGGCGCGCCATTTGGCGGCGATGGCGTGGCCGACGCTCATCGCAACGCCCTGGCCGAGCGGCCCAGTCGTTACTTCCACGCCCGTGGTCAGCCCGTATTCGGGATGGCCCGGCGTCTTGCTGCCGAGCTGGCGGAAATGCTCGATGTCGTCGAGCGTGACCGCGGGCCTGCCGGTCGGATCGCCGTTCGCGTCGAGATCCTTCACGCCCGCCAGATGCAGTGTCGAATAGAGCAGCATCGAGGCATGGCCGGCCGAGAGAATGAAGCGGTCGCGCCCTGGCCACAGCGGGTTTGCCGGATCGTAACGCAGATGGTTCTGCCACAGCGTGTACATCACCGGTGCGAGCGCCATCGGCGTTCCCGGATGGCCGGAATCCGCCTTTTGAACCGCATCCATCGACAGCGTGCGGATGGTGTCGATGGCAAGTTTGTCGAGATTGTCTGACATGGCGCCCTGGCCGAACCCAGCCTGAAGCGGCTCGCCTCGCGAAGCGGCCAGCCGACGTTAACGAACGCCCGGAAGTTGCGATGGTTCCGGGTCCGCGGGCAAGGCTGCAATTGCAGATAGCGGCATGTTTCCCCACATGCCTGTCATGCCCGCGTTGCAGGAAAAACGCACAGAACGGGGAAACGCGCCGCACCATCGCCAATCCATTCATCGCGCTGCAATCGCCAGGCGTTTTGTGGCGGGGAGGACACGGAAATGGCGTGGAATTCATTGGAGCGGAACGCCATTTCTGCTAGTCTTCCAACACGGGAGCAGGGGGATTCTGGCTCTCCGGCTCCCCGCGAGAACGGGGGTTCCGTGCGCGTGAAGGTGTTCATGGCAGCGTTGGTTGCTGCCGCCCTCATGGGGGGCGGTACGGCCGCGTGCGCCATGACGGCTTCGAACAGCGCATGGCTCGAGACCAGCGATGCCTATCATGACAATTTGACGACGCCGAACCTGCCTTATCTCGTCGGCACATCGCGCCTTGCGCCGGGTGGGCCGGATGCGGCGCTCGATTCGCCCTTCGCGTATTCGGCCGCATCGCCGGCTGGTTTGATTTCTGCGTCGGGCACCAGCGTCGCGCTGGCGGCGCCCCGGCTCGCGGGCAGTGCCGCGAATTCCCGGCTTCACGCACTGCGCAATTTCGACCTCGTCGACAGTGTTGCCGGCGGCTTCGCCTTCGATCTTGGTTATGATTTCGATCAGGGCCGCCGCTTCGCCGCCACCGATGTGCGCGGCCAGCCCGCCTTCGCCGGCCTGTTTGTCGGGCCTTCCGATTTCAACGGGTCCGGCTTTGGCGAGAGCGGCTTTCATGCCGGTGCATCGCTGCCCCTCGGCAACGGCTTCAGCTTGAATTTCGGCGGCTCGGAATCCGGTCCGGACCGCGGTTTGCTCGAAGCTTCGCTGGCGCCGTACCCCGTGCCGGACACTGGCCTCGGCTTCGGCGAGCAGCAATCGGGGTCGGTGCTGGCCGGCGTCGGCTGGAAATTCGCGCCCTGGGCAAGTTTCGATGTAACGGGCGCGCATGACACCGCGCGCGCAGCCTTTGCAGGCGGCGAGGGCGGCGCGCTGTCCCTGGCGAAAGCGTCCTCGGACACGGTCGGCGCCTCCGCCAAGGTCGCGCTCGGCAAGGGCTGGGTGACGAGCTTCAACTACAATGAAGGCGTGCGGCAACTCGATCTGAAGCCCGGTGTCAACCTCGCACCGGATTCCGGGCATAGCCGCTCCTACGGCGTGGCCGTCGCCAAGCACGGGCTGTTCGGCGACGACTCGCTCGGCATCGCCGTATCCCGGCCGCTCAATCTCGAACCCGGCGGCATCGGGCTCGGCACCGCGCCCGTCGATCCCTTCGACGGCTTCATCTCCGCCAACACCCACCCCATCCTGGGCGGCCAAAGCTCCGAGACCGACCTGCAACTCGGCTACGTCACCACCTTCCTGGACGGCGCCCTCGCGCTGCAAGCCAACGCCGGCTACCAGATGAACGCCCAGGGCCAGCCCGGCACCAACGGCGTGACCGTGCTGTCACGGGCGAAGATCAATTTTTGAATTTGGCGTACATCGCGCCATCTCAAACGAAACGCGCACGCACACCCCGGAGTTGAGATTAGTAGCCTGATTCGAGAAAGCGGCAATACGAGCAATGATCCCGGAACTCCGGGAAAGGCGCGCTCGGGTTCGCGAATCTTTGTTCGAGGGCTCAGAAACGCAGCGGCGCGGTCAGATCGATTTGCGTAGCGGTCTGAAGCCCGCACGAACTTCTTCGGAAAAGAGTTTTGGCTGTTCCCAAGCCGCAAAGTGCCCGCCGCGGTGGACTGTGTTGAAATAGATGAGTTTGTGATAGGCCCGCTCCACCCAGCTGCGCGGCGCCTGATAGTTCTCGCCGGGAAAGATGCTTACGGCAGCGGGGATGGAAACGTCGGCCGCGTTGTATAAATTGAAGTGGCTTTCCCAATAGAAGCGCGCCGCGGAAATCCCCGTATTGGTCAGCCAGTAGAGCGTGATGTCATCGAGGACGTCGTCGCGCGTAATGCTGCCCGCCGGGTGCCCATTGATTGTTCTCCCGAGCACGGCCGAACTTATCGCCGCCGCCGGCTGGCCATAACCGTCAGGATGATCCAGGAGCCAGGCTGCGAGACTGACGGGTGAATCCGCCAATCCGTACAGCGTCTGCGGGCGCGTTCCCTGCATCGCCGAGTAAGCGCGCCGCTTTGCAAACAGGACCGCGAGTTGCTCGCAGGCGTGTCGTTCGTCGGCCGGCAGATCAGGCGCCGGCGGGTCGCCGGCCTGGAGCGCCTTTGCAATGTCGGGTGGAATTGCTCCGGGGAAGTTGGTGTGAATGCCCAGCAGTTCCGGATGGGCCTGTTTGGCCATCGCCGTGCAGACACCCGCGCCCAGATCGCCGCCTTGCGCCACAAACTGCGCGTAGCCAAGGCGCTTCATCAGCACGGCGCAGGCACGCGCTGTGCGCTCCGGACCCCACCCGGTCGTGGTCGGCCTGGCGGAAAATCCGTAGCCCGGCAGCGAGGGAATCACGAGATGGAACGCATCCGATGCGTCTGCGCCGTGTGCTGTGGGATTGGTCAGCGGATCGATGATTTTGAGTTGCTCGATGACCGAACCGGGCCAGCCATGCGTGACAACGAGCGGCAATGCATGCTCATGTTTCGAGCGAACGTGAATGAAGTGAATATCGAGCCCGTCGATCCCGGTCATGAATTGCGGCAGCGCGTTCAATCTCGCTTCGCATTTGCGCCAGTCGTAATCACTTGCCCAATAGCGGGTCAGTTCCCGCATCGTCGCAAGTTGTACGCCCTGGGACTCGTCCGCTACCGTCTCCCGATCAGGCCATCGGATCATGGCGATGCGCCGGCGAAGATCCGCCAGTTGCTCTTCGGGCACCGTTACGCGGAATGGACGGACAGCGTCCGATCCGCTTGCCGCGCCGGCTGCGGCCTTGCCCGGCTCCGTGAGAACGGCAAGGCTCACACCCAACGCCGCCGAACCCGCCAGCACCATGCGGCGCGTATGTCCGGAAATTTGGTCTTTCATGGAGTTATTCCATCGAACGGCCGATGAAATATGGGCGCAAGCGATCGCTCCGTCTTTCACGAGGCGACTGCCATTTGCACGATCGGACTACTGCGAAGAAAAGTAACCGAGTCCCCGGGGCAGTGATACCGGCGGCCCTGGCAACGCACCACTTTTCGTGTCACGGCCCGCGAACGCAGGCCACTCAGTTGGGGCTGGCACGGGCGTGGGCAATCAGGCAGCCATTCCCGTTCCAGATCGGAACTGTTTCACCTGGGCGGCCCGCATGTGCGGCCCGTGACAAATTTGGAGAACGAGTGGGAGAAACTGGAGAGCCGAACGCGTTTGCGATGGCACCGCCATTTGAGCTGGGCGTTAGCAGGCTTTCAGTTGAACCGGAAAACTTTTATCTCGGCGGATTGGCGAGCAGATAAGGCAGGCCGCTGTTGATATTCGCATTCTCGCCCCAGACGGTCGGGTCGAATCCCGCCGGCAGGCCCGACTGCAATTGCGCCGTCGAAAGGCCGGTGATACCGGGATCGTTGGCTATATTTCCAGCGCCTGAGACGGGTTTGTGATGCCGCTCGTGTCCGTGTCCCAATACGTGTCGTTCAGGCTGCCGGCCTGTGCTTGATCGAATCCTACGAGGCCGCCAGCATAAGGCTGCGCGGTCGCTTTTCCGGTCGAATAAGATGTCGAGATTTTGCCGTCGTTCTGGCCGGCGAGCCCCCCGGATGCCCCGTTGCGCCGGCCGTCGGTGGCATTACCGAGGGCATAGGTGTTGTCAATTGTGCCAAAGGGATCATTCCAGCCCACCAGGCCGCCAAGCAGTGCGCCTTTTTTGGTAGCAGTTGTAACATCCCCGCCCGCGAAAGATTTTGTTATGGTGCCGCCGTTGGTCCCCACCATCCCTCCAGCCCAGTAGCCTTTCAAGATAACAGAGACTTTGGCTTCCGACTCACTCTCGCTAATGATTCCGTCATTCGTTCCAACCATGCCTCCCCCGGCCGTTTCGCCAGGAATCTGAATTATGCCATCGACATACGATCGAAGCACACTCCCGGTATTATATCCGATCAAAATACCAGCAGTCGCTATACCCATTTTTCGCTCATTTTCCTCTAGATCAATGCTCGCATGTGTCACTCTGATATCTGCAACCGTACCCTCTGATAGGGCGATTAGCCCGGTCGAGTTTCCGCTTTTTTCGAGCGGTATCTCGATGCTCAGATTTGAGATCGTGTTGCCGAGCCCTTCAAGAGCGCCTTGCATATCCGACTGGATTGGGGACGAACCATACGCCCCGTCCTTGCTCGCATCGTAGTCCGCTGCGAGGGCATAATTTCCTGCGGGGCCGTTCTTGACCGCCGAAGCGAGCCCGGCGATGGTGTTTACCAGCGTGTAGCTCGCGCCGTTGATCGACAGGTCGCCGGAGAGTTTCTTGAACGTCATGGCCGTTGCCGAAGAAGGCGAGTTCGCCGCCGCTGCCGCCGTCATTGGTGAGGATGGAGAGGCCGCTTGCGCCTCTTACCGTGACCGGCGCGGTGACGGAGAGCGACTGATACGCATCCAGCGTCAGCGCATTGGCCGACCAGCCGAGCTTGGCG
>DATAYG010000140.1:0-3493 GCA_036272695.1 Rhizomicrobium sp. | reverse complement strand
ATCGGCTTCTCCTTCGAGAGGACCAATTCTTTGGCCGGCCGGCATGTCACCGATCAACAAATGAGGCTTTTTATGAGCTTGCGTCGTACCCATTCGACGGCTGTCGCCGGTGCAAAGGCCGGTTTCAGCAGTTCCGCCGCCTACCGGTTCGAAAAGGATCCCCGACTTCCCACCCAGAAGAAGTCGCATCGCGAACGCCGTCGAGCCGATCCATTCGCCGACGTCTGGGAGAACGAAGTTCTCCCGATGCTGAAGGCTGCCCCCGGATTGAGGCCGATCGCCGTGTTCGAGGAACTATGCCGCCGGCACCCGGAACTGGGCTCCGGGACGCGGCGGACGCTTGAACGGCGGATCAGGGCGTGGCGAGCGGTGAACGGTCCGGATCGGGAGGTGATCTTCCGCCAGGAGCATCCGCCGGGCCGCATGGGCTTGTCGGACTTCACCGAGATCGCCGATCTCGGCGTCACCATCGCCGGCCAATTGCTGGACTGCCGGCTCTATCACTTCCGTTTGCCATTCTCCGGCTTCGAGCACGCCCACGTCGTGCTCGGCGGCGAAAGTTTTGTCGCACTGGCTGAAGGGTTGCAGAACGCCCTGTGGTCGCTGGGCGGGGTTCCCGAGCAGCACCGAACCGACAGCCTCTCGGCCGCGTTCCGCAATCTCGGCGCCGACGCCAAAGAGGATTTGACGACACGCTACGAGGCGTTCTGCGCCCATTACGGCATGACGCCGACCCGCAACAATGCTGGTGTGTCGCATGAGAACGGCTCGATCGAAAGCGCACATGGCCATCTCAAAAGAGCGCTCGCAGATGCCCTGCTGCTGCGCGCCTCGCGCGACTTCGACGATCTTCCGGCATGGCGGGGTTTTGTTGATGAGATCGTTGGCCGCGGCAACGCGCGCAATGCCAAGCGCATCGATCAGGAGCGGATGGTGCTGAAGAAACTGCCGGTCCGCAAGACCGCCGACTATGAGGAAGTCAACGTCGACGTCACGACATCCAGCGCCTTCACGCTGCGTAAGGTGTTTTACTCGGTCCCATCCCGCCTGATAGGTCATCGGTTGCGCGTGCGTCTTTATGACGACCGGCTCGAATGCTTCCAGGGTGCCACGCACATCATCACCTTGCGGCGCGGGCGAGCGCTGCCGAACGGCAAGCATGGCCATGTTATCGACTATCGCCATGTCATCCATTCCCTGCGCCGCAAGCCGATGGCGCTGCTCAATCTGGTCTATCGCGCCCAGCTCTTTCCCCGCCGCGCCTACGCCCTTGCGTTCGACGCCTTGCTCGCCGGACTCGGCGAGAGATCCGCCTGCCGCGCCATGGTTGGCCTTCTGGCGCTCGCACACGAACGCACCTGCGAGGCCGAACTCGCTGTGGCGCTGCAAGGCGCTCTCGATGACGGCATCCTGCCGGACCTTCCGGCGCTCATCGAACGCTTCCGCCCGAAGAGCATGGCACTGCCGATCGTCGTCGTCACGCTGCCCTCTCTGGCCATCTACGACCAGATAGCCGCCACTGTAGGAGAAGCCGCATGAACGCGACCGTCAAGATCGACGCCGCCCGTGTCGAGTTGCTGCTCAGCGAGCTGCGCTTGCCCGGCATCAAGCTGATCTGGGCCGCCTTGGCGGAGACCGCCGACAAGGAAGGCTGGCCCGCCGCACGCTTCCTGGCCGTCCTCGCCGAACAGGAGATGGTGGAGCGAAGCCGGCGCCGCTTCGAACGTCACCTGGAGGAAGCCCGCCTGCCGCCAGGAAAGACCCTTGATGCGTTCGACTTCGATGCCGTGCCGATGGTCTCGAAGGCGCAGGTGCAGGCGCTCGCCGCCGGCGACGCCTGGCTCGAAAAGGGCGCCAATCTCTTGTGTTTTGGGCCGCCTGGCGGCGGCAAAACGCATCTGGCGGCGGCGCTCGGCATGGCTCTGATCGAAAAGGGTTGGCGTGTGTTGTTCACCAGAACCACCGATCTGGTGCAAAAACTCCAGATCGCGCGCCGTGATCTCGCGCTCGAAGCCGCGATCGCGAAACTCGACAAATATCACCTGCTAATTTTGGATGATCTCGCCTATGTGACCAAGGATCAAGCCGAGACCAGCGTTCTGTTCGAGCTGATCAGCGCTCGCTACGAACGACGATCGATGCTCATCACTGCCAATCAACCATTCGGCGAATGGGGCAAAATCTTCCCAGATCAAGCCATGACCCTCGCGGCCATCGATCGCCTCGTTCACCACGCCACGATCCTCGAAATGAATGTGGACAGCTATCGCCGGAAAGAAGCTGTCGACAATGCGCGCGGAGTGGGACGTCCGCCAACGCGCGCGACAATCAAAAACTCATCCTGATTGTCGCTCCACGACAATCAAATCACGCGTCACGAAAATATCTCTTGCGTTATCGTCGGGCCGCGACAATCATCCTCACGCCGCGACCGCCGAATTGGCCATCCTGATTGTCGCTGTGTTCCCATCCAGATTGTCGCGCTACACTGATAACGTTAACCATGAAAGGCGCAGGATGAGCGTGCCCGATTCGAGAACGGAGCGGCGGCGATGATTTCAGACTTGCAAAAACTTGTCGTGTTGCCCGCCGCGATGATTTTATTTCTGTGCGCGGCATCGACCTCACCGGGCCTGATCTGGCGTGGCAGTCCGCCGGTACAGATCGTCGCGGCCCGCTAAAATCAGAAGCTCGTTCGACCTCGTGGCTATCCCGCGTGGTCGGCGGGATCGGGTTTCGGATTGGCTTCAGCCGGCGCCAGGCCTTGCCGGAGCTCCTTGGCGCTGACGAAACGGGCGCCGATCCGCTCACCGCGGCGCCAGATCAGCGAACACACCCGAAGCACCTCGCCCCCGGCGGTAAACGCCAGACCGAACAGCTTCGGCACGGCCAGATCGCCGACCTCCAGGCAGACGCCCCGGTCGGAGACATCGACGATCTCGCAGGCGATCCATGGCGCATCCGGCGCCGGGATCAGAAATCCCTGCGTGTGCAGATCGATCCGGACGCTCTTGCGCGTGCCGCGTTCTACGTGCTGTTTCGCCATCGGTTGCCCTTGGGGGACCAGCCCTAAGTGAAAATTCTTCAAGAGCCATTATCGGGAAACGTTAATATCTATCTCAGTTTGAGAACGTCGCCGGAACCATAAGCGCGCAAGCCCGTAAGGTACGCAACGGATTCATTCGGCCTTCCCTGCGCGATGGTTTTCGGCTTATGCCGCACTCCGCGGCGAGCCCGATGACAGGCTCAGCGTGTCATCGCGCTGGACGATCCGGCCATGACGACGATCGAATCTCCCTCGCAAGAAAATTCGCGCCGCCTGCCGCGGCTCGTCTGAACAGCAGACTGCGATTCCTGCCATGCAGATTCGTCGCTGGAAGATTTCATCGCGCGTCGGTGAACGAATGTGAGGAAACGTTTCTGTCAAAAGCCGGCTGCCTGGGCCATGTTGACTGTGGAAGCAACAATGTTGGCTTCTGCAAAAATGGAAAAA
>DATAYG010000139.1:0-15782 GCA_036272695.1 Rhizomicrobium sp. | reverse complement strand
GACCTTACCTCAGGCTGAAATAAGTGACGTTCCAGTTACAGGAAAAAAACATGTTCAAATGCGCTCGCGCGGCGGGCGAAGGGCGGTTTCGGCGACGGCCCCCATGCGCAGTTCTATTGGGCGGTCAACCCCCGCACGAAGCACAAGGCCTACGTACAGTCCGGCTCTTACAGCTCGGCCTCGAATGGCGGTTTCTCGACGTCCTGGATAACACAATCGCAAGGTGCCTATTTCAAACTGAAATAGGCCGAGGGAGGAAAGCAGCATGATCCGCAAAGTACTCTTCGTTACAACTGCCATCGTGGCCGTCGGGACGTTGTCTTTCTTCGCTGCCCAGTCGGCGGCAGTTGCGCGGCCGGTGACCGCCATAATCGGACGGGACAGGAATAGAGAATTCCTGTGCACCTATGGGCAGCTCAAAGTATCCCAATTTGAAAGCGAGGACGAGAGCTCGCTTTTTTCCGCCTGGACGCATGTTGCGGTCCCGTTTGTCGGACGCGGACAAACGATCCATGGCATCATCATCAAACAGGCGCACGGCAGTTCGACGATGAGCGCGCAGTTTTCCGCCGGCATCTACAGCAACACACCGAGCGGATTTCCCGGAAAACGGCTTGCCCGCGGCACCGCGCTTGCGCCTGCCACGTGCCTCGACGTCAAGTTCCCGATAAAGCCGACAACGCTGAAGCGGGGAGCAACATACTGGATCGAGGAGACGGCTCCGCCGCCCAACCACTCAACGAACTCCACATATCTGGCAGTTGCCCCGCACAAATCGAAGCGTAGGGCTTATGTGCAGACTCACTATTACTCTAACAACGCCTCCAGCCAGATCACCAGCTCCACGTCGCCATGGATACCGCAGTCTGTGGATCTGCATGTCAGGTTGCGGTGAGCGGGTCCCGTTCAGCGGCGCGGAGAACATGGACCAGCTGCACGGCAAGAAAGGTGATACCATGTTCAGATGCGGACTTCTTGCAACGACCGCCCTGGTGATCGTCGGTTCACTGTCCTTCCTCGCCGCCCAGTCCGCAGCTGTTGCGCGAGCGCCGACTCTCGGGCCGGAGCGGAACAGGAATCAGGAATTTCTGTGCAATTACGGAGAGCTTCCCGTCTCCGGGTTCAGTTACTATGCGTATTCCCGTGGTTCCGAGTTCTTCTCGGGCTGGACGCATGTGGCAGTTCCAGTCGTCGGGCACGGGCAGACCGTACGCCGCATCACGGTCGCCGAGGGAGAAAGCCGTTCCCCGAATGGCACACAGTTTCTCGCGGGAATTTACAGCAACACGGCAAGCGGCCTTCCCGGCTACCCGATTGCGGTTGGCATCGCAAAGGCGCCGCCATCCTGCCGGAAGGTCCATGTTCAAATCGCGTCGACAACACTCGAGCCCAACACGAAATATTGGATCGAGGAGACGGCGCCGCGGGATTTACCCCAGTCGAAACGACCATCTCACAGGTTTACGCACGTCTACTGGGCAACGGACTCGCGCACGCGACCCAAGGCATACGTGCAGTCCCACTATTACAGCTCCTTCCATAGCTACAGTTACACCACGCCTTGGACGCGACAGCCGGTCAGTCCCTTTTTCAAACTGAAATAGGTCCGGGGGAGGAAAGAAAAATGTTCAGAAGCGGACTTCTGGTTACGACGGCCATCGTCGCCGCCGGTTCGCTGTCGTTTTTCGCCGCGCAGGCCGCGGCGTTTGCGCAATCCGCCGGGGCGGATATCGCGGCCGGCCGCGACGCAAATCAGGAGTTTCTCTGCAATTACGGACAGCTCTCTGTCTCTCGTTACTTCGGAGGCTCCTCCGCCATTTTGTCGTCCAGCTCGCAGCATGTCGCATTTCCGGTCACCGGCCGGGGGAAGAACATCAAGCGCATCATCGTGATGGAGCAACTGGGACCTAACACATCCAGCGCGACATTTTCCGCCGGCATTTACAGCAACACGGCGAGCGGCGTTCCCGGGCAGGTGCTCTCCGGCGGCTGGGGCCGCGCGCCCCGGCGCTGCAGACCGGCTACCGTATCAATCGCTCCTGTGCGGCTCAAGCGCAAGCAAACCTATTGGGTCGAGGAGAGAGCTCCGTTTCCCGACTGGGACAACGAAAACGTCGTCTACTGGGCAGCCTGTCCGAAGACGAAACGCAAGGCCTATGTGCAGACCCACACCTATTACTTCAATCAGGCGACCGGGAGCAGCGCGAGCTACTCAACGCCCTGGATGCCCCAATCCACCGGGGTTTATGTCAGGCTGAAATAGCGCGAAGCAGGAACACCATGTTCAAATGCGAACTTCTCGCGACGACGGCCATCGTGGTCGTCGGCTCGTTGTCGTCTTTCGCCGCCCAATCCGGGGCGGTTGCGCGAGCAGTGTCCGCAGGCCCCGGGCGGGACAGGAACAGTGACTTCCTTTGCAGCTATGGGCAGCTCTCGGTCTACGCTTTTGAGACTGGTGGTTCCAGTGGCTCCAGCTCATATGTCGGCTGGCAACATGTAGCAGTGCCGATTGTTGGGCATGGTCGGACGGTCAGTCGCATCACCGTCAGAGAACAAAATGTTGGTGACGGCGGCGGACACTTTTCAATTGGTATCTACAGCGATACGCCCAGTGGCCTTCCCGGGAATCTGATTTCCGGCGGAAAGGCCAAGGCGAGCACAAATTGCGGGCCGGTTCGCGTTCGAATCGCCCCAACGACTCTTGCCCGCAATAAGCCCTATTGGGTCGAGGAGACTGTTTCGTGGCCCCATATATGGGGAAACGAACGCGCAGTGGGCTGGGCAAGTGAGCATGTTTCGAAGCGCAAGGCGTATGAGCAGTATTACATGCGTTCCTGCTGCAGCTCCAGCAGCAGCTATACATCACCCTGGACAGAACAATCTGCGGGGCCCTGGTTCATACTGAGATAGTTCAGAAAGCGGAGAGAATAACCTATTGGCTCGAGCAGTATCCGGGAGCGCGAATCAATCACACCGGACGAGCACCGCGGTGAGGAAGCCATCCGTGCGGGTAGTGCGCGGCGTGGCGCGGAAAATATTGCCCATGCCGGGTGGGGGTGCGGTACCAGTCGATTCACCCCAGACGTCGGCGGCAGGGTGGATGGCGTAGTTCCGATGGCGCGCGAGGAAATGCGCGACGCGGTCCTCATTCTCGCAGGCGAGCAGCGAACACGTGGCATAGACGATGCGCGTTGGCGATGTTTGTGCGGCTTCGGCGAGCAGCGTGTCCTGGAGCGTTTGCAGCTCAACGAGCCGTTCGGGCGTAAGCCGCCATTTCTGTTCGGGCTGGCGGCGCCACGCGCCGGATCCGCTGCAGGGCGCGTCGACAAATACTGCATCGAAAGCGTCTTCGTCCGGCGCTCCTTCGCGGATGATGGTGACGCCGGCGCGCGCGGCACGAGGCGCGAGCCGTGCGAGGCGGATGGGATCGCCGTCGCGCGCCACGATCACCCCGCGATTGTTCATGTCGGCTGCCAGCGCCAGCGCCTTGCCGCCCGCGCCCGCCGCCAGATCGAGAATGCGTTCGCCCGGTTTCGCAGCGCACAGCAGCGCGGCGATCTGCGCTGCCTCATCCTGGAATTCGAAGCGGCCTTCGAGGAATGCGCGGGTGCGGGAAAGCGCGGCGGCGCCTTCACGCTCCACAATTCGGATGCCATGCGGCGCATAGGGTGCTGGTTCGGCCTCAAAACCCTCGCCGTGCAATTCGCGCAGCACCTCGTCGCGCGTTGCCTTCACGGTGTTGACGCGCAGATCGATCGGCGCGCGTTCGGCCATCGCGCGCATCTCGTCGAGCAAATTAGCTCCGAGACTGCGCGCGAGCTCGGGTTCGAGGAAAGCCGGAAACTCGCCCTGGACCCAGAGCGGCGGCGCTTCGTTTCGCGGCACAGCAAGCATTGCGCGCTCGGACCCGCTCAGCGGCGCAGGCCCATATTTGCTGCCGTCCAACAGCATTTCGATCGCATCGCCGTCGAGCCCTTCGGCAAGAAGACCGCCGATGACGAGCGCGCGCGGCTCCGCGCTCTTCATCCGCCACATCAGTTCGCCGCGGCGGCGCAACACCGCGAACACCCGCTCCCCGATGGCGGCGCGATCCTTCGCGCCAGCGTAACGCCGCACCCGGAACCAGTCGCGCAGCATCCGGTCCGCGGGCCGGTTCGTCTGCTCCAGCGCATCGAGAATCTCGATCGCAGCCTGCAGTCTTGCGGATGGGGTCATGCTTTGTTTTCACGCGGACTGAAAAGGGTTTTACCACAAAGGGCACAAACATCACGAAGCAGGATGTCGCGCAAAGCGCGCATTAGCTCTTTGTGCTCTTCGTGGTCAAATCAATGCGAGCGGAGTCCAAAACAGGTGCGGGCGGTCACGTCTTGGTCTGCTGTGGAATTTGCGCGCAATTCCTGGCGTTTCTGTTAGGTAACGATTTGTGCGCCCGGCGCGCCGCAGCGAGCGGCCGGGAATTTTTGTTACTTGCAAGCAGTCGGAAACGCTATTATTCGCTGTTATGCCTCATGTACGCGCTTAGGTCGCGCCGGGGTAATTGGGCGATTCGCGTGTCACCGCCACGTCGTGGACATGGCTCTCGCGCATGCCGGCGCCGGTGATGCGCACGAACTCGGCGCGTTTGTGGAGCTCGTCGACGGTGCGACAGCCCGTGTAGCCCATCGCGGCGCGGACACCGCCGACGATCTGGTGCACGACATTGGCGACCGGCCCCTTGTAAGGCACCTGGCCTTCGACGCCTTCGGGCACGAGCTTCAGCGTATCCTTCACTTCCGCCTGGAAGTAACGGTCGGCCGAGCCGCGCGCCATCGCTCCGACGCTGCCCATGCCACGATAACCTTTGTAGCTGCGCCCCTGATAGAGGAACACTTCGCCCGGGCTTTCTTCAGTCCCGGCCAGCAGCGAACCGACCATCGCCACATGGGCGCCGGCGGCCAGCGCCTTGGCGAGGTCGCCGGAGTAACGGATGCCGCCATCGGCGATGACCGGCACGCCCTGATCGCGCGCGGCGGAGACCGCATCCATCACCGCGGTCAGCTGCGGCACGCCGACGCCGGCGACGATGCGCGTGGTGCAGATCGAGCCCGGCCCGATGCCTACCTTCACCGCATCCGCGCCCGCGTCGATCAGCGCCCTGGCGCCGTCCGCGGTCGCCACATTGCCGGCGGCGACCTGAGTGTAATTCGATTCACGCTTGATGCGGCGCACCGTTTCGAGCACGCCCTTCGAATGGCCGTGCGCGGTATCGACAACGATCACGTCGCATTCAGCTTCAATCAACGCCAGCGCCCGGCGGACGCCGTCCTCGCCGACGCTCGTCGCCGCGGCCACACGCAGCCGCCCGCGCTCGTCCTTGCAGGCATGGGGATGCGCGCGCGCCTTCTCGATATCCTTGACGGTGATGAGACCGACGCAGCGATAGGCGTCGTCGACCACCAGGATCTTCTCGATGCGGTGCTGATGCAGAAGCCGCTTGGCCTCTTCCGCACTCACGCCTTCGCGCACGGTGACGAGCTTATCCTTCGTCATCAGCTCGGCCACGCGCTGGCGCGGGTCAGTGGCGAAACGTACGTCGCGGTTGGTCAGGATGCCGACCAGCTTGCCCGCGCCGTGACGCGCCTCCTCAACCACCGGGATGCCCGAAATGCGATAGCGCTCCATCAGGGCGAGCGCGTCGGCGAGTGTGGCCTCGGGCGCGATGGTGACCGGGTTCACCACCGTGCCGCTCTCGAACTTCTTCACCCGGCGGACATGCTCGGCCTGCTCCTCGATGGAGAGATTGCGGTGGATGACGCCCATGCCGCCTTCCTGCGCCATGGCAATGGCGAGCGCGGCTTCGGTGACGGTGTCCATCGCCGCGGAAACGAGCGGAATACCGAGTTCGACGGTCTTGGTGAGGCGGGTGCGGGTATCGACCTGGCCGGGCAGCACCTCGGAGGCTGCCGGAACCAGCAGCACATCGTCGAAGGTAAGCGCCTCGCGGATCGTCAGAACAGAGCTCCCGGCATGGCCTTGGAGCGCCGAGCCTTTATCAGCGGCTGGCCGATCGCGCAAGCACTGGGTGGTATTCCACGGGCTGCAAATCCGGCAGGATGCACCTTGGGATCGGCTGGCGGTTAGTGTTGAAGGATACAGCTCCTGGACCCACGGGCTCATTGGCTACGGCGCGCGCCCATGCCGCGCGGCTGCTTGGCCGGCGGCCGGATCTGGCCGAAGCGCAGGCGCGCGAGATACTCGCTGTTTTTCCGCGGGAGCCCGAAGCGCAGCTGATCCTTGCGAAGGCGCTCGCCGCACAGGGCAAAGCCGAGGCCGCGATCGCGACGCTGCTTGAGGCCACCAAATCCAATCCGAACAGCGCGGCACTGTGGCGCGAACTGGGCGACCTGCAGTTTTCAATGGGCGATACGGAGGGAGCCGACGCCGCTTATGCGCGCCACGTGCTCGCTTCGGTCCATGATCCGGTGCTTATCGAGGCGGCGCAGGCGCTTTGCGCCAACCGGCTCGCCATCGCCGAAAGATTGCTGCGCGACTTCCTCAAGGCCCATCCGACCGATGTGGCTGCCATCCGCATGCTCTCCGAAACGGGCGCGCGGCTGGGCCGCTACGAGGACGCAGAAAATCTACTCGCGCGCTGCCTCGAACTTGCGCCGGGCTTTCGCGCCGCACGGCAGAACTACGCGACGGTGCTCTACCGCCAGAACAAGGCGGGGGAAGCGATCGCACAAACTGATGTCTTGCTGAAAGACGATCCACGCAATGCGGGGCTGCGGGCGCTGAAAGCGGCTGCGCTCGGCCAGATCGGCGAATATCCGGAAGCCGTTGCTAATTACGAGGCTCTGCTTGCCGACCAGCCCGCGCAGCCCAAGGCCTGGATGAGTTACGGTCATGCGCTGAAGGCGCTCGGTCGGCAGCAGGATTGCATCGCCGCCTATCGCAGGAGCATTTCGCTTCAGCCGCAACTCGGCGAAGCGTGGTGGAGCCTCGCCAATCTGAAGACGTACCGGTTCGCGCCGGAAGATATTTCACAGATGAAGGCGCAGCTGGTGCGCGAGAACCTCACCGCCGAGGACAGCTGGCATCTGCACTTTGCGCTTGGCAAGGCACTGGAAGACGAGCAGCACTACGCCGAATCCTTTGCACGTTATCGCGACGGCAACCGGCTGCGCCGCGAGGCCCTGGATTACGAAGCAGACGATATCAGCGACCATGTCGCGCGCTCCTGCGCATTCTTCACACGCGATTTTTTCGCTGCGCACAGCGGCATGGGCTGCATGGTGCCGGATCCGATCTTCATTATTGGGCTTCCGCGCTCCGGCTCCACGCTGGTGGAACAGATTCTGGCCAGCCACTCCTCTGTGGAAGGGACGATGGAGCTTTCCGACATCGTCTCCATTGCGCGCCGGCTCGGTGGAAAGATGAAGCGCAGCGATACGTCCGCCTATCCGGAGATGCTGGCGGAACTTGACGGTAAGGCGCTGGAAAAACTGGGCGAGGAATATCTGTCGCGCATCCGAATTCACCGGCGGCTGGGGCGGCCCTACTTCATCGACAAGATGCCGAACAATTTCGCCCATGCCGGATTGATCCATCTCATTCTTCCAAGGGCGAGGATCATCGACGTGCGGCGGCATCCGCTCGCCTGCTGTTTCTCGCTCTACAAGCAGCATTTCGCGCGCGGCCAGGGCTTCAGCTACGATCTGTCCGATATCGGCCGTTATTACCTCGACTACGCAAAGCTGATGGCGCATTTCGATGCCGTGCTGCCGGGGCGGATCCATCGCGCCTGTTACGAGCAGCTGGTCGCCGCGCCCGAGGATGAAATTCGAAGGCTGCTTGCCCGTTGCGGCCTCGCCTTCGAGGGTTCGTGCCTCGATTTCCACGCGAACCCGCGGCCGGTTCGCACGGCCAGCTCCGAGCAGGTGCGCAGGCCGATCTTCGCGGAGGGCATCGAACACTGGCGGCATTACGAGGAATGGCTCGAACCGCTGAAGACTATGCTCGCACCGGTGCTGGCCGCGTGGCCACACCCGCCGGATTTTTCGTGAATAAAGTGCCGGAGGGGAATTGACCCGGACCGAACACATGGCCACGATGACCAAATCATGACAGCGGAGGCGGGCCCGGAAGAGATATTATAATTCGGGGCGTTGATCAAAAGGGGCGGGATCATGAGGGGGAGTTTGGAGCGCGCGCGGGGGCGCGGCGCGTTGTTATTGGGCTTGCTCGCGACGAGCATGCTGACGAGTGCGGCCATCGCGCAACAGGCGCAGCGCGCTGCGCAGACGGGCGTTGAAACGGTTGTGGTGACGGCGCAAAAACGCGCCGAGAACCTGCAGAACGTCCCGTTCAGCATCGAGGCGCTGACCAGCGAAAAGCTGCAGCAGCTCGACATCAACAATTTTGCCGACTACGTGAAATATCTGCCGAGCGTCACCTATCAGCCCGGCGGCTCGAGCGGCGGCGCGGGCGCGGGCAACGGGGCGCCGGGCTTCGCCAATGTGTATATGCGCGGCGTGGTGGCCGGCGGCGACGGCAATCATTCCGGCTCGCTGCCGACGGTCGGCGTCTATCTCGACGAACAGCCCATCACCACCATCGGCGGCACGCTCAACGTCCATATTTATGACCTCGCACGTGTCGAGGAGCTTGCTGGCCCGCAGGGCACGCTTTACGGCGCAAGCTCGGAAGCGGGTACGATCCGCCTCATCACCAACCAGCCCGATCCAAGCGGCTTCGCGGCGAGCTACGATCTCACCGGGAATTCCGTCGATCATGGCGGGTACGGCTACATCGCCGAAGGCATGGTCAATCAGCCGATTGCCGACAATGCCGCGATCCGAATCGTCGCCTGGGACGAGCATGACGCGGGCTTCATCGACAATGTGCCCGGCACCCGGACCTATCCGACCTCCGGCATCACCATCAACAACTACAAGATCGCCAAGAGCGATTTCAACGACGGCGACACGATCGGTGCGCGCGGGGCGCTGAAAATCGATCTCGACTCGAACTGGACGATCACACCGACCTTCATTGCGCAGCAGGAGAAGACGAACGGCATCGGGGCCTATGATCCGAGCGTCGGCTATCTCGAGGTCACGCATTTCTATCCCGAATATGTGCATGACGGCTGGTGGCAGGCGGCACTGACGGTGCAGGGCAAGATCAGCGATCTCGATCTTGTTTACTCGGGCGGCTATATGGACCGCCGCGTGCGGGAGGAATCGGACTACACCGATTATTCATTCTGGTACGACACGCTTTACGGCTACGGCGCCTATTGGACAAATAACGCCGGGAAGCCCGTCGATCCGTCGCAGTATATTCTCGCCCAGGATCATTTCACCAAGACGAGCCACGAACTCCGGCTCTCCTCGCCGTCCACCGACAGGCTGCGCTTCGTCACCGGCCTGTTCTACGAATTGCAGACACATTACATCCTGCAAAATTACAAGATCAACGATATCGGCTCCGATATTTCCGTGCCCGGCTGGCCCTCGACCATCTGGCTCACCGACCAGGAACGCACGGATCGCGACTATGCGGCGTTCGGCGAAGTTTCTTATGACATATTGCCCAACCTCACCCTGACCGGCGGATTGCGCGTGTTCGACGCGGTCAACTCGCTTGAGGGTTTCTTCGGCTTTGGCGCCGGCTACAGTTCGCATACCGGCGTGTCGCAATGTTTTGCGCCGCCATCGGAGCCCGGCGATCCCTGTACCAATCTCAACAAGGCCGTGACCGACACAGGCGAAACGCACAAGGTCAATCTCGCCTGGCATATCGACGACGATCACATGGTCTATGCGACCTATTCCACCGGTTTTCGCCCCGGCGGCATCAACCGGCGCGGCACCGTGCCGCCGTACCAGCCGGATACGCTTACAAATTATGAAGTGGGCTGGAAGACGGCCTGGCTTGACAATCACATCCGCTTCAACGGCGCGCTGTTCCACGATGTGTGGGACAATTTCCAATATTCCGTGCTGGGCCTGAACTCCTTCACCGAAATCCACAACGCGGGACAGGCGGTCATCAACGGCGCGGAAAGCGATATCGACTGGCTTGTCGACGAGCATTTCAGCCTTGCGGGCTCGGCGTCGGTGATCGATTCCAATCTGACGACAGTGCTCTGCGGCGCGACAAATCCCGTCACGGATCAGAACGTCAATCAGTGCCCGGGGCCGAACGATCCCTATCCGCCCTGGGCACCGGCCAATACGCAGATGCCGGTCTCACCCAAATACAAGGGCAACATTACCGGGCGCTATCAGTGGAACCTCGGCGATCTGCTGGCCCATGTGCAGGCGTCGCTAAGTGGGCAAAGCGCGAGCCAGCCGGATCTCCGAATCGAGGTCCCGAACCCGGTTACCGGCGTCGAGACCCCGATCCGCTCCGCCCTCGGCAAGCAGCCGGGCTACATGACGGTCGATTTCACGGCCGGCGTCGAGATGGACAACTGGCACGCGGAATTCTTTATCGAGAACGCGTTCAACTCGTATGGCGATCTCTTCACGTACGCCGAATGCACCACGCAGGTTTGCGAGCGCGAGCCCTATATCACACCGATCACGCCTCGCACGATCGGCATCAAATTCGGCCAGAAGTTTTAGGACGAGCTTCGATTGCCATAGCAACTTTCCTCCCCCGCCGCAGCCGGGGGAGGAAAGAAACGGCTCTTTGTCTGATAGTCCCTACTGCACCGTGACGTTCACCGCGGTTGACGGGATGCCATTCGCGACGACCACGAGCTGGCTCGCGCCCGTTTCCGTTCCGGATGGAACATCGAAGCTTGTCGTGATGGTTTTCGAACCTGTCGCCACCCCCATCGAGCTGTGATCATGCGTTCGGCAATAGAACACGTGATGGCTCGAATTGTTGGTAATGCGCACGAGCGGATAGTTGGTGTGGATGTCGAACTCGTCGCCGAAGGCACCGCCTTGGTTCAGTCCGTTAAATTGAGTCCCGGAAATCTGATAGGTTTGTCCGTGCGTCACCGAGGAAGGCGCATTCGAAATCGCCGGCGCCCATGACTGCTGATAGGTTCCCGTCGTCTTGTAGACGGCAGATCCGCCCACAAGCACTTCGCCGGTCGGCAGCGGCATGAGCGAGCCATAGCCGTTGAACGAGGTTTTGTTCAGGTTCGTGCCGTCGAACTCGTACAGCCGTCCACTCTCGCTTTCCACAAGCACATTGCCGTTCGGAAGAATCGAGACGGGGTCGTCGTACGACTGGTCGCCGTCGGGGAAATCCGGGCCTGCCGCCCACGTCCCCAACTTGCCTTTGGAGGGCGGCGTCCAGATCGCGCTGTGCGCCGTGTTTTGGCCATCGGGGGTCGAGCCGACGGCGAACACCGTGCCGTCCGGCCGGCGCATGGCCGCACCGGTTTCACCGGGCGGGTCATAACACTTCTGATCGTCCTTGCCGTAAGGGATACAGGTGCCACAACAATTCTGTGATCCGCGCAGATCGACATTGGCCGTGTCACCCTCATCGATCCATTTTCCGGATTTGGGATCGTACAGCTCCGAGTCCGGGTGGGCCTTCACGTCGACCGTCAGGAAGGTTCCATCCGGCTGCAGAACCCATCCTTCCTCCGCGGTCATGTTGCCGTTTTTGCCGATCGACTTGAGAGCACTCCATTTGAGTGTCTTAGGGTCCAGCGCCGCCATTTGCGTTTTGAACTTGAACGCGATCACGAAACGGCCATCCGGCAGCACGATCGACGGCGCGTCACCGATATTCGTCCACCCCTTGGGCGGTTTGATCATCGACCATGTGTTCTTGAGCGGATCGTAGATCGCGCTCTGGTTGGTAAACTGGCAGCAGTCGAAGGTTTCGTTGTATTCGCCGCCTGAAATCACCAGTCGGCCATCCGCCAGCACGGCTTCCGCCATTGCGTAAGGCGCATAACCCGTGGGCAGGGTGGCGAGCTGGGTCCAGGTGCCGTTCACATAGCTGCCGGTATTGTCGGGCGTGAGCTTCCACCAATCGTTCAGATTGCCGCCCTGGGCAACCACGGTGCCGTCGGTCATCTGCATGGTGATGACGGCGCCGTCCGGCGGCTGATTCTTGAGATTGGTGAGGCTTTGCGCCCCTGCGGAAAATGGCAATGCTGCGGTCAACATCATGGCCGCCAGCGCGACGCGGTATTTCATCTACCCCTCCGATACTCTGATTTTTCCGATTGCGGGCCGGCACTCTTGGCCGGATGGAAGCGAAAATCAACTCACTCGTTCTTGAACCCTGTCGCCACGAGATAGAGTTCGACCGATTCCGCGCGGCTCGCGGGCGGTTTGACGTGGCGCACCTCGCGGAAGCGCTGTTTCACGCGCGCGAGCAGATCGCCTGCGGCGCCGCCCTGGAAAACTTTTCCGACGAAGGTGCCGCCGGGCTTCAGCACCTGCTCGGCCATATCCAGCGCCGCTTCGAAAAGGGCCGTGGTGCGCAGATGATCCGTCGCGCGATGGCCGGTGGTCGGTGCCGCCATATCCGACAGCACCACATCCGCCTTGCCGCCCAATGCCTCTATCAATCGCGCAGGTGTCGCAGGATCGAGCAGATCGGCCAGGAGAATCTCCACGCCTGGAATGGGTGGCATCTCGAGGATGTCCGCGGCAACGACGCGCCCGCCCGGCGCGATGCGGCCCTCGGCCACCTGGCTCCAGCCTCCCGGCGCCGCGCCCAGGTCAAGCACCACCGCGCCCTTTTTCAGGACGTGAAATTTCGCATCGAGCTCGACGAGCTTGAACGCCGCGCGGCTGCGATAGCCCTTCGCCTTCGCCTCGCGCACGTAAGGGTCGTTCAGCTGGCGCTCAAGCCAACGCGTGGACGAGGCGTCACGCTTTTTCGCCGTCTTCACCTTCACCCGCGTTCCCCCGCGACCGGAGGAGCGGTCGGACCGCTGCTTCATGCCAAAACCCGTTGACGTTTCGCCAAGGCGCTCTACGTTTATCCAAAGTATAGACATCTTGCCGAGATTCTGCCATGCCCGTTCAAGTTCAGATCGCAAAATGGGGCAATAGCCTGGGTCTCCGCGTCCCGCGCGATGTGGCGGCCCGGGTAGGGCTTACGGAAGGCACGCGCGTGGATCTCGAGACTTCGGAAGACGGGCGGATCATCGTCACGCGTTCGAAGCGCCGCTTCACACTGGACGAGTTGATCGCGCAAATGACCCCCGAACGCGAGCACCGGCTTGAAGACGACGGCCCTGCCGGCGGGGAAATCATTTGAACGGGATTCCCGAACGCGGAAGCCTTGTTTGGATTCTGTTTCCGCCTCATGCGGGCAGCGAACAGGCCGGCCGCCGCCCGGGGATTGTTCTTACAACGGCAGATTATCACCGCCATTCGCGGCTTGCGGTTGTTTGTCCGATCACCAGCCGCGAGCGCGGCTGGCCCATGGAAGTCAAGCTTCCGCCGGGGCTTGCGGTCTCCGGGGTCGTCCTCGTCGATCACGTGCGCAGCGTCGACCGCGAAGGGCGCAAGCTGAAAATCATTGGTTCGGCACCGGTTTCGGTCCTCGATGAAATCGATGCCCGGCTTGCTCCCCTGCTGAATCTTTGAAACCGATGGCGTACCGCCGCAAGCACGACATCCGCCTGCCGGCGCCTTATCTGAAGCGCGTCTGGCTCGAGCTTTCGCGGGTCCCGGACGGCGAGGCTTATCCATTCTGCCTGCCCTTCCTGCGCAATGGCTTCGAACTCGACTTCGATTCGCCCGTCACCATCATCATGGGCGAGAACGGCGCGGGCAAATCCACACTGCTCGAAGGCATCGCGTCACTTGCGGGATTTGACGAGGCGGGAGGTGCCAAAGGCCATCGGCCGGTCAATCACTCAGGTGCCGTCGAGGTGATGGGAGGCACGCTCTCGGAGGCACTGCGCGCGAGCTGGCTGCCCAAGATCACCTCCGGCTGGTTCTTCCGGGCGGAGAGTTTTTTCTCGGTGGCACGATATGTCGATCAGGCCGCACTGTCTGTCGGCGCGGAACCGCCCGACTTCCTCTCCCATTCTCACGGCGAAGGCTTCCTGCGTTTCTTCGAGGAGCGCTGCCAGCGCCAGGGCTTCTTCATCTTCGACGAGCCGGAATCCGCACTCTCGCCGACGCGGCAGCTCGAGCTTTTGCGTCTCCTGCGCCGCATCGACCGCGCCCGCAACGCCCAGGTGATCATGGCCACCCATTCGCCGATGCTGATGGCCTGCCCCAATGCCCGGCTGCTCCAACTCACAAAATATGGCCTCGAGCCGGTGACGCTCGAAGACACCACCCATTACCGCCTGCTACGCGAATTCTGCCTCTCGCCCCGGGATTTCGTGGACTCGCTGTCGGAGGAATGAACCGGCCGGAGCCTGCCTTGAATCGCCCCGTGCCGCGTGGTCTAAAGCGCCCCCTCCCGTTGGGGGATCGTCTAACGGTAGGACTGCAGACTCTGACTCTGCCTATCTAGGTTCGAATCCTAGTCCCCCAGCCACTTGCGACCGGTATGTTGGCGCAAAGGGAAAATGACTTCACGGGGGCCGCGCCTATGTTTCAACCATGGGCGAGAAACTGATCCCATTGGGACTGGCGCGCAAGCGCGACGAGATTTGCGGCGTCATCGCACACTATGAGCGATTGCTTCGCGAGGCGCAGCTTGACCTTGCGCACGTCAACGCGGCCCTCCGGCTCTTTGAAGCCACGGGCGAGGCCGCAGACCTTCCGCCGTATGTGGACTTAAACCGCGTCCTGAAGCGCGGAGAGACCACGAAGATTTGCATGGACGCGCTGGCGGCCGAAGGGCCGCTCGATACCCGCCAGCTTGCGCTACGGGTCATTCGGGCGAAAGGGCTTTCGGAAGCCGACAAGGTGCTGGCGCAGACCGTGGCACTCCGCGTGGTCCAGACGCTCCGCATGCGCGCCCGCCGGAACAAGGTCGAATGCATCACCAAAACGAAAGGCGTCTGCGTCTGGCGGCTGCCCACTGGGCCATGGCGGCCAACTGAATTGGCGCTGGAAGGAAATTAGAGTCTGTAAGGCGCGGAATTGACCATCAATGGTGCCCACGCCCACGTATTGGGTGTTAATGAAAAATCAACCGTTTATTTCGCGGTTGGATATTGTCGCGGCCCCCGAATCGGGTTCAAATGAAACGGCCCCGACTGCGAATCGGGGCCGTTTCTGAGTTTGCTGCCGCAGCTCGACGGATCGAGCAGAGTCTTCCCAAGGCTAAGGTTGTAGGTTCGATTCCTACCGGCAGCGCCTCTCAGGCCCCTTTCGGGGCCTTTTTCATCCTAGCGAATCAGTCCTTACCGAGTCGAATCATCGCCGAATCTGACTATGCTGGCAAGGGCTATAGTGGCACTATAGCGGGGCTATGGGCGAAGAGAAGGCGGGCCAATCCCGCAATTCCAGCGAACCGAGACCGTTTCAGATGTCTGTGTCTCAGGACACATGGGACTATTTGGAACTGCTGGCAAAACGCGGAAAGATTGCATGGAAGCCGCAGGACATCGCGGCGCATTTGGTGACACGCGAAGTCAACCAGATGCAGCGCGAGAAATTCCACGAATTGAATTTCAAGCCCTAAGCCGCTTTCACATGCCGCTGATAATATCCACCGAAGTCGATTGAGGGCTTCCGATTGAGCGCCAGTTGCGTCACGCGGCGCACCTGCGCGCCGTTGTCAACGCGGCGTGCATCTTCCCGGTATGCGCTTTCGACCGCGTAGCGAAGCAGATACGGGCCGCTAACATGGTGGAAGTGGCCAAGTTCGCCACGGCGCAGGCGCGAGAAATAGGACTC
>DATAYG010000138.1:0-10306 GCA_036272695.1 Rhizomicrobium sp. | reverse complement strand
GGAGAAGAGTTCGAGCTTGGAAAGCTTGGTGACGCCGTCGACGAGATCGCCGATCTCCTTGCCGAACTCGCGGACCACATCGTCATAGGTGACGTCGGTATCCTCGATCGTGTCGTGGAGCAGCGCAGTAATGATCGTCGGTACGTCGAGTTTCAGCTCGGTCAGGATCGCGGCGACTTCGAGCGGGTGAGAGAAATAGGGATCGCCCGACGCGCGCAGCTGCTTGCCATGCGCCGACATCGCGTAGTCATAGGCCTTGTTGATCAGCGCCTCGTCGGCGTCCGGCTCATAGGCCTTCACCCGATCGAGAAGCTCCGCCTGCCGCATGAACGGCGGGCGCATGCCGGCGGGCGCCGGCGCCAGGGGCGGAAGCGGAGCGGTGGGCAGGCCGTCGGCGACGGATGTTTCAGCCGGGGAATAGGGTGACAGCTACTCGTGCGGTCACGCTGCGGCTGCGGCCGCAGGGAACGGATTTCAGCCGGAACATTCACCCGCTTCGTGACATAGGACGTGCGGGCGCGAAGGGCGAGAAGACAGGCTGTTGATCGGGTGCCCGGGCGTTGGTGAAGTTTCCCGGATTGTCATGGCCCGCAAGCGCGGGAGACCTGGCAGAAGTTGGTTTTGATCCTTTTTGTCATCGTCCGCTTTATGCGGGCGATGACGATGAGCGGTAGGTCAGACTTCTGCAAAGCCCTCGCGAATGGGGGCTTGCGAGGTGGAACCGACACCCCGCCCGAGGTCCGCAAAGAATGCAGCACACTTTGAAATCGTTGCAGGCGTCAACTGGGTGGCCCGCATCCCGCCTCCGCCATGGCTGGCGAGCTTGCGTGTCCTCCGAAGCTGCGGAGTAGCGAAGGAGGATTTGCGGGCCGTGACAGGACTTATTGCACCGTCTTCAGGCCTGCCCTACTCCTCGTAATCTGCCGGTTCCTCGGGCTGCGGCTCCGCGCGGCGCTGCGCTTCGGTGGTCAGGGCCCGCAGGAGCTCTTCCTCGGTAACCTGCCGGAACTGGGCGTCCTCGCGGCCGGAATCCTCCTCGGCAGAGGTCTCCTCCGGCTCGTCGACTTCGGCGTGCTTCTGGAGACTTCTGATGTATTCCTCGCGCATATCGTCCGGCTTCAGCGACTTGGCCGCGATCTCCCGGAGGGCGACGACAGGGTTCTTGTCCCGGTCCCGGTCCACCAGCGTATCGGCCCCGCCCGAGAGCTGCCGCGCCCGAAAGGCCGAATAGAGCACGAGATCGAAACGGTTGGGGACCTTGTCGACGCAATCTTCAACGGTTACGCGCGCCATTTCGGCTCCTCTTCAGGGTCGCGGGGGTGCGGAGGAAACGTGGGAACCTATAGAAGCGCTTCAAGAGGCGCAAGCCCGTCCTCGGTCAGAAACCCGGGCGCGAATCAGTTGCCGATCTCGACGCCGACGTCCACGTTCAGCTTGCCCCGGTATTTCACGCCGCCGCTCTGGAACTTGATGATCAGGCTGGAAACGAAGCTGTCGGTTTTGCCTTCGCCGGCCGGATCGGTGAGCTTGTAGGTGTCGCCATAGGCCACGCAGCCGTTCGAATAGGCCTCGGCGAAAAAGCCCACCTTGCCGTAGATGGGTTTCTTGGTGATCCTGGGTTTTTTCTGCGACAAGCAGTTATTGGAGCTATAGTCCTCATAGAGCGTGTCGTACAATTTCACCTTCTTGCCGAGGTCCGACGCCGGAATGTAGGTGGAAACGCCGAACGTGTAGGTCAGGTGCGTGCGGCCAGGTTGGTGGATACAGGTTGGTGGATACTGGTCTTGTCGACCATGTGGCCGGCATGCAACGCCCGAATGTGGAATGCGGGAACGGTCCCCGCGATGGCAGGGGCGGTTGTCAGCGCGCAGAGCGCCGTACCCCGAGCAAGGTTCTGCTGATGGCGTTCATCGGGGCCAGGCGCCGCCTCACGGCCCGCCCGGAGACTTCAAACCGAGACGCTACCCGGTCCCTGCCCTGTCGAGGATTTGTCGGCCAACGGGGGTGCTGCCCGGTGCGCGATGACGAGTGCGCGGGCGCGGATCCAAGTATGGACGCTGCGCGCGACGAACGTGGCGGTCGAAAAGAGGAGCAATGCATCGGTGGCAAAAACGAGGCTCTCGCCGTCGTCGGACTTTTTGATCAGGTAGTCGGCGCCATAGCGCAGCACGATCAGACCGACGATGAGCAGCGCGCCGAGTTGGGTGGCGCGCGCCGTAACCTTGCCGCTCTCCGCATCCAGCGCGAATTCGAGCGTGTGAACCCGGTACCAGCCGATCAGGCCGCCGAGCACCATGGCGATCAGCCACGCGATGGACGCCAGAATCCCCGACTGAGGCCCATGCAGCACCGAAGGTATGGTGACAAGGAGAAGGATCGCCGGAAACAGCCACAGCCGGGTGAAACGCACGCGCTTCGGCTTCTGGTCCCGCATCGCGCGGCGCAACAGAACGGCCACCGCAATCAGCGGCAGGAACAAGGGCGACAGCGCGTGCCAATCCATCAGGGCCGACCCCAATAGTCAGGACAGCCTCGTAAGCGCGCGCGCCTCCGGAGGCAAGGCGTCGATCAACTCGCCCACGCTCAGGCCGGAAACGGGATGGCGCCATCCGGGCGCAATGACGCCTAACGGCACAAGCACAAAACCCCGCTCGTGCAGCCGCGGATGCGGAAGTGCCGGCGGCCCCTCCTCGACGCGGCCGTCATAATCAACAATGTCGAGATCGAGCGGCCGGGGCGCATTGCGCGGTCCGGATATGCGGCCAAAAGCGCGTTCCATTTCCTTGACTGCCGCGAGCAGGCGCGCGGGATCGTGCACCGTCTCGACTCGCACCACGGAATTTATATACGGCGGATCGTTCGCATCCGGCCACGCGCGACTCGTATAAAACGGCGCAATCGCGCGAACCATGATGCCCGCGCCCGGAAACTCTGCAAGCACGGCGCGCAGCGTGGCGGCGGGCGGCCCTTTGGGTGAGGGAAGATTGGCGCCCAGCGCGATCAAAATCATGCGATTGGCGCCGGAGATATTTGCACTGACGCAAGAATGTCATAGAAGAGCTTTGGAGCGCCGATGGATTCACGAGTGTGGTCATTCATTGGCAGGAGAAATTCGCATGCTGTTCTACCCCCAGGAAAAACTGGCTTTATTCATCGACGGCGCCAATCTCTATGGTGCGGCGAAGGGCCTCGCCTTCGACATAGATTACAAACGTTTGCTCGAACTGTTTGCGCGCAAGGGCGTGCTCGTGCGCGCTTTCAAGTACACGGCAGTTGCCGAGGACCAGGAATTTTCGCCGCTGCGTCCTCTGGTGGATTGGCTCGATTATAATGGATTTTCGGTTGTCACCAAGCCGCTCAAGGAATTCACCGACAGCCAGGGCCGGCGCCGCGTCAAGGGCAATATGGATATCGAACTCGCCATCGACGTCATGGAGATGGCCGATGTCGTCGATCACATCGTGATCTTTTCGGGCGACGGCGATTTCCGCCGCCTTGTCGAGGCGGCGCAGAAAAAAGGCCGGCGGGTGAGCGTGGTTTCCACAATTCGCACCCAGCCGCCGATGATCGCCGACGAGCTGCGCCGGCAGGCCGACAATTTCATCGAGCTGGAAGAGTTGAAGTCGCTGATCATGCGCGAGGGCGGACCGCGTGCCGCACAGGCCAATCACGGCCAGAACAACTACCACCAGGTGAACCAGCTGGCGCAAACCGCCTGACGTGGTGCGACAAGCTCACAATGAGGGGCGGGCCTGTCGAAGATGAACGCAACGACATCGCCCGGTGAACCGCCGGGCGATTGTCCGCTGTGCGCGCGGCTGGCGGAATTCCGCCGCGCGAACCGGAAGAAATATCCCGACTATTTCAACGATCCGGTGCCGGGTTTTGGCGACCCGAACGGCCGGCTTCTGATCGTCGGCCTGGCGCCCGGACTCCACGGCGCCAACCGCACGGGGCGTCCCTTCACGGGCGACTATGCGGGCGACCTGCTCTATTCGTCTCTGCTGCGCCAGGGTCTTGCGCGTGGAACTTATGACCAGCGCGCGGATGACGGACTGGAGCTTGTCGATTGTATGATTACCAACGCCGTGCGCTGCGTGCCGCCGGACAACAAGCCGCTGCCCGCGGAAATCAACACCTGCCGGCAGTTCCTCTCTGGCCAGATCATGGCGATGCCAAATTTGCGCGCGATCCTCACCCTCGGGCGCATCGCCCATGAAAGCGTGTGCAGGGCACTCTCGGTCCCGTTGCGCGCGCATCCGTTTGCGCACGGAGCCACTCACCGGACAGAAAAACTGACGCTGGTCGCGAGCTATCACTGCTCCCGCTACAACACCAACACCGGCGTGTTGACGCCTGCGATGTTTGAAGACGCGCTCATTATGGCAAGAGAGTCCGCGCTGGGTAAGCCCGAATCTTGCACGCGCGCCACGCATGCTTCCAAATAAACTCTACCTCGGACCCACCTGCGCGGAGGCAACTCTCTCTTCGTGCAGGTGGGACAGTCGAGAGTGACGGGCCATCGCCGTTTTCGGACAGCGCCGTTCTCAGGCTGCCTTGCGCAGCGCCATCACACGCTCGGGTGGAAATTGCACCGTGACGACTGTTCCGACACCGACTTCGCTCTCGATGTCGAGCGTGCCGCCATGCAGCTCGGCAAGGCCTTTCGAAAGCGGCAGTCCCAATCCCGTCCCCGTGTGTTTCCGGCTCAATCTGCTGTCGATCTGGCCAAAGCGCGCCAACGCGACGGGAATGTCCTTGTCCGTCATGCCGATGCCGGTGTCGGAAACAGCGATCGCGACGCCGGCGCCGGCGCCGCTGTAGCGCACGCTGACTTCGACGCGGCCGCCGTCCGACGTGAACTTGATCGCGTTGGAAAGGAGATTGAGGAGTATCTGGCGGACGCGCCGCTCGTCCGCATACAGCCTGGGCATATTGGCAGGCAGCATTGCCGCGACATCGACATGCGCCTTGACCGCGTGCATCTCCGTCAGCTTGAGACAGGACGTCACCATGGCTCCCAGATCGAGCGGCTGCTCGTGAAGTTCGAGACGGCGCGCATCGATTCTGGAAATATCAAGAATATCGTCGATGAGGGCGAGCAGGTGCGTGCCGCTCTCGAAGATGCTCGTGGCGTAGTTGCGCACGCGGTCGGGTTCGGTGCGGCAGGCGGTTTGTTCCTTGAGAATTTCGGAAAAACCGAGAACCGCGTTGAGCGGCGTCCGCAATTCGTGGGACATGCTGGCGAGGAACTGTGACTTTGCTTCATCCGCCGCCGTGGCGGCCCTCGCCACCAGGGACAGCTTCTCCGCGGTCAGCTCCAATTCCCGCTTGGTCGCCTCGAGTTCGCGAATGTGCTGATCGACCAGTGATCCGATCACGCCAAGGCCCACGACCAGCACGCAGACCGCGGTAACCGCGACCGTGAACCAGATGGGCGGAATCATCTCCGAAGGAACCGGGATTGACGGGGCAGGCGTCAGAGTAAGCGCGGCCATTCCCATGAAATGCGCACCCAGGACACCGGTAGTCAGAAGCACGGCTGCGGCCAACTGCGATTTCCATTTGGGCTTGGCAGACAGGGCGACGGCGACCGTGCCGAATCCGGCAGCGAAAATGATGGAAGCGGCAACGAGCGACATGTCCCAGTGCTCGTAGGCCGGAAGACGCAGGGCCGCCATTACGGCATAGTTCGTCGCGGCGGCGGCGGATCCCACAAGTGCGCCGCCCAGCCCCGCGTGCCGCCGGACGACCACGGCAAACCCGGAGCCGCAGCAAACCACGCCCACCGCGGCGGCGAACAGCGCCTGCGCCGGATCATAACCGATGCGCATGCCGGGCTGATAAGCGAGCAGAGCAACAAAATGCACGGCCCAGACGCCACATCCGACGACGACGGCCGCGGCCGTCACCCACGGATCACTCGTGGTCTGGCCGAGCTTTCCGGCGCGGGATACAAGCGTCAGTGCGGTGTAACAGGACAGAAGACAGATCAGTGCCGCAATGGCGACGAGCGATCCGTTATGCTCCTTTGCAATCGACCAAATCAGCGCGGCGAACCCGGACAAGTGCCACATGATGCCTACTCCGCAAGGCCGGCGCGAAGCCTGACGCTTCGCGCTTCAACCTCGTCATGACCGCGCTGTCGCGAACTCCGCGTCGTAGCTCAGAGAACCGCGGCAAAGTTAACGCAATCTCCGACACAGGCTGGAAGTAACACATGAAAAATAAAATGAGACGAAGTTTATCAATACAGAGCTTACAAGCTGTAAATTCACGACGATGCAGATTTAACCATGTCCGGCTCGGCACCAACGCGCACCAAAGGAAGGAATGAGCAGGGCGCGCCTGGAAGGTCCGCCGAGCGCCGGCTGTTTAACCCCGTGCCCGCAACAATCGCGCTTTCGAGCGCTCCCAGTCGCGCTCTTTCTCCGATTGCCGCTTGTCGTGAAGCTTCTTGCCGCGGGCGACGCCGAGTTCGAGCTTGGCGACACCTTTCGGCGTGAAATAGACGCGCAGGGGAATGAGCGTCATGCCCTCGCGCTGGATGGCCGCGGCCAATTTGCGCGCCTCGGTTTTGCGCACGAGGACTTTGCGCGGCCGGCGCGGCTCGTGATTGAAACGGTTCGCCATGGCATATTCGGGGATGTAGGAGTTGACCAGGAAAATCTCGCCGTCCTTCGCCTGTGCGTAGGATTCGGCGATCGTCGCCCTGCCGTTCCGGAGCGCCTTCACTTCCGAACCCATCAGCACGAGCCCGACTTCGAGCGTGGACTCGATCGCATAGGCGTGCCGGGCTTTCCGGTTGTCGGCGACGACGCGCCGCTCCGGCTCTTCCTTCTTCTTCGCCAAACACCTCTCCTACGTGACCTTCGAAAGATGAAACACAAAGGCCATGAAGAGCACAAAGAAAGAATGGCGCGCCGTGAGCGCGCAACAATTCTTCGTGCTCTTTGTGCTCGTTGTGGTGAACCTTTTCAGAGCACTCCGGCCGCTTCCATCGCGGCGCGAATGCGAACGCGCGCTGTTTCGCTCGCAGAGACGATGGGGAGGCGCACCGCGTCGTTGCAATGGCCGAGCAGCGAAACCGCGTATTTCACCGGTGCCGGGCTCGCCTCGCAGAACATCGCATCGTGAAGCGGCATCAGACGGTCCTGGATCGCAAGCGCCGCGGCGAAATCGCCGCGCATGCAGGCATTCTGGAATTCCGCGCAGAGTCCCGGTGCAACATTGGCCGTGACGGAGATGCAGCCATGCCCGCCGTGCGCCATGTAAGCGAGAGCCGTGGCGTCCTCGCCTGAGAGAAGGCGGAAGTCCTTCCCGCAGGCCGCGCGTTCGCGGCTCGGCCGGGCCAGATTGGCGGTCGCGTCCTTCACGCCGATGATATTGGCAATCTTCGAAAGCCGCTCCATCGTCTCCACGGAAATCTCGACCACGCTGCGGCTGGGGATGTTGTAGATCACGATCGGAATATCGGCCGCTTCGGCGATCGCCGCGAAATGGCGATAGAGGCCTTCCTGCGTCGGCTTGTTGTAATAAGGTGCGACCGAGAGCGCGGCGTCGGCGCCGACCGATTTGGCATGACGCGTCAGGGCAATCGCTTCCGCCGTCGAGTTGGAGCCCGCGCCGGCGATCACCGGAATGCGCCCCGCAGCTTCCTCGACGCAGATTGCCACGACGCGATTGTGCTCGTCGTGGCTCAACGTGGCGGATTCGCCCGTCGTGCCCACCGGGACGAGACCGTGCGAACCTTCGGCCACGTGCCAGGCAACCAGGCGCCGGAGCGCCCCCTCGTCTATGGCTGCGCCGCGGAGCGGCGTGATGAGGGCCGGCATGGAGCCTTTGATACGTTCACGTATGTCGGGCATTGGGTGCTCGAATGAGGTTCTTGCGGCAAAATAGCGCCGCTCCGTGCGCAGCGGCAAGGCAGGATGGCTGGCGAAATAAGAGTCGCTGATTTATGCTCGATTCCTGCTGAAGCAGCTTTGCTGGTCCTCGGCCCACCATGAAAAGATGCAGTATATTGTGTGCATGCACCGCCGTCGTGATGGTGGGCACGGCCGCATGCGCGCAACCTCAATCGGCTCCCACCGGCAATTCCGGCCTTCCTCCCGGGCTTGTCCGGCAGGGCAACGTCATCATGATGCAGCCGATCGGGGATTCCGCAGAGAGCGGCTCGGGCGCCATTGTTTTCGGCGGCGAGCGCAGAACGAGCGCGCTGCGCTATCTGAGTGCGGCCGACCATGATCTGCTTACCCGGGCGATCGAGGCTGCCCAGCATGGCGACTGGATCGCCGCCCGCGGGCTCGCCGCTCAGGTCCGTAACGCGACCGCCCGCCAGCTGATCCAATGGGCGTATCTCGCCGACAAACACAGCGGCGCGTCCTTCGTGGAGATCGCGCAATTCCTCCACGACTATCCCGACTGGCCCGGCCGCAACACGCTTTTTGCGCGGGCCGAACAGGCGATGAGCCCGCTGATGGATCCGCATTCAGTGATCCTCTGGTTCGGGGAACGCTCGCCGCAGACGGGCATCGGCAAGGTGCGGCTCGGTGAAGCACTGATCGCGAGCGGATCGCAGGCGCGTGGCCACGAGCTGATCCGTCAGGCCTGGATCGAAGACAGTTTCGAGCCCGACCAGGAATATTACATGGCGGCGCAGCATGCCGAATTGCTGACGCCTGACACGGAACGCGAACGGCTCGAACGCCTGTTTGCACACAATGATATCGCCGCGGCCCGGCGGGAGATCGCCCGCGTCGGCTCCGATCTGCAGCGGCTCGCGGACACGCGCCTCACGCTTCGCAGCGATCCAGTCCGCGGCGAACAGAAACTCGCAGACCTGCCTGCGACGCTTGGCGACGATCCGGGAATCCTGTTCGACCAGGCGCATCTGCTCCGCCAGCGCAACGACATCGCGGCGATACCAGGCCTGCTGCTACGTTCTCCCACACTCCAGCTTGCGAAGATCGTACCGGACCGCTGGTGGGCCGAGCTGGGCTATGACGCGCGCACGGCGATGCAGCAGGGGGCTTACCGGAATGCCTATGCGCTGGCCGCCGAGGCGGGCCTGCCGCACGATTCGAACGAATATGCCGAAGCGGAATTTCTCGCGGGCTGGATCGCGTTGCGTCAGCTGCATGATCCGCTGGCCGCGCTTGGCCATTTCCAGAACCTGATTGCCGTTGTTACTCATCCTGTCAGCCGGTCGCGCGCCCATTATTGGGCGGCGCGTGCGCATGATGCGGCTGGAAATGTCGCCGCGGCGCTGCAGGAATATCGTCTGGCCGCGGACGATCCGGCGACGTTCTACGGTCAGCTGGCGCTGGCGCGGATCGCATCGAATCCGTCGCTGCACTTGCCGGCACCGGTGATCGATGCCGACGCCGCACGCGCAAATTATGAGCGCGAGGACCTGACGGCCGCCATCCGCATCCTCGCCGAACTCGGATATGAGAGTCTGCTGCGCGAATTCGCGATCGATGATGTGCGTGCCCATCCCGATGCGGCACACGCAAAGCTGCTTGCCGAAGATTTGTCGCGCTTGGGTTATCGCGAGGTCGCCGTCCGCGTCGCAAAGGAAGCGAGCTACAACGGCATACGGATATACGAATACTCTCATCCCATGATTTCCGTGCCACGCTATTCAGGCCCGGGTACCGTGCCCGAGGAAGCGCTGGTGCTTGCAATCATCCGACAGGAGACGGAGTTCGATCCGGCTTCTGTCAGCAGCGCGGGTGCGCGCGGTCTCATGCAGGTGATGCCGGAATCGGCGCCGCATCTCGCCGCGCTGAACGGCGTGGCATATCGGCTCGGAGATCTCACGCAAGATCCCGTCTACAACATGGAATTGGGCATGACCGAGCTCTCGCATGAACTCTCCGATTGGGGCGGCTCCTATGTCCTGGCCGCGGCCGCGTACAACGCCGGTCCAGGAAACGTCCGCAAATGGATCGCCATCTACGGCGATCCGCGCGATGCGCGGGTGGATCCGGTGGACTGGATCGAGCAGATACCGTTTTCGGAGACGCGCAACTACGTTCAGCGCGTTCTGGAGAATGTCGAGGTTTACAGAAACCGGCTGTCCGGCCGCGATCAACCGCTGCAGATACTCACCGACCTCTACCGGCCGGATGCGCCGCAGATACTGCCTTTGCGCTACACGCCGGCATCTTCCGCGGTGCCGGGAGTGGGACTGCTTTCGCGATCATTACCTGCCTCGCGCACCGAAGCGCCCGTGCAGCGCGGCAATGCCATCGGTTCGAACGGCGTGCAACCCGCAAAGTCCGGCCCGGACGTCACGCCA
>DATAYG010000137.1:0-2549 GCA_036272695.1 Rhizomicrobium sp. | reverse complement strand
AGCTCGATTTCTCGGGAGTTGCGGACAGCTATACGAAAGATCCTTATATGTTGATCTTTAAAGATCCAACCATTCCGGGCGTGCAGACGGCAGCCCCCGCCAAAACAGGTCACGCCCGCCGCCACCACTAACCCGTTTCGAGTTCCTCTCGCAAAAAGGCCGGAAGCCGCACCAAGGCGTTCCGGCCTTTTGTTTTTCGCTGTGAAACGGTGCTAAGCTGGCGGAATCCCCAGGGTATTCCATGGTTCGCGACCTCGAAGATAAACTGTAGCTAAAAACGGGTACTCGGATTTTCCCGACTCGCCAGTAAATTTGCTGGCGGCCAGTCGAAGAGCTAGGGAGACGGATGACTTCTGCTTCGAACTCAACCCCATCGCGTGGGCAAATCGACCATCTCCTGGCGATCCTGGGCCTTCTCGCGGATGGTATCTCTGCGACCGGAAACGCAGCCGAATTGCTGGACCGCATCCGCAGCTTAGCCGAGCCCGGCCACGAATTGCCGGATGCGCTCGTACTGGCCGAATGGCGGCAGGAGTTGAGTGGAGTGATTGATGGACTCAATGCCGCCCGAGAACTTCGACGCCAGCGAGCTCTGGCAGCGGTCTCCGCGGCTCGAGTCGACAAAGTCAGCGGACTTCCGGGCGCCACCGTGGCCCAAGCCGAGATAGAGAAAGCTGCGGGTCTGGAGCGCCCACCCCTGCTCGCTCTGCTGGTCTTTGAACAACTACGGGCGTTAAATGCGCGTTTCAACAGCACGATTGGCGATCAGGTGATGGCGTTTGCCGCCGGCGAACTGGCGCGCCTCCTCGCGGATGCAGGTGCTCTGTTCCGCTGGAACGGTCCTGCATTTCTTCTGGTCTCTTCCTTTGACCACACCAAACGCGAAGCCTTGGAACGAAAGCTAAACGACCTCGCGATCAGCCGAATAGTTACGACGGTCGGCCTGGAAGATCGTAGTATCCACGTCAAAGTCACCTTCTCCTGGCACGTACAAGTAATCGCTTCCGCCGAACGGGCCGATCGGATTTCCCGCGACCTCGACGAGGTGGTGGCGTCGCGTATCTCTGGAAAATAACATCGGCGGCAAATAGTATCGGCCGATTGGTGCCGAGCGCCCCAACCCGTTCTCAATTCGGCAGGCGGCTGCGGCTAAGATAGAGGCGAGTATGGCTGACGAAACCGATTTCCCTCTGCCGCCCGCGAATTTCGCGTTTCTTGTTGAATCCATCCTGATGCAGGCTCAGATGCAGCTGGGTTTGCTTCGTTTTGGCGGCGAGGACGATAAAGAGGAGCAGCCCAATCTGCCGCTGGCCCGGCATTCCATCGATCTGCTCGCCGTTCTGCAGGAGAAAACGCGCGGCAATCTCAGTGTGGAAGAGCAGCGTTTGCTCGAAAACGGCCTTACCGAACTGCGCTTCCGATTCGTGCAGGTTTCGGGCGAGCTAAAGCACTCCGCCGCCGGGGCCTCGTCGGGGTCTCCGGACGAGGGACCGCGGATCATCACCGCTGACGGCGGCAAAGGATCTAAAACCCCTCAGTGAATTGCTCAAAGCGAAGGCGCGGTCTAGCGTGCGTGTCTGTACCGAGCTGCGTCCGCGCCTCGGCAGGCTAACGAAATGCCCTCGAATGCCGGCCACGCCTCGATTCTGGTGCTGGGCTCCGGAACCAGCGTAGGGGTGCCGATGATCGGCTGCCGTTGCAAAGTCTGCACCTCCACCGACGTTCGGGACAAGCGCTTACGTCCTTCCGTGTTGCTGCGTCTCGGCGAACGGCGTATCCTCATCGACACCTCGCCCGATTTCCGGTGCCAAGCCTTGCGCTATGGCATTGAGCGCTTGGACGCGATTCTTTTCACGCACGCTCACGCTGACCACATTCTAGGCCTGGATGACGTTCGGCCCTTCAACTTCCTTCAGCGAGCTGAAATTCCCATCTTCGCTTCGGCGGAAACGCTCGAAACGATTCAGCGCACCTTCCGCTACATCTTCGAAAACGAGCCGAGCCAGTCCAGCCGGCCGCGTCTCTCGCCGCGGATGTTCGACGAGGCGCCCATTTCTGTCGCCGGCGTGGAGTTTCAACCGATACGTGCGGCGCACGGGAACGGCACGGTGTACGGTTTTCGTTTCGGAGACTGCGCTTACCTCACCGACCACAGCTCCATCCCTGAAGAGAGCATGCACAAACTGTCCGGCCTCGATGTGCTGTTTCTGGATGCGCTGCGGCACAATCCGCATCCGACGCACTCGACGGTAGAGGAATCCTTGCGCACGGTAGCAGCGCTGGCGCCCCACCGCGCCTACTTCACGCACATCTCGCATGATCTTCTGCACGAAGACGCGCAACGGCGTTTGCCTGCGAACGTACAACTCGCCTACGACGGGCTGGAGATTCCGATCCACTGGGCGCACTCGACATGAGTGGCCCGATTTTTTTCAGCTTGGCCGAAGCGGTGGGACAATTTGGTCCCTGTGCGCTGGCCATTGGCAACTTCGACGGCGTGCATGTGGGGCACCAGGCGCTTTTGCAGGCGACCGCCCGCTACGCCGCAG
>DATAYG010000136.1:0-1675 GCA_036272695.1 Rhizomicrobium sp. | reverse complement strand
CTTGTGCGAAAAACAGGGTGCTGGGATAGCGCTCTTCGATTGACTTTGTCAGCCAGTCCGCGGCGAGATCCACTTCATCGCATAAAAGGTGAACCAGGACAAACCCGATGGCCGTGCCGTAAATCCGGCCGTTTTCCAGTTTGTCCAGCAAGCCCTGAACCCGCGCCGGGTCACTGCCGGATCGTTTGAGCAGCCCCGCGAGTAGTGCAGGCGCTATCTTGTCCTCGGGCGGCGCAATAGAAAGAGCCTTTTCGGCGGAAACGAGGGCCTCCCCGTATCTGCCGTTCGAGGCATGACACATTGTGACGCTATTGCGGACCGCAAAGAGGTCCTCCCACTTAAGTGCGCGGTCCCATTCCGCGAGTGCTTCTTCATCTCTGCCAGTTGCCCACAATCCCTCCGCTAACCAGTAGCGAACAAGAAAGTTCAGTGGATCCTCCTGAAGCACCCGGCGGAATTCCGCCACCGCCTCATGCACACGCCCACCGAAGAAAAGATAGCGGGAACCGTATTCCATTCGTACGGCAACCGGCACGGGATCGCTTGCCATCGCGATCCCGAATCGCCGTTCGGCTTCCTTCCAGTCATAGTCGTGCAGTGCGGCCACGATGCCGAGTGTGGCATGCGCTTCCGGCAGCGACGGATTGATCTCCAGCGCCTTTTGCTCCGCGTCACGGACCATTGGCATGACTTCCCGGGCTGGCGCGTGACCCATGAAGGCGGTTGTCAGAATGCAATAACCCACGCCGCTTTGAGCCAGTGCGAACTTCGGATCCAGGCGGATGGCCTGCTCAAAATAATCTCTGGCTCGCGCCAGCCCTTCCGGCGTATGTTTCAGGAATTGATGCTGCCCCTTGTGGTAAGTCTCCCAAGCCTGGAGGTTGGGCTGGTAACGCTCCGGGGCGGCGGCGAGCTTCACCTCGAGTGCGCCGGCGATCGCCGCGGCAATCTCATCCTGGACGGCGAATACGTCTTCCAGCTCGCGGTCGTAACGCTTCGACCAGAGATGATAGCCGTCGGCGGCGTTAATGAGCTGCGCCGTCACCCGGATGCGGCCGCCGGATCTGCGCACGCTTCCCTCCAGAACCGTCCGCACATCGAGCGACTCGGCGATCCGCCGGATGTCGTGGTCCTTTCCTCGAAAGGCGAATGCCGATGTGCGCGCGGCTACTTTCAGCCCCGGAATCTGGGCCAGAGCGTTGATGATCTCCTCCGACAGCCCGTCGCTGAAATACTCGTTGTCTTTGTCCCCGCTCATGTTGGCGAAGGGCAGCACGGCGATCGACGGCTGTCGTTCGGCAGGTTTCCTCGTGAGAACGTTCTCAAGAGCCGTTTTCAATTCGGCCATGCTCTGAAATCGCTGGGCGGGCTGCTTCGCCAGGCAGCGTTTCACGATGACTGCTGCCGGAGACTCGATGGGCGCGGGATCGTCGCGCACTACGGCGCTCAATACATCCACCATAGAATCGCCGGCGAAGGCTCGTTTGCCCGACAGCATTTCGTACAACACTGCACCGAAGCTGAAAATATCCGAGCGTTCGTCCAGTTGTTTTCCCTGCGCTTGCTCGGGTGACATGTAGGCAGCGGTGCCGAGGATAGCGCCCGCCAGGGTTTGCCCCGTAGCGTCGTCGTTGGCGGTCGAGGTCATGGTGGCGAGGCCGAAGTCCAAGAGCTT
>DATAYG010000135.1:0-100851 GCA_036272695.1 Rhizomicrobium sp. | reverse complement strand
TGCGCCTTCTGCATAGGTCCCTTCGAGATATCCACTCTGCGAATTCAGCCCGGCCAAGCCTCCGATATTTCCGGAACCGTCACCCGTCGACACGTTCCCGGTTGCGAAGGACCCTTGGATGCCGGACAGGTTGGAACCCGCAAGGCCGCCAATATTGACATCCGTTACGCTCGCACCCGCCCTGACGGCCGCCGTCGAGTAAGTGAACAGAAGTCCACCATAATTGACCCCGACCAGCCCGCCGACATTGGCGTTCGTCAGGCTCGAGGCGGTCGAAACCGCTGCCGTCGACCAACTGGACCTGATCGTTCCGTAATTGTCGGCGACGAAGCCTCCTATGTCCCCAGCGCTGCCGCCATTGATGCTGCCGGTCACGCTCGAATTGAAAATTTCGGCAAAACTCTCATAGGCGAATCCTGCGGCACCCGCAGTAGATGTCACCGATACATTGGTGAGATGCAGGTCGTAAATATTGCCCTCGGACAGGCTCTGGAACAGACCGGCGACGCAACAGGCCGTCGTGTTGGCGACGGAAATGTTCGAAATCGTGTTGCCGAGCCCATAGAGATTGCCGAGGAAATTGGTGGCTATCGGCGATGCCGTGTAGGTTCCATCCGCGCTCGCATCGTAGGAATGGACAAGGGCATAGTTGCCCTGCGGATTGGCCGCAATCGCGCTTGCCAGTCCCTGGAGCGAATTGACCGGCGTGTAGCCGTCGACATTGCAGGACAGATCCGCGCACTGGATCTTTCCCTCTTTCTTGACACTTAACGCGCTCGTCAGGCTCCCTGCGCCGAGGATCGATATGGTCTTTCCGACATCCAACTTTGCCAACGTGAGGCCCGTCGCCGCAGACCATGAGAAGCCATCCTTCACCGTGACGGTGCGGGCGTGAAATTTGCCGTTATACGCATTGATCTGGAGATTCCCCGCCGCCAGCAGCGTTTCCAGATCGCTCACATTGAGATTGGCGTTTCCCCCGGTCGGCTCACACAGTCCGTTCGAACAGCTGACATTCGCCGTGGGAGATTTTGAGATACTAAAGGTAATCTCTCCCACTGCGCTTGCCTCTGCGGTCAAAAGCGCAAGAACTGGGGCTGCGATGAAAAGCGCGCGCATCATGGAGATGTCCCCCTCTTCAAGATCATTCGTCCGGGACGCTGCCCGACTGAAGCATAATCATGGCATGTCTCGAACGCCGGCTGAAGGCCCGCATCCGGGTTTTCGACGCCGCGCAATCGCGCCGGCCCGACGCGGTGTTCGGTCCGGTCAGGCGAGGTATCGCGCGAGCAGCAGCGGCAGCCGATCGCGCACAAACACCGTATCCGCCGAGTGCTGCGGCGCGGCGATGAAATACCAGGGAATGTCGCGGCGGCCCCAGTCGGCGGGGCCATAGGGCCGGCCCCAAAGCGTGAACATCTCATAGCCGGCGCTGGCGAAGAAATCGAACCACTCCTCCTTCGCGTAGCCGTAACGGTGCGCCGAGTTTTCCTGGTCGTTCTCGAACACGACCAGCGGACGGGATTTGTTCAACGTGTTGCGGCCGCCCTCGAGCGCGCGGAACTCGCCGCCCTCGAGATCGAGTTTCATGAAACGCGGGCGACTGTCGCCCTGTTGCGCCATGAGGAAGTCGATCGTGACGGCCTCGATGTCCACGACCCGCACGCTCTCGTTGAAATCATATCGGCGCGCCTCGATGCCACTATAGGCGGGATGCTGTTTCGTACAATGAAACGTGACGCGGCCCATGCGGTCATACAGTGCCCGGTCGACGACCTGCACTTGCCGGACATGGCGTTTGCGCGCACGCTGAACGAGCCGGCGCGCGAGCTTTGGATACGCCTCGACCGCCAGCACCAGTCCCGTGGACCCAACCCGCTCCGCCATCGGAAAACTGTGCCGCCCGACATGGGCGCCGCCGTCGAGCGCAAAATCGCCTGCACTCAAAACAGCAGTGTAAATATCCTCGATGACACTTTCGAACAGATCGCCGGGCACGGGATATACGCCGCCGCCGCGGCTGCCGATCCGGAATAATTCGCTGTAAGCATCCTGATCCAGCACGGCTGCTAACTGCCGAGGCTCCGGCCGATGGCGAGATATTTGTCGCGCCGCTGCTGGCGCAGTTGCGCGGGCGAGAGGCCGTCGAATTCGGCCAGCGCGCGTACGATCGTTTCGCCGACCGCCTGGATCGCCTGTCCCGGCGAGCGCTGCGCGCCGCCCGCGGGCTCGGGCACGATGCCGTCTATGACTTTGAGTTCCAGCAGATCCTGCGCGGTGATCTTCATCGCTGCCGCGGCGTCTTGCGCCTTGTCGGGGCTGCGCCACAGGATGGACGCGCAGCCTTCCGGCGAAATCACCGCATAGATCGCATGTTCGAGCATGTAGACGCGGTTGGCGACCGCGATTCCCAAAGCGCCGCCCGACATGCCTTCGCCGATTATCATTGTAACAAGCGGCACGCCGAGGGCGAGGCAGGCATCCGTCGCGCGCGCGATGGCTTCCGACTGGCCACGCTCTTCGGCGCCCACGCCCGGATAGGCGCCCGGCGTGTCGGCGAAAGTAATTACCGGCAGCCGGAAACGCTCGGCCAGCGTGAACAGGCGTTGTACTTTCCGATAGCCTTCGGGGCGCGCCATGCCGAAATTATGGCTGACGCGGCTCGTGGTATCGCTGCCCTTCTCCTGCCCGACGATGGCAACCGAACGCCCGCGGAAGCGGCCGATCCCGGACATCACCGCAGGGTCCTCCGCAAACAAACGATCGCCGGCCAGCGGCGTGAATTCCTCGAACAGGATCGCTGCATAATCGGAGAAATGCGGACGCGAAGGATGGCGCGCGACAAGCGTCTTCTGCCACGGCGTCAGCTTGGCGTAGATGTCGTTGACGAGCGCATTCGCGCGCGTCTGGAGCCGCGCCACCTCGTCGTCAATCTGCATCGCGGGGTCCTGCGCCGCAAGCAGACGCAGTTCCACGATCTTGCCTTCAAGATCGGCGATCGGCTTTTCGAAATCGAGATAGGCCTGCATCGTCGCACTCATTTGCCACGCTCGCGCATCATCCGCATCTGTCCGACGATGACCTCTGCCTGGCGTATCGAGGCCGCATCGATCAGCACGCCGTCCAGGGCGACCGCTCCAAGGCCTTTGGCATGCGCATCCTTCAACGCCGCCAGAATCGCTTCCGCGCGCGCCACTTCTGACGCCGGCGGCGTGTAGATTTCGTTAGCGAGCGCGATCTGGCTCGGATGGATGACCCATTTGCCTTCGCAGCCCAGTATTGCGGTCCGCCGCGCCTGGGCGCGAAATCCTTCCGCATCGGCATAATCGCCAAACGGCCCGTCTATCGGCACGATGCCATGCGCGCGCGCTGCCTGCGCCAGCCGGAACAGCGGATAATGCCAGACATCGTTCCAGTGCCGCTCGCGTTCGCGCTCGCCGCCATCGGTCAGCATCACGTAGTCGGCATTGCCGCCGCCGATATTCGTGGTGCGCATGCCCTGCGAGGCCGCATAGTCCGCGGCGCCGAAATGCAGGCTCTCCAGCCGCAGAGAGGCGCCCGCGATCGCGTCGATATCTGTCAGGCCGGCAACGCTCTCGATAATGACTTCGAGCCCGATCTGCTTGCGCCGCCCGATGGCCTTCGACGCCTGGGTCACGAGCATGTCGATCGCATAGACATCCGACGCGTTCCCGACCTTGGGAATGAGGATCGCGTCGAGCCGCTCGCCGCCCTCTTCCACCAGCGCCAGAACATCGCGATAGCACCAGTGCGTCTCGAGCCCGTTGATCCGCGCCGTGACGAATTTGTCGTTCCAGTCCACATCCAAGAGCGCGGCGACGACATCGTCGCGCGCGGTGTCCTTGTCATTGGGCGCGACGGAATCTTCCAGATCGAGGCAGATCACGTCGGCCGCGCTCGCCGCCGCTTTTGCAAAAAGCGCCGGCCGCGACCCGGGAACAAACAGCTTGGAACGGTAAAGCCTCGGCGGCACCCGCCGTTCGACCTGCAGAAAACTCACGAATAACTCCCGATCATTTTGCGCCGCGTTTGCTCGCCGGAATCCGTGCGAGCGGATGGGCGGCGATGACAGTGTCGCGCAGGCGCTCATTCGCTACATGCGTGTAGATCTGTGTCGTCGCGATATCGGCGTGACCGAGCAGTGTCTGGACGCTGCGCAGATCGGCGCCGCCTTCGACCAGGTGAGTCGCAAACGCATGCCGCAGAACGTGCGGCGAGAGCTTCTCGGGATCTATTCCTGCCTTCGGCGCCAGCTCCTTCAGCAACTGATAACAGCGTTGGCGGGTCAGATGGCCCTGCACGCCACGCGAAGGAAACAGGTAGCGTTCGCCTGTGCGCGCTTCCGGTGAAAGAAACTGACCCCGCACGGCGAGGTATTCGCGCATTGTCCCGCGCGCCGAAGGATTCAAGGGCACAAGCCGCTCCTTGTTGCCCTTGCCTCTTACGATCAGAAACGCATCGCGGCTGCGCGCGGCGGCGAGCGGCAATGTGACGAGTTCGGAAACGCGCAGACCGGCGGCGTAAAGAACCTCGAGCATGCAGAGCAGGCGAATGCCTTCGGGTGATTTTTCCGCCTCATCGCGCGCGACCGCGATAAGCGACTCGATGTCGTGCTGCGAAAGAGTCTGCGGCAGCGTCTGCGCGCGACGCGGGGAGTCGATTGCGGTGGTCGGATCGTCGGTACGCCAGCCCTCGGCGTAGAGAAAAGCGAAGTATTGCCGGAGCGCCGAAAGCCGCCGCGCCTGGGTGCTGGCCGCGCTGTCCTGCCCGACAAGGTGGGCCAGGTATTGCCGCACGTGATCGCGGGAGGCATTCCGTGCCGAGGAATCCCGCTCAGCCAGCCAGGAATCGAAAGCGAGCAAATCCCGACGATAGGCATCGAGCGTGTTGCGGCTGGCGCCGCGTTCGGCCGCCATCATTTCCAGGAAGGCATCGATTCCGCCCAATGCGACTTACCCGGAACAGGCCGGGCGAAAAGGAACGGCCTCAGTGCGGAAAATGGTCATCCGAAATAACCTGCTCGTAGGTCCGGTGCGGCGGAGAAATGGTACCCGCATAGATTGCAAGCGCGGCAGCGCCCAGAATCAGCAGCCCGACAATGGCAACAGCGATGCGCAGGCTCCAGCCCATGTGCGGCCTTTCAGGATTGCAGAGCTTTTTGCGCGCGCCCTCCCGCGAAAGTAAAGCCCGTTGCTGGCGCGCAATGCCGCGCCCGTATATTTCAGTGCAATGGCGGCTCTGAAACGCTCGGTTGCGCTGATCGGCATGATGGGCGCGGGGAAAACGACGGTGGGGCGCCGACTTGCGGGCAGGCTTGACGCGCCTTTTCACGACGCGGATGCCGAAATCGAAGCGGCGGCCGGCTGCACCATCAATGAAATCTTCGCGCGGTTTGGCGAGGCCGAGTTCCGGGACGGCGAGCGCCGCGTGATCCTGCGGCTTCTTGGGGGTACTCCGCATGTGCTGGCAACCGGGGGAGGCGCCATTCTCGATGCGGCTACGCGGACGCGAATCGCCGAAAATGCCGTTTCGGTATGGCTAAGGGCGCCGGTGGAACTGCTTCTCGCCCGCGTCGAGCGGCGCAATACAAGACCGCTGCTCAAGAGCGGAAACCTGCGCGAAAAGCTCGAGCGGCTTCTGGGCGAGCGTGAGCCGTTCTATGCGCAGGCCGATATTGTCGTCGATGCCGCCGAGGCGCCCCATGGAATCACCGTCGAACGGATCCTGGCGGCACTCGCCGGAAAGGGTTTTGTGGACCTCAAATGAGCGAACGGATCGATGTACATCTTGGCGCGCGCAGCTATGCCATTCACGTCGGTGCGGGGCTGATCGACCGTGCGGGCGAATTGATACGCCCCCTGGCCCAGGGCGGCATGGTCGTGGTCACCGACCGCAATGTTGCGCCGCTGCATCTCGAACGCCTTCTCGATTCGCTTCGCGCGACGGGCATCGAAGCACGACCGATCGTGCTCGATCCCGGCGAAGAAACGAAAAGCTTTCGCGGCCTCGAACAATTGACCGGCGAATTGCTGTCAGCCGGCCTCGAACGGGACGGGCTTGTGCTGGCCTTCGGCGGAGGCGTGATCGGCGACATCACGGGTTTCGCTGCGGGCGTGCTGAAGCGCGGCCTCGGCTATGCGCAATTGCCGACCACCCTCCTCGCGCAGGTGGATTCGTCCGTAGGCGGAAAAACAGCAATCAACACGAAAGAGGGCAAAAATCTCGTCGGCCAGTTTCATCAACCCCGCATCGTAATCGCCGACACCGCACTGCTCGCCACCCTGCCCCGCCGCGAATTGCTCGCGGGATACGCCGAGGTGGCGAAGTACGGCGCGCTTGGCGACGAATCGTTCTTCGAGTGGCTGGAAAGCCATGCCCTTGAAGGCCTGACCGGCAATGCGGCGTATCTGGACCGGATGATTGCGCATTCCTGCCGGATCAAGGCGGACATCGTCGGCCGCGACGAACGTGAAACCGGTGAGCGCGCGCTCCTCAATCTCGGCCACACCTTCGGTCATGCGCTGGAAGCGGCGACCGGCTATTCCGCCCGTCTTCTGCACGGCGAGGCCGTTTCCATCGGAATGGTCCTGGCGTTCAGGCTCTCTGCGGAACTTGGATACTCACACGCGCGCGATGCCGATCGCCTCGAAGAACATTTGCGCGGCGTGTCGTTGCCGGTCTCTGTCGCGGATATTCCGGGGCTCGGGCCGGACGTCGAAACGCTTCTTGCGCATATGATGCACGACAAGAAATCGAAGAACGGCCGGCTTACCTTCGTGCTCGCCCGCGGCATCGGACAGGCGTTCACCACCAGCGACGTTCCACCCGAGGCTGTCCGGAATATTCTAGCGGCCTGAAGAAATCAGCTGGAGCGAATGACCCTCGGCCCGTAGTAAGAATCAAATTCGACATTGTCGTGGCCCGCAAATTCGGGCCACCCAGGTGAAACTGGTTAGCTTAGGAAATTCAAAGTGCTCCTGGAGCCGATTTCAAAAGTCTTCTTCAGGCGTCAACTGGGTGACCCGCATTTGCGGGCCATGACAAGCTTTTACAGTCCCAACGAACGGAAATCTGCCTTAGGATTGCGAATCCGATAAGGCGCAAAGGATTTTCGCCATGGTAGAATTTCTCGCGGCGGGCATTGCCGTCATTATCCTGCTGCTTTTCATATCGGCGTTTCTTTCCGGGTCCGAAACGGCTCTGACTGCAGTCTCGCCCGCAACCATGCACCGCCTGGAACAGCACCATTCGCGTGCCGCGCAAAGTGTCAACAGGCTGCTTGCCGATCGCGGCCGGATGATCGGCACCATCCTGCTCGGCAATACTTTCATCAACATTCTTGTTTCGTCGCTGGCGACATCGCTGCTGGCTGCCCGCTACGGCACCACGGCGGTGCTTATCACCACCGTGGTATTGACTTTCGTGGTGCTGGTTTTTGCCGAGGTTCTTCCCAAGACGCTCGCCATCGCCCGGACCGACCGTTTCGCACTCGGCGTCGGTCGCATCCTGTTGCCCATCGTCGAACTGCTTGGTCCGATCGTGGGCGCGGTGCAATTCGTGGTCTGGAAAATGCTCGGACTTTTCGGTGTGCGCGAGGAAAGCGAAGGAATACCCGTTCTACCGCCGCATGAAGAGATCCGCGGGGCTGTCGAACTTGCGCATCACGAAGGCACGGTTCAGCGCGAACACAGAAACATGCTGGGTGGAATATTGGATTTGCGTGAACTTTCGATCGGCGACGTCGCGATTCATCGCAAGAACATGATCGCGATCGACGCCGATCAGGCGCCGGCGAGGATTTTCGAGGAAGTAATGGCCGCGCGGCACACCCGCGTTCCCGTCTGGCGGGAGACGCCCGACAACATCATCGGCGTTTTGCGCACCGCCGATGTCATGCGCGACTTCGCGCGGCGGCGCGGACAGTTTGCTGGATGGGACATTCTATCCCTGATGGAAACCCCCTGGTTCGTGCCGGACACCACTACGCTTGAGGAACAGGTTCGGGCCTTCCGTCGGGAGCGGCGCCATTTCGCGCTCGTAGTCGACGAATATGGCGGCCTCAAGGGCCTCATCACGCTCACCGACATCGTCGAAGAGATACTTGGCGGGATTCCGGACGAGCGCGCGACGAGCGAACCCGCGCAGGTCCGGCCGCAGCCGGACGGTTCCTGGCTCGTCGAGGGGACGACCCCGATCCGCGATCTCAACCGCGTCCTGGACTGGCACCTGCCCGACGAGGAAGCCACAACGATCGCCGGCCTCGTCATTCACGAAGCGCGGACCATTCCCGAAGTCGGACAGCGGTTCGCATTTTACGGCTTCAAATTCGAGATTCTGCGGCGCCAGCGCAATCAGATCACGCTCGTCCGCGTCACGCCGCCGCCGAAACCGGAGGTGGCGAATAGCGAATAGCGAGTGGGGTGGCGAGTTTTCGGGATTCCTCATTCCCCTACTCACCATTCGCTATTCGCTGGGTGCTCTCGCGTCGATCGAGAGCGCGTGAATCTGCACGCGCATTTCGTCGGAAAGTACTTCGTAGATTTTCCGCTGTCGCGCAATCCGGCTCATGTCCACGAATGCCGGTGCAACAATTCGCACACGAAAATGTGTTTCGCCTCCGGGCCGCGCGCCTGCATGTCCGGCGTGATGGGCGCTCTCGTCCTCCACATAAATCTCCGTCGGGCGGAATGCCTCGACCAGCTTCCGGTGGATGTCATCGGCAACGCTCATGCCATTCCCATTACACGCTGCGCGGAGAAGTCAAGCACGACGTTTTCTTGTTTTTTCATATCTGAATCCCATAATCGCACCATGAGCACGGCAGATTACCGGCCCCGTTTCGGGAAGGATATCCGCATCAAACCGGATGCGCCGATGCGTCCGCCGGCCACCCGCCCCTGTGCCTCGACGGGCTGTTCCGGCGATGGGGCCTTTCGTGTTCCCAAAGCGCGCGACCGTCTCGACGAACATCTGTGGTTCTGCCTCGAGCACGCCCGGCAGCACAATGAGCATTGGGATTATTTCAGCGGCATGAACCAGTCTGAAATCGAAGCCTTCGCCGAGGATGCCTTGATAGGGCACCGCCCGACCTGGCCGCTTGGAAAGCGTGCGGCGCATGGACATGCCGGGCGCGATCACCGCAGGTTCCGGGATTTCCATTCCGTGTTTGACGGCGCTGCGGGCGAAGCGGCTGGCGCCGCCCCGCCGCGTCCGCCCCAAAGACCTCTGACGCCCCTGCAGGCGCATGCGTTCGACGTTCTCAATCTTGAATCCGACGCCGGCTTGCACCAGATAAAGGCGCGGTATAAGGAACTTGTGAAGCGGTTCCATCCCGACACCAATGGGGGCGATCGCGGTGCCGAAGAGCGGCTGAAGCGGGTTATCCAGGCTTACGGAGTGCTCCGGGCATCGGGCCTGACCTAGGCGGCTCGAAGGCCCCGGGCCGGATCGCATTGCATCATGACACAGAACACACAGGGCCTTGATCCTACAGTCGTGCCCGACACGAAAGTGGACGTGCGCGCGACATTCGGAATCGATGCGGTCATGAAGGTCCCTGCCTTCAGCCACGGAAACGAATATGTTCCCGACCGCGACCCGGCCTACCGTTTTGATCGGGAGACGACGCTCGCCATTCTCGCCGGCTTCGCCTTCAACCGCCGGGTCATGATCCAGGGCTATCACGGCACGGGAAAATCAACGCATATCGAGCAGGTCGCTTCGCGCCTGAACTGGCCTTGCATCCGGATCAATCTCGACAGCCATATCAGCCGCATCGACCTGATCGGAAAAGACGCCATTGTGCTGCGCGAGGGCCAGCAGGTGACCGAGTTCCGCGAGGGCTTGTTACCCTGGTGTCTGCAGCATCCCGTCGCGCTCGTCTTCGACGAATACGACGCCGGCCGGCCGGATGTGATGTTCGTGATCCAGCGCGTGCTCGAAGTGCAGGGACGCCTCACGCTTCTCGATCAGAACCGCGTCATCCGTCCCCATCCTGCGTTCCGGCTTTTTTCGACGACAAATACCATCGGGCTCGGCGATACGACCGGCCTCTATCACGGCACGCAGCAGATCAATCAGGGGCAGATGGACCGCTGGAACATCGTCACTACGCTCAACTATCTGACCCATGACGCCGAAGTGGAGATCGTTCTCGCCAAGGTACCGTCCTACAACACGCCCGAGCGCAGGAAGCTGATTTCCTCCATGGTGCGGGTCGCGGATATGACGCGCAATGCTTTCGTCAATGGCGATCTCTCGACCGTCATGAGTCCGCGCACGGTCATCACCTGGGCGGAGAATGCCGAAATCTTCGACGATGTCGGCTTTGCCTTCCGCCTCACCTTCCTGAACAAATGCGATGAGCTCGAGCGCGCCTCCGTCGCGGAATTCTATCAGCGCTCCTTCGGCGACGAGCTGCCGGAAAGCGCGGCGAAGGTGCTGGTGGCGTGATAAGGCGAGTGGCGAATAGCGAGTAGCGAATGGTGATCATGAGCGCCTCTCTCACTATTCGCCACTCGCTATTCGCCGTTCGCGCGCAGATATGAAATCCGACAACCCTGCCGAGCCGTTCAAACGCGCGGTCGCCAGCGCGGTCCGCTCGCTGGCCGGAGAACCTTCGCTCGAAATCAGTTTCAGCGCCGAGCCTGCTGCGCTGAGAGGCCTGAAGGCGCGGCTGCCTTTGCCGTCGCGCAATCTGCCGCCCTCGGAAATCGCGGTCGTTCGCGGCCAGGGCGACGCCTTCGCGATGCGTCTCGCCTATCACAACAAGGCGCTGCACCAGCAGTACCGGCCCAAAGTGCCGGACGCTGCCGCGATATTCGACGCGGCCGAGCAGGCTCGCGTGGAAGCCATTGGTGCGCGCGCGATGAAAGGGGTGGCCGACAATCTGACTGCCCAGCTCGAAGCGCGTCTCGCTGCCACCGGGATCGCCAAAGCGACGGAACGCAGCGACGCGCCGCTCGCCGAAATCGTGGGGCTGATGGTGCGCGAACGCCTCGCGCACCTCCCCCCGCCCGGATGCGCGCAAGCCGCCGTGGACAGTTGGCGTCACTGGATCGAGGAGCGCGCCGGCGCAGACCTCGACCGGCTGGAAACCGCGTGCAAAGACCAGAAAACATTTGCGAGACTGACGCGCACGATCCTCAAGGATCTCGAGCTCGGGGATGATCTCGGCCAGGATCAGGAGTCGGATGGTGAAGAATCCGCCGACAATCAACAGCCCGAAGAAGCCAGCCCCGAGACCGAGACGGAAGGAAAACCCGAGCCTGCCGAAGCGGACGCTGCGGAAGCCGAAGGCGAGGACAGCAAGCAAAGTTCGGCGGAGATCGGCGCGGAGCAATCAGCCGAGACCGCCGACGCAGATGAGGATCGGGCTGGTGCGCGGCCCTGGCGTCCCGACCTGCCCTTCGCGCATCAAGAGGGCTGGGGATATGAAATATTCACCACACAGTTCGATGAAACAGTGGCCGCCACCGATCTGTGCGACGCGGACGAACTGACACGTCTGCGCAATTTCCTCGATCAACAGCTTCAGGCGTTGCAGGGCGTCGTCGGGCGGCTTGCGAACAAATTACAGCGCCTTCTGCTCGCGCAACAGAACCGTAGCTGGGAATTCGATATCGAGGAAGGCCTGCTCGACAGCGCGCGCCTGCCCCGCATCATCATCGATCCCATGCACCCGCTTTCGTACAAGCGGGAAAAGGACATGAATTTCCGCGACACCGTCGTCACGCTGCTGCTCGACAATTCCGGCTCCATGCGCGGGCGTCCGATCATGGTGGCCGCCATGTGCGCCGATATTCTCGCCCGCACGCTCGAACGTTGCAGCGTGAAGGCGGAGATTCTCGGCTTCACGACGCGGGCGTGGAAAGGCGGACAGAGTCGCGAGAAATGGATCGCCGAGGGCAAACCGCCCGGACCCGGACGCCTCAACGATCTCCGCCACATCATCTACAAATCGGCCGACGAGCCATGGCGGCGCGCGCGGAAGAACCTCGGTCTGATGATGCGCGAAGGTTTGCTCAAGGAAAATATCGATGGCGAGGGGCTGATATGGGCGCATGCACGTCTGATGGCGCGGCCCGAACAGCGGCGCATCCTGATGGTGATTTCCGACGGCGCGCCGGTCGACGACTCAACGCTTTCGGTCAACACGGGAAACTATCTCGAGCGCCATCTGCGGCATGTCATCGAGGAGATCGAGCAGAAATCCTCCGTCGAGCTTGCCGCCATCGGCATCGGCCACGACGTCACGCGCTACTATCGCCACGCCGTGACGATCGTGGACGCCGAACAGCTCGCCGGCGCAATGACCAGCCAGCTCATTTCATTGTTCGCCGAGGAAACTGCCCTGCCGCGCCGCCGCCAGCGCGCCCGGGCGGCGTAGTGGGTGCCCTTACAATTGCCTCGATCACTCAATCTCTCACCATGGCCGGGCTTGACCCGGTCACCCAATAGCGAGCGTCCGCGAGCGGAACGACTCTTTTGCCGCGCCGACGCGCGGCGGCTGGGTGACCGGGTCAAGCCCGGCCATGGTGACTAAATCCAATCGGTGGCGCTTGTCGCGCCGTGACGGGGAAAGTGGCGGAAGCGAAGCGCTTACGCTGCCGCTGCTGGCTGCTGCTTCTTCTGGATCATCCGCTTGAAGCGGAGCGCGCGCTCGGAGAGTTGGGCGTCCCGAGCGTCGAGCAGGAAGGCGTCGATGCCGCCGCGGCGGTCCACGGTTCGAAGTGCGTTCATGCTGATCCGCAGACGCAGCTTCTGGCCCAGCGATTCGCTCGCGAGCGTAACGTCTTGCAGATTGGGGCGGAACACGCGTTTGGTCTTGTTGTTCGCGTGACTGACGTGATGACCGGTCATCACGCCTTTGCCCGTGAGTTCGCAGCGGCGCGCCATGGCCTACCTCTTGAGCCCGAAAGAGGGGCTGTCTTAAGGACGGGGAATCGCGCCGTCAAGTCCGCGGAAGGCCCCGATTAGCGTACGGGCTGCGGCTTGCGGCAGCGACTGCCCGGCGAGCACCCTACTCTCCAGCGCCGCGGCTTCGGCGGCCATGGCGGGATCGGCGTCCAATGTCTCCACCAGAGCCGCCCGGACCTCGCTCCAGAACCAGCCCCGCAGCTGTCCGGTCCGCAGCCGCCCGAGATGTCCGCCGGTTCTCAGCCGTTCCGCGAGCGACTGGATCAGTGTCCAGCTTTCCGGGATGCCTGTGCCCGTAAGAGCCGACACCTTGGCGATTTCCGGCGGAATCTCTGGATATTTCGGCCGCATAAGGCCGAGCGCGGCGCGATAGTCGCCGAATGCCCGGTTCGCAGCATCAGTAAGATCGCCATCCGCCTTGGTGATCAGGATCAGATCGGCCAATTCCATCGCGCCGCGCTTGATTCCCTGAAGGTCGTCGCCGCTTCCCGGCGCCACCAGCAGCATGAACAGGTCGACCATTTCGGCCACTGCGGTTTCGGACTGCCCGACGCCGACCGTTTCGACGAGCACGACCTCGTAACCCGCCGCTTCGGCAAACAGCAACGCCTCGCGGGTGCGGCGCGCCACGCCGCCCGGGGTGCCGCCGGACGGCGTCGGGCGGATGAAAGCCAGCGGATTGCGGGCAAGCGTCGTCATCCGCGTCTTGTCGCCGAGGATCGAGCCACCGCTGCGCAGCGAGGACGGATCGACCGCGAGCACCGCGAGTTTCTTTCGCGTTCCCGTGATGTGCATGCCCAGAGCTTCGATGAAGGTCGATTTGCCCGCACCCGGAGCTCCGGAAATGCCAATCCGCAGCGCCTGTCCGGTTCGCGGCAGGAGCCTGGTCAGAAGTTTTTCTGCCGCCTCGCGATCGGCGGCGCGCGTTGATTCTGCAAGCGTGATGGCGCGCGCCAGCGCCTTGCGGTCGCCGGAACCTATGTTCGCCGCAAGCCCGTCGATGTCGTTCACCGGCAATCGCGCCACAATTGGACCAATTTCCCAGCCCGGAATCGCGTACGGTCGGAGATTATCATGTTGCGAATTGTGTCCGCGCTTCTCGCGCTCATGATCGGCGGAACCGCCTTTGCGCAGTCTGCGGGCGAGACGAGCCAGCGCCCGCAGGCGTCAGGGATGATCGGTCTCGCCTACAACATCGCTTTCTGGAGCATTCCGTTCGGCGCAACGAGCTATGAGGCGCGCTTCGCAAATGGCGGCTACGCGGCGTCCTCCCATTTCGAGACGAGCGGCATCGTCAGCCTGTTCTGGCAGGCAATCATCGATGCCTCAGCCTCCGGGCGCGTCGCCGGCGCGTCGCTCATACCCAACAAATACGATTCCTTCTACCGCCGCGGCAGTACGAAGAAAGAGCGTGTCACGGTCACATTCGACAAAAGCGGCGTGACGACCTTTGCCGATCCGCCCTACGACACAACCAAATATCCGGTGAGCGGTGCCGAGAAGCGTGAAGCGGTCGATCCGATGAGCGCCGTCACGCTCGTGCTGACCGGCATCCGCGCCGAACATACCAATCCGTGCGGAACGGCGGCGCCGGTGTTCGACGGCCGCCGCCGGTACGACATCGAATTTGCCTATGTCCGCGACGAGCCGGTGAACCTTGGCGCCCTCTACAACGGCACGGCGCATCTGTGCCGCCTGCATTACAAACAGATCGCGGGCTTCAAGCCGAAAATCCTGAAGGAGGGCGCGGCCTTTCCGGCCATCTATGGCGATTTCGCCGAAATCCCGGCGGCCGGCGCACCCGAGCGCCGCTATCTCGTGCCGCTCAAGCTCTGGGCCCGGGTCAACTGGGGGACGGTGTCCGCCCAGATCACGAAATTGGATATTCCAAAGACGTAATAACTTCTCCCTCTCCCCCGCATTCGTGGGGGAGAGGGAAGTTTGTTACTGCCGCTCAGTTTGCGGCAGGCACGTAGACGACGCCGCGATAGACGCTGCCATAGACCGGAGCCTTCAGCACACTGAACGCTTCTTTCGCGGGCAGCGTGGTGGCCGACAGCTTGTCGGTGATCGTCACCACTTCGTTGGGATCGGCGCCATTGTCGCCCGAGAGACTGGTCGTCGACGTCACGGCCCACAGCTTCACCTTGTCGCCCTTGACCTCGCCGGCGAGGTTGCGCAGGCCCGACGTGGTCACTGTCGGCCAGTCGCCGTCGGAACCGGTGGGCGTGTACATGGTACCGATGAGGTTGCTGGTCAGGACATAATCGAACTGCCAGGTGCCGTTGACGAGGCTCCACTTTTCAAGACCGGCATGGGACGTCTGGTCGGTCGTATTGCCCGCCCCTTCATCCGTCACATACATGGTCGTGGCATTGGCGAAGAAGACGGCAAACGGCGTGAAGTTGCCGCCCGTCGTCTTGGTCGAATCGGTGGGAAAGCCCGGCACGATGCTGACGGCGGCGCTGGCCGCGTCCTGAAGCGAGGGAAGAGCCGGCGTCACCGTGTAGACCGTATCGATACCGTTGCTGCCGCTGCCCTTGGTGAAATAGAGCGCGCCGTTATATTCGGTCACGCCGCGGAAGTTGCTGTCCTTGCCGGCCTTGTTGCCGGCGACTGATGTGTATTGCGGATCGGCCTGTTCCGAATTGCCCTGCGGGATCGGCGCGAAATTATAGGTCGGCCAGTCGAGAGGATTGACCACTTCCAGCCCCGTCGTCTGCGTAACGTCGGGACTGGTAATTCCCTGATTGTAGGCCGAGGTGTCGCCGTTGTTGGAATTGCCGACCGTATAATAGCTGCTGGCGTCGGGGCTATAGAGTGCCGAGCGTCCATTGTTGCCGCCATAGGCGATCGTCGGTGTATAGGCCAGTCCTCCATCCTGCGCCACGGTCACGATCGTGCGCGGGAAGGCATAGCTGTTTCCGAAGAAGCAGGTGACGGGATTCGTCGGATCCTGGCCGTCAACGGCATCCGAATCGGAGGCGTCCAGCGCGCCGACGCCGGCTCCGCCATAGCCTTCCAAAGTGAGGACCGGCCCATACCAGCGATTCGCAATGTGCAGGCCGAGTTCCGATTTCGACGAAAAGCTGGTGACAACCTGGTCCGTGGGGATTGACAGCGTCGAGAGCATGTGGCCGTCGCCGGGAGCAACGTCGGTCAGGGTGATCGCGGAGGTAACGCCGAAGCTGGGGTCGGCGCCGTCATTGTTCCACACATTGACGTAGTCGTTGCCCGCGACGGCCGTGGAAAACGGCTGGCACGTCGTGCTGATCGAGGCGCTGGGAAGCTGGGAGCCGACCTGCAGACCGGTGATCGCGCCCTGCGTGTTGTCATAGGTGCTGGTGCTGATGACCAGCGAATTCGGCTTCAGGAACGGGGGTTTCGCGTCGGCAAGATTGGCCGAAGAACATATGGCGAAAAGGCTGCATCCGGCCAGCAGCAAAGTGGGCCGGATCGCCCGTGTCGTAGCGTACATGATTCCTCACTATTTCGGTGGATGGTTGCGACGAACGCACAGGAACGCGCTCCGTCAAACCGTGCGCGAGCGGGGAAGCTGAAGCGTTAATATTTCAGGACTGTGTCGCGCCTGTTAAAATTCCGCGACAGCAGCCCAGTTCTCCCTCTCCTCCACTACGTGGGGGCGAGGGAACACAAGCCCCCGGCCTTCGACCGATTGCGGCAATAATGCTTCAGTATTCCGTGCTGATAATCGCGGCGCATTGTCGGGAGACGGGTCATGACATATCTTGCCGGAAAGCGGAGCCTGCACGCACAGGCGTTGGGATTTCTCGCCGGGACCGCAACAGCCTGCTGGGCAGCGGGCGCAGGGGCGGCGACGGTCGCGTTTCCGCTAAAGGCGAGTGCGGATAATCGCTATCTCGTCGACCAGGACAACGTGCCGTTCCTGATGGTCGGAGATTCGCCCCAGGCGATGATCGGCAATCTGTCGAAGCAGGATGCGGCCTTCTTCATTTCCGACCGCGCCAACTACGGCATCAACGCGTTGTGGGTGAACCTGCTGTGCGACGCCTACACCGCCTGTAATGCCGACGGCACGACCTATGACGGCATCGCGCCGTTTACGACGGCAGGCGATCTGTCGACGCCCAATCCCAAATATTTCGACCGCGCCGCGGACATGATCCAGCTGGCGGCAGCCAGCGGGATGGTCGTCCTCCTCGATCCTGCCGAAACCGGCGGCTGGCTCGGCGTGCTGGAGGCCAATGGTGTGAAGAAGTCACGGGAATATGGGAGATTTCTGGGGCGCCGCTTCGGGAAGCTGACGAACATCATCTGGCTGAGCGGCAACGACTTTCAATCCTGGCAGAATCCCTACGACAACGCCGTGGTCGGCGCGGTCGCGCAAGGCATAAAGGATGCGGAGGCGGAGTCCATCCACACCATCGAGCTCAACTACTATGTGAGCGCGTCGCTGGACGACAGGAAGTGGCGGACGATCGGCGGCGTCGACGCCGTTTACACCTACCGTCCGACCTATGCGAAGGAGCTTTCGGAATACAAGCGTACGCAATTCAAGCCGACCTTCCTCGTCGAAGCGAATTACGAGTTCGAGCAAAATGGCGGCACCGACGGCGGCTCGACCCAGAACCTGCGCCGGCAGGAATACTGGACGGCGCTGAGCGGCACGACGGGCCAGCTCTATGGCAGCCATTATTCCTGGACGCTTAACGGCGACTGGAAGGACAATCTCGATACGATCGGCATCCAGGAACTTTCCTGGATGAAGGGGCTGATCGCGCCGCTCGACTGGTACGACCTGGTGCCGGACCGCGACCACCAGGTGCTGACGCAGGGCTACGGCCATTTCTCGAAAACCGATCACATCCCCGACGACACCTATGCAACGGCGGCGGCAACGCCGGACGGCAAGCTTGCCCTCGCCTATCTGCCCGACATCAGAAAAGTAACGATCGACATGGCGAAGTTCGCGGGCGCGGTGACCGCGCAATGGTTCGACCCGACGAACGACACGTTCCAGACGATCTCAGGCTCGCCATTCCAGAACACCGGCACGCAAAATTTCACCCCGCCCGGCAACAATGTCGCCGGCGACGCGGACTGGGTGCTGGATCTTGAGGTGGAGTGAGCGACGGGTCACACTCGCCGTCGACGAATGGGGCACAGCTTATGATCCGGAGGCGGGGGGGGACCGGGACTGCTTTAACAGCAGGCTCGGCGGCGACATGTTCATATCCCCGAATTCGCGACTTCACGACGGACGCGAGCCCATTCCTGGAGTGCCGGCTGTTGCATGAATGATCGCCACCGCGGATCGGTCTTGAATGCAACTGGAATCAAAGGTTCGGCAGCGGCGTAGAAAAAAAGCACATCGTGCTCATCAATGGCCCTCTGAAACCATTTGAGCGCCTCGAAGTCGTCGGCGAACGCGTGGATCAGTCCGACAAGAGCGGCATTCGCGCTTCCCGTCGGGTAGTCCCGCTCGGCGTCGCGCGCCAACTCGTGCAATCTCGCAATGCCGCCCGTTTCGCGGCAGGCGATCATCGCCTCTCCGCTGACCGCATAGAAATCCTCCGCGCCGGCAGCCACCACCAGCCGCTCGCGCAGGACGGATTTTGCCTCTTCGAGTCTGCCGGTACTGGCCAATGCTGCGCAGAGTCCCCGCAGGGTGAACGTCATGTCGGGATCGAGCGTCAGCGCGTGCAGATATTCGGGAATCGCCTCTTCCTCGCGGCCGAGCATGCGCAGCGCCTCCCCAATATTGAAGCGGACCACAGGGACAAGTGGATCGAGTGCCGCGGCACGGCGATGTGCCCGCAGCCACAGTTCCGGCAATTGCAGCATTGTCAGGAACCATCCGAAATAATGATGAACTCGGGCGTCGTTCGGATGGCGCGCAAGCAGCTGCCGATAAGTGCCATGCGCCTCGGACCACTTCCACGAGACTACCGAAACCGAGGCGCGCGCGACCAAGGCCTCGAAATGATTCGGCGCCAGACGCAGCGCCGCTTCGGTTTCCTGCCTGGCGAGAGGCAAACACTGTGGGCTTTGACCATTGCTGACGAGGGACGCGTAGGTGAGGGCAAGGCTGGCACGCGCGTCCGCAGAATCCGGCACTATCGCGAGGGCCTCCTTGAAGAAATTTACCGCGCGATGCATGTCGGCGCGGTTTCTCCTGTTGAGGTAGAAGCGGCCCTGCAGATATGCGGTATAGGCAGAAGGATCGATCTGCGAGCGTTCGGATGCTTTTTGCGCAGGGAGGATGACCTCCGCTTGCACTGACGGCAGGACGGCCACTTTCAGCGCCGCGGCCACAGCGGCTGCGATTTCGTCCTGCAGCGCAAAGACGTCCGACAGCTCGCGGTCGAAACTGCGTGACCAGAGAGTTGTTTCGCGGGTGCATTCGATCAGGCTGGCCGAGATGCGCACCCGGTTTTCGCTGCGGCGCACAGAGCCGTCGAGAACGTGAGTGGCCTTCAGCACGGATGCGATGCGGGCGGCGGCCTTGTCGGCGCCGCGAAACTGAAAGCTCGAACTGCGTCCGATTACTATCAGTTCTGCGCTGCGCGCTACGGTCTGCTGAATCTCCTCGGACACGCCCTCGGAAAAAAACTCCAGATCGGCATCTTTCGAAAGATTGTCGAAGGCGAGGACGGCCAGAACGACGTTGCCGGAACGGCACGGTGCGGCCTCGACGGGTGGGACTGTTTGCTCCAGCCGGTATCCCACGCGCCGCACCGTTTCGATCGAGAATGCGCCGCTCGATTCGGCCAGCCGCCTGACGCCGGCAATGCTGCGATTGATCGCGTCCTCGCTGACGGAACGGCCGCCCCAGCAGATGGCGATCAGATCGTCGCGCGAGACCGCTTCGCCCCGGCGCCGCGCCAGCAATGTCAGTACCTGCATGACGCGCGGCTGAATCGTCTCCCGCGTTTCGCCGGCACAAACTTCGAGCCGCGACGGCGACACCGACAGGTTTCCCAACCTGAAGTCCGCTTCTTGGGCCAATGCGGTCGGCCCGGCCGGATTCAATACGCTTGGGCGAAAATTCACATCGCACCCGTCAATCAGCCCGATCATTTTTTCCGTGCGCGATGATTCGCGCGCGGATCAGTCGCCATTCCCGGAGCATCGGCTGCTCCATAAAGGCGTGCCAGCGCGGATCGCTCTTCAAGACGGCCGGCAACAGGGGCTCGGCAGTGTTCTGAAAAAACCGGAGGTCGTGGTCATTAATCGACCTCTGAAACCACTCCAGCGCGACATCAAATTCGCCTGCGAGCGCATAAATCAAGCCAACCAGCGCGGCATTCACACTTCCGGCCGTGTAGCCGTGCTCTGCCCTGCGCGCCAAACTAACCAGTTGCGCTGCTCCGTCCGGTTCACGGCTTGCGATCAGCGCGTCGCAACGCATGGTATAAAAGCCATCCTCCCCGTCGGCTGCGACGAGGCGCTGGCGCATCGCCTTTGCCTCCTGCAACCTTCCGGCGCCGACAAATGAAGCGCATAACCCGGACAGGACAAAAGCCATGTTTGGATCGAGGGCCAGCGCCTTTCGAAATTCCGGGATCGCTTCCTCGTCGCGGCAGAGATAGTGCAAAGAGTCTCCGATATTGCCACGGTTGAGTGCCGAGAGCGGATCGAGTGACACAGCGCGCCGGTGTTCAGCCAGGCATCGCTCGGGCAGATGCAGCGCAGTCATGTAAATTCCGAGATAATGGCGCGCATCCGCGCTGTTCGGATAACGTGCCAGCAAGTGCACATAAGCCGAATGTGCCGCCGACCATTCCCACGACCCGAATGCGATGTCCGCACTCGCAGCAAGTGCCGCGAAGTTGTCGGGTGCAAGCCGGAGCGCCGTGGCGGCTTCGCTTTTTGCAAGCGGCAGGCTTTCTCTGCTTTGGCCATTGACCGCCAGAATCGCGTAGGTCAGAGCAAGGCCGGCATGGGCATCCGCGTAGTTCGGCTCGAGCGCGACACCTTCTGTGAAGAAGCCGGCCGCCCGATGCATGTCCCCTTTGTTGTTGCGCCGGTTCAGAAAGAACAGTCCCTGCAGATAGGCACTGTAAGCCTCGGGATTGAGGCTGTCGGCTGCCGGATCGATGGCATTGTGTCGGGACGCGGGTGCGAATGTGATCCTGAGAGCGGTGGCAACCGAAGAAGCAATTTCGTCCTGCAAGGCGAAAACATCCGACAGCTCGCGCTCGAAGTGGTCGGCCCATAGCGTCGTCTCGCTGCGGCAATCGATAAGATTGGTGGCAATGCGCACTCTGTTCCCGCTGCGCCGCACCGAGCCGTCGAGAACGTGCGTAGCCTTCAGAACCGAAGCAATGCGCGCCGCTGCCTTTTCCGGACCGCGAAACTGAAAGCTCGAGCTGCGCCCGATCACGTTCAACCCGGTGCCGCGGGCCAGGGTCTGCAAGATCTCCTCAGATATGCCGTCGGAGAAATAGGCCATGTCAGCTTCGCCCGAGAGATTGTCGAAAGCGAGGACGGCCAGAACGGCGTTGTTGGAACTGGGAGGAACAACGGGGGCGGCTCCGACCGGTGACGCCGTCTGCTCCAGGCGATATCCCACCCGCCGCACGGTTTCGATCAGGAATTCGCCGCTCGATTCGGCCAGCCGCCTGACGCCGGCAATACTGCGATTGATCGCGTCCTCGCTGACAGAGCGGCCGCCCCAGCAGATGGCAATGAGATCGTCGCGCGAGATCACTTCGCCGCGGCGCCGCGCCAGCAATGTCAGCACCTGCATGACGCGCGGTTGAATCGTCTCCCGTCTTTCGCCCGCACACACTTCGAGCCGCGACGGCGACACCGACAGGCGTCCCAATGTGAAGTCCGATTCCTGGGCCAGTGCGGTCGGCCCGGCCGGATTCAACATGCTTGGGCGAAAATTCACGGCCCTGCCGCCCGGGTCGGCGAGATGTCGGCTGCAGGTCGGTTTGCGATCCTTTCGGCAGCGGGCGCGCGGGCGCCCACTCCTCGTGCGAGCCAACTGCGCAATACGCGCTCGAACGGCATGGACGCCGGATGCATTCGCCAAACTCCCCCTGCCGGTCTCTTCCGGAACGGGCAGTCTAGGCGATGCGCCCGGGACGGGTAAGTCCGTCTTGCACGCCGGGATGCGGCAGCACTGCTCGCTCAACGGCGCCGATGGTCGGCGCCTGCCAAACTAGGAGTACTGTCATGATCCGTCTCACCATAGCCGCCGCAATCGCGGCTCTCGCCGCCGGCACGATGTCGGCCTATGCCTGCAATCCCCTGGCAAACAAGGATTTCGGCAAGCACGTCGCGCCGATGACCCTGCCCGCCTCCATGCTGGCCAGGAACAACCCGTCCGCAAGGGCACAAACATCCATCGCCGGTCTTTGGCATGTCGTGCATACCCAGAGCGACGGCTCCCTGTTCTTCGAAGCCTTCGACCGCTGGCAGGCCGACGGCACCGAGACGGAACTGGGCAACCTTCAGCCCGCCACCGGCGCAGTCTGCCTCGGCGCCTGGGCGCAGAAGGGCAAGAACGTTGAGCTCCTGACCCATGTCGACTGGCTCTACGACATCAATGGAAACTGGCAGGGCACGCTCAACATGACCCAGACGAACAAGGTCGGCAAAGACGGCAACAGCTACAGCGGCGCCTTCGACGCCAAGTTCTACGACACCAACGGAAATCTGGACAACGAAATCACCGGCACGAGCGCCGCGGACAGGCTGAACTGAGGGTTCTTCCCTGAATAGGTGATAACGCGAACCAATCTCCAATGGAGGAGACTATCATGCGTATCTACACAGTAGCGCTCACGGCGGCACTGACGCTGTCGGCGAGCTCGTTAATGGCGGTAACACATGCAGAGGCCGCGGATCAGTCGCTGTTTGCTCCGCCTGCCAGCACCGGAAGCTGCGCCTTCAAGAAGACGGAATTCTCGGCATCGACCCCGAGTCAGCAAACGGCTTCGGCGAGTTTCGTCAATTTGGGCGATGGCGGGTCAATCAGCTTCACGCAGAAAAAGGCAGGGTGTGTGGCGGGCACTTTCTTCGCCAATGTCGGCAATACTCTCAGCGGCGACAATGTACACCTGCAGGTGCTCCTCGATGGCGCCACCGAGTGCGCTCCGCTTACGACCGGCGACTACGTGTTCGCCAACGCCGACGTGGATTTTTCGTCGCACGCGGTGGGCTTTTTCTGCGGCACCAACATAGGCTCCGGCTCACACACCATTCAGGTACAGTGGAGCGTCGGCATTGGGGGCACGGCGCAAATGTACCAGCACATGCTTGAGGTAAATCACGCCTAACGCCGGACTCCTCAAAGCCGTCGATCTCGCGGCAGGTGCGATGGCGAAAGGGGGCGCGCAGCGGAATTTTAGCAGCACCGCTGAGCGCCCGCCTTTCTGCCGGTGAGCGAATTGAGGAGCAATTCCACCTCCACTACACCACTCGTACTATCGTTGAACGTAACGCGCAGCCGATAGCCTGGTAGCGCCTCGCCATGGGCCACCGTCCAACGTGTCACCGGTCGAACTTAGGGCGTGAACCCAGCAGCGCGAGGTTTGCTGCTGCGGGACTGCCGGGACGGGTCTGCGCCGGCGGGTCAGCACACGTTTCTTGCTGGAACCGTATCCTGTCTCAATGCTTAACATACGAATCCGCTCGAAGGTTAGCGCTATGCAAACCGTGCGAGATGTCACCTATCAGCTTCTTCGCGACGCCGGTCTGACAAGCGTTTTTGGCAATCCCGGCTCGACCGAGGAAACCTTTCTCAAGAATTTCCCCTCCGATTTTCGCTACGTGCTCGCGCTGCAAGAGGCATCGGTGATTGCGATGGCCGACGGCTTTGCCCAGGCGACCGGGCGTCCAGCCTTGGTGAATGTCCACACCGGAGCTGGAGTGGGAAACGCGATGGGCAACCTGATCACGGCCTCTCTGAACAAAACACCCCTTATCGTCACCGCCGGCCAGCAAACGCGCGAAATGCTGCTGATGGAGCCTTGGCTCACAAATGTCGAAGCTACCATCCTGCCCCGGCCGTGGGCGAAATGGGCGTATGAGCCGGTGCGAGCCGAAGATGTGCCTGGCGCTTTCATGCGTGCGATCGCAACGGCTCTTCAGCCGCCCCAGGGTCCGGTCTTCCTCTCCCTTCCCCTGGACGATTGGGAAAGACCCTGTGCCGGTCCCGCGGTGGTGCGGACGGTCAGCCATCGCATTGCCCCAGACGGGGCGCGCCTGGCGGAATTTGCCAAGGCATTGTCGGATGCGTCATCGCCCGTTCTCATCTTTGGCGCCGCGATCGACCGTGGCCATGGCTGGAAGCAGGCAGTTGCTTTCGCGGAGGCGCTCGGGGCACCGGTTTGGGCGGCACCCGCTTCCGAACGCGCGCCATTCCCCGAGAACCATCCTCTTTATTGCGGCGGGCTACCGTTTGCTATCGCGCCGCTCTGCAAGAAACTGGAAGGCCACGACGTTGCGCTTGTCGTCGGTGCTCCGGTTTTTCGCTACTACCCCTATGTTCCTGGCCGGTATTTGCCGGACGGAATGCGCCTCCTGCATATTTCCGACGACCCCGGAGAGACCGCCCGCGCCCCGGTCGGCGACAGTCTGCTGGGCGATGCCGTCCTGTCTGTCGCCGCGCTCACTGATCTGCTCCCCAGGAGCAAGCCAAGGGCCCGCAAGACGCCGGAGAAGGTGGAGCAGCGGATGGCACCGCACCCCGCGAGCCAGGCCAAGGACTCGGACGATGGTCGTCTGACTGCCGCGCAAGTCTTTGGCGTTCTCAACGACATCCGGCCGGCAGACGCCATCCTGGTCGAAGAGAGCCCGTCAAATCTGCCCGATCTCCACAAGGCCTGGCCGATTACCGAACCGGCCTCCTTCTTCACCATGGCCAGTGGTGGGCTCGGCTTTGGGCTGCCTGCCTCCATAGGCATCGCCCTCGCCGAGCGCGAAACCGGGCGCAATCGGCCGGTGATCGCGGTCATCGGCGACGGGTCGTTCCAATATTCCGTCCAGTCCCTTTGGACCGCGGCGCAGCACCATCTCCCCATTCTGTTCATGGTTCTGCGCAACAGCGAATACGCCATTCTCAAGTCGTTCGCCGAGCTTGAAGAGACCCAGAACGTGCCGGGGCTCGATCTCCCGGGTTTGGATATTGTCGCTCTGGCGAAGGGTTTTGGCTGCGAGGCTGCGCGCGTTGACCGTCTCGACGCCATCAAGCGCGTTGCGGCCGAGGCCTGGACCAGGCCGGGGCCGACAGTGCTGGAAATCCCGATTTCCTCCCAGATTCCGCGACTCATCTGATGGCCTGCCGGGATGCCCGGGCCAAACAGGAGGTGAGCACCATTCGCAAGGATATGACATCTGACAGGAGCATCACACATGCCGAACACGGATTTACCAAATATGGCCGACGTGGTACTGATCGGTGCCGGTATCATGAGCACGACGCTCGCGGCGTTTCTCAAAGAACTCGAGCCGTCACTTCGGATCGTGCTGATCGAAAGATTGAACGACTGTGGGCAGGAAAGCTCGGCAGGCTGGAATAACGCCGGCACCGGCCACGCCGGCAATTGTGAACTCAATTATACGCCCCAGCGCGCGGACGGCACGGTCGACATAACCGGCGCCCTGAAAGTCAGCGCCGAATTCGATATTTCCCGTCAGCTCTGGGCTTATCTCGTCAACAAGGGTGCGATTGCCGATCCCCGCGCCTTCATCCATCCATGTCCGCATATGAGCTTCGTCTGGAGCGAGGAAAACGTTTCCTTCCTGCGCAAGCGCTTCAAGGAAATGTCCGCGCATCACTGCTTCCACGGCCTGGAATATAGCGAGGATGCCCGGCAGATTGAGGACTGGGCTCCGCTGCTCATGGAGGGCCGCGGTCGCGACGAACCCCTCGCCGCCACCCGGATCAGCAGCGGAGCGGATGTCGACTATGGTGCCCTCACGCATCTGCTGGTGAAGCAACTCGCCGCCCAGCCCGGCTTCTCGGTTCATTATTCGAAGGAGGTGACCGATATTTCCCGCGACGGCGACGGGAAATGGCGGGTTGAAACCAAAGATGCGGAAAGCTCGGAACGCCAACACGTAGAGGCCAGGTTCGTTTTTATCGGAGCGGGCGGCGATGCTGTTCTGCTGCTGCAAAAATCCGGCATCCCGGAGGCCGCCGGTATTGGGGGTTTCCCGGTCGGCGGGATCTGGCTGCGCTGCGACGTTGACAGCGTCAGCGAACGGCATGATGCCAAGGTGTATGGCAAGGCCCCTCCCGGTTTCCCGTCCATGACGATTCCCCATCTCGACCGGCGGATCATCGGGGGCAAGACGTCCCTCCTTTTCGGTCCTTATGCGGGCTTTTCCACGCGGTTTCTCAAACATGGCTCGTTGACTGACCTCTTCCGGTCCATCACGCCCGGCGACATCCTTCCGATGCTCGCCGTTGCCAAGGACGATTGGCAGTTCGCCGAGTATCTCATCGGCCAGGTGTTACAGAGTTCGGCGCAGCAATTCGCGATGCTGCAACAATTCTTTCCGCGCGCGAAGAGGAGCGACTGGAAGGAGGCTGTCGCAGGACAGCGCGTTGAAATTATCAAGGCAGACCCGCAACGGGGCGGCATCCTCCAGTTCGGAACGGAAATAGTCGTTGCGCAGGACAAGTCGCTGGTTGCGCTGCTCGGCGCATCGCCCGGGGCCTCGACCGCCGCGTCCATAGCGCTCGAAGTACTCCGGAAATGTTTCGCCGATGAACTTACTGAAAGCGGATGGCTGCCAAAGCTGAGGTCGGTCATTCCCACCTATGGGATCGATCTTGTACAGGACGCCGAGGCCACTCGCCGGAGCCGTGCCGCGACGGCGAAGGCGCTGAAGATCAACTATGTCTAAGGCACCGGACACGCGGCCGGCGCCTCAAACATTGAGCGAGGCCGGTTACGAGATCGAGATTGCCGTTCAGGGCTATCCCGGCAAATCAGTCTGTCATGGAACCCTTGGCTGGAGCACGATTGCGTTATTGCGCGGGCACGGCAGGGTGGCCCTGATCGATACCGGCTCGTTCGGGCAGCGTCACCTGATCCTGGACCGGCTGAGCGCAAAGGGGCTGACCCCAGACGATGTGACGGATGTGCTGCTCACACACTCGCACTGGGATCATTCGATCAATTGCGTGATGTTTCCAAAAGCAAGAATCCATATCGGCGGCACCGAGCTTTCCTGGTCGCTGACAGTGCCATGGGGGACGACGCAGGTGCCGGAACTGTATGTCCGCGAATTGGAAAATTCCTCACAAACCATTCGCATCGAACCTGGAAGTGAAACCATACCCAATATGTCGGTGCATTCCGCGCCGGGCCATACCCCGGGTCATCTTTTCTATCTGGTTTCCGGCAGTCGCCACGACGTCATATTTACCGGAGATGCCGCCAAGAATCGGGCGGAGCTTGTTTCGAGGACGGCGGACATGAGCTACGATCAGTCCGTCAGCCGGAACTCGCTTGACACGATTTGGGCCGCATGGCGCCGGCGCCCCGGCACGGTGCTGATACCTGGCCATGACGTGCCGATGATCATCGAGAACGGAGAGCCGCGCTATCTCGGCCGTCGTGAAGCAGACATAGCCGCCTGGTTCGGGACAACGCTCGATCAGCTGACCATTATTGACCTCGCCGCAAGCTGAGCAGATTCCTGGCTTTATCGATGTGCGATCTTCTGTGTCGTCCGCTTCAGGGACGTTGGAATGCGAGTGACAGAAGTATGGTAGTGGAGTGCACCCCAAACTGAGACAAGATAATTGGGAGACAGTTCTCAGGCGGAGAACTGATGCCCAAGAAGCCCCGATCGTTCACTGCCGAGACGAAGGTCGCGGTAATCAAGCGGATGCTGTGTGGCGAGGAGTCCGGGGACTTGCCAGGGAGCTGAAGGTTGGCCGGACATTTCTGTAGCGGTGGAAGGAGCGTTACCGGAAGCTGGGCGCCGCGGATTTCGGGTGTCACGCGGGCGTCCGCCGAAGTCGAAAGCCAACGTTGCCGATTTGCGGCCGAAGCCAACGGACGATCTGGGTTCTGCCAAACGGCGCATTGCAGAGCTACCCGTGCCCCAGGGCGATCTCACCGCCGCGCGCCTGTGCGCATTAGCCCGTGTCAGTCGGGCCGGTTACTATCCCAGCTTCAAGGCTTCGGCGCCGCACCTGGAAGAGGCCTGCGTGCGCGATGCGATTCAGCGCATCGCGCCTAAGAACCGGTTCTACGGTTATCGACGGAATCCCGTCGGGACAGTTAATACATTACCGTAGCCGGAATTGACCAATCCGGGATTTGTATTTCATGTCCGTCGATTCTCGGCATTCTCACGGCGCTGCTGATTGCCGCTGCATCCAGTTCTTAAAGTAGCTTGATTAGCGAGCCCGGATTATAAGCTCCGCACCGGCGACAGCGAGCACAATGGCAAGTATGTATCGGATCACAGATTCCGAGCGCCAGCGCAAGCCGACGGCTGTACCTATGATGGATCCGCCCAAAGCTGCCAGCATGAGAGGGAGCGAAGCGAAGGACAGCCGTTGACCTGCAAACAACACGGCTGCCAAGCCGACTATAGAGTTCGCCAAAATAAATGGCGGGGACAGCCCGGCGACACGCTTGGGCGACATATGCGCCAGAACAATGAGTAGGGGCGCGAGGAACACTCCCCCGCCAATCCCGGACAGACCCGACGCAAACCCTGTTGCCACTCCAATTGCCAACGCAAGAGGGGTCGAGATGGTCCGCCCCTCGCCGGCGCTGTGTTGCTGTATCAATAGGGCGGCACAAGCAGCCAAGAGAAGCAGACCGGTCACAATGGCCGCTGCCTTGCCGCCGAGGACGATACAACCGCCGAAGAATGCTGCTGGCGCCGACGCTATCAACAATGTGCCAAGCAGCTGCCAATCCACAGTCCGGGCGCTTATCAGCCGCGCCGTTGCGTACCCCGCAGCGACGATATTCAGTGCCAAAGCCGTGACCCGAATTTCACCTGTCGGGAACGCGGCGAGCGCCATGACCGCGACAAAGCCCGTGCCGCCCGCCTGCCCGGCAGTCGCATAGAGCGCCGATACCGCAGCAATTAGGATGGCTAGTATCACTATTGCTTTCTCGCGTTGATGGCTCTCCGACCCGAAAAAAAACTACCTGTACCCTTGGGTAAAGGCCATTCGCGCGCCGCCGCTCCCATTCGCGCTGCCACACACTGGACGGGTGCATTCCGCACCCGCCTGCCAAAACGCGGCATACCGGCGAGAGAGGCAACTGGCCCCTATAGGTGCATTATTCGAGCGCTGGCGCGGAAAAATTGGGGTCCATTTTGTGCAACCCCCGGCTGCAACCCCAACGGCCTTTTCTGTGTGGTATCTTTACCGTATGCCGTAACACATTGTATTTATTGGGTTAAATGGTGGGCGCGACAGGGATTGAACCTGTGACCCCCTCCCGTGTGAAGGGGGTGCTCTCACGCTGAGCTGCGTGCTCGGATCCAGTCGGGAGACTGGCGCTCCAGCAGGTGGCCCTCCGAAATGGTCAACCGGCCGGCAAAAATTCGGTGAAACTATATCGGTTGACATATATCCCAACCCGGTTTAAGGTGGGATTCGCGGCAGTTGCCATGAGCGGTGCGGCGGAAACTGTGCGTCGAAAACTGTAGCACGTGGCCGCGAAACGGAAATGCCACCGGGTTCACAGGATGGATAATTCTGAGGGAATTTGGAGACGAACGGCAGGCCGAGCAAATGACAGCAAGTTACCCTGGTGCAGGGACAAAGGCAGGGAAGATTTGGAAACTGGCGCCGTCCGGCGGCGAAGAGGCGGATTGGAAATCGCACCCGCTCGAACAACTGGCGGATTGGCCAGCCAGGAAACTCCTGGGGACTTTTGGACCGAATGACCGGAGGAAACAAAGCAGGATAACTTTCCCTGGTGCAGGGTAAAAAGCAGGGAAGATTCGAGATAGGGCCGGTTGTGAATGGCCCCTGTGATGGAGGATTTGTGAGCGGTGGCGGCGACCCACATTGGTACCCTTTCAATCCGGGCCGTTAATGGCCATGGGTGGGAAGGATTCAGGAGGACATGAGCTACGTATTCCATCACCGAATGGGAAACCTGGCTCGAGCCCGGAAAAAGGAGCCGGGATCATTTGGGAGGCTGCTCCATTTAACGCGCGCCGGCGCAGCAGAGCGGCAGGCGCATTTCGGGTTCTGACGTTACGAGGTTCAAAGTCGCCGATCTGTTCTTCAGCGACTTCAGGGTGCGGCGGATTTACTGCCCGTAAACTCTCTTTCGGTAATATTACAGAGCTGCCTTTGTTCGGCTGGTCGAACCAGAAGTTCGGGCCACGCCGGTTTGGGGCGTCAGAGGCTTGTTGCAAGGCTGGGGGATGAGCCCCGACGGAAAAGCATAGACCATGAACATCAGGTCGCCGTCCAAATGGCTCCCCTATATTCTCACCGCTGTGCTTTGCGCGGCGGCCGCTTCGGTGGCTGCGGCGCCGGACCAAACTTCCGGCAGCCAGAGCTGGAACAACCTGGAAGGAACAATCGCAAAAGCCCAGCGCCTGATGATGGCCGATCCCGCGGCCGCGTTGGCGAGTGCGCGCGACGCCGACACGATCGCAAAACAGCACATCTCGTCTCCACAATACCGTGAGGCGCGCGCAAAAAGTCTGTGGCTCGAAGCGGAAGCGCTCACACGTCTGAACCGGTTATCCGACGCACAGGTCACCCTCGACCGCGCGGTACAATTCACGGCGCACAGGGACAAACTGTCCAAGCTCGATGGCGACCTTGAACTGACCCGGGCCCGGCTGGCCAACGCCAGCGGCGATATCGCGCTCGCTCTCAAGAGCTATCAACACGCCTATGCAATCTTCGTTCGTCTGGGGATCCCGCGGAGCCAGTCGATAGCACTTCTGGGCCTCGGCGGCCTCTACGACAAAGCGCATGATTTTCCGCGCGCAATTCGTTACTACCGCGAGGCTTCGCAGGTATATTCCGGCGATCCGGCACTGGACCTTTCGGCCGCAAATAATATTGGATTCGCGCTTCAACAGATGGGGCGGTACGACGACGCCATCCAGGACTTTCACCGCGCGCTCAAGATCGCTTCCGCGCTGGACAGTCCCGTAGTCGATGCCCACATCCTCACCAACCTCGCGATCAGCAATGCCCGCATTCACCAGCTTGCAGAAGCGGATCGCAATGCCGACGAAGCTCTGCGGATCCTCAAGAACAACGATGAGAGGGGCGAAAGCCGATTCGCCTGGGGCGTAAAGGCGGAGATTGCCTATCGGCGCGGCGCGATTGCCGCCGCGGCAGACGATCTGCAGCGGGCGTTTCACGGGCTTGATCTCAAGACAACGACGGCTCAGCTGCGCGACATCCACGAAATTGCATTCCGGGTCTATCGCGCCAACGGCAATCTGCCTCTGGCCGTCGCCCATCTGGAAGCCTTCAAGCGTCTGGACGATGAGGGCCGATCCCTTGCCTCCTCGTCGAATCTTGCACTGATGAGCGCGCAGTTCGACTTCGCGAACCAGAGGCTGGAAATCGAGCAGCTGAAGTCGGCCGAACTCGAGCGCGACATCAGTCTCAGGAAATCGCGTGAGACCCTACTCATGCTGTCCATCGTCGGCATACTGCTCGCCGGCGCCGTTGTCATCGCCTGGATCGCCTGGCAGCACGCTTCGGAGCGCAGGCATCGCAGCATCGTAGCGGAAAAGAACCGCAGGCTCACCGAGACCCTGTCCAATTTGCGCGTGGCTATGGATGCGGCGCTGCAGGCCAGCCGCGCCAAGAGCCACTTCCTTGCCAACATGAGTCATGAACTGCGAACCCCCCTCAATGCCATCATCGGCTTTTCCGAAATCATCATGTCGAGCAACATCAAGCCGGAAAAATCGCGGGAATATGCGTCCAACGTAGTGGAGAGCGGCCGGCGACTGCTATCGACGGTGAACGATGTTCTCGACATGGCCCGCCTCGAAGCCGGCACCGTTTCGCTAAGCGAGGACACCGTGAGCCTGGCCGATGTTGTCGATCACGCGAAATCTGCTTTGTCGTCCGAACAGGTTGCGAAGCGGCAGATCCGGTTTGCGCCCGGCAATCGGAATGTCTTCGTCCGCGGCGATAAAGCCCGTCTGCAGCAGGTCGCTGTCAACCTTGTCTCCAACGCCGTAAAGTTTACCCCGCCTGAAGCTGGCCGCGTCGATATCATTATTGAACAGATGCCGAATGGCGTGGATCTCGTGATCCGGGATAATGGCAACGGGATTTCTCCCGACAAGCTCGCTGCGATCATGGAACCCTTTGGCCAGGCGGAAAGCGCCTATGCCCGTTCGCATCAGGGCGCAGGGTTGGGCCTGCCGATGGTCAAAGTCCTGACGGAGCTTCATGGCGGCTGGTTTATGATCACCAGCGCGGAGAATGAAGGGACTGAAGCCCGCGTGCACTTGCCAGGCGACCGTGTGCTGGAGATGACCGAAGCCGGCATCGGATCGTCGCTGGCTCCATTAACTACAACGGCAGCCGCTTAATTAAACCAAACAGTAACTATTCAAATACAATCCAATTTCCAAATCATTACGACTGTAGCTCAATTCGTCCGGGTTTCAAACGGACGGGCGGAACATGCGCAACTGGTTGCTGGTGAGCGTGGCAGCTGCTTTTCTGGCAGCTACGAGCGGCGCGGTCGCGGCAGATCGTAACACGGATCAGGGCGGCGCAATCACGCCCGACTATGGGACTGGCGGCGGCCCTGTCGATCCGTTCTACGGTACGATCGATCCATTTTACGGCAACGGCAACCCGAATTACGGCCTGACCGGCCCGCTATGGGGTGACATCAGCTCCTTCTGGGGAACGGTCAATCCGTTCTACGGAGCAATAAACCCCTTTTATGGCAACATCGACCCGTTCTGGGGAATCGTCAATCCTTTCAACGGCGACCCGCTGCGTTCACTGCTCTACGCATATTGGGATGTTGCCGGCCCGCAATGGGGCGCCCTGAATTTGCAGTGGAGTCTGCTGCAGCAAACCGGCTCGAAGAACTATCTGCTTGTGCAGCTGCAGCTCGCCTTGCTCTTCACCGACGCAGACCTTGTCTGGGGTTCCAAGGGGCAGGAACTGGGCAACCAGATGCTCGCGAAATACGGGATTGATCCGAACAGCCAGGCTTCGCTCGCGGCTGCAACGCCCGAAATGCGCTCGGCCTTTTACCTGAACTGGTATGACGCATTGATGACCAGCATCGGGGTGGACGATGTCGATTGGTGGATGGCTGCGGTGCATTGGTCGCCGGAGCTTGCACTGACGAACGGCGCGGCCGCCACGCATGTGGGGCTTCTCGATGCGTCCACGACGGGTGCCGATTCCGACGTCAGGCGCTTCAAGTTCATCGGCGGCTATGCCGGTTATGTCGACGATCACGGCGCCGCGGTCGGGAGCCTGATCGCAGCGCAGGAGGACGGGACCGGCGTCATGGGTGTAGCGCCGAAATCGCAGATCGGGCTGTACGATCCCTTCGATGCGACCGGCACCGGCAGCTGGCAAGACGTGGCCAGAGGAATTACCAAATTGGACGCGAAGCAAAACCCGGTGATCAATGCGTCACTTGGTATTCCGGGCTGGACGCTGTCACAGGAGTGGGGGCCAATTCTCGCTTCGTTAAGCGACAACTTTGTTCTGGTGAAAGCGGCCGGCAACGAAGCCGTGCAGCAAAGCTCCGACATCGAATGGCCGAGCGGCGCAAATGCCCCGGATAATTTGATTGTGGTCGGCTCGGTCGGCCCGACGCAACAGATTTCCGATTTTTCCAATATGCCGGGCGAGGCCTGCATCCTTATCGACAACACCTGCCAGGAGCAGAACAAGCTCAAATACCGGTTCCTGGTCGCGCCCGGCGAACTGATGCTCGTCGAGGACAATCACGGCGGCATCACGCGCATGACGGGCACGTCCTTCGCCGCACCGCTCGTGACCGGCACGATTTCCCTTTTGCACAGCCGCTGGCCGCAGCTGCGCGATTATCCGGCGGAGACGACCCAGATCATTCTGCAGACGGCGACCGATCTTGGCGCGCCCGGTGTGGACCCCGTCTATGGCTGGGGCATGCTCAACGTCCAGGCAGCGGTATCGCCGCTGAGCTTCGACAATCTGACGGTGTTTCAGCCCTTCCTCTTCAACGGCAAGAACATCGAGGTCGATCGCAACAATCCGAACTGGACCCCCGCCGCGCTCAAAACCGCAATTCTGACGCCGGGACAGCTTGCCACCTGGGACCAGGAACGGGCATTCCTCGTCGCTTATGAAAACGTCGGCAATACGTACCGGGACTTCATCATCCCACTAAGCTCGCAGCTGGTTACGGCCTCGCAGTCGGTGAACGGATCCAAAAACCGCTTCCAGGCCTACATTTACGAAACCATGCTCACCTGGGCGGAGGGTCTTCCGCGTCACCCCCACCGCCCGCGCCACAAAAAATAGCCGAGGGAGTTACAGACCCGACAGCGTTTCTTCCGCAATCCCTGTCATTCCCGGCGGCTGTCCTGCCGGGAATGACATCGCAGATGTGGCTTCGTCGGACTCTGCTCCAACAATTCTATCGGACCGAATTCCGCTCCAACTCTTCCAGAAGCTCGTCCAATTGTTCGAACGACTCGCCGAACCCGCTCGTGGCCCCGGAGCCGACGGCGCCGTCGAGAGCCTCCTTCGAGGCATAGAGGTCATGGAAGGTGACGAGGGTCTCGCCGCCGCGCTCCTCGAAGGTCACGGTGGTGACGGACCCGCCCTCGCCGCCTTCCTCATTGGTCCAGACCAGGCGCGCGTTCGGTATCACTTCGATGTACCGGCCGAAGAACGCCATCGGCTCCCCCGAGGCAGGGTGCGCGAACACGAAACGGTAGGTGCCGCCCGTACGCACATCCGCCTCGCAGGAAATGAAGGAAATGCCGAATGATTTCGGCGCCCACCACCTTTTGAGCAGTTCGGGCGTGGTCCACGCCGCGAACACGAGGCGCGCCGGGCCGTTGAAGCGTCGCGTCACGACCAGATCGCGATCGGACTTCCGTTCCACGCTCGTGTTGTTCTTCATTTGTGTAGGCTCACTCTCTTTTCTTTCGTCCATTGGTCTTCTCCTTCCGTTTCAAGTCCTCGATCACCTGATCCAGCGCATCGAAACGCGCCTCCCAGCGCTGGCGGTAGCTCTCGATCCATGCCGCCTCCTCCTCCAGTCCGCGCGAGGCGAGCCTGCAGGTCCGCACGCGCCCGGCCTTCTTCGTGGTGACGAGCCCCGCCGTCTCCAGCACACCGACATGCTTCTTCATGCCCGTGAGGCTCATCTGGAACTTCACGGCCAGGTCCGTTATCGAAGCGTCGCTACGCGCGAGCTGCTCCAGAACGCCGCGTCTTGTGGCGTCCGAGAGCGCGGCGAACGCGGCATCGAGCCGGGCCGTCACATACTGAACCATCAGGTTCAGTATGTAGCGCACGGAAAGGCGGCATGCAAGCGCAGTCCGGGCACGCGCCGCATTCCCCGCCCGCACCCGAAATTGCACTATTGAAGGTTTTTGAAGACCTTTAAGGACGACACGCGCAGTCCCCTGTGGCAAGAAGCGCCCGGAGTTCGCGCATGGGCCGGACAACGATCCTGTTGGCTAGGAAAAAAGGGGAATTAACATGTGGCAAGAATCGGATGACTTCGTGCTGGCCGGCCCTGTGCAATTGGCCGGGTCGGTCCGCCGCGGTGCGGGGCTTGCGTTCTGCGTGGCAGTTGCAAGTTTGGCATCGGGTGGGTCGGCTTCCGCCGCCGGCAAATATGTGACGTTCGACCCGCCGGGATCGGGACACACCGTTCCTACCAGCATCGCAAACGGCGCGATCGCCGGCTGGTATGAAGACAGCAACTATGTCGACACGGGCTTCGTGCGCGCCGTCGATGGAACAATCACCGCGTTCGTGGCTCCCGACGCCACCATGACCATTCCCGAGAGTATTAATGACAAGGGCGCGGCCGCGGGGTACTACGCGGACAGCAGCGGCAATCCTCACGGCTTTCTCAGGACCGGCAAGGGGAAAATCACAACCTTCGCTGTTCCGAACTCGGTTTACACCTACGCCTATGGCATCAACGATGCGGGCGCGATCGCCGGTTCCTGGTGGGATGCGAACGGCTACTATCACGGCTTTGTACGGGCCGGGAATGGGAAATTCTCGACCTTCGATGCTCCGGACGACTATGGCACCGTTGCCCAGAGCATCAACAAACAGGGCACGGCGACGGGGTTCTATTATGATTGGGATTCCAGCTATCACGGCTTTGTACGGGCGGCCGACGGGACAATCACACCGTTCGATTACCCGCAGGCGAGCAACACCGAGGGGCAGAGCATCAACGACAGCGGCGCCATTGTGGGCACTTATGAGGATGGCGCCTATGTCAGTCACGGCTTTTTGCGCGCTGCCGATGGAACGTTCACTTCGTTCGACCCTCCGGGATCCGTGTTGACCGAGCCTTTCGGCATCAACAGCAAAGGCGCGATCACAGGAGTCTACGAGGACAGCAATCGCGTGTATCACGGTTTTTTGCGGCGCGCCGATGGGACGTTCAAGTCGTTCGACGCCCCCGGATCGGTCGCGACGTGGCCCCAGGCCATCGATGCGCATAACAGGATCGCGGGATTCTACTTCGACAATACCGGCACCTATCACGGCTTCCTGCGCGGCCGTTGAATCGCTTTTCTGAAAGCCCAGGGGCGGCCCGCAATGGCCGCCCCTGTTTGTCCTTGGTCGGCTTCCTGCAGCTCGGACGAATTACGCGTCAATGTGCGCGAGGCTGTCCGGGCTTTCAATTTCGACAGCCAGCCACCCGACCGCGTGCGGCTGCATTTCGTGCGACGAAGTTCTCGATCTCATTTGCTGCGGATGAGGGCATGAAGGCCGCCGCCGCCCGGGTTGGAACTGTACATGCCGGCCACGACGCCCTTGTCGTTGATTGCGCCGGCAACCGTGTAGGGCATCTGCCTGACGCCGAATGTCGTGAAGGCGCCGTCGGGGTGCCGCAGGTAAGCGAAGGTATCGCCGCCTGCATCCACGTAATAGCCGGCGATCACGCCTCGGTCGTTGATGCCGTTGCAGAATGTCAGCCTCGATCCCGGCGGATCGAATTCCGTCACCGTGCCTTCGGCGGCCCGCACAAATCCGTGCCAGACGAGCGCGTTGTCGATGTACTCTCCGGCAATTACCCCTGCCTCGTTTACGGCGCTGGGCAGCGTGTCCTGGGATCCCGGCGCATCGAATTCCACGATCGTTCCATCGGAATTGCGCAGGAAACCGTGCGCATCGAATTCGCTGTCGTACCAGGAACCAGTAATAACGCCCTTGTCGTTGATGCTTGCGGGCTCCGTATCCACCGAGCGGGGCGGATCGAATTCCGTGAACGATCCGTCGCGCGCTCTCACATAGCCGTGACGCAGATCGTCGTTCAGGAAGTAATACCCGGTGATCGCGCCCTTGTCGTTGATGCCGAAGGCGAACGTCCCGGTCGAACCGGGAGGATCGAAGGAGGTGATGCTGCCGCCCTGCGCCCGCACGAAGCCATGCACATAATAGCTGCTGTCCTGCCAGAAGCCTGCGATCGCGCCCTTGCCGTTAATGCCAAAGGCCTCCGTCATGATGGAGCCCGGGGGATCGAGCACCGTGATCGTGCCGCCGGGCGCCCGCACATAGCCATGCGTGACGTCGCTTGTGTCGATGAAGGTACCGGCGATCGCGCCCGCAAGATTGATCGAAACGGCGCTTGTCGAGGTTGAATTGGGCGGATCGAAGAACGTGATTTTTCCCTTTGCCGCCGCAGGACCATCCGATCCCGCCAGGCACACCAGGGCGCAAACCGCCAGAATTCCGCCGCGCACGGTATTCTTGCCCTTGCGGCCGGAGAAGATCGCCATCGCTGTTCCCCCGTCAGGCGTTCAACCCGGCAACGATATCGCCGAACCGCCGGGCCCGCGAGTCCTTCCTTGCAAATATGCTCTTCGGCTGGCCCCGATTTCGGCCCGCCCTCTACGGACAGTTCACCTCCGGGCGCCGATCGCCGCCGCGGCCCCGTCGCGGGTGAACATTGGTCCGGCTACCCTATTTGGCGAGCTACGCTATTTGTATTTGAACGATGTCAGATACCCCCGATCAGGCGTGAGCGCGCGCTGCCGTTGCCGCGCGGCGAGCCGATACTTCCAGGAAAAATTCGCGCCCGCGCATCTCAATCTGTTTGCCGAGCAACCGGGCGATTTCCCTGGCGGCGGCCTGCGAAAGTGGAATGTCGGCGACGCGGTCGAGCGAATCCTCTCCGGCACCGGCGATTTCAAGCACCTTCGTGAACGCGCCCGCCGGCACGTCGAACTCGACGACGAGCTTATCGGTGTCGACGTCAAATCCCGAGAGCTTCAGTGATCGCTGCATTATCACGGTTCTACCTTTCGCGTCGGGTCAGCTTCCTTGACCATGGCGCCGGTCTCCGGGTCGAACTCGCCCAGATGGTTGCCCTTCGAGTCGTACATTTCGATGCGCCCATGAGCCATTCCAAAATCCTGTCTCCATCGCGCCATCTTCTCCGCTTTCCACCGCCGCCAAATGAGGTCTTTGGTCTGACCTTCTGCGCATTCGGAAAAGCCGGCGGCGCCCCGTCCGGAGGCGGAACGTAAGCCGTCATTCCATTGTTCCCCCGGCATTGCGCCCGAACCGGGGCGCAAGCACGTCGGTCCCCTGCGAATTGCGAAGAATTGAATTTCGCTTTGAGAATGTATCAGGAACATGACTGCAAGTAAATAACTCTGTCTCCCTTTTTCTTGCTCTCGGATTGACGGGAGCCGTGGCGCTGTTCACCGGGCCGCTCCAGTTTTCCGATCGCCTCCGCGCGAACCGGCCGAAACTGCACCGCTGGACCGGGCGCCCGGCGCCATCTGCCTCGTCGCCGCGCCGCCCGGATACTACATCGGCAGCCATTACGAGCCGCGATCGATTCGCATCGAACAATATTTCCAGGCCGGGCTCTGCTGGCTGACGACGGCCATCGCGTTTGTCTCAACCCTCAATCCGCGATGCACAAAGCACGGACGATGCGCGGCTACGGCTCGCATCTTCGTCCGCGTCCCGGACGGTTTTCATATCCGGTTTTCCGATCAGGGGCCGGCCGATCTGCTCTGGTCACTCGTCATCGCCGCGCTGATCGTGCCCGGCCTGATCGTGGCCACGCGCGAACTCACCCGCCTCCCCTCCCGCCGCCGCGCAAGGGGCGCGGTTCCGGCTTTCGCGGGGTGATGGCTGTGCTGAAAAAATGCATACAATCGGCGAATTCGGAGATCACCCAATAATGCCAAACCGCTTTGGAGGCCGCAATTGAGGCAGTCTTCTTCAAAGCACCCGGAATTTTCCGTCAGTAAAATCGCGAAATTGCGTCGGACTGAAACTGCTACTAAAGACACCACTATTGAGATCTTTTAAATGTTGCGACCACTCGGAAACTTCAATATCAGAGATCGTGTTGCTGGCAGGGTGGTAAGCAGCACTCCCCGAAACTGATAGCTCGGCCTCGGTATCGTTGCCGATCAGTTCAAACCGGGCTGAAAACGCAACGGCGATTTCACTCGCTTTTGGCGTAGAATATCCCGTGATACGACACGCTTTAACTGGCCCCAAAATAAACGATTTCCGTCTCGACTTTCCCGACGCAAGTTGCTGAGCATTCGGTGTCACAGCAGCAATAATCAGATCCTTCAGTGGTCCCTCGTCGATCTTGGTCGTCGCATCGGTTTGCCTATTGAGAAAATCGTCAAGACTGGGATATATCGTGACCTCACCCTTAAGAACGGCGAGTTCGCCCCGAAGAGCAGGATGTATGGTAGTACCGCGCTTTCCACTATCATAAAAAGCATAGTCATTTGAAATCAGATAAACCGGGGCGACAGCAGTGAGGTCTAGAGCGCATTGCCAGATACAACAATCGCGGAACTGTTCGTTGTTATTGCCGCACGGTGGGGTTTTGTCGATGATACGACTAAGCGCCGCACGAGATTGGTCCAAAGTGAACGGCATCGGCCAGATCAGGCCTCTAAGATCCCTCCAACGCTCGTCAATCGCTTCCCGTATTTTTTCATCGGTCGGCACCAGGAGGCTTAGCTGCTGTTGCGAAATCTGTTTGAGAAATTGAATGTTCTTCTTAGTATCGATGACGGCGTCGTCTGCCAGCTCATGGATGACCTTACAGACCTCCAATTTCACCACTTCGGGGACTGCGAGGACTGCCCCCGATCTGGTTAGCGAGTGAATCAGCGCTTGACCCAGCGCGCTGTAAAGCATGCGTTCCCCAATCCAGATATTGGAGTCCAGAAGAAGGAAATAGGTGGGGGCCGCCATTGATGTTGTTCGTGATTGTTGGTTTAAGTTAATCCAAGACGTGTTTAACCATCAGCGTTTGATTACAGATTCCGCAGCGACATCGGCATCGAAGCTTCCGAAGGTGGAGGGCGATGATTTTGGCGCCCCGTATTTCCTAAAGATCCAATTGCACTCCGGTGTGCTCCTCAATTTTCTTTTTCAGAAAACCTTTCGCAAGCGCCGCAAGCAAATCAAAACTGAATCCACCCGCCTTCTTTGCACCCTCTTTCGTGATACGCCAGATTTCGGGATCACGGATTTGATCAAGGAAGTCGTGTCCTTCCCAGGTAAGCCCATTGACCACCACTGCCACACCATGGTCATTCGAGGACTGAACCAATCCTGCCCCAATGGCAAGCCGCAGGTTATAGATGCATTCATCGGCATCATAGCCGTCAATCATACTTGCATCGTCAGCACCAAAAACCAAAAACTCACCGGGCTGAAGGCTAGTCTTCTCAAGACCTAGCAATATTTCCCGAACTAAATCCATATCGCGCTTCATGCGCTAGCTCGCCGTGGGGGACCAGTTTGCGTCTGAGGATCGCTCACATACACGCGCAGCAGCTTCATAGCATCCTGTGATGCTCCGATGATGGCGCGCCATAGAACGTGCGTCAAACCTTGCGGAATTTCCCGTTGAGTTGTTTCACGTGCACGACGCCCTCCGGCGAGAATTGCTTCGCCTTAGCAATAGCTTCCTGCTGGGTATCGACGACCGCACTGGCCCGCTCCGCGTGGGGCAGCTTCACCACCCACTCCTCGCCGCGAGGTTCGACGAAGTATTCGTTGTGCTTTGCCATATCCAGTGTCCCAAAGAGTCAAGGTCGCAACATATCGTGGTAATGTGAACCTTTCAAGAACATAGAACTGCATTTCCGCCGGGCGGCACCAGCGTCCGGTGGCCGGTTACGAGGCTGGAAATGCCCATGACGTGGACATCGGCATCAACCGCGTCCTTGGCCATTCCCTCGGGCATTTGAAACAGCAAGCCGAGTCGAAGCAGAGATCGGCGAAGGCGGTGGCGATGATCTTGGCGCCGCGGTCGTGGCGGTCCTGGCCCATCTTGGCGACAAGGATGCGCGGCCGCCGGCCCTCCTCGCGCGCAAACGCCTCCACATCGCCGCGGATGGCGGCGAACTCATTGTCGCCCTCGTAGGCGCTGCCATAGACGCCCGACACGGAACGGATCTCCGCCTGGTGACGCCCGAACACGCTCTCTATCGCATCGGAGATCTCGCCGACGGTGGCGCGGGCGCGGGCGCGGGCCGCCTCGATGGCGAGTTCGAGCAGATTGCCATTGCCGGCTGCGCCGTATTTCAGCGCCGCGAGCGCGGCTTCGCTCATGGCGGATTTGTCATTTGCCGAAGTTCGATCCTGCAAACCTCTTCGAGCGGTTGCAGCTCATCCTGCGCGACCTTCCAAAGAATTGCGGGCGCCACGCGCTCATATTCGTGGCGCAACACGTTGCCGATTGATGCAACCCGCTGCCAGGGTATCTCGGGGTGGCGCGCCTTCAGGTCGTCGGGAAGGCGGCGGCTTGCTTCGGAAATAATTTCGATTCCTCTTTCGACCATCCAACGCTTCTGCCAATCGCCTTCGAACTCTTCCAGCGATACATCTGTCGTCAGCGTCGAAATATTCTCGATCGCTTCCAGAATATCCGACAGACGCGCGATGGTGGACTGCGCGGTCATCAGTAAACCTGTGCCGCCTCGGCCTCGATACGAGGGCGGAAAACGGGATGCACGCTATCGCGGGTCATGATGTCGGCCTTGCGCCCGAGAATATTCGAAGCCAGGTCCTTGACCTCCATAAGTGCAAACAGTCCGAACTGCCCCTTGTCGTAATCGAAAAACAGGTCCACGTCGGATTGCGCGTGGGCCTCGTTGCGGGCTACGGAGCCGAACAAATAAAGGTGGCGCACTCCTGCGCGTTCGAGTTCGCCCCGGTGCTGCAGAAGAATGTGTATTGCCTTATCGCGATTCATGATTTCTTTCACCTGCAAATCTCTAACACATTGTGGCCTTGAAATCAGCTATCTCTCGTCGAGAGGCCCCCTCCACCGCTTCGCGGTCCCCCTCCCCCACGCTTCGCGCGGGGGAGGAAATCACTCCGCCGCCTCCCCCACCCTCCGCGCCCGTATCAACTCCAGCACATGCCGCGCGGCCTCCGGAATATTCGTTCCCGGCCCGAAGATCGCCGCGACACCGGCAGCTTCGAGAGCCGCGTAGTCCTGCGGTGGAATAACCCCGCCGGCTACCACCAGGATGTCGCCGGCGCCCTCGCGCTTCAGGGCCTCCATCAGCTGCGGCACCAGCGTCTGGTGGCCGGCGGCGAGGCTGGAGATGCCGATGACATGGACGTCGGCTTCGATGGCGTCTTTGGCCACTTCCTCGGGCGTCTGGAACAGCGGGCCGATATCGACGTCGAAGCCGAGATCGGCAAAGGCGGTGGCGATGATCTTGGCGCCGCGGTCGTGGCCGTCCTGCCCCATCTTGGCGACGAGGATGCGCGGCCGCCTTCCCTCTTCGCGCGCAAACGCCTCCACCTCGCCGCGGATGGCGGCGAACTCATTGTCGCCTTCATAGGCGCTGCCATAGATGCCCGACACGGAACGGATCTCCGCCTGGTGACGCCCGAATACACTCTCCATCGCGTCGGAGATTTCGCCGACGCTGGCGCGGGCGCGCGCCGCCTCGATGGCGAGTTCGAGCAGATTGCCATTGCCGGCCGCGCCGTTGCGCAAAGCCGCAAGCGCGGCCTCGACGGCGCGCGGGTCGCGCTGCGCCTTGATCGCTTCCAGCCGCGCCACCTGCTGCGCGCGCACCGCGGCATTGTCGATGTCGCGGGTTTCGATCGGCGCTTCGGTATCGAGCTGGAATTTGTTGACGCCGACGATCACATCCTCGCGCCGGTCTACGCGGGCCTGCCGCCGCGCCGCGGCTTCCTCGATGCGGAGCTTGGGGATGCCGGCCACGGTCGCGCGCGTCATGCCGCCCATGCTTTCCACTTCGTCGATCAGCGATTGCGCGTGGGTGGCGAGCGAATGGGTGAGCGCTTCAATATAATAACTTCCGCCGAGCGGATCGACGGTGCGCGTCACCTGCGTTTCAGTCTGGATGATGAGCTGGGTGTTGCGGGCGATGCGGGCGGAAAATTCCGTCGGCAGCGCGATGGCCTCGTCGAAGGAATTGGTGTGGAGGGATTGCGTGCCGCCCAGCACCGCCGCCATCGCCTCGTAAGCCGTGCGCACGATGTTGTTATAAGGGTCCTGCGCGGTCAGCGAGACGCCCGATGTCTGGCAATGGGTGCGCAGCATCTGCGAATCCGGCTTCTTCGCGCCGAAGCCTCCCATGATCCGCGCCCAGAGAAGCCGCGCGGCACGGAGCTTGGCAATCTCCATGAAGAAATTCATGCCGATGCCGAAGAAGAATGAGAGCCGCGGCGCGAACGCATCGACATCGAGGCCGCGGCTGAGCGCGGCGCGGACATATTCCATCCCGTCGGCGAGCGTGAAGGCCAGCTCCTGCACGGCGGTCGCGCCCGCTTCATGCATGTGATAGCCGGAGATGGAGATGGAATTATATTTGGGCATGCGTTTCGCGGTGTAAGCGATGATGTCGGCCACGATGCGCATCGAGGGTTCGGGCGGATAGATATAGGTATTCCGGACCATGAACTCCTTGAGGATGTCGTTCTGGATCGTGCCGGAAAGTTTCTCGGGCGGCACGCCCTGCTCTTCCGCGGCGACGATGAAATCGGCGAGCACGGGAATGACCGCGCCGTTCATGGTCATGGAGACCGACATCCTGTCGAGCGGAATGCCGGCGAAGAGGATCTTCATGTCCTCCACGCTGTCGATGGCGACGCCGGCCTTGCCAACGTCGCCGGTCACACGGGGGTGGTCGCTGTCGTAGCCGCGATGGGTCGGCAGATCGAAAGCGACGGAGAGGCCCATCTGACCAGCGGCGAGGTTCTTGCGGTAGAAGGCGTTCGACTCCTCGGCGGTGGAGAAGCCGGCATATTGGCGGATGGTCCAGGGGCGGCCGGCATACATGGTGGCGCGCACGCCGCGCAGGAACGGGGCGATGCCGGGGAGGCTGTCGGTGGCGTCGAGGCCTTCGAGATCGGCCGCGGTGTAGAGCGGCTTGACGTCGAAGCCTTCGGGGGCGTGCCAGACGAGATCGCCGGGTTTGCGGTCCTTCAGCTCCCGGGAGGCCAGCGCTGTCCATGCTTCCGGCTCGCCCGCTGTCATCGCCGCATCTCCCATATGGCGCGCGAATTATCCCCGGCGCGGCGAGGCACGGCAAGTTGCCCCCTTTCACCATGGCCGGGCTCGACCCGGCCACCCAGCCCCTCCCTCACCATGGCCGGGCGTGACCCGGCCATGGTGAGGGAGGGAAAGGCCGCGATCCGTCATGGAAGGTTCATTGTTCCGTCATCGGAACTTCCGTCCACGGATTATATGGACAAGGGCGAATCGCCCCTTGCCATGTTTTGACTGAACCGCTAGACTTATGGTTACAGTGCTATTGACAATCAATATTTTGCGTGAGAACAAATCGGGATATTGATTCTGTTAGCGATTCGGACATGTTATGTTCGAGTTGCGTTCACGTAATTAACCGGCCATCCACAGGCTGATACAAAGAGGATCCACAGATCATTTGAGGCGGCCGCGGCCAATCCGAAAAGGGCTCTCGGGGGGCACGGAGAAGGATCACCGCGCGCCTTCGCGCGCAATTTTTTCTCTGCGCCTTGGCGCCTCTGCGGTTCAATCCTCCTCTTCCTCCCGTCATCGCCGAGCTTGTCGGGGCGACCCATGAACACAGAACGAGCCGGATTATTCCGTGTTCATCGATGGCCGGCACAACGGCCGGCCATGACGATAAATGCGGAGCCGCTCCACGAGTCCGCCACGCCCCCCAATTCACTGTTAAAATCGCTGTTATGGACTTTTGTTCGCACTTGCGGTGCGCGCGGAAAGTCCCGATGTTCGGAGCGCGATGACCGCACGGCAATCGGCCCGCGGCGCGATCCGGCCTCGCGAAATGAACCGGGTCGGCGCCGTGCTGGGCCCCACCAACACCGGCAAAACCTATTTTGCGATCGAGCGCATGCTGGCGCATCGCTCGGGCATGATCGGCCTGCCGCTGCGCCTCCTCGCCCGCGAGGTCTATGAGAAAATCGTCCGGATCAAGGGCGCGGGCGTGACGGCGCTGGTCACCGGCGAAGAGAAAATCGTTCCCAAGGGCGCGCAATATTTCGTCTGCACCGTCGAAGCGATGCCGCTCGACCTGCGTACCGCCTTTCTCGCGGTGGACGAAATCCAGCTCTGCGCCGATGCCGAGCGTGGCCATGTCTTTACCGACCGGCTACTCCATGCGCGTGGCGAGGAAGAAACGCTGCTCCTGGGCGCCGAGACCATGCGGCCGGCCATCCAGCGCTTCGTGCCGGAAGCACATTTCATAACGCGCACAAGGTTTTCCGACCTTGCCTTCACTGGCCACAAGAAGCTCACCCGCCTGCCCCGCCGCGCGGCGCTCGTCGCTTTTTCCGCCGAGGATGTCTACGGAATTGCCGAACTGATTCGCCGGCAGCGGGGCGGCGCGGCCGTCGTTCTCGGCGCGCTCAGCCCCCGCACCCGCAACGCCCAGGTCGCGCTCTACCAGTCCGGCGAGGTCGATTTCCTCGTCGCCACCGACGCGATTGGCATGGGCCTCAACATGGATATCGACCATGTCGCCTTCGCGGCGCTGGAAAAATTCGACGGCGTCGGCATACGCCCGCTCAGGGCCGACGAGCTCGGCCAGATCGCCGGCCGCGCCGGGCGGCATATGAATGATGGCACATTCGGCGTAACGGCCGATTGCACGACACCCGACGAGGAAATGCTCGGCCGCATCGAAGCCCATCGCTACGAGCCTGTCCGTCAGCTCCAATGGCGCAACACGGCACTCGGCTTCCGGTCGTTGGGCGATCTGCTCGAGACACTGGATGAGCCGCCGCCACAGCGCGGTCTCGTCCGCGCCCGTCCGGCCATGGATGTCTCGGCGCTGCGCGTCCTGTCGGCCTCCGACGAAATAACGCGGCTCGCAAAAAGCCCTGCGGCGGTGAAATTGCTGTGGGAAGTCTGCCAGTTGCCGGACTTCCGCAAACTGTCGGTGGAAGATCACGCGCGGCTGGTGCAGCAGATCTATCTCCATCTGATCGGCCCGGAGGCGGCGCTTCCGGAAGACTGGATCGCGCGTCACGTCGCGCGGGTGGACGAGGTCGAAGGCGACGTCGCGACACTGTCCGGCCGGCTCGCACAGATCCGCACCTGGACCTATGCGGCCCACCGGCCAGGCTGGGTCCGTGATGCTTCGCATTGGCAGGAACAGACCCGTGCCGTGGAAGACCGGCTGTCGGACGCGCTGCATGAAAGGCTGACCCTGCGCTTCATTGACCGGCGCACATCGCTGTTCCTGCGCAGCCTCCGCGAGGACGAGCCGCTGAGCCTCACCCTCGATGAGTCCGGCGCGGCGCTGGTCGGCGGCGAAGTCATCGGCAAGCTCGAGGGATTTCAATTCGCGCCCGATCCGCGCGCTGAAGGTGCACGAACCTTGCGAGCCATCGCGGCCAAGGCTCTGGAGTCCGAATATTTCACACGGGCGCAAAGGCTCTCCGGAGCTGACGACGCTGCCTTCAACCTCAGCGAACATGGAAGGGTGTGGTGGGAAGGCGCGATCATCGCACGGCTGGCGCGCGGCATAGCGGCGCTCGAACCGGACATTGCACTGGTTTGCGACGACCAGCTGAAGCCCGAGTTGCGCGATCTCATACTGGCGCGGCTGCGCAGCTGGTTATCGGCGCGAATTGGCGATCGTCTTGTTCCATTGCAGGCACTGCGCGCGGCGGCCGACGCGAAACCTGGCTCGCCCGGCGCGTTGGCGCCCGAGGCGCGCGGTATCGCGCATCAGCTCTGCGAGGAGCTCGGCTCACTGGATTTGCAAACAGCCGTTCTTCCGCAGGATATTCGGCCAGCCCGATTCGCGCTCCGGCGCTTCGGCGTGGTGTTCGGGCGTCGTTCGATATTTCTTCCACAACTTTTGCGTCCGCAGGCGGCGAGCCTGCTCGCCCTGCTATCCGCCGTGTGGGCCGGTCTCGAGGCAATTCCGCCCGCGCCCCTCCCCGGCCTGACATCCTTCGAAGCCGAGGATTGGATCCCCGATGCCTTCCTCGTCGCGGCTGGTTATCGCCGCCTCGCGCGCCGGGCCGTGCGGCTGGACATGGTCGAACGGGTCGAAGGGGCACTCGATGGAGCAGTGCGCTCGGGCGCAACATCTGCAACGCTGACCCAGCAGCTGCTCTCGCTGCTTGGTATCAACGCCACCGAACTTGACCTCATCCTGCCCGCCCTCGGATGGCGCCAAGTGGCTGTAGGGGAAGGAGATTCCGTCACCCATGTCTGGCGCCGCCAACCCGTGCAGCGGCCCGCCCGGAAGGAAAAAAGCCAGCGAAAATCGCCTTTGCCAAAGCGGGATTCGCCTTTCGCCGGCGTGGCCACACTGATCCCGGCGGACTAACCATGTTTTCGCACCACCCTCCTCCGCTCACCATGGCTGGCCGAAGAGCTGGCCATGGCGAATGAAGGTACGCCTCGATGACCGAGCGTATCCGCATCGACAAATGGCTCTGGCATGCAAGGTTTTACCGGTCCCGCGTCCAGGCGCAGGCGGCCGCGGCGTCGGGATTGATCCGGCTGAACGGCGCGCGGGTCCAAAAGGCCAGCGCCGGCGTTCAACCGGGCGACATCCTGACGGTGCCGCACGGCCGGGAAATTCTGGCTGTACGAATCGAGGCGGTGGCCGAGCGTCGCGGCGGAGCACCGGAAGCGCGAAAGCTCTACAGCGTCGTGGACGGAAGCGTTCTTGATCCGGCCGCCGCCGCGTCTTAATTGAGCCGCGGTCCGGTTTCGGCCGCGAGGAGCATGTTCATGACCTATGTCGTCGTCGACGCCTGTATCAAATGCAAATACATGGACTGCGTGGAGGTCTGTCCGGTGGATTGCTTCTACGAAGGCGAAAACATGCTCGTGATTGACCCCGATGTGTGCATCGATTGCGGAGTCTGCGAGCCCGAATGCCCGGTCGAGGCGATCAAGGCCGATACGGAAAGCGGGCTGGAACGCTGGCTGGCCTTGAACGCCGAGTATGCCAGGAAATGGCCGAACATCACCCAGAAGGGGGTGCCCCCGGCCGACGCGAAGGAATTCGATCAGGTTCAGAACAAATTCGAGCAATATTTTAGCGATAAGCCCGGGGCCGATTCCTAGAATTTTCTAGCGGATTCAGCCGCTTGGGCGCATAATTATGTCCCTCGAACCCTCACGCGGGCGGGACCTGCCAAACCTTACGCGCGCGCAAGAAACCATGTTATTTCAAGCGTTTGGCACATTCGTGCTTCACAAATGCCGGTTCTTGTGATACGGTTGTCATAGTCGGTACGGCAGTCAGACCCGCGCGTAAGCTTCCCGCGTCCCAAGCGCAGGGCGCGGGTTAATTTTGACGGCAGTTTGCTGAGGTTGATCGGGCGGCGGAAGCGCCGTTGCGGTTCATGGGCCGGCGCCGACAGAAAGGTTTGCGTGCGAGAATGGACAAAGAGATGACTATCCCCAAGAAGAAGGTTCCAGCCAACTCGAACAAGAGGCTCGAGTTCAAGGCGAATGACCACGTCGTGTATCCGACACATGGCGTGGGACGGATCGCCCGCGTGGAAGAGCAGGAAGTCGCAGGCATGAAGCTCGAACTGTTCGTGATCCAGTTCGAGAAGGACAAGATGACGCTCCGTGTTCCGACCGCGAAAGCGAAGGCCGTCGGCATGCGCAAGCTGTCCTCGCCGGACGTGGTGGCGACAGCGCTCGATACGCTGAAAGGCCGGGCGCGGATCAAGCGCACCATGTGGAGCCGCAGGGCGCAGGAATACGAGGCCAAGATCAATTCCGGCGATCTCGTCTCGATCGCGGAAGTGGTGCGCGATCTCCATCGCGCGAGCGGCCAGCCGGAACAGTCCTATTCCGAGCGCCAGCTTTACGAGGCCGCGCTGGCGCGCATGGCGCGCGAAGTCGCCGCCGTCGAGCGCATCGACGAACAGGCCGCCGTGAAGCGCGTCGAAACCGTGCTGCTCAAGAAGGCGGCGTAACGGATAGTCGCGCTCGTAGCCTCCCTCTCCCTCTGCGGGGGAGAGGGAGAAATAATTACTCCGGCGCGGCGACCGAGCCGCGCAATGTCGGGCCTTCAATCACTTCGATGTCGGCCGGCGTCGCGACTTCCATTTCGGGATGTCGCGACTGGTCGAGCCAGCCGCGCACCCGCACCGTCTGATTCTGGTAGCTGAAGGGATCGACCCCGATCGACCGGAAGATTTTCAGGTCATCGGACGTGATTACAACCGCAAAATCCTTGCGCCGGTCGCGGCCGAATTCGAGGAACACGCGTCCGCTGCTATCTGAAACGCCTTCGATTGTTCCTTCGACGATCTGAAACGTGCCGCCTGCGTCGCCAAGCTGGCCGGGCGTGCGCACGCGATAGGCGTCGAGCGACCAGATGCCCATTTTTTCCGCGCGCGCATGGCCTTCGGCCGCGTAAAGCTCCGCCGCGCACTCGCCACGATCCGGCGCGACCGAAACGCGTGCCAGACCTTGCTCCAGCAACGCGCGCTGCAGCCATCGTTCGCCGGCGCCCCCCGCAAGCAGCGCCTGCGCGCGCAGCCGGCCGTACCGATCCTCCTTGGGCGCTTCGGCTGCGAGAACTATGGTGTGTGCCGTTGCAAGCTCCGCAAGTTTCGCGATGGCCTGCCCGGCAAAAAAATCGGGCGCGCGATCGCTGGCTCCGGCCGGCAACAGAATTCCCTCCAGCCGTGCCGCACGGCCATCCTCGAGCACGAGCACTCCGTTTCGCTCGACACGCACGACCTTTGCCCGTGCTATCTCAACCGCCGGGATGCAGGACGGCGGCGCCGCCATTGCGGGCCAAAGCCACAACAGCGCGATTACGGTCAAGACAGAGCGCGGCAACATGACGGTCATCCGATGGCAACCGGATCGATTTTGCCAGCAACCGGTTGTATTTGCACGGCTAATGGGACTGGCGTCACTCGCACCCCGATAGCTGCTCCCCAACCGCCGGAAACCCATGCATCCTTCACCCGAAACGCTGCCCACATTCGAACTCTGGGCACTGAACAGCGCCACCGGCATCGTGGCGGCGGTCTTGATCCTGATCACCGGCTGGATCGCGGCCGGATGGGCGGCACGCTGGACGAGCCGCGGGCTCGGCCGGCTTCACCATTTCGACGAGACGCTGAAGCCACTCGTGGCGTCGCTGGTCCGCTATGCCATTCTGATCGCCACATTCATTGCCGTTCTTCAGCGCTTCGGCGTGGAAACGACGAGCTTTATCGCCGTGGTTGGTGCGGCCGGCGTGGCGGTGGGCCTCGCGCTGCAGGGGACGCTTTCCAATGTCGCGGCCGGCGTGATGCTTCTCGTCCTGCGCCCGTTCCGCGTCGGCGACGGTATCCAGGCGGCCGGCCAGTCCGGGACCGTGCGGGAAATCGGTCTCTTCACCACCATCCTCGTCAATGACGATCTTGCCTATGTATCGATCCCGAACGCCGCAATATTCGGCGGCGTCATCGTGAACAATTCGCGCGAGCCGAACCGCCGCATCAATTTCATCGTCAGCATCGATTTCTCCAATGAGATCGACACGGCGCAGAAGATCGTACTCGACGTCCTGCGCAGCGATCCGCGCGTGCTCGAATCGCCGCCGCCAATGACGGGTGTCGGCGCGCTCCGCGAATATGCGATTGACATCGTGGTGCGCTGCTGGGTGCGCAACGCGGACAACGAAGCCGTGATGTTCTCCGTTCAGAAAGCGATCAAGGACCGGTTTCACGCCGCCGGCATTGCCATCCCTGCCCGCCGACAGACGGCGACCGCACGTGCCGAACCCGAGCCTGCCACGACACGGCCCGCTGCGCAGAAGGCGCATTAATTCGTCGGAATTTCGAACCGCGCCGACACGAATTCAAAGGAATAAAATACGTCACCGTTCCGTCCCTGGATTGTCGCGGCTGCTGCTGTATCGACAATCGTATCTGCACGATCCGCTCTGCGGCTCGGACCGCGGAAATCTCCGCCACCGGATTGGAACTTCAATCGCGTGTTGTGTTTGCCGTCAAACAAGGATTCAATCGACCGAATTCAACCGCGGGTGAGACGGGGCGCCTGCTTAGCTCAGGGAAGCCCCATGCGCCGCATTGCCGTCGCCGTCCTGTCACTTGCCCTTGCCGCCTGTCTGCCCGCACTGGCGGCAAACGTCTCGACGGATCCCGCGCAATCGCCCAGCGGCATCTACACGGTCAATGCCGGCCACACGCAGGTGCTGTTCTCCATTCTGCATCTGGGACTGACGGACTATTTCGGCAGGTTCGACAAGGTCGCGGGCACGCTGAATTATGACGGCAATCAACCCGAACACGGCAGCGTGGACATTTCGATCGACATGACCAGCATCGATGTGCCGAGTGCGTGGCTCACGGACAATTTGAAGAACGTGTTCGGCATACGGGAATACCCCGCCGCAACCTTCAAATCGACGGCGATCACCCGTACCGGGCCAAATACCGGCCAGATCGCCGGCGTGCTGACGATGCGCGGTGTCTCCAAACCGGTAACGCTCGATGCGACGTTCAATGGCGGCGCACGCAGCGCGCTGGCCGGCGGATATGCGCTGGGCTTCCGCGCGACGGGCACGATCCGGCGTAGCGATTTCGGCCTGACATCGATGATCTGGTCATCCTTTGTCAGCGACGATGTTCATCTGATCATCGAAGCGATGTTCGACCAGCAGAAGGGCTGAACATGCCGGCGGCAAACACCCGGACACGCTATGGCAGCGTGGCGATGACGCTGCACTGGCTGATTGCGGCTGCGATCATCGTCAATCTCGGCCTCGGCTTTTACATGGCCGATATCCTGACCGACCAGGACCCATCACGCTTTGCCATCATCCAGTTTCACAAATCGATCGGTTTGACGGTGCTGGCGCTCAGTGTGCTGAGGCTCCTGTGGCGCATCGTCAATCCCGTTCCGCCGCTTCCGGACTGGATGGGGCCCGGCCTGAAGGCGCTGGCGCATGGAACACATTACCTGCTTTATTTCCTGATCATCGCCATCCCCCTGACGGGCTGGGCGCTCGCCTCGGCGTCGCCACTCGGCCTGCCGACAAATTACTTCGGCCTGTTTCACTGGCCTGGCATTCCCTTCCTCACCGACCTGACCCGGGCGCAGAAAACGCCATTGCGCCACGAATTCTTCGCGATGCATATGTATCTGGCGTTCACGGCGCTCGTCCTGGTGCCGCTGCATCTCTGTAGCGCGCTTTATCACCAGTTCCGGGGCGACGACGTATTGCGGCGCATGGTCCCGGGAACGCGGGTGGCGGGACGCGCATGAGACCGCGGGCGGCCCCGGCGCTTATCGCTTTGCTTCTGGCTGCGTGTCCGGCACGCGCGGCGCATTGGAATGTCGATTACGGCAAGAGCAAGCTCGGCTTCACCGTGCAATGGAGCAGCGAACCGTTCTCCGCCCAATTCAAACACTGGAATGCCGACATCGATTTCGATCCCGACGACCTTGCTCATGCGCGCGTGTCGGTTAGTGTGAATCTCGCAAGCGAAAGCTCGGACGAGCCGGATTTCGACAGCGGGTTGAAGGGTGCGCAGGGATTTCAGACTTCGCAATTCCCGGCGGCGCATTTTGTGACCACCAGCTTTGTCCGGAAATCGGCGAACAACTACGAAGCGCGCGGCACGTTGAACATTCGCGGAATCACCCGCGACGTCACCCTGCCCTTCACGCTCGCGATCGACGGCCGCACCGCGCACATGGGCGGCACGGCGCATGTGCTGCGCACCGATTTCGGCCTCGGACAAGGCGAATGGGCCGCGCCCAGCCCCGTGGCGCACGACGTCGCCATCACCGTCGACCTGTTCGCAACGCAGTGATTTTTCATCCGATGCAAGCCACTTTCCTCACCATGGCCGGGCTCGACCCGGCCACCCAGCCGCCGTGCGTCGGCGCGGCGAAAGACTCGCGCCGCTCGCGGACGCTCGCTACTAGGTGGCCGGGTCGAGCCCGGCCATGGTGAGGAAGGCGTGAGATGCTGCAGATCGAATACGCCACGGAACAATCCATCACCCGCGCCGCCGCCATTTTGCGCGGCGGCGGGCTCGTCGCCTTTCCGACCGAGACGGTCTACGGGCTCGGCGCGAATGCGGCCGACGATCAGGCCGTGCTTGCTATCTTCGAAACCAAAGCGCGGCCACGGTTCAACCCGCTGATCGTGCATGTGCGCGACATCGAGCACGGGGAATCGCTTGCCGTGTTCGACGCCGTGGCCCTCAGGCTGGCGCAAGCCTTCTGGCCGGGTCCGCTGACGCTTGTTCTGCCGCGCCGCTTCGCCGCCCCGTTATCGCTGCTTGCGAGCGCCGGCCTCGAAACCGTGGCGCTGCGTGCGCCCGCGCACCCGTTGGCGCGAGAGCTTCTCGCCGAATCGCGCCTTGCAATAGCTGCACCCAGCGCGAACCGCTCCGGCGCCATAAGCGCAACGCGCGCCGCACATGTAGCAGAAAGCCTCGGCGGCGCGGTCGATCTGGTCCTGGATGGCGGCCCTGCGCCGCTCGGCGTTGAATCGACGATTGTCGGCTTCGAACCGGATGGGCCCATGCTTCTCCGGCCCGGCGCACTCGCGCGCGATGTAATTGAAGCCGTAATCGGCAAATTGCACGCAGCTGATCGCGAGGCGATTGCTTCGCCCGGCCGGTTGCGCAATCATTACGCGCCGCGGACCCCAATCCGCTTGCAGGCGTTCAGCGTGCGCGACGACGAAGCCCTGCTCGCGTTCGGACCGGACGCGCCCGCAAACGCGCGGATCACCCGCAATCTCAGTCCGTCGGGCGATCTCAGCGAGGCTGCAGCAAATCTGTTCGCCATGCTGCACGAACTGGATGCGGCGGGCTGTGCAGGCATCGCCGTCATGCCCGTGCCCGAACATGGCCTCGGGGAAGCAATCAACGATCGCCTGAGTCGCGCGGCCGCGCCGAAAGACGGCTGACATGCCGGTCGCGCGGGCGGCCCTCGACCGTCTGAAGGCGGCCGCGGGACCGGGAGGTTTCAGCGAAAATCCGTCCGAGATCGCGCCGCATCTCGTCGAATGGCGCAGCCGGTATCGGGGCACGACGCCACTGTTGCTCAAGCCTGCGAGCACGGCCGAAGTATCGGCGCTGCTCGCCATCTGCAATGAAACAAATACGCCAATCGTGCCGCAGGGCGGAAACACCGGGCTCGTCGGCGGACAAGTACCACTCGCGGGCGAAGTGCTTCTGAGCCTCGAACGGATGAACAAAATTCGCCGGATCAATGGCGAGGATATGAGTGCGATCGCCGAAGCCGGCGTGATCCTCGCGCGCCTGCAGGACGCCGCGGACCAGGCGGGCGTGTATTTCCCGCTCAGTCTGGCGTCGGAAGGATCGGCCACGATCGGCGGAAACATTTCGACCAATGCCGGCGGGGTCAACGTGCTGCGCTACGGGTCCGCGCGACAACTCGTGCTCGGGCTCGAAGTGGTGCTCGCGGACGGCCGCGTTCTCGATCTCTTGAAGACGCTGCACAAGGACAATACCGGTTACGACCTGAAACAGCTTTTCATCGGCGCGGAAGGTACGCTTGGTATAATTACCGCAGCTGCGCTCAAACTGTTCCCCAGACCGCAGTTGCGGGAAACCGCCTTCGTCGCCGTCCGCAACCCGGCCGCGGCGATCGCGCTTCTGCGGCGGCTCGAAGCGGCGACCGGCGGGCTCGTTTCGGCCTTCGAACTCATGTCGCGGACCGGTATCGATCTGGTACTCGGGCATATTCCGGATATGAGAGACCCATTATCCGGTTCTTCGCCCTGGTACGTGCTGGCGGAAGCGACGAGCGGCGCCGCGCTGCCGCTGCGCAAAATTGTCGAGGATACGCTTGCGGGGGCCGTCGAGGACGGGTTGGCAGGCGATGCGACGCTCGCCGCAAATGAGGCGCAACGCGCCGCGCTGTGGAAATTGCGGGAAAGTTTCTCGGAAGCGCAGAAGCTCGAAGGCGCCTCGATCAAGCACGATGTCTCCGTGCCCATCCAAAGCATTCCGGATTTTCTGGCACGCGGCTGCGCCGCGGTGGAAGCGATGATCCCCGGCGTTCGCCCGGTGCCGTTCGGCCATCTCGGCGATGGCAATATCCATTTCAATTTCAGCGTGCCGAAAGGCGGGGACAATGCGGAATTCCTTGGCCGCTGGGATGAGGTGTCGCGCACCGTTCACGACCTCGCCAACAGCTTCGGCGGGGCGATCAGCGCCGAACACGGCCTCGGCATCATGAAACGCGACGAGATCACCCGTTACAAGAGTGCCGCCGAACTCGAAATCATGCGCGCCCTGAAGCGCACCCTCGATCCAAACAACATCCTCAATCCGGGGAAAGTTGTGCGCGTGTGAGTTCGCTTGGATCAACAGGCCGCGTGCTTCCATAAGCTCGGCATGAGGAGAATCTTATCTTCATTTACGCCGGTGCCAATAGTACCAGTGGCCCTGAATATTCAACCTTTCGATGTCATGGCCCGTGAATGCGGGCCACCCAGGTGACGTGTGAACGGTGTCGGAAATTCTTGCAACGATGTCAATGCGAGTGCCGGATTTCACTGGGTGGCCCGCATTCGCGGGCCATGACAAGGTTGGAGAGCGAGTCGTATACCGAGGCCTCTGGTATTATCTCGATCTGTGCCGATGCAAATAAAGACTGTACTCATCCTGAGCCTGTCGAAGGACGCAGGCTATTCGTGCAGCGCGCCGTCGCCCGGTCACGCCGCCTTGGGCAGCACCGGCTCGACCACGGGCGGTGCCGCAGCGACCAGCACGGGGGCGGCGGCGGAGGCGCGGCGGTAGGAGGTGGCGCTGATGCAGGCGGTGAGGATGGTGGCGAGATAAGGCAGGCTCTGGATGGCCAGCATGATCATCCACAGCGTCGCCGCGGGATCGTCGAAGCCGCGAGCGAGCAGCATCGCGATGACCGCCAGCATCAAGAGCGCGAACAGGCTCATTTCCTGCCACACAAGATGCAACGCTTCGCGGAGTTCGGCCGGGTTCTGACATTTCGGCGTGCGCAGGAACGGCTTGCCCGAGGTGAATAGTCCCGACAGCACCGCCTTGCCGACGGTATGGGTGAGCGCGAGGCCCGCGGTCGACGCCAGCACGGCGCCCAAAACGCCGGAGCCCACTTTCTGCGGATAAAGCAAAAGCGTCTTGAGGCTCTTGGCGCCGAACAGCGCCAGCGCCGCCGCCGACAGCGCTTCCATCGGCACATCGAAGTAATTCGGCGCGATCGCCATCAGCGCCGTCCAGCCCAGCGCAAACAGCGTCACCAGGAGGCCGAGCCCGTCGGAAATCCACGGCAGCCAGCCGCACAGGAACTGATAACGCTGCGCCCAGCTGAGCCTGGTGCGGCCGAGGAACATCGCGCCGGCATGGCGCTTCAGGATCTGCATCGCGCCATAGACCCAGCGATGGCGCTGGCTCATGAAAGCGCCGAGCGTGTCGGGCGTCAGCCCCTTGCCCATGCTTTGCGGAATGTAGGCCGCGCCATAGCCCGCCTCGAACAGCTTAAGGCCAAGCTCGGTGTCCTCGGTGATGCACCACATGCTCCAGCCGCCCACCTGTTCGAGGACGCCGCGGCGCACGATGGTCATCGTGCCGTGCTGGATGATCGCGTCATATTCGTTGCGCTCGACCATGCCGATATGGAAGAAGCCGCGGTATTCCTCGAAACACATGCGCTTGAACGTCGTGGCGAGGCCGTCGCGGTAATCCTGCGGACCCTGCACGAGCGCCACGTTGGCCGAGGCGAAATAGGGCAGCGCGCGCCGCAGCCAACAGGGCTCGACCTGATAATCGCTGTCGATCACCGCGACGAAAGCCGCTTCGGGGTCGGTCAGCCGCAAAGCCTCGTTAAGCGCGCCGGCCTTGAATCCCCTGACGCCGTCGAGGTGATAAAAGCGGAACGCCGGACCAAGCGCCCCGCAATGCAGTTCGACCGGCCGCCAGGTGGCGGGATCGGTCGTGTTGTTGTCGAGAACGATCACCTCGTAGTTCTCGTAATCGAGCCGCGCCAGCGCGTCGAGCGTGGCGATCACCATCTCGGGCGGCTCATTATAACAGGGCACATGGACCGAGACGCGCGGAGCAAATTCGGGAATTGCGGCGCGCAGCGTCCGGCGTTCGACCCGCCACAGGCTGGACGCGAGCTCCACCCCTTCGGTGATGATGACCGCCGCCGCGAAGAATATCAGCGGAATCATCGCGAGCGTCATGGCGAGATCGCTGGGCTCGATATATTCGAGCGATGTCGTGTCGAGTATCACCAGCAGGCCGGTTGAAATCACGCCGACCAGCGCGCCCATGACGAGATAACCCGGCTGGCGCACGCGCGGCATGCGCCCGAGGATCAAAAGACCGAAGAGCAGCGAGAGCAATGCCGCGCAGAGCGCGTAGCTGCGCCAGGCCGGGAACGAGCGCAGCAGTCCGGTGAAGGCGAATTTGGGATTGCCGTTGGCATCGAACAGGCCCCAATACGCGCCGACCGCACCCTCGTGGCGGCCCTTCCAAGGCTGGTCATAGGCCTCTTCGAGATAATAATCATAGCCCTTGTCGAGCGCGAGCAGGACGAAATTGCGCATGAACCAGGCCTGGTTCGCCGGCGAGGCTTCCGCGCCTTTATGCGTGCGGCCTGCCGAAGGCCAGCCCGCCTCGCCGATGACGATGGGCTTGTCGGGAAATTCCTCCTGCACGTCGGCATAGAAGCGCTGCAGCGATGCGAGCGAGCCATGCACCGGCACGCCTTCCCAATAGGGAAGCAGGTGGATGGTGATGAAATCCACATATTGTCCGATTTCCGGATTGAGCAGCCATTGCGACCACGGCTCGGCGGTCGACACCTTGATGCGGTTCGGCAGGGCCGCGCGAACGCGGCGGATGTACTCGTTCAGCTGATCGGAATCGACATAACCAAACAGAAGCGCTTCGTTACCGACGAACACGCGATCCACGGTGCGCCGGTTGGCCAGCGCCACGCGGATGCCGGTCTCGATCTCCTTTTCGTTCAGCTCGAGATCAGGGCCGATCCACAGTCCCAGCGACACCGTCAGGCCATAACGCCGGGCAATCTCCGGCACACGATCGAGCCCGTCGGACACGGTGTAGGTGCGCACCCGACCCGTGATCTGGGCGATCTGCTTCAGGTCGCGGTCGATTTGTTCGGGAGACGTCGCGTGGTGTTCGATCCGGACGAACTGGTGGCTCGGTTCATAGGCGATGCCGCGCACCTGCCCGTCCCAGTCGGGCGCGATGACGACATAATCCTGGCTGGCCCAGAACAGCACGCTGGCGCCCACGACGAGCAGAAGCGCGAGCGCGATCCGGATGCTTCCCCCGGAGAATCTCTCTCGCCAGAATTTCGTCATTCCGGGCCCCGCCCGCGCGCGCGTTGCAACCCGGCCGGTGCGGCCGGATTCGCTTTATAACGGATTCGTATCATATCCGGTGCAGGCCGGCGCGAGAAAGCCGCTACGGGCGCGCTATTGCTGGGATTGGTCCTGCTCATCTTTCGGCGGCGCCGGCGTGACCTTCACCAGTTCCAGATCGAACACCAGCGTCTGGTTCGCCGGAATTGGACCGACGGCCCGGGTCCCGTAGGCGAGACTGGCGGGAATGACCAGTTCCCAGTGATCCCCTTCCCGCATCAGCGTGAGCGCCTCGGTCCAGCCGGGAATAAGCTTGTTGACCACGAAATGCCCCGGCAATCCGGGCTCGGTCTTGTCGAACGCCTTCCCGTTGATCAGCGTGCCCGTATAGTAGACGTCAACCGAATCCAGGACGGCGGGCCGCTTGCCGAAGCCGTTCTTGATGATCCGGTACTGGAGCCCACTGGGCCGCTCGACGACCCCCGGCTTGTTCCTGTTCGCCGCCAGAAAGGCCTGGTTGGCCTGCAGGCTGAGGGACGCATCCTGGGCATAGGCCGAGGTGACGACAAAGAGAGCCAGAACGGCAGCCGCAACTGCACCGAAACGGAACATGGGTCGCTTCTCCTTGCTGTCCGGGATCTCGTGCCGGCGGACCGGCTTTCGACAAGCGGGGCAAGCAATAGCCCGCAACGGGGCGAATTCAAGGCGTTTTCCCCGCGCCGGCCGCGAATATGGAGCCCGCTCGTGACGGCGGCGAGCCCGCATATCGTCGTCGGCGTCGGCGCGGTGCTCTGGAACGCGCGCGGCGAAGTCCTCCTGATCCGGCGCGCCAATCCACCCCGTCAGCATGAATGGAGCCTGCCCGGCGGCAGAGTGGAATGGGGCGAACCGCTCCGCGCCGCACTGCTCCGCGAGATCCGCGAGGAGACCGGGCTCGACATCGAGATTCTGGGGCTCGCCGATGTTGCGGAGCTGATCGCCGACGATTCCGACGGCGATACGGGCCATCACTACGTCCTCGTCGATTTCACCGCCCGCGCCCTCGGCGGCGAACCGGTTGCCGGCACCGACGCGCTCGAGACGCGCTGGTTTACCATGGACGAACTCGCCGCCCTCCCCCTCTGGGAAGAAACACGAAGGGTGATTGCTGTGAGCGCCAAACAAACAACCCCCTATCGTAAGTGACAGAAGCGAGTTTCGTATATTAGCCCCTCCCTGGGACCGCGGGCGTCCCCGCCCGCACGCTTATCAAATTAACTACGGCCGCGAACGCCAGTGTAAGCAAAAACGCGGGCGGGGACGCCCGCGGTCCCAGGGCTAATCTCATCTTCAAAGGGATGCTCTAGTGGACCTCAAACGGCAAGCGCGAGGCGCTGCATTTCCTGGGCGAATTCGAGACGAAGACGATGGGCCTCGTCCGGCGGCAGCCAGTTCGTCAATTGCGGAAACGTGATCCACCACATTCGCGCATCACGTTCCGGCCAAGGCATCGTCTCCGCCTTGCGCGCGGTTTCAAGCAGCGATCGGAGCTGCAAGCGGATTCGTTCCGGATCGACCCTGCCGTCAAAGCAGGCCTGCTCCTCGAACAGCGCAGGTTCGGGATCGGGCTGGAACAGGTCGCGCTGGCTGCAGAGCCTCAAGCGGCGTCCAGCCTTGCAATTTCGGCATCGATCATCGTCCGCCAGCGCCGGGCTTCGTTGCTGTCGGGAAGCAGCTCGTAAAGCCGGGGCAGAACCGAATCGCACCGCAGCGAAACGATGACCGGCTCCCACGGCCATTTCGCCGCCGCGCGCATCTCGTCGAGCAGACTTTGCAGCCTGTTGCGTACATATTGCGGATTGGGAACATAGCGCTTCGGCGCCACGTCCTCTTCGGCAAACAGGTTTGGCTGTGCGAGGCCCAAAGGGGATTCTTCCGCGAATCAATCCGAGTGCTCTAGTCTGGCGCAGCCGGCGACCTTTGGGGAGCCGCCAAACGGAGTTATCCACCACCAGGAAAGGCAGCAAGATAAGCTTCATCGATACGATCCATCTGCCCGACCGTGAACGCCAGTGCTCCGGCAACAACCGGGACGTGATCGATTTCCGCGAGCGAGAGCTTTCGCCCCTTCCGCGATTTGAGATATTTCTCGATCACCTGATATCCGCCGATGTGAAACTCCCAGGCGTTCTGCGGCACCGGCTTGAAGCACTGGTCTTTGTTGATCCAGACAGCCTGTTCGACCTCGGAATAACGCACCGCTTCCACTTCGTGATCACCCTTGCCGCGATAAGTCGCGAGCTTGAAGTCGGTCGCTTTGTGAAGAAGGTGTACCTGAATCAATTCCCAGCCAAGCCCGGACAACGCTTCGAAATTGTTGCCCATCTCTGGAAACGGAATGTGTGGGAAATCGACGGTCGGTTTCGTGGCAAAGCGTTTCGGCCTGCTGAATTTGGCCGTTCCTGATCCAAATCCATTCGAGATAGTCGGTGAGAACAATGTTGGACGAGAGTTCGCGATAGCGCCTGAGCTGATTCGACTTGAAGACCTTTGCAAGATTTTCGCCGATGGCTTTCGTCTCGACATAACCGAGGATGGTGCCGGGCTTCATGACCTTGAAGTCCGGCGCGCCCTTCTCCGCAACGCGCTTCGGCTCATGTTGGACATTGATGTCGTGCCCGGCACAGGAGGCGAATACATCCAGCAACACCTGCATGGCCGGACGGTCGGTGTGCTCGGTCTTGTCTGGAACCGGCGTCTTCCGAAGCGCCTTGAGATATTCCGCGAAGACTTCCTCGACCAGGATATTCCCTCTCACCCTCGCCCCCTCAGTTGAGTTGGCCCAGGAGATTCACGACCCCAGGCAAGATTGCAAAGTCCCGTCAGGAAGAGGGCGTAATTCGCCCGCTCCTGCCCGCCCTCACGACCCTGCCGGCGGGCGATGAAGGCTTCAATTTGCGGATCGGTTTCCGATTCGGCGCGCCCCATGGCAGAACCATAGGTCGCCAATTCCGCCGTCACAAGAATGGATTGCGCCTGACTCGGTGGCGGGGGTTCTGATAGGCTTCGGACGCTGGAAGAACCGGTCGAAAGGAATTCGAAGTAAGTCCAATGGCGACAGAACCCATTTACGTTTTCATGCCGAACGAAGCCGTTGACGTCTGGGCTCCAGTGGACGCCGAACAAGTCGATGGCGACCTCTATCGGATACTCGACTGCCGTGGCGAGGACGGAGAGTTGCAATTCGGCAAAGGGGCAGTCGTGCGATGCCGATGGCGTAGCTTGTCCGAAGGCGAGTGCCTCGTGGCGGAAGAAAACCCGAATTAGGACGCCACCCGGTGGCCTGCTCGCCTGACTTCGGCCAGGATTTTACGATAGTCTCCGGACGTTCGGAAAACCTGTCAAGCAAACGTCGAGGTGGAAGATGAAGCGATACACGGTAACGTTTGAAGTTATTGGTCAGGAAAGTCGCGCGGCTGCTTTGGACGTTCCGGACCGGGAATTCACGCTGGAAGCGGCACTTGCCCACGCCTGCCGGCTCATGGCCGAAGGGAAGAATAATGTGACCATCGGCGATGCAGATGGCCATTCGATTTCGGGGGGCGACCTTGCTGCGTGCTGCAAGGGAGACAAAAGGCTTACGGCCAAGCTGCGGGCTGAACCGCTGCCACAATGAGTTTTTGCGGTCGGCGCCGCATCGATCGCCCTGGGCAACTCGCGTATCACTCGACGATCGCGGTTCGGTTCTGTTAGTCCTGTATTCCTCTTTGGCGACCACCTGTCCGATTGCGCCGCCCGCCCACAGTTCGAAAGCCTCCAATGTCCCGGTTACGCAATGCGCTGGAATACACTCGCGATAACGGCGCGTACATCGTGCGCGAAGGGCTCATCAATATCGTGCTGCCCTGGCTGATCTACAGCCTGGCAGAGCCTCGGGTGGGAGAGGTCAACGCATTGATCGCATCTTCTTCGCCGCCAATTCTCTGGAGCATCGTTGAGTTCGCCCGCCACCGCAGGATCGATGTCCTGTCGATCTTCGTCCTGCTCGGCATTGTGCTCTCGCTTCTTGCCTTTTTCGGGGGCGGTTCCGCCAAGTTTCTGCAGTTGCGCGAAAAACTGGTGACCGCGTTTTTCGCCGCCCTGTTCCTCGGTTCGGCCGCGATCGGCCGGCCATTGATCTACGAGCTGGCACGAGCGGGTATGGCGCGCGGAAACCAGAAATCCGAGCTCGAACACTTCGAATCGTTGAGGAATGACAGGTTTTTTCGCGCATCGATGATGACCATGACCCTTGTGTGGGGCCTCGGTCTTCTCGCGGACGTGGCGCTGTCGGTGGCGCTGGTCTTCCTGCTGTCGATCAAGGCGTACCTCATCGTCAATCCGATCGTCGGCTATACGACGATGGGCTCGTTGTCGCTGTGGACGTTCTGGTATGCCAGGGTTCGCCGGCGCGAAGGCGACGCACGTCGCGCCGCCAAGGCGAGACTTGATGCGCAACAAGAACCGCAGCGTGACTAATACCCGTGGCCCCGAAGTTCACACCTTACCATGTCATGGCCCGCCAATGCGGGCCACCCACTTGGGTTGGCTGGGTGCAGGCAATTAGATGGCCCATTTCCCATTGCAGGGCCGAACTCTTTCACCCGGGCGGTCCGCACTTGGCGGGCCGTGACAAACTTCGGAAAAGAGCCGGTAATCGGAGCCGTTGGTATAATATAGCCTCATCCGCAGGAATCGGGGTCCTGGTCGTAATAATACGTACTTCGACAAGCCCGGGGTGAGGGGTGATTTCAATCTTCGGCGGGCGATCTGCCGGCCAGCCACAGAGCGAGGTTGCGCACATAGCGCCGGGTCGAGCGTTGCGCCGCTTCAGAATGGGCGAGGCCGTTGCCGGGGGGCTCCGTGACAAAGCCTGGAGCGCCCGAAGACGGGTCCCAGTTGTAGTTTGCAAAATGGTGGAACGTCGATTGCGCCACTGCCGGGCCGCCACTGGCGGAAGGCTCGAACGCGACGACGAGATTGAAGCGTCTGCCGCTCGCTTTGCTGGTGCCCGTGGCGATCACCCGCGCCGAGGAATCGTCCGGCGGCGCACCGACTGCGCCTTCATGCGGATGAGCGGGTAAGTAATGGACAAGGCCGTCATGCGCGGACGGGTCGTGCAGCAGGAGATGCGGGTCTCCGACGGCCGTTATTTCCTGAAAATCGCCATTCGCGCCGGAATGATAGTTCGGCCACGATATCTCGACGGTCTCGCGATCGTCGATGACGTGCCGGGTCGTATCCGGATCGACATTCCTGCTGTGGAAGTAATGTGCCAGGCCGACGCCGCCGAGTGTGCACACGGAACAGCCGAGGTCCATGTGATCGCGGGTCACCAGCAGCCCGCGTCCCTTTTCGCGAAAACGGCCGATTGCAGCACAGTCTGCTTCATCGAGGCCGTCGCCGGTATCGACGGCAAACAGCCACAGCTCGTCGAAATCCGATCGATCGATGGTGGACAATATGGGATCCGGGGCGCCGGGCGCCGTGCGGTCGCGCGCAGTGACCGAGCAAAGCGGTTGGCCGTCCTTGCCGGCAAGACCGGCCAGATAGTCGCGCACCATCGAGAAGCGCCCGATATGCCAGTCGTGGGCGTTCGGCATGATCGTGGTTTGCATCAGGATGCGGATCGGTTTGGCCATCGTCGTTCCTTCCATTGCTTTCGCATTCGCGCTTCGAAGAGCCGGACACCGGCGGGAACCTTTGCTTCACGTGAAACATTCGTTTGCGGTTTGGTCCTGTTATTCCCGTATTTCTCCTGCTGTCCGGAGAGTTTAGGCCTGTTCATGCGCCAAACAGATTTCGGCGCAAGTGATGGATATATAACGGCTTTCGCGAATTCGTGTGCGCTTTGTGCCGCGGATTCGCGAAAACCGCCTGTATTATCCCTGTTAAAACAGGACATCCCTCACATCCGCGGCGGCACCTCGATGCCGAGGAGGTCGAGCGTCTTCACCAGCACGCACAATGTGAGATCGCAGAGCCCGAGGCGCGCGGCGCGCAATTCGGCGTCTGTTTCCGAGAGGATATGATGGGCGGTGTAGAAGCGGCTGAACTCCTGCGCCAGCGCGAAGGCGTAGTCGCAAAGGACATTCGGCGCGCGCCGCGTCTCGGCCGCCGCCATTGCGTCGGTTACCGCGAGCAGCTGAAGCAGCAGGCGCCGCTCTTCGGCCGAGCGGATCACGGGTGCTGTGCGCGCAAAACCTTCGCTGTCGGCCTTGCGCAGGATGGACTGGATGCGGACCGCCGCATATTGCAGATATGGGCCTGTGCGGCCCTCGAAACGCGTGAAACGGGCCAGATCGAACACATAGTCCGAGGTGCGAAAATTCGCGAGATCGGCGAATTTGATCGCGGCGATGCCGACCGCGCGCGCGATTTCCGCCTGTTCCGCGGCCGGATATTCCGCGGCGAGCCCCGCCTCCGCGAGCCGCTTTGCCGCCTCGTCGGTCGCCATGGCGATGAGATCATATAATTTCATCACGCCGCCGGCGCGGGTCTTGAACGGCTTGCCGTCGGGACCGTTCACGGTGCCGAAGCCGGCATGCTCGAGTGCCGCCTTGCCGTTCAGCCCCGCCTTGCGCGCGGCGCGAAACACCTGTTCGAAATGCATATGCTGACGCTGATCGACGACGTAGAGAATGAGATCGGGATCGTAGTTGCGGACGCGGTCGATGATGGTGGCAAGGTCGGTCGTGCCGTAAAGCACGGCGCCGTCGGACTTCAACAGGATGAGCGGCGGGATTTCCTTGCGGTCGTCCGGTTCGCCGACCGGCACGATCAGCGCGCCCTCGCTCGGCTCGGCGAGATGGCGCGATTTGAGATCGCCGATCATCGGCGCGATCAAGGGATCGACATCGGCCTCGCCCTTCCAGAGGTCGAAGCGGACGCCGAGACTCGCAAATTCGCGCTTCAGCCCCTGTTCCGACACTTCGGAGAAATGCCGCCACAGCGCGCGATAGCCGGGCCGCCCGGCCTGCAGCTCCGCCGTCGCCCGGCGCGCTTCGTCGAGCCGGGCCGGATCCGATTTGCAGGCCGCCGACGCCGCCGGATAGAGCTCTTCAAGCTCTTCCATGCTGATTGGCGACTCCTTCGGGTAGAGTCCGGAGTAATCTGCATCGAAATAGATCGGCGCGAGACCGCGATGGCCGATCTCCGAAATGAGTTGGCCCATCGGCAATCCCCAATCGCCGAGATGGACATCGCTTAAGACGCACCAGCCATTGGCGCGGAAAAGCCGCTGCAGCGAATCGCCGATGATCGCTGCGCGCAGATGCCCGACATGCATGGGCTTGGCGATATTCGGGCCGCCGAAATCGATGACCAGCGTTTTGCCCTGATCCGCATCGGGCGCGCCGAGCCTTGCGTCCGAAGCCATTCCTGCCGTGCGCGCCTCGAGAACCACGTCCGCAACGTCGAGATTGATGAATCCCGGACCCGCCAGCTCGACCTTCGCGAAAATGGCGTCCGCGCGCAAACGTGCGGCAATTCGCTCCGCTATCGCGCGCGGCGGCGATTTGGCGGCTTTGGCCGCGGCAAGTGCGCCGTTGCACTGGAACTGCGCCAGATCCGGGCGATCGGAGACCTGTACGGCGCCGAGCGCCGGATCGAATCCTTCAGCGGCGAAAGCGCGTCCCGCGATCGCCGACAGCTCGGACAAAAGCGACATCATGAGCCGTAATGGCTGCCTTGCCGGTTGTAATCAAGCTCGGCCTTCGTCAGCTGCAATCCCACGAGTATCTGGTAGTCATAAGGATGCTTGCTTTTTGCGATGTCCAGATGCGCCGATCCCACCCTGTCGTTGACCTCGGCCACGGTCTGGCCCGGCGCGAAATCGATCTCGATCGAATAAGTGTGTTTCGCCATTACCCGCGCACTTCCTTCGGTAACGGCAACGAAATAAGGCACTTTGTAGCGAACCTCTTCTCCGCTGGGCGCACGCGTGGCGCGAAAGCTGACCTCGACATTGGCGTCCGATGTGGTCTCCTTCTTGTCCATTTCACAGGTCCCGCTCACATGGGTGATCTCCACCGTGTAGAGGACATTTGCCGGATCGGCGGTCGTTCCCGCGCGGAATACCGTGGCAATCGATGCTTCGGTGACGCCCGTAATGGTGGGACAGTCAGCCGATCTGTCCGCCTGACAGGCGGCAAGCGTAAACAGGGCCGCGGCGGCAGCGAGACAAAACGGAGATGCTGTTTTCATGGAAGAGCGTTCAAAGACGGGCAATAGCGGGCGCAGGCACTGACCGCCTTCCTTTGCTTGACATTCGTTGCAGGCTGGGCCGACTCGTGAAAGTGCCCGGCGACCCGGAACTCTAACCAACGGCAAAATGGCGGTCTATACCGATCTTGCATTCGACGATCTGGGAGCCCTGCTTGCCGGATATGATATCGGTGCGCCGAAGAGCTTCAAGGGTATTGCGGAAGGCGTCGAGAACTCGAACTTCCTGCTGCAAACCGATCAGGGAACCTACATCCTCACACTCTATGAAAAGCGTGTAAGTGCCGAGGATTTGCCGTTCTTTCTTGATCTCCTGGAGCATCTCGCCAATCGTGGGATCGCCTGCCCCCAGCCGGTTCGCGCGCGTTCGGGCGCACAATGGACGACGCTGAAGAATCGGCCTGCCGCGTTTTTGACCTTTCTCGACGGGGTATCGCTGAGCCGCCCGCGCGCGGGCCATTGCGCCGCGGCCGGTGCGGCGCTGGCTGCAGTCCACACAGCAGGCGCTGACTTCGCACCGCGCCGCGCAAATTCGCTTTCGCTTCCCGGTTGGCGCCGGCTCGCCAAAGCCGTATTGCCCCAGGCGGACTCTGTGGAAGCGGGCCTCGCGGAGCTGATCGCAACACAGCTCGAAGTGCTTGAAGATGATTGGCCGGCAGATCTTGCCGCGGGCGTGATTCATGCGGACCTGTTTCCGGACAATGTGCTCTTCGTCGGCAGCGGCGTGTCCGGCCTGATCGACTTCTATTTTGCCTGCGACGATTACTATGCCTACGACCTCGCCGTCATGCTCAACGCCTGGTGTTTCGAACCGGGCGGCCGGTTCAGCCGCGCCAAGGCCCAAAGCCTGATTTCCGCCTATTGCCGGCACCGTCCGCTTTCCCGCCGTGAAATTACCGCCCTTCCCATGCTTGCGCGCGGCGCGGCACTCAGGTTCCTGCTGACCCGACTGCAGGACTGGCTGGATCGCGATCCACGCGTGCTCGTTCGGCCCAAAGACCCGCGCGAGTTTTCCGCCCGGCTTCGTTTTCATGCCGCCGTTACATCGCCTGAAGAGTACGGAGCATGAATTCTCCGGCGCGGGTGGAAATATTCACCGACGGTGCCTGCTCCGGCAATCCCGGGCCGGGCGGCTGGGCGGCCATCCTTCGCGCGGCCAACGGACATGAGAAGGAAATTTCCGGCGGCGAGCCCGCGACCACGAACAACCGCATGGAACTGACAGCGGTCATTCGCGGGCTCGAGGCACTTAAAACGCCGGCAACCGTCACGATCCATACTGACTCGAAATATGTCATGGATGGCGCGACGCGCTGGCTGCCGCGCTGGAAGCTCAATGGATGGCGGACGGCAGACAAGAAACCGGTAAAGAACGACGAGCTCTGGCGCGCGCTCGAAGACGCGAGCATCAGGCACAAGGTTTCCTGGAAATGGGTGGCCGGCCATTCCGGACATGATGAGAATGAGCGCGCCGACACCCTCGCCCGCGCGGCTATTCCGGCGGGCAAAGCGCGGAAGGCAAGAATCAGTTAGGATGGTTGCCTGTTTTCATCGCCCAATGATTCGTCATCGCCCGCTTGAATGGGGCGACCCAATTTCTCACCGACCATAATTGGATCGCCTGACAAGCCGGGCGAAGACAATGTAAGGGAGCATGTAGCAAGACTGCGTCTTCCGGTGCGGCGCACCGGAAGCGATAATCTCAGAGTTGCTGGAGCATGTGCTCGGCGCTTGAGACGGAGAATGCACCAGGCTCCTCCACGTTCAGCTGAGTCACCACTCCATCATCGACGAGCATCGAAAAACGTTGGCTGCGCCTGCCCATGCCATATTTGCTCGCGTCGAATTCGAGCCCGAGCGCGCGTGTGAAATCGCCATTGCCGTCGGCCAGCATCAGCACATTATCGCCCACATTCTGATGCTCGCCCCAGGCGCCCATGACGAATGCATCGTTGACCGAAACGCAGGCGATCGTATCGACGCCCTTTGCATGCAACTCTTCGACATGCTGGAGATAGCCAGGCAGATGTTTTGCCGAGCAGGTTGGTGTGAATGCGCCTGGCAGTGCAAACAGCACGACTTTCTTTCCGCGGAACAGCTCGTCGGTCTTCACTGGTTGCGGCGCACCGCTCTTCATCTGCATCAGCGTTGCAGAGGGAACCCTGTCACCCACCTTGATGGCCATCATCTTCTCCTGTTGCCGACCCGCGGCGCTTGTAGCCCACCGTTCGCGCAACGCAAAGGGGCGCGTGCCCGCTCCATATCCGAGACTGGCGCAACGCGTTCCGCGTGCTAAGCTGGCGTCATGACAGGTTTACGCGAACGGCACCCGGAAAACGGCGACAATTTTCTCGAAGGCAAGCTCTTGATTGCGATGCCGGGAATGGCGGATCCGCACTTCGAGAAGAGCGTCATCTTCATGTGCGCCCATTCATCCGAAGGCGCCATGGGAATCATGATCAACAAAGCCGTTGCCGGGCTCTCCTTTCACGACCTGATGGAGAAACTCGAACTGAATGTGAATCCGGATACGCCGAATTTTCCGATCCTCTATGGCGGCCCGGTGGAGACCGGCCGCGGCTTCGTGCTGCACAGCGGCGATTACGAAGGCTCTGAAGCAACTCTGCCCGTATCCGAAGACATCTCCCTGACGGCCACGCTCGACATATTGCGCGCCATGGCTGACGGGCGCGGTCCTCAGCATGCGATCTTCGCGCTGGGCTATGCCGGATGGACGGCCGGCCAGATCGAGGACGAAATCCGCCGAAACGGCTGGATCCATTGCGACTGCGATCCGGAATTGCTTTTCAATGGGGAGTTGGACTCCAAATGGTCTGCGGCCTTGCGCAAGCTCGGCATCGATGTGTCAGGCCTGTCCCTCCACGCCGGACATGCTTGAAACCTGCGCGGGAGTGGAGACAGCCATCTGTGGGCAGTGCGCCGCAATAAAATCAGGCACTTGGTGCCGCGAAAGTGCACCGGCGAAATAAAAACCCTGACCGTAGTCGCAGCCAATCTCCTTCAGCCACGCCGCATCCCGTTCGGTTTCGATACCTTCCAGCACGACCGAGCGTCCGAGTTCGTGTGCGAGATTGACGATCGAGCGCAGGATGACGTCGGCATCCGATTCGGTGGTCTGTCCACGCGCAAGAAAACTCTTGTCGACCTTGACCGTGTCGAATGGCACGTTCTTCAGTTCGCTCAGCGTCGACGTACCGGTGCCAAAATCGTCAATGGCAAGACTGGCGCCGCAATCGCGCAGGCGGCGCAGCGTTTCACGGAATCCCGCAGAAGGAACCGCCGCGCTCTCCGTCAGTTCGAGCTTCAGCGTTCCCGGAAGCAGACCCTTCTTTTCGACAAGCCGCGACACAAATCGTTCCAGCTCGCGGTTCTTGAGCTGCCTGCGCGATATGTTCACGCCCACGAACAGCGGCGGCTCCAGCGGAAGGGACTTCTGCCAGCGTCCAAGATCAGCGGCGGCGCGCGACAATGCGAATTGGCCAAGCTCGACGATGATCCCGGTTTCCTCGGCGTGACCAATGAATTCACCCGGCGCCACCACACCGCGCCCGGGTCTGTTCCAGCGAAGCAGTGCTTCGAAACCGGCCACGAAGCCGTCTTCCAGGCGAATGATGGGCTGATAGACGACATCCATTTCGCCTCGGGCAAGCGCTTCGCGGAGCGCGGTATCCAGCGCCACTTTGTCTGCGGGCGCCGCACTTTCCAGATCTGGCGAAAAGAGCCGTGCACAGCCACCGCCATCGCGCTTGGCCTTTCTCAGTCCAAGCTCCGCATTCTTGATCAGATCGAACGAATCCCGTGCATCGCGTCCGAGCGCCAATCCGATACTGGCCGGAGCGAAGGCGCTGCGGTCTTCCCAACGATGCGGCTCATTCAATGCGGCGACGATCCGCTCCCCGATCACCGGAGCACTTGTGTCCGCATGCCCAAACAGCAACGCAAAGCCATCACCGCCGACGCGAAATACCTGCGCCCTGCCGCGTGCGAGCTCTACGAGACGGCGTGCGACGCCGACAAGAATGCTGTCTCCACCAGCGTCGCCAAGACTCGCGTGTATTGACTTGAAGCGATCAATATCGAGCAGCGCGAGGATCGCGGAGCCGAAATCCTTGCCCAGCCCGTCCAATTCGTCGACAAGCCCCAGCCGGTTGCGCAGGCCGGTCAGCGAGTCCCGGTCGCGCGATACAGTTGCGTCAGCCTCCTTGCGGGTCGTGACATCGGCAAGCAGGCCCAGATAACGATCGACCGAATCCCCGGCTCCCATCGCGCTGGCGCGCAACTCCAGCCAGCACCAGGCTCCGTTTTCGGTGGCCGCGCGAAACTCGACACGGAAAGCCTGGCCCTTTTGCGCCCGAAACCGTTCCAGCGCGTCGCTGTAAACGTCCCGATCTTCGGGATGGAGCCGCGCCAACCACGCCGCCGCGGTGAGCGACTCCGCTCCGTTGCCAAAACCCAGCAATATTGCGGCATCCGGCGAGAGTCTTACTGTTTGCCGCCTCAGATCGACTTCAAACACGCCCTGGTATGAAGCAGCGATTGCTTCGGCAGTTTGATCGCGTGCCGGTGTCGAGGCTCGCCGGTCGGGGCGCAGAGTAGTTGCAAGGCGCGGGTCCGGAAGAATCGCAATTCCTCCGCCCGCGGCGACGGCAAGCGCAAGCAACACCGCGCCGGTTGCCGCGAACCCGCCAATGATCCCCGGCGCTGCCGGATTGGCTTGAAATCCGCCAAGCGCGGAGATGGCGGCCGCCGTCGTAACGAGCGCAAAAACCGCCGCGCCAGGCGCAGTGACACGCGCGGCCTGCACCCCGTCCAATCCATTGCGGACGAGGTGCGCCGCGATCAGCCCCGTGCCGAGAACGACAACCGCATCGGTCAGCAGCATGGCACCCGGCACTCCGACCAGCGCCGCCGCGGAGATCGCGATCAGACCGAGTATGAGTGTACGCAGCGACAGTTTGCCGGGTAGTTGTTCTATTGGCGCTATAGAGTCCGTCAGCCTTAGCCCCGCCGCCAGTGTCAGGCCTGCAAGCATCGCGCTTATGCCGTAGGGTCCGCCGACTCCACCCAGGCCGATGGCGTCGAATACGCCGGCCGACGCGAGGCTGACTAGAAGCACGCCCAGAAGCACGACGGCGCACCAGCGCGGCGCCGAATGGCCGGTCATCACAGCGAGGCCCGTCATGAAGGCAAAACTGGCTGCGATCAGGCCTGCCACTGCCGCAAAAAGCACCGCCAGCTGCTTGTTATGGGCAGCGAGCGCGGGCTCGAGCCACGCGCTCACCTGTGGATGCGCCGCTGCATCCGATAACCTCAAAGCAAGTTCAGCCGATGTGGCCGGCGGCATCGTCACGCGGAATGCGTAGCGGCCATAAGCGTGAGCATTTTCCACGATCACGTCGGCATCCGACGTCGCAAGCTGCCGGATCGCCGCCCGGCCGCGTCGTGGCAGGATACGCAGCGCGGCGTCGTAAGGCTGATCCGCCAGAAGGATTCGCGTAACCGGCCGCACCGACTCGTTGACGGCTGACAGCATGTACCAGGAGGAGCCGTCGCTCTCGGCCCCATTTGCAGCGTGATAAGGCGCCAAGGCCGAACGAAGCTGGAGCACGGACTCGCTACTGGCAAAATCAGGCCCGCGCAGACCGGAACTGGTGGCCCCCGCGACGCAGGCCCAAAGCGTGAAGAGCACGGCGAAAGCCGATGTGATCCGCACGGAGGTTCGACCAGCCGTGCTCACGCCGGCAGAACATCTTCGGCGAGAAGGGCAAAGAGAAGGTGATCCTGCCACTCGCCATTGATCTGAAGATAACAACGCGCCAGCCCCTCCTGGCGAAACCCGGTCTTCGCCAGAAGCTGTTTCGAAGCTTCGTTGGTCGGCAGACACGCGGCCTCGATCCGGTGCAGACCAAGCGTTCGGAAGATAAAAGGAATAAGTGCACGCACGGCATCGAACATGTAGCCCTGACGTGCAAAACGCTCGCCTATCCAGTAGCCGAGCGCGCAGCACTGGGTAACTCCGCGACGGACATTCGAAAGCGTGCAGCCGCCGAGAAGCGCATTGTCGCCGCTGCGGAACACGAAGAACGCATAAGCGAGATCCTCTCGCGTCTCGCGCTGGTATCGCTTCAGCCGGCGGCGGAATGCGCCTTTGCTGAGTTCGTCCGTGCTCCAGGCCGGTTCCCAGGGCGCAAGAAATGTGCGACTTTCGTCCCGCAACCGCGTCCAGGCCAGGAAATCGGCGACGCGCGGATAGCGCAGATAAACAGCGTCGCCCGTTATCACCGGCAGTTGACCGCCGGGGAACATCAAGCCTCGCATGAAACCCATGCGGACGGTAGTCATTCGGCCGCGTGCGCCGGTGGAACAGTCCACTTGCTTCCGACCGTCGAGGATCCGGCGGCTCCATATCGGGCAGCGAATGTTTCGTAGCTCTCGAGTCCCTGCACGGGACCGATTGCGGCAATCGCCGGGCGCGCCGTAGCCATCAACTTTGCACCGACGCTGCGGACGTCTTCCACGCTTACGGCTTCCAGCTTCTCCCGTATTTCCGCGATCGGCACGATACGACCATAGGCGAGCAGATGTGCGGCGACCAGTTCAGCGCGCGCGGATGGTCGTTCGAGCCCCATCAGAAGTCCTGATCGGAGCTGCGCTTTTGCACGTGCAATCTCTTCCGAATTTGCCGTACGCGCCAGTTCCTGCATCTCGCCAGCCACCAATGCCGAGATCTCCGCGGCTTCCCTCGGGCCCGTGCCGGCATAAATGCCGATCATCCCGCCGTCGACGAAGGAATTTGCAAAGGCATAGATCGAGTAGCAAAGCCCACGTTTCTCACGAATTTCCTGGAACAGCCGCGACGACATTCCGCCGCCGAGTGCCGTCACGTAAACCTGCGCAGCAAACAACGCGTCGCCGCCGCTCGCCAGACCGGGAAACGCCCAGGTTATGTGGACCTGTTCCAGATCTTCCTCGACGCGAATGTCTGAACCGCCGTAGCGCGCGGGCTCGCCATTCGGCGCGTCGCCCGCCCGGAGACCACCGAAATGGAGCTGCGCAAGTTCGACCATGTGCGCGTGCTCGACGGCGCCGGAGGCGACAAGCGCCATTCCGCCGGCGCGATAATTCGCCTGCATATAGGTTTCGAGATCGCCGCGCGTGAAATTCCCTACCGTCTCCTCGTTACCGAGAATGGGCCAGCCCATCGCCTGCGCGGGATAGACCGCAGACTGGAGGTGGTCGAAGATGATGTCGTCGGGTGTGTCGCGCGCCTGCCCGAGTTCCTGCAGGACCACTTGCCGCTCGCGTTCGAGTTCTGCAGCATCGAACACGGGATGTGTGAGTATGTCGGCGAGAATATCGACCGCAAGGGGAACATCCGCCTTGAGCACGCGCGCATGAAACGCCGTCTGCTCGCGGCTGGTATAGGCATTCAGCGCACCGCCAACGGCTTCAATCTCTTCGGCAATCCCGCGCGCCGTCCGCCGCTCGGTACCTTTGAACGCCATGTGTTCGAGCATGTGCGAAACGCCCATGACAGACTGCGTTTCGTGGCGTGCGCCGCAATTCACCCAAACGCCAAGGCTGGCGCTTTCGAGTTGCGGCATCGGGTCCGTGACGATCGTGAGCCCATTGGGCAGTCTGGTGATTTCAACGTTCATGGGGAGTTGTTCTGGTCTCGATAAAGCTGCGAAGCCGGTCGGCTTCGGGCGGCAGGACGCTCGCCCGTTCCGTACCCAGATAAGATTGCCGCAGGTGTGGGGGCAAGGGGGGGACTGTACCGGTTGCTTTTGCGACCGTTTCGGGGAATTTTGCCGGGTGGGCCGTGGACAGGACGACAATCGGCAGATCGTCGTTGTGCGAAAGCCGGCCGGCGGTAGCGAGGCCAACTGCCGTGTGGGGGTCGATCACCCGGCCATACCGCTCATGCGCGTTCCGGATTGTCCGCAGCGTCTCGTCGTCCGAGACAGCCTCGGCGGCGTAACGCGCGCGCAGTACGGCGAGTACGGGCGATGGAATCACCAACTTGCGTTCGCGAGCGAACGCCTCCATCGATTCGGAGAGCCAGCGATGGTCCCGATTCGAGGCTTCGAATAACGCCCGCTCGAAATTGCTCGCGACCTGGATATCCATCGAGGGGCTGAGGGTCGCCCGCGCTTCGCGGGCGGCGTACACGCCCTCGTTCAGAGCGCGTGCGAGAATATCGTTGGCGTTCGTCGCAGCGATGAGGCCCGCGACCGGAACGCCCATGCGCGCCGCCGCCTCCCCGGCGAAGATGTCGCCGAAATTTCCCGTGGGCACGACGAAGCGTGCCGGCCTGCCGAGTTTCGCGGCCGTCGTGAAGTAATAGACACTCTGCGCGACGATTCGCACAAAGTTGATGGAATTGACGGCGATCAGAGAATGCGCGGTTGCAAATCCGCGATCGGCGAACAGGGTCTTCACCAGTGCCTGTGCGTCGTCGAAAGTACCTTCGAGCGCAACGTTGTGGACATTGACATAGGGCGCGGTGGTCATCTGCCGCCGCTGCACCTCGCTCACCCTTCCCTGCGGATGCAGCACGAAGATTTCAATTCGCGGCAGACCACCGAATGCCGCGATGGCAGCCGAGCCCGTATCGCCGGAGGTGGCGACGAGAATAGTCGCATGCGCATCACGCCGCGCAAGCTCGCGCGACATCAGCCGCGCGAGGAGCTGCATCGCAATGTCCTTGAAAGCAAGCGTCGGGCCGTGAAACAATTCGAGCAGATAGAGTCCCGGCTCAAGCTCGACAAGCGGCGCCATGCCGGGAGGATCAAATGACATGTAGGCCACTTTGATGTCTTCGGCGAGATCTTCGCCGGAAATACAATCGCCAACAAATTGCCGCATCACTCGGAACGCCGCTGCGGTGTAATCCTGGTCAGGCGGCGACACGGCCGCATCGACCGGCCAGCTCTCCGGCATGAAAAGTCCGCCATCGGGCGCAAGTGCCCCAACAAGTACATCGGAAAACGACAAGCCAGGCGAGCCGCCACGGGTACTGATATAGCGCATCGTGATCAGTTTTCCGCTTGCATCGATTGCCGACTCGCGCTGAACGTCAGCTGACCCCGGGCGCGATGATATGCGAAATAAACTACCACGAGCGCGCCGGCGAGCAGAAACCAGGTCAGCGCATATTGCAGATGATCGTTGGGAAGATCGACACGGGTTTGGCCGCCGCGCGGCCAGGGCCCGCCGGCCGGCGAAGCCTTTTCCTCGAGGATAGCCGGCGCGACAAGCTTCAGGTTTTCCCGTTGCCTGATGCCGGACAGATCGCGTGCAAACCATACGCGATGGTTCAGATCGGGCGGCGGCGTGAACAGACCGGGCTTATCCGGCCTGCGCCAGATGCCCACCACATGAACAATTCCCTGCGGCTCGCTTCCGGGGCGCGAAGCAGGGTCGAGCAATGTGGCCGGCACAAAACCACGGTCGATCAGCACGCCGCGTCCGTCCAATAGCATCAGGGGTGTCAATACGTGATAGACGGGCGCGCCGTTCGGGCCGGTCGTGAATACATAGATTTCTTTCGAATTCTCCAAGCGCCCCGTGACGGCGACCGGCCTGTATTGCGCGCGATCTCCAAGCGCGAGCGCCGCGTCGAGGCCGATCGGTGCGGCTGCCATGTTGCGGGTCATCTCGGCGATGAGGCCGAGCTTCCATTGCAGCCGCTCAAGCTGCCAGACGCCGAGACCGACGAGCAGCAGGAACATCGGCAGACAGAGAAGCGTGAATCCTGTCAGCGGGCGAAAATGCAGCCTCATCTTTCCTACGCCGGCCTGTTGCCAACATTCCCTCTCCCCCCGAACCGGGGAAGAGGGAAAACCATTTCTCACTCCGCGATCCGGCCTTCATGCGCCTGATGCCTGTATTGCAGCACCATGAGCGCGGACTTGACCAGACGGAGACCGCCAAGCGTCAGGATCGCGATGGCAGGGATCCAAAGCACGGCGTGAACCCAGTAGGGCGGTGACCAGGCGATCTCCACCGCGAGCGCGGCGCCCACGACGACAATGCCTGCGATGAGAATGACGAAAACCGACGCACCGTCGCCGACATCGAACATCGCGTAGTCGAGTCCGCAGCGACTGCAGCGCGGCGCAATGCGCAGATAACCCGCGAACAGCGGACCTTCCCCGCAACGCGGACAGCGGCCAAACAGGGCAGAGGTGAAAGTCGTGGGCAACGAGCCCGTCATCCGGCCCACTCGGTGACGGCTGCCGCGCCCCAAATATAAACGCAGATGAACAGAAACAGCCACACTGTATCGACAAAATGCCAGTACCACGCGGCCGCTTCCAACCCGAAATGACGCTCCGGCGTGAACTGGCCGGCAATCGCGCGGCCCAGACATACGGCGAGGAAGATCGTGCCAATAATCACATGGCATCCATGGAAGCCGGTCGCCATGAAGAAGGTGGAACCGTAGATCGCCTGGAAATTGCCGACTCCCGCGGCAAGCGAAATATGCGCGGGGTCCGTAAACGGCTGAAGCGCAAGGTGATTGAACCCGAATGTGAAGGGTGCGTGCGTGTATTCGAAAGCCTGGACTGCCGTGAAGCACATTGCGAGGCAGACTGTGACTATCAGGCCTTCGATCGAGCCCTTGCGATCACCGTGCTGCACGGCATGGTGAGCCCATGTCACGGTGCAGCTCGATGTGAGAAGAATGAGCGTGTTGAGAAGCGGGAAATGCCAGGGATCCAGCGTCACGATCCCGCTCGGCGGCCAGCCGCTCAATCCGACATCGTGCGGGAACAGCGCGCTGTTGAAATAAGCCCAGAACCAGGCCAGGAAGAACATCACCTCGGAACTGATGAACAGCACCATGCCGAAGCGCAGGCCGAGCTTCACCACTGGCGTATGATCGCCGAGCACGACCGATTCGCGAATCACATCGCGCCACCAGCCGGCCATGGTGTAGAGCACCAGCACGAAGCCAAGAATGAATACCCAAGGCTGGCCGTTCAGCGGCACGCCGAAATTCTTGTAACCGCTGTTCATCCAGAAGATGGCGCCGAGCAGCATGGTGAAAGCGGCGACAGAACCTATGATCGGCCACGGGCTCGGGTCGACCAGATGATAGTCGTGGTGTTTTGCGTGCGCGTCCGCCATATCCGCCTCTGTCACTGAAAGAAGTTCACTACATGCCCCTTGAGGCGCACCATCGTCATCACGAAGAACAGCACCACGAGAGCAGCCAGCACGAGCGCGATCGCAATGCTGCGCCGCCGCCGCTCTCTTGCTTCGCGCGCGTTGTCGTCCATCGGTTCACGCCCATCCCCCGAAATGAAGTGCGGTCAGCGGCGGAAGCTCCATCAGGCGCTCGGCGATCAACGCCGCAAACAGCACGAAGAGATAGAAGATCGAGACGCCGAACAGGCGGTGTGCTGCCGGCTCATGCACCTCATCCTTCTCCCGCAACACCGAAAAGGCTTCAACTGCGAACCATCCTCCGAATGCCAGCGCCATCGCGGCATAAAGCGGCCCTCCCAAGCCGATGAAAGCCGGCGCAAATCCGAGCGGCACGAGAACGAGCGTATAAAGCATGATCTGCCGGCGGGTTGCGCGTTTGCCCCTTACGACCGGAAGCATCGGCACACCCGCGCGGGCGTAATCCTGCGAGCGGTAGAGAGACAGCGCCCAGAAATGCGGCGGCGTCCACAGAAAGATGATCAGCACAAGGAGGAGCGGCACAAAGCCGAGGCTGCCGGTAGCTGACGCCCAACCGATGGCAGGCGGCAATGCACCAGCAAGGCCGCCGACCACAATGTTCTGCGGTGTGCGGCGTTTGAGCCAGAGCGTGTAGACAAAGACGTAGAACCCGATCGAGAAGGCCAGCAGGAACGCCCCGAGCGGATTGACGAACAGGCCCATCAGCGCAACGGCGCCGGTAGCCAAAGTCCACCCGAAACCGAGCGCATCGCCGCGTGCGATGCGGCCCATGGGAATGGGACGCGTCGCCGTGCGCGCCATGAGCGGGTCGATATCCGAATCATAGGCCATGTTCAGCGCGCCAGCTGCACCCGCGCCCACGGCGATGCACAGAAGTGCCGTAAAGCCGGTAAGCAGATCGACATGCACCGGCGCCACAAGCATTCCTGCCAGCGCGGTAAAGAGCACAAGCGACATCACGCGCGGCTTCAGCAGCGCGAAATAGTCCCCCACGCTTGCCGCGCGCGCACCGGAAACGAATGTCGCCGAAGCCGTTGTCATTTGATCCGCGGAATATCGTTATAGGAATGGAAGGGCGGCGGCGACGGCAACAGCCATTCGAGCGTCGTGGCGCCCACGCCCCAGGGATTGTCCCCTGCCCGACGCTTGGCGAAGAACGCTTCCGCCATGGTGATCAGGAAGACGATTGTACCAAATCCGGCGATGAATGCGCCGATCGACGAAACATAGTTCCAGCCCGCGAAGGCGTCGGGATAGTCGGCGATGCGGCGCGGCATGCCGGCCAACCCCAGGAAATGCATCGGGAAGAACGCGATGTTGACGCCGATGAACGTCAGCCAGAAGTGAATCTGCCCGAGTGTTTCGTTGTAGGTGTAGCCGGTGATCTTCGGGAACCAGAAATACCAGCCCGCGAAGATTGCGAAGACGGCGCCGAGAGACAGTACGTAATGGAAATGCGCCACCACGTAATCGGTATCCTGCAGCACCACATCGACGCCCGCATTGGCGAGCACGACGCCGGTGACGCCGCCGATGGTGAACAGGAGCACAAAACCCACCGCCCACAGCATGGGAGTCTTGAACTCGATGGAGCCGCCCCACATCGTCGCGATCCACGAGAACACCTTGATGCCCGTCGGCACGGCGATGACCATCGTCGCGAACACGAAATAGGCTTTCGTGTCGACCGAGAGGCCCACCGTGTACATGTGGTGCGCCCACACCATGAAGCCGATGAAGCCGATCGCCACCATTGCGTAGGCCATGCCGAGATAGCCAAAGACCGGCCGCTTCGAGAAGGTCGCGATCACATGGCTGATCATGCCGAAGCCCGGCAGGATCAGGATGTAGACTTCGGGGTGGCCGAAGAACCAGAACAGATGCTGGAACAGGATCGGATCGCCGCCGCCCGCCGCATTGAAGAAGCTCGTGCCGAAATGGCGGTCGGTCAACAGCATGGTGATGGCGCCCGCGAGCACCGGCAGCGAGAGCAGCAGCAGGAACGCGGTGACCAGAATCGACCATACGAAGAGTGGCATCTTGTGCAGCGTCATGCCCGGCGCACGCATGTTGAAGATCGTGGTGATGAAATTAATCGCACCGAGAATGGACGAAGCACCGGCGATATGAATGGCGAAGATTGCGAAGTCCATCGCCGGTCCTGGCGAACCGGTCGTCGAGAGCGGCGCATACATCGTCCAGCCGCCGCCTACGCCCATGCCGCCGGAATCCCCTTCGACGAACATCGAGAGAATGAGCAGCGTGAATGAGAATGGCAGGAGCCAGAAGGAGATGTTGTTCATGCGCGGGAACGCCATGTCGGGCGCGCCGATCATCAGAGGCACCAGCCAGTTGCCGAAGCCGCCGATCATCGCCGGCATGATCATGAAGAAGATCATGATCAGGCCGTGCGCGGTGACGAAGACGTTATAGGTGTGCGGTTCGCTGAAGACCTGCATGCCCGGATACATCAGCTCCGCGCGCATGAACATCGACAACGTGCCGCCCACGAGCCCGGCACAGATGGCGAAGATAAGGTACATCGTACCGATGTCCTTGTGGTTCGTCGAATATACGTACCGCCGCCAGCCCGTCGGATGGTCTGCATGCGCATGCGCGACTTCAGCCATTGACCTTAATCCCCTTTATTATCTGTTCGCGCTCGCGACCCTGGCTCCGCCATCGGAGCCGCTGATCGCCGCGAACTTCTTTTTCGCGCCTTGCAGCCAGGTATTGTAGGCATCCTGCGACACGACCCGCACCTCGATAGGCATATAGGCATGGCGGGCACCACAGAGTTCCGAGCACTGCCCGTAATAGGTGCCTTCGGCCGTCGCCTTGAACCAGGTTTCGTTCAACCTCCCGGGAACGGCATCCATCTTCACCCCGAATTGCGGCACCGCCCAGGAATGAATCACGTCGGCCCCCGTGGTCACCACTTTCACCACCTTGTTGACGGGCACGACCACGACATTGTCCACCCCAAGAAGCCTTGGCTCGCCTTTCTTCAACGCGTTGGCATCGGAAAGGCCCAGGGAATCGAACTGGAAATTGCTGCCGGGATACTGATAGCTCCAGAACCACTGATGGCCGATTGCCTTGATCGTGATGTCCGCAGGCGGAATCTCGGCCTCGTAATAAAGAAGCTTGAATGAGGGGATCGCTATGACGACGAGAATGACGACCGGCACGATCGTCCACAGCACTTCAAGCAGCGTATTGTGCGTCACCTTGCCGGGCACCGGATTGCTGCGCTGGTTGTAGCGAATGGCGATCCAAAGCAGCAGCCCGAAGACGAGCGCGCAGATGGCAATGATGATATAGAGAACGAAGCGGTGAAAATCCTCGATATCCTGCATCACGGGCGACGCCGCTGGCTGGAAGGACATCTGCCAGGGCTGGGGCGCGGCCAGCGCACTGCGTGCCGACAGGATCAGTGAAGAGCACAGGCCGGCCGCAATTCCCAATTTTCTCAGAAACATCCGGCGACCTCGAAAAGTTGACGGGCAGCATCCGCTGCCAAGGCGGTCAGGAACATGAGTGCGCGCAGGTGTAGGGGAGCCAAGCCTCTGAAGTCATTGCGACCTTATGCCACCCTGGGACCGCGGGCATCCGGCCCGCGGGGCGCAGGAGAGAGCGTGTTCGATAGGCAGGTGCGGGCGAGACGCCAACGGCCCCGGCAGATTCGCTCTGTAGGGCGCGGGTTCCTATATTTGGCAGATGCAAAAGGATGACACCCATGGACGGCGATCTGTTTTTCGGCAACGCGGGGCTCGACCGCGACAATGTGCAGGCGATCGTCGACGATGCGCTCGCCGGTGCGGATGACGGCGAACTCTTCCTCGAGCATTGCCGCAGCGAATCATTCACGTTCGATGACGGTCGGCTGAAAGCCGCGAGTTTCGATACCTCGCAGGGCTTCGGGCTGCGGTCCGTGGCAGGCGAAGCTACCGGTTATGCGCACGCCAACGAGCTTTCGGAGGATGCAATCCGCCGCGCCGCCGAAACCGTAAAGGCAGTCGCCAAAGGCCATTCGGGCACGCTCGCGCTTCCGCCCCGGCGGACCAACACACGGCTTTATCCGGATACCGATCCGCTCGACAGCGCGGAATTCGCGACCAAGATCAAATTGCTCGAAGAAATGAACGCCTACGCACGGGCGAGAGATTCGCGAGTCCGCCAGGTTTCCTGTTCGCTCGCGGGGGAGCACCAGACGATTGAAATTCTCCGGGCGGACGGAGAGTCGTGGCGTGATATCCGGCCCCTGGTGCGGATCGGCGTCTCCGTCGTGGTTGAACAGGATGGGCGGCAGGAGAGCGGCTATCACGGTGGCGGCGGCCGTTCCGGCTACGAAGCCTATCTCGAACCGCGTTACTGGCAGGACGCCATCGACGAAGCTTTGCGCCAGGCGCTGATCAATCTGGAATCCGTTCCAGCGCCCGCGGGCGAAATGACTGTCGTGCTCGGACCGGGCTGGCCGGGCATCCTGCTGCACGAAGCCATTGGTCATGGACTCGAAGGCGATTTCAATCGCAAGAAGACCTCCGCGTTCGCCGGGCTGCTCGGCGAGAGGGTCGCAGCGCCGGGGGTGACGGTCGTGGATGACGGTACAATCGGCGGACGCCGCGGTTCGCTCACGATCGATGACGAAGGCACGCCTGCGACGCGAACCGTGCTGATCGAGGACGGCATTCTCAAAGGCTACATGCAGGATCGGCAGAATGCGCGCCTTATGGGCATGGCACCGACAGGCAACGGCCGGCGCCAGAGCCACGCGCACAGCGTCATGCCGCGCATGACCAACACTTACATGTTGGGCGGCGAAAAGACGCCGGAAGAGATTCTCGCAAGTGTAAAGAAGGGCATCTACGCCGTGAATTTCGGCGGCGGCCAGGTGGATATCACTTCGGGGAAGTTCGTCTTTTCCTGCACCGAGGCCTATCTGATCGAGGATGGCAAGAAAGGCGCCCCGATCAAGGGCGCGACACTTATAGGCAACGGCCCCGAAGCGCTCACCCGTGTCGTTATGATCGGCAACGACATGAAGCTCGATTCCGGCATCGGCACCTGCGGCAAGAATGGACAATCGGTGCCCGTCGGAGTCGGCCAGCCCACGCTCCGGCTCGACGGCCTGACCGTGGGCGGGACTGCAACCTGACAGGAGTGTACGGCAGCTAAGCGGTACGTCACCGCTTAGCCTCCGGAATTCACGGCTTGGCGACGGTGTAGTTCACCGACCACTGTGCCTGCAACGCGGGAACTTCAACATAGGTCTGGAAGGTGATCGTGTGCTTTCCGGGCGCGACCGGATAATCTCCCATCCAGCTTCCCACATCGATTCCGTTTGCCGGCAGAATGTCCTGGACAGGAGAACTATCGGCGTAAGCTCCGTCCACCAGCATTTGAATCGCCCATTGCGTCGCCGATGCGGGGAAGGCAACCTGATCCATCGCGCTCAGTATCAGGGTGCAGCTCGATTCCGATTTCGGGCAGGTAACGGTCCCGATTTCTATGACGTTGGCGCCGGCAGACAATTGCGATTGCGGATTGCCTGAATCGACAAAGCTAGCGATCATCTTGTGCTCCGCGGCAGGAATGGGCGGCTGAACAGGCTGGGCCTGGGGAGTAATCCCCGTTGATCGGGACTCGGCGGCGGCCGCAGCCTGGGCTGCAAAGACCATTCCGCAAAGGACGGCGACTGTGAAAAATTGCGTCCTGCTCATGAGTTGCTCCTCGCGCAGGCGACGGCGTTTGCCTCGACCGCGCATTTGTTTCGGGTTGAAATTCCAGGACGTGCGGGCGTCAACGCTACAGCCCGAAGTGCTCGGATTGCGGCAGCGCGAACTGATTCGTAAGGCCTGCGTGGTCGTGTTCCCCGGGCCCCGTAAGGGTCGTGAGCTCCGAATGATAACCCGTTCCGGCAGCACCGCCGGTATCGTGAAGTGAGGATCCCGAAGGCGCCGCATGCCCGCTCACGCCAATATTCCAAGTTGCCGCAAAGGGATTGGCGACATGATGGTGGGAAGGATGCGGCAGTAAGAAGTGATGGCCCTGTTGCCCGCGATTCGCGCCGGGCGAATTGAGCGTGATCTTCAGATTGTCGAAGGCAACCTGATAGCCATAGGTCTCGTGACCATAGGTGCAAGTGCTTCCACCCTCCCCTTTTCCGGCTACGCGGATTTCGATCAGATTGATGTTCTTGAATTCGCTGCCGTATTTCGCGAAACCGATCGTGGTCGGGGTCTGGCTCAGATCGACTTTGATTTCGCCCTTCTGTGTATCGTTGGCCCAAGCGTAAATATATACAGGCTGGTTGGTCGACCAAGCCGACGCGAAAATCCCGGATTTCAGGTTGAATGTTTGCGCATAGGTGTACATGAACCCGTTATCGAGTACGACGCCCTCGCCCCTGCCATGCAGAACATTGTTGTAGCCCGTATCGCAGTAATCAAGAATATTGTTGATCATCGACTTGTTGAGTTCCATCATGTTGAACCAGTCGAATCCGCCATAACTGGAATGATACAGCGAATGGTAGTAGCCGCTGAAACTATTGAAATTCAGGTTGTCCTTGGTTCCGCTCATGACACTTCCCTGGTTGAATATGCGGGTATTTTCACGGGAGGGTGATGCTTGGGCTAAGCCCCCAGATGATGTTCCATCTGGGGCAGCGAAAAGTCCGCGGTCAGCCCTCCGCCACCTGAATGGCCGTAGGTGTCGGCCAACGCGGAGATCATGCTGTGATAGTCGTGATCCTGGGCCGTCGCATGCGTCATGTCGGCCCCAGTCGAATGATCGAACCAGGCGCTGTGCTGGCTCGACGCGAGCTGAGCGGCGACGGCGTGAGGAATGGCCGGGCCGTGCGCTCGATGCTCCATCGGGATTTTTCCGTTCCAATGCACGTAGATATTGTCCATGGCAATCTGGTAGCCAGCGAAACCGTATTTGCCGGCGGTGCCCTTCTCGGAAATGATCTTGAATCCGGAAATGCCTTTGAATTCCGAACCATATTTGGCGAAGTCGACTGTCGTAGCACTTTGGCCAAGATCAACTTCAAGGGTAGCAGTGACATGCCCTTTGCTGTTCAGCGCCTCGAAATACGTCGGTTGGCTCGAATCCCAGGCCGAAGCAAACGTGCCGCTTTGCAGATTGAACGTCTCATGCTTGTCGAGGGGCACGAATTCGCCCAGACCGCTCCCACCGCCCTGGCCAAACGCGTTGACATAGGTGAAGTCACACGTCGTGCCACTGAGCACGGAACTGTAGCCCGTGAAGTTGCCGTACCCCAAAAATTTGATTGCGTTCGCGGTGAGTAGCCCCATGTCGGCGAAATTGAACCCGAAATACCCGTCGTAATTGTGAGCGGACACCGGGTAGTAGTTGTTGTAGTCGAGATTCTCGAACGTTAACTCGACATTCGTGCCTTTCATGACGGACTCTCCGCTTGTCGCTCGGCAGCTGAGCTTCAATCTTGACCTTTGGGCCGGCAATGTCCTTATTAAGAACCTTAAAAAAATCGGATCGGGGACAGCTGAGGGATGGCGGAGCGATATTGCTTTGGCCGGTTCACACTCGATCCGGCAATACGGCAGTTGAGCTCGGACGGCCAACCCGTGCGGCTGGGCGCCACGGATTTTCATCTGCTGCTGGCGCTTGTCGAAAGCGCTGGCGCCGTCGTCACCAAGGACGAGCTGATCTCGCGCGTGTGGGGACGCCGCGCCGTCGATGACAACGTGCTTTATGTTCACATCAACGCGCTTCGCAAAGCACTCGACGAGGACTGGATCGTCACCAAGCCCGGGCGCGGTTACCGCTTCGTCGCCCCTGTTTCGCACAGCGAGATGCAATCCCCGGTACCGCGCGCCGGACAGCCGGCGGGCAACCTTCCTTCGATGTGGCTCGGCAATCCGGCGGAGGGACCCGCACGTCTGATCGGCAGGGGTAGACAACTTCGCAAGATATCGATGCTGCTTGCCCGTTCCCGGCTCGTCACGCTCACCGGACCCGGTGGCGTAGGCAAGACGCGGCTGGCTCTGCAGGCAGCTCGGGAGGTTGCAGCGGGCTTTCCGGACGGTGTCTGGCTCGTTGAGTTCGGAGCGTTGCACGACCCGAATCTCGTGCCGGGCGCGGTCGCAACCGCACTCGGTATGAAAATCGGTGGCAATGCCACGCCAATTGACATCCTGACCCGCTGGCTCGCGCACAAATCGATGTTGATCGTGCTCGACAACTGCGAACATCTGCTCGCGGCAACTGCGCAAGTCGCCGAGACACTCCTCGGTGCCGTAGCTGGATTGCGCATATTGGCGACCAGCCGCGAGGTGCTTTCCTGTTCAGGCGAGCAGGTACTCGAAGTCCCGCCGCTCGATTTGCCCAAGGAAGATGCGACCGCGCCGGATTCATTGCGAAAAACAGCTGCAATCGAACTTTTCCTGGAACAGGCGCGAGGTGCCGATGCACATTTCCGCATCGACGATGATGAGCTCGCACTTGCCGCCCGCATTTGCCGACGTGTCGATGGTCTCCCGCTTGCCATCGAGATGGTCGCAGGCTGGGCCGGCTTGCTCGGGCTGGAGACGCTCGCGGTCAAACTCGACGGATCGTTGCAAGCGTGGCTCAGAGCTCGCAGCACCGCGCCGCCAAGGCACTCTACGTTGCGGGCGACATTGGAGTGGAGTCACGGCCTGCTTTCGGACTTGGAAAAGACCGTGCTCTGCCGCCTCGCCGTATTCGCCGGCAGTTTCTCCATGCCCGCGGCGGAAGCGATAGCCGCAGACTCGAACACGCCCATCGACACGGTTTTCGAGACGGTAGCCGGGTTGATTCGCAAATCGATGATTGCCATCGTGCCGGGTTCGCGCGCTCAGCGTTATCGGCTGCTCGAAACGACGCGCGCGTTTATGACCGAAAGGCTTGCATCCTCGCCAGATGAGGAACCGGCGCGCCTGCGTCATGCCCATTACGTCCTGGATGTGTTGGAAAAGGCCAAAAGCGACTCGGAAACGACGAGCGATGCCGTCTGGCATGAACGTTATGCACTGGTGCTCGATGACCTGCGCGCCGCACTCGAATGGGCGATGAAACAGGATTCCGAGGATGCGGTCGCGCTTGCCGGGGCTTCATGGCCTCTCTGGCGTGAAATGTCGCTTCGCGGCGAAGGACGTAACCGGCTAGGTGCCGCCCTCAACAAACTGCGCGCGGAAACACCGCCCGTACTGGAAGCGCGGTTACGGCGCGGTCTCGCCGACATGTGGTCAAACAATGCGGCGATGAAAACCGCGCACGAGGAAATTTCCTGCGCCGTAATGCTCTACAGGAGGCTCGGCGAGTTGCCGGATCTCGGATGTGCCCTGACCGCACTTGCCTATGCCCTGCTGATGCTCGGCCGCATCGAAGAAGCAAAGCGGGCCATTCTGGAAGCGCTGAGTCTGCTCGATACGGCCGGGTGGCCGCGAACGCTGGCGGCGGCCTATTCGGCGCAACTCTGTATCGAAGCCACGCTCGGGCGTTTCGAGATGGCGCGTGCTGCAGGCGGAAAGGCAGCGCAGCTTTGCGAGATGACTGGCGCAGACCGGCTCGGCAACGTCGTCGCGGTCAATCTTATCGAGCTGCTGATCGAAATCGACAGTCTCGATGAAGCCGTTGTAGCGGCACGAACGCTCACTCAACGACTAATGGATATGTCGCAATCCGATCTGCGCGGAGCCGTATTCGGGCTTCTTGCCGCGGTTCTGATCGCGCAAGGTGATCTGGAGGGCTCGCTTGCGGCGGCACGCGACGCTGCACCGCTCCTTCGCGACGAAGGTGTCCTGTTCTGGCTCTTCGATCACCTTGCCTTGCGAGCGGGGCTCGCCGGGCGGTGGAAAGACGCCGCCCACATAGCCGGTTATGCGGACGCCATACACGAGGAGTTCGGCCGGCCGCGCGAACCGATGGGACAACGTGCCGTCGAGCGTCTGAACCGACTGTTATGGGAGGTGATCAACGAAAATCAGATCGCCGAATATCGCCGCCTTGGCGCGGCCCTGACCCAAGGACAAGCACTCGCTCTCGCGCTTACCAACTGAAGTTTGCGCTACAATCGCCGCCAACTGTCCCATGACCTCGTGCAAACATCTGGCGGCAGTTCACGACCTGCAGTCATCTGCGCCGGCCGCGCGCGAAAACAGGCTTCCAACAATCTGTGCTCCTGAGTGCCGCCGATCATTCAATGCCCACCGGAAGTGTACCCGTCGTCCAGAGTGTGAAGGAAGGTGATAACCTCCTGGATTTCCTGCTTGTTCAGTGCCGGCTGATCGCCCGGGTGACGGTCGAACGGGGCATCGGTGACATCGACATTTTTGCGGTATTTCTCCGGTATGTCGTCGTACTTCACGACGTTTCCGCTCGCATTCTTGGAGTAAAAGCGCTCCGGCTGCAGATCGCGGTTCACATACCAGTCGAGAACTTCTTCCAGCGAGTGGAACACGCCATTGTGGAAGTAAACCTTCCGCGTCGCGGTATTGCGCAGGGTTGGCGTCAGAAACATCCCGCAGAACTGTACCTGATCGTGCATGTCGGTGCGATAGGGACCGCAAATGCCGAGATCGTAATAGTTGGCGTCGCGGTTCGCAGGGATCGACGCGTTGCGCGGCGCACCTAAAGCTTCGTACTGAAAGTCGGTGAACAAGGGCGGCAGACTGTCCTTCGTAGGCTTATCGAGATGGCAAGCGGCACAATTGCCCTTCGCCGGATCGTTGAACGCGAGATAGCCGCGCATTTCGTCAGCGTTGAGACGCACCTTCCCTTCCAGCCACGCGTCGAACTTGCTGGTGAAGGGATGAAAGCTCGGGTCCTCGATCTGATAGCGGGCAATGGCGAACATCGCTTCCGCCATCAGCAATCTCGTGTCCTTGAAGATATTGGGGCCGAACAGGGCGCGGAAATCATCTGTATAGTCCGCGTGTTCAATCACATCGATTACTGACATCGGCTTGCTCGCAGCCATTTCCACCGGATTGAATAAGGGAACGCTCGCCTGCTGTTGCAGAGTGTCGGCGCGTCCGTCCCAGAAAATGCCGCCCTGCGGTACCAGATTGACGGCCGCGGCCTGCGGTGCCAGTGCGGACTTTAGAACCTTGTCATGGCCAAGAGCCTGTTGCGCCTGTTGCTGCACGCTTGGCGCCGCATCGTTATCACCCGAACTCGTATCCGGTCCGATGGCGAATGCCGGTTGGCGATAAAGGTAGCGGAGTGATGGCACGGCCCGGAATCCGGCCGTGTGCATATCGAGTCCGCCAATCATCACCGGAACCGCGCCTGGCGGACCATGGGCATGGGCCGGTTCATGGCAGGAGGCGCAGGACATCTGGCCGGAACCTGAGAGTCGAGGATCCAAGAACAGCTTTCGTCCCAACAGCGCCATGGCCGAAAGCGGCCGGGCCGGCGGGACGATCAGCTTGACGGGGCGGGGATTGATTCCCTGCGCCAACAAGACGGAATCAGGCTGCTGGCCCGGAGTCTCGACGAATTGCGGCGCGGTGGCGGCATTGCCCATCGGCGCAGAAGCGCCGATCACAAGGGCTCCAACCATCATCGGCAGCCAGCGCGGCCATTGCCTGCTCATACGTAAACAACTCACTTACTCGTCTGTCCCGGATCTCGATTAATTCCGATTGGAGCAGATATTTCGTGCAAAACAAAATCGGTACGCATCCCGCGATGGAATGCGTACCGAGTGTCAGGATCGGCCGCGCAGAGCGACCGCTGTCAGCGGCAAGTCAAACCGCAGATTTACTGCTTTTTTGAGACCGACGGAAGGCCGGTCTGCGGATCCAGAATGAGTTTGTCCGCGTTGCCCTCCGATGATTTCAACATATCGACGATGCTGCCGGTGGTGTTGTCGTAAGAACCTTCGCCAATCCGTTCGCCTACCAGCCAGTTGTCCTCGACGAATTTCACGATCGAGGCCTGGGTGATCGGCACGTGACTGACGTAGTTCTTTTTGGCGTGCGGCGAGATCAGCATGAACGGGATACGAACGCCGGGGCCGCAGCGGCCATTGACCGGCAGACCGTTCACGCCGTTGGGTTGCGTGCCGCTACCGCAGACACCGTTCCCGTTAATCTGGTCCGCGGAAGTGTATGACGCGCTGGTGGGGAACGCATAGGAATGGTCGTACCAGCCGTCGGAATCGTCATAGGTGACGATCACGGCGGTGTTTTTCCAATCGGGCTGCTGCTCGAGGAAATTGATCACCTTAACCAGAAAATACTGCTCGTCGGCGGGATCGGAATAGCCGGCATGGCCGTCCTGGAAGGCCGGTGCCTTGATGTAAGACACGGCCGGGAAATTGCCCGCCGAGACTGCAGCATAAAAATCGTTGATATCATACTCGTGATTGGCCGGGTCGACGACCTGCGTGCCTGGATCATAGGTATACCCAATATCCTGGACCCCATTCGGCCGGGCATGGGTGGGATTGGACGTCGACTGGTAATATTGGAACCAGGCGTGGTGCGGAATGTAGTCGACTTCCGTTACACCCGTGTAGGTCGATGTCGTCGTGCGGGCGCAACCCGTCGTGCCGTTGGGATTGGTCAGGGACAGGTTGAAACCGCCCATGAAGCTACCCCAGGTGATGCCCGCGGTATTGAGAAGATCGCCGATGTTCTTGCTTGACATCAGTACCGCGTCGCTGGTGCTGGAGCAGGCGTCGTATGCGGGATCCACGTCATTGATCATCGTGTAGCCGCCCTGACCGTCGGGCACGTAGAAGCTGGTCTTGTTATTGGTATCAAGGACAAGCTGCATGCCATTGAGTTCACCCGAGACGGCTTCCAGCGCGCCGGGGGTCGATGGACCGTAACCGTCGGTGCGGGCGTTGTCGCTCATCGCGAAGTTCTGGGCATAGCTCCACAACGCGGTGACCGTGTTGCCGTCATAGTAGCCCATCACCTGGCCAGTCGTACCGAACGCGCCAACTCCGCCGGGCGTCCCCGCACCGGTATAGAGCGGAAACAGGTCGGCCGCGCCGTTGTCCTCCGCCTGCTGCTCGGGCGTGTAGCTGTGGTTCTGGTCCGCCGTGGCCGCCTGGGTGAGATCCAGACGGAACGGATTGGCCGCGCCGGTGCCGTTCAACGGATTCAGATAGTTCGGATTGTTGGTCAGTAGTCCGGCGTTTTGCACGGTATCGATGTCGGTGGGCGTGTTCTTCTTGGCATGAAACGGCGGCTCACCCACGGGATTCGTCGCGTTGGGATAGGTGCCGAAATAATGATCGAACGATACGTTTTCCTGATAGATGACCACCAGATGCTTGATGGGTGTGGCTGTACGAAGTTTGCCGGGATTTACGTCTTTGGCGAGCGCAAAGGAGCCCGCGGTGAAGGTCAATGCCGTGGCGCCCATGAGCGCCGAAAGCGTTCGAGAAAGTTTCATTGTGTTCCCCTAGAGTTTCAGAAAAATGCGGTGGCGGCCGCCCTCGCCGAATTCAGAATGCGATCTCCACACCAAGCCTGTCGGAAGGTGCTGAGCACCATTGCTTAACAAAAACGGTTAGCGTTTTGGTGATCTAAATCTTACAGATTGACGACAGTTCGATTTCAGATTTGTCACGGTCAACCCATGTGGCAGGAGCAACGGGCCATGGATGTCGCGCCGGGACGCTTCGCGGCACGTTGGAGCGCGACTGCCGGATTCGGTAATTGCCTTTCGCGTATCTGACGATTGCGCGGAGGTGTCACGAACCTGTCGCGATAGAAGAATGCCTTGGTTCTCCGCCGCGTGAACTGCATCGCACCGAATAAGAAGGGTCTTCGCGCCGACCCGCGAAGAAAGGGGAATGCCGCCCATGTGGCAACTTAGGACAATGTTTCTGACGATTTTCGTTGCGAAACTGGGTGACAAAACTCAGATAGCGACGCTCCTCTTTGCCTCTGAACAGAAGAACGCGCCGACGCCGTGTTTTTTGCCTCGGCAACCGCTTTGGCGCCCTGTGCAGGCGTTTCCGTGATGGTGGGCGCTTTTGCGGGCCGCTGCCTCGAGCACATTCCACTCAAACTTGTCGCAGGCATTGGATTCATACTCGTCGGCGCGTGGACTGTCGTTCAGCACTATCGCGGCGCTTAGAAACACCGCAAGGCAAACTCAAATGCGCCGCCACTCCGGTGGCAGCGAGCACGCTCAGTATCAGTCGGCCCGCTTGTGCCACGGCGCCATTCGACGCGAACGGGCGGTCGGACGTAAGCGCAAGATTTCCATCGGTTTGCAAAGTCGGCGCCCGAGTTCCGAAGACAACGGAATGGAATGCGCGGACGCTGCGTTGGGGAAATGCAGGAGCCACACGAAGACGCGCTCGCCTTCGCGGATCGCATGCTGCGGAAAATTATTGGCGCTCGGTTCGCTCACCAGCGCGGCCATCAGGGTTGCGCCGGCTGCTTCGCATTGCGGCGGCATCACGGCGCGAAACGACTCGGCGAAACCGTCCGGTACGTCCGGATCGAAATAACAGATCGCCGCAATGACGATCTCCGGTGAGGGATCGCGGGCGCCGCGCGACGCCCGCGCGACGCCGCCCGGAAAACTGGAACCGCGCCAGGCTGGCCGCAGCAACAGCACGTTATCGGTGTCTTCCATCGTGGCGACTGCGGCGTCCCGATGCGCCTTCCAGACCGGGCCACTGTAAAACGCAGTGAGCGCGCGGCCCCGGCTCTCCATGTCGGCGTAACCGCGCAGCCAAACGAAGCGGTCGGGATCATCGATATCGTGGAACGTGCCGATCACATCGATGCCGACTGCTTCCTGGGTTTCCACGAATTCCCGTTCGAACAATTCGATCAATTCATCGCGCCTGCCGGGCTTCAACGCGTATTGACGCAGTTCGACGACCTCGTTCATTGGACCCTCGTCAATTCCATGCGCCAGTTGGTTTCCCAACTATCGCCGCTGTCGGGCGAAAACGCCTGTTCCCAATGGGCGGAATTCGCGGTGATGTGCGACCAGGTAAAGCGGACCTTGATCGGCTTGCCGTTGAACGTGTCGTCGCCTTCGAACGTCCCGACGTCATGCTTGAAATTGCCGAAAACGGCTGGCTCGATCTTGTGCGGGAACCGGCCGTCAGGCCACCAGATAGCCCAAGTCTGCGCCTTCGGATCATAGCCGCATATGCCCACGGCACGATAGGCTCCGCCCGGCAGGCCGATGTAATTATCATCTATCGTGCCATACCCGTCCATCGTCATCCAGAGCTCCGACGTGTCATCAAATTCAATCCAGTCGTGGTCGCCAGCAAGGCGGTCCTTCAGCCGCCAGTGATGCACGTACCATTTGCAACGAGGAAATCGAAATCGGGGGCATGGTCAATCACGGTGGTTACTCCTGTTTGCGGGACGGCATCGATCGTTGAAGCGCCAAGAACGAGGACTGCGATCAACAGTCCTGCTGCGGGCTTCATTTTTTCGGTCTCCCTGCGTTTGCGCGCACCGGTCTAGCGGTATTAAGATGACATCGAATGTCATGTATTGTGGGGCGTTCAAAAAAAATGCTTGCGAGCCGCCTTCTGTCGATCCTGATGCTGCTGCAGGTGCGCGGCCGGATGAGCGCGCGCGAACTGGCTGCGGAGTTCGAAGTTTCGGTGCGCACCATCCATCGCGACATCGATCAGTTGAGCGCGGCGGGCATCCCCGTCTATGCGGACCGGGGGCGAAGCGGCGGATTTGCGTTGCTCGACGGGTATCGGACGAAGCTTACCGGCCTGACCCAGCCCGAAGCAGAGGCGTTGTTTCTTGCCGGGCTTCCCGGCCCGGCGGCGCAGCTCGGCCTTGCCGACATGTTGTCTGCAGCGCGCCTGAAGCTGCTGGCTGCCCTGCCCGCTCATGTGCAACCGGCTGCGGAACGAATCGCCAGCCGCTTTCATCTCGACCCCGCACCGTGGTTCCGCGCCGGCGACCCGCAAACCTGCCTGCAGACCGTTGCACATGCGGTCTGGAATGCCGCCGCGCTCAAGTTCAACTACCGGACGGCGGGGCGGCACGAGGCCCGCTTGGTGCGGGTGCGGCCGCTCGGCCTCGTGCTGAAGGCCGGCACCTGGTATCTCGTCGGACAGACCGGAAAAGCGATCCGAACCTATCGCGTCGCGAACATCGAGAATGCGGAAGTCACGGACGAATCGTTTGAGCGTCCGAAGAACTTCGATCTCGCCACGCATTGGGCGAAGGCGTGCCACGACTACGAAGAGGGGCTCTGGCGCGCCCACGCCGATGTTCGGCTGTCGCCGAAGGGTGTCGCACTGCTCGCATTGCTCGGCTCGCATGTGGAACAGGCGGCGCGCGAAACTGCAAAACCCGACGCGGACGGCTGGGTGCGCTGCACGATTCCCATTGAGACCGACGCGCATGGCGTGCGCGAGTTGATGCGGTTGTGCGAAGACATGGAACTGATAGGACCGCCCGCATTGCGTGACACGCTGGCCGCGACACTCGCCGCGATGTCGTCACGTTACGCTCCCCAAAGTTCAGATGTGAAACGGGGGCGGCGTTGAAGCGGACAAGCGAAAACGTGCCCCCGAGCCGGACGCGGATGCGGACCGTTTTTCCGCGTTTGCAGTCTCAGAAGATAAGCCTGCCACCTACCAACGCCAATGCTGACGCCAGAATCGGCCGCAGGACAGTGTCCGGCATGCGCGTGGCAACCAGGCTGCCAATAATTATTCCAGGGATCGAGCCTGTCAGCAGGGAAAACAGCAACGGGAAATTTACCGAGCCCATCAACCAATGCCCCAAGCCCGCGATGAGAGTCAGCGGCACTGCATGAGCAATATCCGAGCCGACAAGCTTGCTGGCAGGCAGCGCAGGATAAAGGACGAGCAGGACTGTTACGCCGATCGCGCCCGCGCCGACCGAGGAAATTGAAACGAGCACGCCAAGAATCACGCCAAGTGCGACTGTGGCAATCGTCGTGCGCTGTGGGTCCGGCTTAGCTCCTCGTTTTGCGAAGTAATTGAGGATGAAGCGGCGGAACAGAATGGCGATCGCCGTCGCGATGAGCGCGATACCGAGCACGAAGGTGATGACGTGGTTGGCACCGCCGCTCTGCGCGCCGAAATAGGCCAGGATCAGAAGCGTCGCGACCGTGGCAGGAACGCTGCCGGCGGCAAGCCACCCCACGATCCGCCAATCGACGGTGCCGCTCGCGCCATGAACGCCGGTGCCGACGGTCTTTGTCGCCGCTGCGTATAGAAGGTCGGTGCCCACGGCCGTGCCGGGATGAATGCCAAACAATAACACCAGCAGCGGCGTCATCAGCGAACCGCCCCCCACTCCGGTCATTCCGACCAGAAGACCAACGGCAAAGCCCGAAATCAAATAGAGCGGATTGAAAAACGACAAGGCGTGCATGATCCCCTACTCCTGATCGCCGAGGGGCAGGGTATGATAGTATACTACATCGGTAGTGAAAAGAGATTTTATAGGATTCCGCGTACCCTCCGGGAAAGTTGTTAAATGCTTAGTCAAACGCAATCTTGCACGCCGGATACGGGGCGCCGGCCAATCCAGAATTGGAATTCACCGGTCTTGTTTGGCGTAAGCCATGGTTCTGCGACCCGCGATGCTGCCCCTATTCAGGAAACCGAAAGAATTATCTCGAAATTGTGTTGATTTTCAGCGGCGCCCAACAATAGAAATGGCGTATTGAAAAGTCCTTCGATCACAAGGCCAAGAAATGAGCAGCGGCAATAACGGCCATTCGGGCAAAACCGACGACCTGATCAAGTTCGCCAGCGAAATCGTCGCTGCCTATGTCAGCAATAACCCGACCCCAATTTCCGAGCTTCCCGGAATGATCCGGAGCATTCATGCCACGCTCGGCGGCCTTTCCGGAGGTGGGAACACGGAAATTGCAACTGCCCAGAAACCGGCCGTCGCGATCAAGAAATCCGTCACGCCGGAATATATTGTCTGCCTCGAGGATGGCAAAAAGCTCAAAATGCTGAAGCGCTACCTGCGTTCGCGGTACGGCCTGTCCCCCGAGGAATACCGGTCGAAATGGGGTTTGCCTGCCGACTATCCGATGGTTGCCCCGAATTACGCCGCGCAGCGCTCCGAATTCGCAAAGAAGATCGGGCTGGGCCGCGGTGCGCCTGCCACGAAAAGTCGCCGGCGGGGTTGATCGATTCAGGCTGCGCGATCGAGCCGCAGCTCCGTCCACACCGCATTAAGCGCGCGTACCAGTGCATCCATCAGCGCGTCGGTGTGATTGGGAGACGGGGTGAAACGCAGCCGCTCGGCGCCCCGTGGCACAGTTGGATAGTTGATCGGTTGCACGAAAATTGCGTGATCGCGCAACAATGCATCCGAAACTGCCTTGCAGAGCGCTGCATCGCCAACCATCACCGGCACAATATGGCTCCGCGAGGCCATTACAGGGAGCCCCGCTTCCGTCAGTAATCGCTTCAACCGTGCGGCTCGCTCCTGCAGTGCCGCGCGCTCGGTATCGCTACCCTTCAGGTGGCGTACGCTCGCCAGAACCGCCGCTGCAATGGCGGGCGGAAGCGACGTGGTGAAGATGAACCCGGCTGCGAAGGACCGGATGCAATCCACAACCTCAGTATCGGCGGCGATGTAGCCGCCCATCACGCCATAAGCTTTGGCGAGCGTGCCTTCGATGATGTCGATGCGTTGCATCGCGCCGTCGCGTGCCGCAACGCCGGCGCCGCGCGGACCGTAAAGCCCGACGCCGTGAACCTCGTCGAGATATGTGAGCGCGCCGTAACATTCGGCCAGACCGCAGATCCCGGTGATGTCACCGAAATCGCCATCCATCGAATATACCGACTCGAAGGCGATCAGCTTCGGCCTTTCCGGCTCGACCGACGCGAGTTGCACTTCGAGGTCAGCGAGATCGTTGTGGCGGAATATACGCTTCTCCGCACCGCCACGCCGGATTCCTTCGATCATCGACGCGTGATTGAGCGCATCGGAAAAGACGACCAGGCCGGGCAGGATTTTGGCAAGCGTGGAGAGCGTGGCGTCGTTTGAGATGAAGCCCGAGGTAAACAGAAGTGCCGCTTCCTTGGCGTGCAGCTCCGCAAGCTCCTGTTCCAATTCCACGTGATAATGGGTGGTGCCCGAAATATTGCGCGTGCCGCCGGACCCCGCGCCCGCCAATTCCGCTGCTTCCAGCAGGGCGGCGACCACCCTGGGATGCTGGCTCATCCCTAGATAATCATTGCTGCACCACACGGTGATGGGACGCGGCCGTTGCCCTCCATAAAGGTCCGCTTGCGGATAAGCGCCGCTGCGGCGCAAGATGTCGGCGAAGATGCGATAGCGGTTTTCGCGTCTGAGACCGGTCAGCGTCTCGCGAAAACTGGCCTTGTACGGATAGGTCAATCGCGCCTCTCGGGTGCCCCTCTTGGACAATAACCCGGACGGCGGACCCGCTCCATGCGAAAATTTCGCACGGGCAGCTGGCGCGTCAGGCACCCGGTCAGAGCTGGAAGCGGACCTGGTCGATCCAGAAACGCTCCAGCCTTCTCAGGCTCGCGCTGATGGTTTCGAGTTCGCTCATTCCGACATTGCCCACAGCCTCGAGCGACCCGAGATGCCGCTCGAACAGGGCCGCCAGCATATCGCGAATAGCCTCGCCCTTGGCAGTCAGCCGGACGAGGACGGAACGGCGATCGATCGCCGATCGCTCGTGATGAACATAACCCAGTTCGACAAGCTTTTTCAGGTTGTAGGAGACGTTCGACCCGAGGTAATGGCCGCGCGTGCGCAATTCGCCTGCGCTCAATTCCTGGTCGCCGACATTGAACAGGAGAAGGGCCTGGACGCTGTTGATCTCACGCTCATCGCGCCGGTCAAGCTCGTCCTTGATTACATCGAGGAGCTGGCGGTGCAGGCGCTCGATGAGGCTCAGCACTTCCAGATATCGTTTACGCAGCTGTTGCTCGCGGTCAGATTCCACGGCCTGAAGCTGCGCCTTTGCCAATGCCGTCATATCCCCAAACACCACCCGAGGTTGTTTAAGGCAAGCCTACTCTCCGACTCTTAAGGGCGGGTAAATCACAATTCTCCGCGCAGCATACGGACGATTGCAGAGAAATCGAGCCCGGCATGGCCCTTGGCGCTGAACAGCGAGTAAAGCTGGGTAGCTTCCGCACCTAACGGAGTCGCCGCACCCGCCGATTGCGCTGCGGCCTGCGCGAGCTTGAGATCCTTAAGCATAAGACCGGCGGCAAATCCTCCTTGGTAGTTCCGGTTGGACGGTGCCGAAGGAACCGGCCCGGGTACGGGGCAGTAGGTCGTGAGCGACCAGCACTGGCCGGACGAGGTGGAGGAAATATCAAAGAGTTTCTGGGCATCAAGCCCAAGTTTTTCTGCAAGTACAAACGCTTCGCAGGTGCCGATCATCGATATGGCCAGGAGCATGTTGTTGCAGATCTTGGCCGCCTGCCCCGTGCCCGCACCGCCGGCGAGCACGATACGCTTGCCCATCTGTTCCAGAATGGGCCGCGCGCGGTCGAACGCCGCGTTTGTCCCGCCGCACATAAAAGTAAGTGTGCCCGCTTCTGCTCCGCTGACGCCGCCGGAAACAGGTGCGTCAAGAAAATCAAAACCCGCGACCTGCGCCGCTTCATGCACGGCTCGCGCGGAGTCCATATCGATGGTTGAACAATCGATCAGCAAAGCGCCACTTCCGGCATGTGCAAGGATGCCATTCTCGAGATAGACTGTGCGGACGTGCTGCCCGGCCGGCAGCATTGTGATCACTACGTCGGCATTCTTCACGGCATCTGCTGCCGAGGATGCGCCCTGCGCGCCGGCTTTTATGACAGGGTCGAGGACGGTCGCGCTTACATCGAATGCAGTTATGGAATTCCCTGCGCGCAACAGATTGCGCGCCATGGGGCCGCCCATATTTCCGACGCCGATGAAAGCGATATTGGTCATGGCCGTCTCCGCTAGTCACGCGCTGATCATTTCACGGGCAGAAGAGTGCCCATCACAACTGAAGTTCCTTTTGCCCGAGAGGCGCGAAATGGGCATCTACGTCGGAATCGGTGACTTCGGGCAGCGTCTCGGGACGCCAGTCGGCCTCGTTGTCTTTGTCGATGATCGTCGCGCGGACGCCCTCGAAGAAGTCGTGGCCGGCCATGACACGCGCAACCATCCGGAATTCCATGCGCAGACAATCGTCGAACTCAAGTTGCCGTCCCTCGCGCAATTCGCGGAAGCTGATCTTCACGCTGGTCGGTGATTTCATCCGGATTGTAGTCGCCGCGAGCGGCCCCCAGGCGCTTTCGTCTTCGTCCAGCGCGGCAAGAATGGCCTCCACTGAGCCATGCGCGAAACAGCGGTCGATCACTTCGAGAAATTCCGTGAGTGCTGGCGTGCCGGAACCGCCGGTTAGTCCGGCAAGAGCTGCTTCCGGCGTGTCCCCAGCCGCAAGCCGATCAATTAACATTTCCCAGTGAACACTGGAAACGGAATGTGTGGCAATTCCCGAATATGCGAGGTCCGGAGTCTTGAGGCGCGCTCCGGTCAGGGCGAGATACATGCCGATTTCGCCGGGAAGGCGCGGAAGGAAATAACTTCCTCCCACATCCGGGAACATGCCGATACCCGTTTCCGGCATTGCGAAAGTGGTGTTCGCATCGACGATGCGATGACTGCCATGGATCGAGACGCCTACGCCACCGCCCATGACAATGCCATGCAGCAGCGCGATGTACGGCTTCGGAAAATGCTTGATCCGGGCATTCATGCGATATTCGTGGCGGTAGAAATCCGTTGCCGCGTCCCCGCCGGACCGCCCCGCTGAATAAAGCGCGCGTATGTCTCCGCCGGCACAGAAGGCCCGCTCGCCGGAACCGCGGATGACAACCGCTTTGATGCCGTCGCTGTCGCGCCAGCGCACCAGCTGTGCGTCGATTGCGATGCACATCGCCTCGGTCAGCGCGTTCAGCGCTTTGGGGCGGTTGAGCGTGATCAGACCGAGCGCGCCACGCTCTTCGAACAGAACCTCGTCAAACGCCTCGCCGCTCATTGCCGGAACATCTCCCGCGCGACGATCACGCGCATGATCTCGTTGGTACCTTCCAGGATCTGATGCACGCGCAGGTCGCGCAAATGACGCTCGGCGGGAAAGTCCTTCAGATAGCCATAGCCGCCGTGAAGCTGGAGCGCATGATTTGCAATTTCGAAGGCGGCGTCGCTCGCAAACCGTTTCGCCATCGCGCACAACATCGTGGCGCGCGGATCGCGCCGGTCGAGCGCAGCAGCCGCGCTGCGGATCATCAGCCGCGAGGCCTCGAGGCTTGTCGCCATGTCCGCGAGCTTGAATTGCGTGGCCTGAAAATCCGAAATGGGACGCCCGAACTGCTTGCGGTCATGCGTATAGGTTTTTGCTCCGTCGAGCGCCGCCCGCGCCGTGCCGACCGAGCACGCGCCGATATTGATGCGGCCGCCG